>DASTIW010000041.1:0-90606 GCA_035717205.1 Propionibacteriaceae bacterium | reverse complement strand
CGCGCGGGCGAGGGCGTGGCCGCCCTGGTTCTGGTGAAGCTCGGCGCCGAGCTGACGCGCGTGCGCCAGCAGGTGATCCAGCTGCTGAGCGGATACCAGGGCAAGGAGACCGCGGAGGCAGGCACCGGCGGCCGCGGCGGCGAGGCGGGCAACCCGTCCACTTCGCTGGTCCTCGATCAGTTCGGCCGCAATCTGACCGCGGCCGCGATGGAGGGCAAGCTCGACCCGGTCATCGGCCGCGAGAAGGAAATCGAGCGGGTGATGCAGGTGCTGAGCCGGCGCACCAAGAACAACCCGGTGCTGATCGGCGAGCCCGGCGTCGGCAAGACCGCCGTCGTCGAGGGCCTCGCGCAGGCCATCGTGCACGGCGAGGTGCCGGAGACGCTGAAGGACAAGCAGCTCTACACCCTCGACCTCGGCTCCCTGGTGGCGGGCTCGCGCTACCGCGGTGACTTCGAGGAGCGTCTGAAGAAGGTGCTCAAGGAGATCCGCACCCGGGGCGACATCATCATGTTCATCGACGAGATCCACACTCTCGTCGGTGCCGGTGCCGCCGAGGGCGCTATCGACGCCGCCTCGATCCTCAAGCCGATGCTGGCCCGGGGCGAGCTGCAGACCATCGGGGCCACGACGCTCGACGAGTACCGCAAACACCTGGAGAAGGACGCCGCCCTGGAGCGGCGGTTCCAGCCAGTGCAGGTCGGTGAGCCGTCGGTCGCGCACACCATCGAGATCCTCAAGGGCCTGCGGGACCGCTACGAGGCCCACCACCGGGTTTCGATCACCGACAGCGCGCTGGTGGCCGCAGCGGGCCTGGCCGACCGCTACATCTCCGACCGGTTCCTGCCGGACAAGGCGATCGACCTGATCGACGAGGCCGGCGCCCGGCTGCGGATCCGCCGGATGACTGCACCGCCGGACCTGCGTGAGTTCGACGAGAAGATCGCCGCCGTCCGGCTGGAGAAGGAAGCAGCCATCGACGCGCAGGACTTCGAGCGCGCAGCGGGTCTGCGCGACGACGAGAAGAAACTGCTGACTGCCCGGGCCGAACGGGAGGCGCAGTGGAAGTCCGGCGACCTTGACGTAGTGGCCGAGGTGGACGAGGAGATCATCGCCGAGGTGCTCTCGTCCTCGACGGGCATTCCGGTCTTCAAACTGACCGAAGAGGAGTCGGCTCGCCTGCTGCGGATGGAGGAGGAGCTGGGCAAGCGGTACATCGGTCAGCACGACGCGGTCCGTGCGCTGTCTCGCTCGATCCGCCGTACCCGCGCTGGGCTGAAGGACCCCAAGCGTCCCAGCGGCTCGTTCATCTTCGCCGGCCCCTCTGGCGTCGGAAAGACCGAGCTCACCAAGGCGCTGACGGAGTTCCTGTTCGGTGACGAGGACGCGTTGATCTCACTCGACATGTCCGAGTACTCCGAGAAGCACACCGCGTCCCGGCTGTTCGGCTCACCCCCTGGATACGTCGGCTACGAAGAGGGTGGCCAGCTGACTGAGAAGGTGCGGCGCAAGCCGTTCAGCGTCGTACTGTTCGACGAGGTCGAGAAGGCGCACCCTGACATCTTCAACTCGCTGCTCCAGATCCTCGACGAGGGCCGGTTGACCGACGCCCAAGGCCGGGTGGTGGACTTCAAGAACACCGTGATCGTGATGACCACCAACCTCGGTACCCGGGACATCGCCAAGAGCGTCACCCTCGGCTTCACCCAGTCCGGCGACACCGAGGGCACGTACGAGAAGATGAAGAACAAGGTCGCGGACGAGCTGAAGCAGCACTTCCGTCCCGAGTTCTTGAACCGTGTCGACGAGATCGTGGTGTTCCGTCAGCTCAGCCAGACCGACATCGAGCGGATCGTCGATCTGATGCTGGCGCAGGTCGAGGGCCGCCTGAAGGACCGCGACATGGGCATCGAGCTCACCCCGGCTGCCAAGACCCTGATCGCCAAGCGCGGCTTCGACCCGGTGCTGGGAGCGCGGCCACTGCGGCGCGCGATCCAGCGCGACATCGAGGACCACCTGGCGGAGCGGATCTTGTTCGGCGAGCTCAAGGCCGGCGAGATCGTGGTGGTGGACGTGGCGGATCCGGGTTCGGAGTTCCCGTTCACCTTCACCGGAAACGAGCAGCCGTCCGCTCCTGACGTCCCGCCGGTCGAGTTCGACGGGATCATCGAGGGGTTGAGCGAGGAGACCGGAACCGACTGACCGCCGAAGTCACGCTCGCAGGATCTCCTCTGGGCATGACGGCCGACGTGAAGTGAGGCAGCCAACCACTCGCCGCGTGGCGACCGACAGCCAACCGCCGGGCCGGACCAACCGGATCCCGGCGGTTTGGCTTGTCGTCGGCGGCATCCTCTCAGTGCAGTTCGGTGCCGCCATCGCGAAGGACCTGTTCGCGCAGGTGCCGCCGACCGCAATGGTCTGGATGCGGTTGGCGACCTCGGCGGTGATCTTCCTGGCCTTGGTTCGGCCCCGTCTGCGTGGACGGAGCGGGCATGACTGGCTGGTTGCCCTGGCATTCGGGGTGAGCCTGATGACCATGAACTGGGCGATCTACCAGTCGTTTGCCAGGATCCCGCTCGGGCTGGCTGTCACCATCGAGTTCCTCGGTCCGCTGGGAGTGGCGGTGCTCGGGTCCCGCCGCCTCTTGGATCTCATCTGGGTAGGGCTGGCGGGGCTCGGCGTTGCATTGCTGGGCTTCAGCCCGGGCAGCCTCAACCTGGCGGGCGTATTGTTCGCGCTGCTGGCTGGCGCCGGCTGGGCTGCGTACATCCTGCTGAGCGCGCAGACCGGCAGGCGATGGTCGGGTGTGTCCGGTCTCGCCATCGCCAGCCTGGTCGGTGCCGTCGCGCTCGCCCCGCCTGCGGTCATCCAGGCCGGCCGCGACCTGCTCCGGCCGGAGGTGCTGCTGATCGGGGTCGCCGTCGGCCTGCTGTCCTCGGTGATCCCGTACAGCCTGGAGCTGACCGCCCTGCGCCGGATGCCGCCACGGGTCTTCGGCATCTTGATGAGCCTGGAGCCGGCGGCTGCCGCGCTGGCTGCCATCCTGCTGCTGGCCGAGTTCTTGAGCTGGAGCCAATGGCTGGCGTTGGTCTGCGTCATGGTGGCCAGCGTTGGGGCGACCAGGACGTCACGTCCGCAGGCTGAGCCCGTCGCCTGAGGACACCGGCCGGCGCTACTGACGGATTGGCACCAGCACTGTCTGTCGGTGATGGTCACGACGGATTGGCAGCAGCGCTCAATCAGGAGTGGCCAGCGTCGGCACCGGTACGACGGCCCGATCACAGGTCAGCCGCCGATTCGACAGCTTCAACTCAGCCACCTGGATGGAGGACCGACGGCTGCGGATGGTGGGATGGTGCTGACCTGGCCGGTCGGGATGGGTGAAGTAGAAGATCCAGGCTCTACCGGCATTGACGACGACGTCGGCGTGTAGACCCGGACCGACGTCGTCGGCCCGGCTGAAGCGCTGCCCGTGCTCACCGGCGAGGAGGACGCCCGCCGGCTCCCAACTGGTGAGATCGCCTGACGAGTACGCCAGCTGACCGCTCCAGCTGTCGACGAGCAGCCAGTACCGGCCGGCGAACGCGAACACGTTCGGGCCTTCGTGGCCGCCGGGCGTGCGGAGCACCTCGCCGATCACCGTCCACTCGAACAGGTCGTCGCTGTCGGCGGCCCAGGTCGACGATCCGGCGACCTCGTCCTTGTACCACATCCGAAAACCCCCATCGGGGCGTTCGATCACGCAGGCGTCGATGACCCGCTCGGAGCTGAGCGGCAGCGGCCCGTGGTGTGTCCAGCTGACCAGGTCCGAGCTGGTGTAGTGATGGATCAGCATGGCGGGATCGGCGCCCGGGCTCGGGATTCCGCGGATATAGCTGAGGTACATGTGGAAGATTCCGTCGGCAGCGAAAATCTCCGGTGCCCAGTAGGTGCCGCGGCCCCACTCGAACGCCAGGTTCTCCAGGATGCCGCGATAGTGCCAGCTGGCACCGCCGTCGGTGGAGGAGGCCACCCCGAGGTCGCTGCCGAAGAGCCAGGACAAGCCCTCCTCGAGGGTGATGGTGGTACGGCGGTTGGTGTAGACCATCCACCACGCCTGCTCGTGGGGGTTGTAGACAACTGTCGGGTCGGCGGCGCCGTCGAAGATCGGGTCACGAAACAGCGGTGCGTTCGCCTGGGCGATGACGTCGGCGGACACGTCAGTGACCAAACACGTCGGAGTCTGCGGCAGCCGCCTCGCCCCGGTCCAACGCCGTCAAAGAGGCCATCTCATCGACGTCGAGCTCGAAGTCGAAGATGGTGATGTTCTCCGCGATCCGCCCCGGGTTGGACGACTTCGGGATGGCGACCAGTCCAAGCTGGATGTGCCAGCGGAGCACAACCTGGGTCGCGGACTTGCCGTGTCGTTGCGCGATCGCGCCCACCGCAGGGTCGGAGCGGAGATCGTCGCCGGATCCGCCGAGCGGGCTCCAGGACTCAGTCACAATGCCGTGCTCGGCGTCGAAGGCACGGGTGCTCTCCCGGGTGGTGTACGGACTGAGCTGTACCTGGTTCACGTCGACGCGAATGCCGGTCTCGTCCAGCACCCGCTGCAGGTGCGCCGGTTTGAAGTTCGAGGTGCCAATGGCACGCACCGACCCGTCGGAGAGCAGCGTGTTCAACCCCTCGACGGCCTGGACGTACTGGTTCTGGCCGGGGTTGGGCCAGTGGACCAGCAGCAGGTCGAGATAGTCCACGCCGAGCCGCCGGCAGCTGTTCTCCCAGGCCGCCCGAACGCCCTGAACGCTGTGCCATTGGCGGTTGAACTTCGTGGTCAGGAAGATCTCCGAGCGCTCTAACCCGCTGTCGCGGATGCCCTGGCCGACTGCTTCCTCGTTCGCATAGTTCTCCGCGGTGTCCACCAGCCGATAGCCACACTCGATGGCTGAGCGCACGGCGGCTGCAGCTTCGGCGCCCTTCATCGGCGACGTTCCTAGTCCCAGAACGGGAATCTGTGCTCCGTGCTGGAGCGAGATGGTGGGGCTGAGCGCGCTCATGATGTCCTTCGTCGATGGATGGGTTTGGGATGTCGAGTTGGATGCAGGTCAGCCTTCACCCGCTGGCGCGCCAGCCCCGCCGGAGGGACGGGAGGGACGCGGCGCGGTTGGCCAGGCATGCTCTATCAGTCGAAGCGCCTCCGGCAGGGAAAGGCCGGCCCGGCGTGCGGCGGCGGTGTAGCTGTCCGCGGCGGCGCTCAAGTTCCCGGCCGTCTGGGAGCTCAGCTGGGCGCCGCTGGCAACGAAGCTGCCGCGCCGCCCGTCAGTGACGATCACCTCGTCAGACTCCAGCTCACGGTAGGCGCGGGCGACCGTGTTGGGCGCCACCTTGAGCTGTGCAGCGAGCTGCCGGACGGTCGGCAACTTCGCCCCCGGCGCCAGGATGCCGTTAGCTGCCATGCCGGCGATCTGCGTTCGGATCTGCTCGAACGGAGCGGTGGAGGTGGTCGGGTCGATCGACAGGCGACGAATCATGACGATCCTGTCGCCGCCTCGATCGTCCGCCGCGGCAGCAGACGACTGGTCGTGCCACGCAATGCGCTGTCCATGGGCATCACTGCGACGGTAGCACTGGTGCGTCAGCGGGGGAGCCCATAGGTGTCGGCGGCAACCGGCACGGCCAGCCCGTCTGCCAGCAGGGAGCCCAGCGCACGCTGATACTGCTCAGCCCGCGGCCACAGCCCGGCGAGTTCGCGAAAACTCAGAGGCTGCTCGCTTGCCCTCAGGGCCGCCAGCAGCACGCCCCGGCACTGCCGGTCGGTCCCTGAGTACGACTGCCCTCGTCGCGCAGGGCCGGTCCACGTCGGCCGTCCGGCACGAAACCAGTTGCAGCGGCGGCGCACCGGACAGTCGGAGCATCGCGGGCTTCGGGCGGTGCACACGACCGCCCCGAGCTCCATCGAAGCCGCCGCCCAGCGGGCGGCTCGTTCCCCGGTCCGCGGCAGCAGCCGCTCAGCAAGCATCGTCTCCGCGCGGGTGGGCGCAGTGCCGGGGAACTGGACGCCCGCGTCCACCCTGGCCAGCACGCGCCGCACGTTGGTGTCCAAGACGACATGCCGCTGCCGGTACGCGAAGCTCAAGATGGCGGCGGCGGTGTAGCTGCCGACGCCGGGGAGCGCCAGCAGCGCTTCCCGGTGGTCGGGGACTGCGCCGTCGTGCGACTCGGTGATGACGGTCGCGGCCGCGTGAAGCCGGAGGGCCCGTCGCGGGTATCCCAGCCGACCCCAGGCCCTGACCGCCTCACCGGCAGGGGCGGCTGCGAGCGCAACCGGATCCGGCCAGCGGTCCAGCCAGTCCTGCCACGGTCTCAGTACCCGGTTCACCGGCGTCTGCTGGAGCATGAACTCGCTGACCATCACTTGCCAGGGCGTCGAGTCGGGATGCCGCCAGGGCAGGTCGCGGGCGTTGCCGTCGTACCAGCTAAGCGTCGCCGACACCAGGGCGCTGTTCATGGCGTCACCGTACCCGTGAACTAGGACGGCAATGCGGCGTGGCGGACCCTGCCCGGAGACGTTCGTTGCTTAGGCTCACCTTCATGACCGGTGTGCTGCATCCCGTTGGGCCGGAACGTTCACAGACGTACTGGCTCAGGCGTGCTGTTGTCCTGGCTGTCATTGTTATCGTGCTTGCCGCGTTCGTCGGTCTGGTGAACGGTAGTGCAGCCGACGGACAGCAGAAAGCTGTGCCCGCTGCCGATCCGAGCGCGAGTCCAAGCTGGAGGCCAACGCCTACCCAGTCAGCTGCCGCAGACTCGGCGACAACGGGGTCGGCGACAACGGGATCAGGGGCAACGAGATCCGCAGAGGAGTTAACGGCTCCTGCTGAGGAGACCGGGTCTGACAAGGGCGACGACGAGGTCAACCCCGGTCCACCGAACTATCCCTTCTCCCGTCCCGCCGAGTCAGACCCGAGCACGTCCAGCACCTCGACGTCGAGCTCCACCGAGCAGTCCGGCGAGCCCGACAGCTCGAACGACTCGAGCTCAAGCGAGCCGAGGGCGGCAGCCCCACAGAGCGAGCCGAGCAAGCCAACCGCCTGCCCCGCGGCTGACCTGCGGACCACGCTTCGTGGTGACCAGACGCTGAAGGTGAAGCAGGACACCACCTTCACTTTGTCCTTGATCAACGGCGGTTCCAGCAGGTGCGTCATCGAGGTGACAGCAGCCACCTTCGAGCTGAAGATCTTCTCAGGCATCGACCGCATCTGGACGACCAAGCACTGCCCGAGCGCGGTGACGCCGATCAAGAAGACGGTTCGCAGTGAGGACGCGGTGGAGTGGAAGCTGACCTGGGACGGCTTACGCTCCGCGGACGGTTGCAAGGACCGCCCAGAGGTGCCGCGACCGGGCACTTACTTCGCCACTGCCCAGCTTGACGGGGCCGAGCCGGTTCAGCTCCGGATGGCGGTCACGGCCTGAGCGCCGCGGATCATCAAAGACACTGCCGGCTCAGATCATCCGCTCGGTGTAGGCCGACTCCGCCAGTCGCGTCAAGCCGTCCCGGATGATGCGTGCGCGACTCTCACCCACGCCGTCGACCTCCTGCAGCTCAGCGCTGCTCGCGGCGAAGAGGGCCTGCAGGCTACCGAAGTGCTCGATCAGCCGGACGCCGAAGGCGTGCGGCAGTCGGTTGATCTGGGCCATCTGACGGTAGCCGCGGGTGGTGAGCCGGGTATCCAGATGGTCCCCGGCGGAGAAACCGACAGCCCGTGCCACGGCTAGCGGCTCGAGCAGGTCTGTGGTGCTCAGCGACTTCAGCCCTTCGAGACCGAACTCGCCGGTGATCTCTTCGGGCCGGTAGTCCCGCTCAAGCAGCTCACGGAGCTCGTCGACGCCGGCGCCCAGCTCATGCAGCTGAAGCGTCAGCAACCGCCCATCGGTGCCCAGCTCGAGGACGTAACCGGACAGCTCGAGGTCCAGCCGCCGGATCATCTCGATCCGTTGGACGACCAGCGCGAAGTCCTTCACCGTCACCTGGTCTTGGACCTCCAGCGCGGACAGCCGATTGGTCACCTCCCAGAGCCGACCCCGGTAGCGCTCCAGGGTCTGGAGTGCCTGGTTGGCGCGGGAGAGGATCTGCTCGGAGTCCTCCACGACGTGGCGATGGCTGTCCAGGTACAAGGAGATGGTCGACATCGACGATGAGACGGACACGACGGGCACCCCTGTCTGCCGGGAGACCCGGTCCGCCGTCCGGTGGCGAGTGCCGGTCTCTACCGTGTCGATGCTTGGATCGGGCATCAGATGCACGCCTGCCCCAACGATTCGGCTGACATCGGACCCCAAGATGATGGCACCGTCCATCTTGGCCAGCTCTCGCAGCGCAGTCGGCGTGTAGACGACGTCGAGGCTGAACCCACCGGTGGAGAGCTGCTGGACGTCGCGGGAATTGCCGAGCACCACAAGCGCTCCGGTACGACCTCGGAGGATCCGCTCCAACCCGTCGCGTAGCGGAGTACCCGGCGCCATCAACGCCAGGTAACTCCTCAAGGGGCCGGATTGGCCCGAATTCAGCGCCACGATCGTTCCCGTCAATATGCGGTGCAGCTTTTCCAGCGAGGCTGCAAGCACTCATCGTAGACGTTTACCCCGCCCGGCCCCGTTGCCACAGTTAGGATCCGCTCGCCCGGACCAGTTGGCATACTGGGCCATCCCGGCGGCTCAGCGCTGTCGACGATCCCCGGCTGGGAAGGGGATGGCCTGGCCCTCGCTCGCGGCGCGGCCGGTTAGGTCCAGCAGGTCGAGCGCCTGCATCATGGTGTGGGCGGCATGCACGCGTAGCCCGTGCCGAATGGTTGTGAGCCGGTGGGCGGCCGAATGCGACTCGGCCGGGACGATGGCGTCAGTGAACCCCAACCGGGCCGCCTCAGCGAGCCGCCGATCAACGCCGGCCACCCGACGCAGCTCGCCAGCCAGTCCGACCTCGCCGATGGCGACGAGTCGTTGGCCGAAACGGCGGTTGGTCGCAGCGGAGGCGACTGCGATGGCCGCGGCCAGATCGGCCGACGGGTCGCTGACCTTGGCGCCGCCCACCGTGGAGACGTAGACGTCGCGGTTGAACAGCCGTACCTTCGCCCGCCGCTCCAGCACCGCCAGGACCATGGCCAATCGTCCCGGCTCCACGCCGTGCATCGTCCGACGAGGTGACTGCAGGGCAGACGGTGCGACCAGCGCCTGAAGCTCTGCCAGCAGCGGTCGCCGACCCTCCATGCTGACGGTGATGCAGGTGCCCGGGACCGGCTCGGAGTGCTCGGAGGTGAACAGTCCGGACGGGTCGGTGACCTCGACGATGCCGTTCTCACCCATCTCGAAGCAACCCACCTCGTCGGCGGGGCCGAAGCGGTTCTTGGTCGCCCGAACCATCCGAAAGCCCGAGTGCCGGTCTCCCTCGAAGGCCAACACGACATCCACCAGATGCTCTAACAACCGGGGACCGGCGATGGCACCATCCTTGGTGACGTGGCCGACGATGATCACGGCCATGCCTCGACGCTTCGCCACCCGAACCAGTGCGCCGGTCACCTCACGTACCTGGGTGACACCGCCGGGCGATCCGTCCACTTCGGCAGTACCGATGGTCTGCACCGAGTCGAGCACCATCAAGGTGGGGGAGACTTCCTCGATATGGCCGAGAACGGTCCCGAGGTCTGTCTCGGCCGCGAGATACAGCTGGTCGGCGAGTCCGTCGGTCCGGCCCGCCCGCAGCCGGACCTGTGGCGCGGACTCCTCGCCGCTGACGTACAAGGTCGGCCGGCCCTCCTTCGCCCAGCGGGCGGCGACCTCCAACAGCAGAGTTGACTTGCCGACCCCTGGTTCGCCCGCAAGCAGCACCACGGCACCAGGCACCAACCCGTCGCCGAGCACTCGGTCGAGCTCGCCGACTCCGGTCAGGGTCCGGTGCGCCTCGTCCGCGTCGACGTCGGCGATCGGCACCGCCCTGCTGGCCGGCACCGACGCCTTGACCTGTGCGAGCTGCGGCGCGCCGGTCTCGGCGACGGTGCCCCACGTCTGACACTCTCCGCAGCGTCCGACCCAGCGCACCGTGGTCCAGCCGCACTCCGTACAGCGGTAGGAGATCTTGGTCTGGTTCGGTCGGGCCGCGGTTTTCGCCATGTCAGCAACGTAAGAGGCAGCCCTGACACTTTTCGCATGGACGCGTCGAGGCGGCACCGTACGCGCGATCACTACCATCGGACGGACGCCTACGCTACCGCGGCAGCGACGAAGCCACCTCCAGAACCCGGGCGTTCGCAGCCGGCTCTCCGACGGTGATCCGCACCCCGTCGGTAGCGTCCCCGGCGGCGTAGGGGCGAACCATCACCCCGGCTGCGGCGAAGGCCTCGGCGTACGCAGCGGTCTGGTCGCCGGCCGGCAGCCAGACGAAGTTGCCCTGTGCCGCAGGCACCTCGAAACCGAGCCGCGAAAGCCCGGCCGCCAGCGTGTCGCGTTCATCGACCAGCCGCTTGACCCGTTCAAGCAGGGCGTCCTCGGCCGCCAACGACGCCAGCACAGCGGCCTGCGCGGGCAGCGACACCCCGAACGGCAGGGCAGTCGCCCGGGCTGCCTCCGCGATCGACGGATCGGCGACGCAGAAGCCGACCCGGAAGCCGGCCAGCCCGTAAGCCTTGGAGAAGGTGCGCAGCACCGCGACATTGGGCCGGCCGGTGAGCAGCGCCAGACCGGAGACCGCGTCGGGCTGGGTGACGAACTCGACGTAGGCCTCGTCCACCATCACCAGGATGTGCTCTGGCACCGCGTCCAGGAAGTCCACCAGCTGCCGGTGACCGATGGCCGGTCCGGTGGGGTTGTTGGGCGTGCACACCAGGATCGCCTTGGTGGCGGGGGTGATGGCGGCGTGCATGGCGTCCAGGTCGTGCACCGCGCCGGCTGCCAGCGGGACCGGCACGCCGACCGCGCCGGTGACCTGGACGGCGATCGGGTACGCCTCGAAGCTGCGCCAGGCGAAGATGACCTCGTCGTCGCCTTCGCACACCGCCTGCAGAAGGTGATAGAGCACCGCGACCGAACCCGTGCCGAAGGCCAGCTGGTCGGGCGCCACATCGAGCTTGTGCGAGAGCGCTTCGGTCATCGCGACATTTCCCATGTCGGGATAGCGGTTCATCTGCTCGCACGCGCGGGCGGTGGCTTCGACCACTCCTGGCAATGGCGGAAACGGGTTCTCGTTGCTGGACAGCTTGTACGACACCCCACCCGGGCCGAGCGGAGCCGGCTTGCCCGGGCGGTAGACGGGCAGGGTGGTGATGGCGGGACGCACACGGAGCGGCATGACGTCATGATGCCATCAGGTGCAGCGCATGACTTGTCGCCGAGGTTCGGCCCCCGGCCGGAGATCGAGCGCGAGCGTGGTGCGACCGATCTGGGTCTCGGAGTTGCTAGATGCGGACCTCGCCCCGCGGCGTGCTGAAGGTGGCGGCCACCAGACCGGGCTCTCCATTCGGCGCGACCCAGACGATCTCCACGTCATGCAGGATCTTGTCGGCTCCACCACCCAGCCAGTCGTCCACCCGTTCCGGGTCCCCAGCGATCTCGATCATCAACAGCTCCACCGCCTTGCCCCCCACCGATGGGTGGTAGCTCGGCGGGGACAGCCAACGGACGAAGAACGGTAGCTGCGGATCGGCCTGCAGGCCTTTGACCCCGATCTGCTGCCACTCCAGCCGCGTCCCGTTGGGCAGGTAGCGGCTGCCGTTCACCGCTGGCCGACCGATGCGCTCCTCAACCGGAGCAAGATCATCAACCGCGACCACCCAGCCCAGCCAGCCGCCGCCGGTGGCGGACCGAGCCCGAACCGCCTGACCGAACGGCGCCTTGTCCGCAGCCGGATGGTCCAGCACCGCAACCACCTCGAGGTACTGACCGTCGGCCAGCGGCAGGATCCGGTTACGGGTACCGAATCGGGGATGAAAGCCACCATCGTGGAACGAGACGCCGAGCAGCTCGCCGAGTCGATCCGACGTTCCCACCAGCCCTTCGGGTCCAGCGGCAAAGGACAGATGATCGAGGTGCATGATGCTCATTGTTGCCCGGTGGCATCGCCGGCGCAGACAGGGGTCGCCCCGGCTGGGACTGCCGCGGGCTTCAGGCAGTGTCAGGACCGCCATGGGTGCCCGCGATGGTTCATGGACCCCGCCGACAGCGTCTAGAACAGGGCTCACCCAGGGTCAGCGGCATGCCGCATCGCCCGGCCCGGACGGTTCTCGAACGTCTCGCACATCTCCACCAGCACCTCGTAGGCAGCCCGCCCCATCAACGCCACCAGCTCAGACCGATTGTGACGATAGATCGGCTCGGTGCCGAGGTGGGCCTCGGTGTTCGCCGTGCAGTACCAGTCCAGGTCGTGCCCGCCCGCGCCCCAGCCCTCCCGGCCGTACTCGCCGATACTGACCTCGGTATAGGTCGTGTCATCGGTCCGGGTGACGGTACGGAACTGGCGGCGGATGGGAAGCTGCCAACACACATCGGGCTTGGTCTCGATGAAGTCCCGGCCCTGGTCGAGCGCTAGGAGATGCAGAGCGCAACCCTCGCCGGCCGGGAACCCCGGCCGGTTCAAGAAGATGCAGGCACCGTCGACCACGCGAGTCTTGCGAGCCGGGTCGGCGCCCTCAGCCACTGTCTCAGGGTCTTCCAGCTCCGCCCAGCCGCCACGGTTCGCCGCCTTCTTGTACTGCCACTGGTCGGCGCTGAGCTGCTTGACAGCCTTGCCGACCCGCTTCTCGTCGCTGTCGTCGGCGAAATGGGCACCGAGCGTGCAGCAGCCATCGTCGGGCCGGTCGGCGTAGATGCCTTTGCATCCCCGACCGAAGATGCAGGACCAACGAGATGTCAGCCAGGTCAGGTCACAGCGGTACGTCTGGTCGGAGTCTGACGGGTCAGGGAACTCCACGAACGCCCGCGGAAAAGGGAGCAGGACTTCTGGCACAACCCAACTCTAGGGCGACGCGATCGGGAACCGGCGGCGCTGCACAGCCAGGGAGTACGGCGCCGACATTGCCATCGCCAGCCCGTCACGGTACGGGCTAGGCTGGGCGATGTGCCGGAAAATCCAAGCACCAACGACTCCTGGTCGACCACACCAGAGGAGCTGATCAAGGTGCCGACCGCCAAGGTGGCATTGTCCACATCGTCGGTGTACCCGGAAACCACGTCCAGTGCCTTCGAATTGGCGCGGCGGCTTGGCTACGACGGGGTGGAGCTGATGGTCGGCATCGACCCGGTCGCCGCAGACATCGATGCGGTGGAGAAGCTCCGTGACTATCACGGCATCCCGGTGGTGGCCGTGCATGCACCCTGCCTGCTGGTGACCCAGCGGGTGTGGGGAAACGACCCCTGGGACAAGCTCGAGCGGTCGGCCGAAGCTGCCCGGCGCCTGAATGCCAACGTGGTCGTGGTGCACCCGCCGTTTCGTTGGCAGCGGGACTATGCGCGCGGGTTCATTGACGGCATCCGTCGGCTGACCGAAAGCACCGGGATCACCTTCTGTGTCGAGAACATGTACCCCTGGCGCACCCCGGGCGGGGAGCTGAAGGCGTACCTACCGGGCTGGGACCCGACGGACCGGGACTACGCCGACCTCACGTTGGACTTCTCCCACGCGTCCACCTCCAGCCAGCAGTCGCTCGATCTCGCCAAGGCATGGGGGGGCCGGCTGAAGCATGTTCACCTGACCGATGGCACCGGCTCCGTCAAGGACGAGCATCTCGTTCCGGGGCGAGGTGACCAGCAAGCCAGCAAGGTGCTCGGATACCTGGCGGAGCAGGACTTCTCTGGCCATGTCGTGCTGGAGATCAACTCTCGCAAGTGCGAGACCCGGGCGCAGCGGGAGGCCGACCTCGCCGAGTCACTTGCCTTCACTCGGCTGCATCTCGCGGCGCCGGTCACGCCGTCGTACTCGGTAGGAGCGGACGGAGTGGCCAGCGCCCTCTAGACCCGCTAGCTCCGAGTAGACCCTGGCTCCGACGACCGACCGAGGAGGCTGCATGCTTCGACGGTTGTTGCTCGGGCTGTCACACAACGACACCGTGAAGAGCGCCGTACTGCGGATGCCGGTGAGCGCGACGGTCGTCGCCCGCTACGTCGCCGGCGACTCCACCTGTGATGCAGTCACGGCGAGTCGGCAACTCGAGGCCGCTGGACTGTCGGTCTCCATTGACTACCTGGGCGAGGACACCACCGACCGGCAGCGGGCCGACGCCGTGACGACCACTTACCGTGAGCTGCTGGCCGCACTGCACGCCTGCGGGCTGACCGGGTCGGCCGAGGTGTCGGTGAAACTGTCGGCACTGGGACTCGTGCTGCCCCGGGGCGGCCCTGAGCTCGCCTTGGGCAACGCCCGGACCATCTGCGAGGCCGCCCGCGATGTCGGCACCACCGTGACGTTGGACATGGAGGACCACACCACCACCGACGCCACTTTGCAGACGCTGCGCGAGCTCCGCGCCGACTTTCCGTCGACGGCAGCCGTTCTCCAGGCGTACCTGCGCCGCACCGAAGCCGACTGCAAGCACCTCGCTACAGCCGGCTCCCGGGTCCGGCTGTGCAAGGGCGCCTACGACGAGCCGAGCAGCGTCGCCTACCAGCAGCGAGCCGAGGTGGACAGGTCCTACGTTCGCTGTTTGAAGATCTTGATGTCAGGCCCGGGCTACCCGATGGTCGCGACCCACGACCCGCGGCTGATCGCGATCGGCACAGCACTCGCCGAGGCCCATCACCGGTCGCCGCGGACGTATGAGTTCCAGATGCTGTACGGCATCAGACCCACCGAGCAACAGCGGCTGGCGAACCTCGGTCACACCGTCCGCGTCTACCTTCCCTACGGCACCGACTGGTACGGCTACCTGGTCCGGCGGCTTGCGGAGCGGCCAGCCAACCTGGCCTTCTTCCTCCGCAGCCTGCTGACCCGCAGCTAGCCCGGGACCCGCCGGTCACCGGGTCGGCGCCTGCCCGCGGAGCCGACGGTCTGGAGCCGCGGCGGGTGCGTTACAGCCAGCTCACCTTCGGCGCCAGAAATGCGTACCCGACGAAGGCGGCGACGTCGAGCAGCGTGTGTGCCACCACCAGCGGCCCGACTCGGCGCCACCTCAGGTAGATCAGCCCGAAGATCACGCCCATGATCGCGTTGCCGACGAAACCGCCGAAGCCCTGGTAGAGGTGATACCCGCCACGGACGGCAGCGCTGGCACAGATGATCATCGGCAGCCGCCATTGCAGCTGACGGAGCCGGGTGAACAGGTAGCCGATCATGATCACCTCCTCCAGCACGGCGTTCTGGGTCGCCGACAAGATCAACACCGGCACGGTCCACCAGTTGTCGGCGAGCGCGGAGGCCTGGACCGCGGTGTTCAGCCCGAGCGCTCGGGCGCCGAGATACAAGCCGAGCCCGGGCACGCCGACGACGGCGGCCACCAGCACCCCGGTCCGCACGTCCAACATCCGGTGACCAAGATCGAATCCGATAGTCCGACCCGCCGGCCGGTCGGTCTGGTTGAGCAGGTACCACACCAACAGCACCGGCACCAGGGCGAAGCCGATACCCACCAGCTGGTAGGTCAAGTCCAGCCAGGGGCGATCCGGGGTGGCCGACGGATTGAGGGTCGACGTCTGCTGGTTCAGCGGAACCTTCCGGGTCAGCCGCTCCGCGATCCGCAGCACCGAGTAGACGGCCGACTGACCCAGCGAGAGGCCCAGCACGATCAGTACCTCCCAACCGAGTCGGCCAGAGCCTTGGATCGGATCCATCCCCCTCGGGCTGCTCCGCACGTACTCCCCGGTCGAGGACCTCTCGTTCACGGGGTCGCCCGTCAGGCCCCCGTCGCCCGTCAAGTCACGGTCGCCCGTCAAGTCACGGTCGCCCGCCGAGCCGCTGTCGTCGGTTCGGCCGCTCTCGTGCACGGCGACAGTCTGCCCCCTACCACAACGAGACGTCACCCGGCCTGCGACACGCCGCAAGGTCGGGGAGTGAGCCTGACCAGTAGGCGGGAGAGTTAGGACCCCGTCCGGGTCGGCCTTAGGCTGTGATCATGAGAGTTGGAGTATTCGGAGCGACCGGTCAGGTCGGCAGCGTGATGCGGACGCTGCTCCAGGAGCGCGACTTCGACGTCTCGGAGGTGCGGTTCTTCGCCTCAGCCCGATCAGCTGGCAAGAAGCTGCCGTGGAAGGATACCGAGGTGGTGGTCGAGGACACCGACACCGCGGACTTCTCCGGACTCGATCTCGCGTTGTTCTCCAACGGCAAGACCGCCTCGCTCGCGACCGCGCCCAAGGTGGCCGCTGCCGGCGCCATCGTGATCGACAACTCCTCTGCCTGGCGGATGGATCCCGACGTTCCGCTGGTGGTGTCGGAGGTGAATCCGGAGGACGCCATCCGTCCGCCGAAGGGCATCATCGCAAATCCGAACTGCACCACCATGGCCGCCATGCCGGTGCTGGCGCCGCTGCACAAGGCGGCCGGTCTGGTACGCCTCCAGGTCGCCACCTACCAGGCGGTGTCGGGTTCAGGCGGCGCGGGTGTCGACGAGCTGGACAGCCAGGTGAAGGCAGTCGCCGACCAGGCCGCGGGGCTGGCCTTCGACGGCGCCGCGGTGAGCTTTCCGGCCCCGAAGAAGTACGTCAAGCCGATCGCCTACAACGTCGTCCCACTTGCCGGCTCGCTCGTTGACGACGGATCCTTGGAGACCGATGAGGAGCAGAAGCTTCGCAACGAGTCCCGCAAGATTCTGCACATCCCGGGGCTGCTGGTTGCCGGTACCTGTGTCCGGGTCCCCGTGTTCACCGGCCACTCGCTCGCCATCCACGCCGAGTTCGCCGCTGAGATCGGCCCGGAGCACGCAACTGAGCTGCTGTCCTCGGCTCCCGGCGTCGCGCTGATGGACGTACCGACCCCGCTCGATGCCGCTGGGCAGGACCCCAGCTACGTCGGCCGGATCCGGGCGGACCAGTCAGCGCCGGCCGGTAGGGGACTGGTGCTCTTCATCTCCAACGACAACCTGCGCAAGGGCGCCGCGCTGAACGCCGTGCAGATCGCCGAGGTCGTCAGTCAGCAGCTGGTGTCGGACGGACAGGCCTAGGTGACCGCGCCGGACTCCATCCTGGCCATCCTCGGCGCCGGGGTGATGGGCGAGACCGTGCTGTCCGGCCTGCTTCGTGCCGGCTGGACCCCGGACCGGATCATCGCCACCGACCGGCGGCCCGAGCGTCAGCTGGAGCTGCGCGAGAAGTACGGCATCAAGGTGATGGAGAACGTGGAGGCTGCCGGGGCGGCCGACACCGTCATCTTGGTGGTCAAACCGCAGGACATGCGTGACCTGCTGGCCGAAATCCGGAGCGAGCTTCGTCCCGGCGCACTGGTGGTGTCGCTTGCCGCCGGGGTCGACACCGTGCTGATCGAAGCCGAGCTTGCCGAGGGCACGCCGGTGGTACGGGTGATGCCGAACACCCCGGCGCTGGTGGATGAGGGGATGGCGGCGATCTCACCCGGCGCGCATGCCAGCCATGCGCACCTGGATCGGGTAACGGCCATCCTGTCGGCTACCGGTCAGGTGCTGACGGTGCCGGAGCGCTACCAGGACGCCGTCACCGCGATCTCCGGTTCCGGGCCGGCGTACCTGTTCTTCGTCGTCGAGTCCATGATCGAAGCCGGCGTTCATCTCGGCCTGCCCCGCGACACCGCAACGCACCTTGTCGTGCAGACCATGCTGGGTTCAGCCAAGCTGCTCAGAGAGACCGGGGAGCATCCCACCGTTCTTCGCGAGCGCGTCACCTCACCCGGCGGAACGACCGCGGCAGCCGTCCGGCAGCTGGAGAACCACAAGGTCCGGGCGGCCTTCATCACTGCGATAGAGGCGGCGCGGGACCGCAGCCGCGCCCTGGCCGAGGCGGCGCGCTCCGAACGGCCCGACCCCCAGCGAGGCACGCAGTGAACGGACACCTGATCCACTCCGACGCGCTCACCAAGTACGACTTCGGTCCAGACCACCCGATGGCACCCGGGCGGGTGAAGAACACGATCTCGCTGTCGCGTGCGCTCGGCGTGCTGGACCGGCTGAAGATGGTGGAGCCGCCCGAGATCGACCTGGGCTTGATCCGGACCGTGCATGACTTCGACTATGTGGAGGCGGTCCAGCGCGCGGAGCCCAACCCGATCTTCGGACTCGGCACTCAGGACAACCCGATCTTCGCCGGCATGCACGAGGTGTCGGCACGGGTGGCCATGGCGACGGTCGAGGCAGCGCGTCAGGTCTGGACCGGAAGCTGTCAGCGGGCCAACAACATCAGCGGCGGCCTGCACCATGCGATGCCCGGGTTCACCAGCGGGTTCTGCATCTACAACGACCTCGCGATCGCGATCCGCTGGCTGCTGGACAATGGCTGCGAACGGGTGGCGTATGTGGACGTGGATGTGCACCACGGCGATGGCGTGCAGGCCATCTTCTACGACGATCCCCGTGTCCTCACGGTGAGCTTGCACGAGACTCCAGCCACGCTGTTTCCCGGCACCGGCTTTCCGATCGAGACCGGCGGTGCCGGCGCCAAGGGATCGGCGGTTAATGTCGCCCTTCCGCCCGGAACCTCCGACGCGGGATGGCTGCGGGCGTTTCACGCTGTCGTACCGGACGTCCTTCGCGCGTTCAAGCCGACCATCCTGGTGAGCCAGCACGGCTGCGACTCGCACAAGGTTGACCCGCTGGCGGACCTCAACCTCAGCGTGGACGGCCAGCGGGCGTCCTACCAGGCGATTGCCGGCCTCGCCGACGAACTCTGTGAAGGCCGCTGGGTGTCCACCGGCGGCGGTGGCTATGCAGCGGTCGAGGTAGTGCCGCGGGCCTGGACCCATCTCCTCGGCGTGGTCAGCGGACACCCGGTGCCGCCGGAGACAGTGATTCCGCAGGCTTGGCGCGATCAGATGGGCAGGTGGGCGCCGACGGTGATGACCGACCACGCCTCGGCTGACTACGTGCCTTTCGAGGACGGCATCAGCCCAAACAGCAGGCTGGACCAGGCGATCCTGGCGACTCGACGCGCGGTCTTCCCCGATCTGGGCCTGCATCCCGACCTCTGACGAGCCCGGCTCACCGCCGCAGGCTAGGCCCCTTTTCGCGGCCAGCGGTTCAGGAAGTCTGCCCGGATCCCTTTCCCACCGGTATCACTTGCCACTACTCTCACATTAAATGCGGGCACGACGTTGGAGGGGAAGCCAGCGCTGATCCGTTTGGAATGGTGTGAGATGAGCCCTGATCCTAATCCCGGCGACGCTGCCCCGATCGGCGGCAACCTGGCCGGCGTGAAGTTTTTGACCGTCGCCGAAGTCGCCGCCATCATGCGTGTTTCCAAAATGTCGGTCTATCGGCTGATTCACTCAGGCGAGCTGGAAGCGGTCAGGTTCGGCCGCAGCTTCCGGGTAGCGGAGCCAGCCGTCGACGCCTACCTGCGCGGTTCCTACTACGAGACCGGCTGAGTCTGCCGCGACCCGGCCGGCCTCGCGGGTGCTGCGTTAAGCCGGCTCGGAGAAGACCACCTCGAACGAGTGCGCCCCCGGCCACAACGCATGCTCCGGCAGCACGTCGATGCCGCATGCGCGCGAGCCGACGCCGTGAACGGCGGCGTCTAAGAACAAGAACACGACGTCGTTGTCGGGCAGCTCGTGCGGGTGCGCAGCGCTGTCGAGCTGCTGAGGCGTGTGCCGGGTCAGGGTGAAGCCCGGTCGGTGCCCTTGCTGATCGGGCAGGGTGGCGAGTCGGAGTCGAGGGGTAGTGCCCTCCGCCAGCTCAAGCCAGCGCAGCTCCGCCCGGTGACCCGTCTCCTGCGGCCTCGAGTAGCGCACATTCAACTCATCCACGTCGGCCTCGAACCTGCCGACCCGGGCGGCCCGCCGGGTGTCCGGATAGGACTCGTGCGGTCCGGTGCCGAACCATCTAGCCTGCCGCAGCCCGGCCGGGAGGTCGAAGCGGACACCGACTCGCGGCCAGGTGCAGTCCCAGTTGGGCGTCGGCACGACATCCACCCGAAGCGCCAGCGCGGATCGGTCAGCGGCGACGGTGCGCCACCGGTACGCGACGTCAACTCCCAGTCCGCTGTTGGCGGCACTTACTCGCACCCGCGTGACTGCCTCGTTGGCTGACGCTTCGACGCTGGTGACCCGATGCACCAGCCGGTTCAGACCACGGTCGCGCCACCGGCGCTCCGACGATGGGCCGGGCGCCCCTTCCCCGCCGGTGAGTTCGGGAAATCCGAGCTCGTAGGAGCCACGCATGTCGCTGCGGTCGTTGTCTGTCGGTCCACGCCACAGCTCCAGCCAAGGCCCGTCCACCCGGATCCCGTACAACCTGGTGAGTCGTCCTGTTCTGGCGTCGAAAGTGGCCGGACCAAGCGTCAGCGTCTGCTCCACCGACGGCTCCGTCCATGCCACGGCCGGCGTTCCCTCCGCCACCGGAGCAGGCGTGCGTGGAGCCGGTGCCAGTCGGGGGCGGGAGGAGAGGGTGTGAGCCGTCAGCGGATATTGAGCTCGGCTGACGATGTGACCTGCTCTCGCCCATTTCGCATCCGCGGCGAGCTCAGCTGTGACGTTGAGCCAGGTCTCCACGTCGGTCCGCAGACCCACCGTCTCGGGCGGGAGCGCGACGTCCACCGACGTCCCGGGCGCTACCGGCGGCACCTCCAGAGCCCAGCCGCCCTGCTGCACGCCTTCACTTTCGACGGTCACCAGGAATCGCAGATGCGATGTGTCGACGGAGGTGTAGCGGCTACGGACGGTCAGTGCTGCGGCTCTGGTCGAGGTGGCTGCTTTGAGGTCGAACACAATCGGTGCCGACACGGCCGCGAACTCCGCCAGCGACGGGGTGGGGGTGTCGTCGGGCAGCACCATGCCGTCCATCACGAAGTTGCCGTCATGCACCACCTCGTCGAAATCGCCGCCGTAGCCGTAGAACTCGGTGCCGTCTGCTGCTGCGGTCAGCAGGCCGTGGTCCCGCCACTCCCAAATGAAGCCGCCGTGCAGTCGTGGCCAGCGCTCCGCCAGGTCGTCGTACTCGGTCAGCGCCCCCGGACCGTTGCCCATGGCATGGGCGTACTCGCACATGAAGAACGGCTTGGAGCGAACCCGAACGCCTTCGGCGGGGCCGCACTCGAGCAGTTCGCCGGTGCTGCCGCCGATGTTGGCTGTCTCGGTCAGGTTCGGGTACATCCTGGAGTAGACGTCGGTGTAGGAGCAGGTGTAGTCGCCTTCGTAGTGCACCGGCCGGCTGGCGTCACGGCGGTGCACCCACTGCGACATCTGCGCGAGGTTGCGCCCGGTCCCCGACTCGTTGCCCAGTGACCAGATGATCACGCAGGGGTGGTTCTTGTCCCGCTCCACCGTTCGCTCGATCCGGTCAAGGTAGGCCGACTCCCACCGCGGGTCGTCGCTCGGATTGCCTACCCAGTTGACGTAGTGGAAGCCGTGGGTCTCCAGATCGCACTCGTCGATCACCCAGAATCCGAGTTCGTCGCACAGGTCGAGAACCCGTGGGTGCGGGGGGTAGTGGCTGGTGCGGATGGCGTTCACGTTGTGCTGCTTCATCAGCTCCAGGTCGGATCGGGCATGGTCCTCATCGAACATCCGGCCTCGGACGGGATGGGTCTCGTGCCGGTTCATGCCGCGGAACGTCAGCTGCGCGCCATTCACGGTGAAGATGTCTCCGACGATCCGCACGGTACGAAAACCCAACCGGAGGCGCACCTGCTCACCGGAGGAGGTGATGGTCGCCTCGTACAGTCGCGGCGCCTCCGCGCTCCAGGGCTCGACTGCGCCGACACTGAAGGGCGCCACATCGTCGGCGGACTCGAAGGTGTGGCGAACACCCAGCTCGGAGATGTCCACCGTGATCGGGTACGCCGACGCGTCCGCCGACAGCTCGGTACGGACCGAGCCCAGCCCGCTCTCGGCGTCGTAACCGGCCTGCACCCAGACGTCATCTATGGCGCCGGCGGGGCGGCCGATCAGGTTCACCTCGCGGAAGATTCCTGGCAGCCACCACTGGTCCTGGTCTTCCAGATAGCTCGCCGACGACCACTGGTGTACGCGAACGACGAGGACGTTGCGGCCTGGCCGGGCCAGCTCGGTCACGTCGAACTCTTGGGCCAGCCGGCTGCCCTTGCCGACTCCGACCTCGACCCCGTTGAGCCACACCTTGTAGGTCGACTCCACTCCGTCGAAGCGGAGCAGCAGGCGCTCCACCTCCCAATCGGGGAGCTCGAAGGACCGTCGGTGGTCTCCGGTGGGATTCTCGTCCGGCACCTGCGGCGGGTCGATCGGGAAGGGGTACTGGACGTTGGTGTACGCCGGGCGGCCGTAGCGACCATCACCGTGCAGCACCCAATGGGACGGCACCGGCAGCAGGTCCCAGGTGGAGTCGTCGAACTCGATCGATGCCACCGCCTCGTCAGCGTCTGCGGTCGGCGACAGCCGGAACCGCCAGTCGCCGTTCAGGCTGAGCCGCGGAGCGTCGGTGTGCACCCAGGACCGCGCTGCGGTGCGGCGGCCGCTTCCGGGGGAGAAGTCCTCGAAGTAGCTGAGGGCGGCGCCTGTGGGGGAGGTCATTGCGGATCGGCCTTTCTGAGCTGCGGGAAGCCGGCGGAAGGGGCCGGCGATCGAGCCGGTCAGCGGTCGGGCTTCATTCTGGCAGCCGGTCCGGACATGCTGTCGAGCTGCCTGACTTCCCGCCCGGTGCCGGCCACGCTGATTCGGGCCTGCCACCGATTCGCCCTTCCACAGATTCGCGGGTCAGCGCTGCGGCGGGTAATATCTCGTGCTTGCCCGGCCAGTCAGGTCGGTCCTTGTCTGGTCGCTGGCCAATAGTGTCCGAGCAGCGAGCATGCCCGGAATGTGGAGAGGTCGAAAATAGTGGGTTCGGTCATCAAGAAGCGCCGTAAGCGGATGGCAAAGAAGAAGCACCGCAAGCTGCTGAAGCGTACGCGTATCCAGCGTCGTCGCGCAGGCAAGTAGCAAGGCGTTGTAGGGGGCCGAATGACCCGTGTCGTACTGGTGACCGGGGTCTCGAGGGACCTTGGTGCCAGGTTCGCACGCGCGTTGGCCGCTGAGGACGCGATGGAGGTCATCGGGGTCGACGTGACCCCGCCGCGGCACGACCTCGGGACCGTTCGCTTCGTACGCGCCGACATCCGCAACCCGGTCATCTCCAAGGTGATCGTCAACTCCGACGTCGACACCGTGGTGCACATGGCCATGGTGGCGACTCCCGGGTCGGCTGGCGGCCGGTCCTCCATGAAAGAGATCAACGTCATCGGCACCATGCAGCTGCTGGCCGCCTGCCAGAAGGCAGAGACGGTCCGCAAGCTGGTGGTCCAGAGCTCGGTTTCGGTCTACGGCGCGTCGCCGCGCGACCCGGTGAAGTTCACCGAGGAGATGTCGCCACGGGTGCAGCCGCGTACCGGGTTCGGCAAGGACTCCGTCGAGATCGAGACCTACGTACGGGGGTTGGCTCGTCGCCGACCCGACGTGGTGGTCACCACCCTTCGGCTGGCGAACCTGATGGGCGCGGGGGTGGACAGCCACGTCACGCGGTATCTCTGCCTGCCGGTGGTCCCGACGGTGATGGGCTTCGACGCTCGGCTTCAGTTCCTGCACCCGGTCGACGCCGTCGAGGCGCTGTTGACCGTCACTCGCGGCGACTTTCCCGGGACCTTCAACGTGGGCGCCGAGGACGTCGTGACGCTGTCACAGGCCCGGCGGATGATGGGCCGACCGGCCGTCGGGGTACCGCGGATGCTGGCGCCCTCGCTGGCCGGCATGGTCCGGCAGGCACGGTTGATCGACTTCTCCGCCGACCAGATCGATGCACTGACGTACGGTCGAGGGATGGACTCGGCCCGATTTCGCCAAGCCACCGGATTTGAGCCGCGCTACACCTCCCGGGCGGCGCTGGAGGAGTTCGTCGCCCTGGCCAAGCCCGGCGTTCTCGCCGAACACCGGGTCGACCACCTGCTCGACTCGGTGGCCCGGGTGCTGGCACCGCAGGATCGGACATGACCGACGCGGAGATCATCCAGCTCGGGTCGCGCGGCCGCCCCGGACGGGGGAGTCGGAGCGCCCCGTCTGCCGCTGCCCGTGGCTTGGCCTCGCCTCGGCCGGCGCGAAGCAGTGCCGCGGCCCGCGCGGCGGCGGCCGCGGCGGACGAGCCGGAAACCATCCTGGACAGGGCCGCAACGCCGGGGCCCGACGCGGCGAGAACGCCCGGACCTGACGCGGCGAGAACGCCCGGACCTGACCCGCGCGAGCAGAGCTCGGATCAGCACCCCGACCAGGCCACCGGGAGTCCTCCCCCTTACCCGGGAAGCTCCGAGCCCATCGATGAGCCGAAGAGCTTCAACCTGCCGCCGACGTTGGATCTCGCCGCACTCCTCGCCGAGTTCGCGTCCGTGGCCGCCCACGTTCTGCAGCGACTGCGGTCGGCGCCGATCGAACAGCTGCGCGACATCACGGCCGACCCGTTGCGTGGAGTGCTCAGGCTGGCGGGGGCCCTCGGCGTGGACTGGCAGGGATCGCTCGACGACGTCGTCGAATTCGCGCGCTCACGGCTGCATGGGGACTACTCCATCGACGACTTCGGCTTCGACCCTGAGTTCACCACCAAGGTGTTCCTGCCGCTGCTGCGCCCGCTGGTGCAGAACTGGTTCCGGGTGGAGGTCCGCGGGCTGGAGAACATTCCCGAGTCCGGCGCAGCGCTGCTGGTGTGTAACCACGCCGGCACGTTCCCGCTGGACGGGATGGTGCTGCACTCGGTGGTCCACGACGAGCTGGCACGCCATGTCCGGATGCTCGGTGCCGACCTGATCTTCGCCACTCCGTACGCCCACGACTTGGCGCGCAAGACCGGCGTCACCCTCGCCTGCCAGGAGGATGCCGAACGGCTGCTCGAGTCCGAGCAGCTGGTCGCCGTCTTCCCCGAAGGGTTCAAGGGGCTCGGCAAGCCGTACGCCGATCGCTACAAGCTGCAGCGGTTCGGTCGCGGCGGTTTCGTGTCGGCCGCGGTACGGGCGCAGGTGCCGATCATCCCGGTCGCCATCGTCGGCTCCGAGGAGATCTATCCGATGATGTCCGGCGCGCCGGCGCTGGCGCGCGCGCTCGGCTTGCCGTACTTCCCCATCACACCGCTGTTCCCGTGGTTGGGGGCGCTCGGCATGATCCCGCTGCCCAGCAAGTGGGTCATCCAGTTCGGCGATGCCATCGCCACCGACGAGCTGCCGCCGGGGGCGGCGGATGACCCCATGGTCGTCTTCAACGTTACCGACCAGGTGCGGGAGACCATCCAGCACACGCTGTACGCCTTGCTGATGCAGCGCCGCAGCGCCTTCCTCTGACCGCTGCGGCCGATCAACGCCGCAGGTAGCGGTGCACCGACACGCCGGCGGCCACCGCGCCCGCACCGGCACCGGCGAAGCCGGCGCTCAGCAGGCCGAGCCGGACCGCTTTCCGGCCGCTGCGGTAGTCCCGGACCTGCCAGTCGTTCTCCAGCGCGTGCAGCTGCAACCGTCGGTCCGGGTTGATCGCGCATGGGTGACCCACCAGGGACAGCATGGGTAGGTCATTGAACGAGTCGGAGTACGCGAAGCACCGGGCCAGCTCGAGGCCGTGGTCATGCGCCAGCGCCCGGACCGCCTCACCCTTGGCCGGACCATGCAGCAGCTCGCCCCGCAGACGCCCGGTGTAGACACCGTCCAGGTGTTCGGCCGTCGTGCCGACGGCACCACTGAGGCCGAGTCGTTGGGCGATCACGGCCGCCACCTCCAGGGGGGCGGCGGTGACCAGCCACACCTGCTGGCCGACATCGAGATGCATCTGGGCGATCGCCCGTGTACCGGGCCAGATCCGGCTGGAGATCGACTGCTCATAGATCTCGTCGGCGATCTCCTCCAGCTCGGCCACCGTATGCCCCTTGATGAAAGCAAGGGTGGTGGTGCGGGTGGCCTCGATGTGCTCCGGATTCTCACGTCCGACCACCCGGAAGTACACCTGCAGCCACACCCCCTTCACGATCAGCCGGGCCGGGAAGAAGCCGTGCCGGTACAGGCCTTTGGCCAGATGAAACATGGACGCACCCTGAATGACGGTGTTGTCCAGATCGAAGAAGGCGGCCGCGTGGGGGTCGGCCTGGATCAGCGGCCCGCCGGCCTCAGCGGCTTTGGTGGACGGCGGTCTGGCAGCCGCCTCGAACAGCTCGTCCTCGGTCTCCGGCAGCATCCGACCGACGTCGGCCCCGCCGGACCGGTCCGATGCACTCATGGGCACCACCCTAACTGCCTGAGCATGCCGATGGCGGTGCCGCTGTGCGAGACTCAATCCGTGCATTCGCAGCAGCCAACCGGGGTTGAGACCGTTGACCAGGAAGCGCTGAGGGGCCAGGCTCCGTTGACCAACATCGCCGAGCTGATCAGCAGAAACGTCGTGGCCGCTCCGGATCGGACTGCCGTGGTGCAAGGGGGTGCAGACCGCCGGACTTTGACCTGGGCGGAGCTGGACTCCGCCGTTGACAAAGTTGCGGCGGGCTTGGCTGCACACGGCCTGGTCGCCGGCCATCGGGTGGGGCTGGTCGGCCGCAACTCGATCGAGTTCGTGGTCGCCTACTTCGCCGTGCTGCGGGCCGGTTTCGTTGCGGTACCCCTCGATCCGAGCTGGGGCGCGGACACTCTTCGTGAGGCCCTGTCCGAGTGCGGGACCCGAGTCGTGCTTGCCGCGGACCCGCTTCACATCGACGGCTCCGCTGCTCTCCCGCTGACACCAGACTCCCTGGCAGCGTTGGGATCGGAGGGCGTCGCGCCGGTGATGTCACCTCCTGACCGAGAAGCGCTCGCGGCGCTGGTGCACACCGCCGGCACGTCCGGGCCTGCCAAGATCGCCATGCTGTCCCACCGTGCGCTGCTCGGCTACCTCGAGAGCGTCCAGGCGTTGAACCTCGCGGACCCTGATGCGGTCGTGGCCGCCGCGTTGCCGCTCTTCGGCATCTTCGGGCTGAACGGAGTTCTGGGTACGTGGGCGATGGCGGGGGCAACGCTGGCGATCGCCGACAGCTCCGGGGAGGACTTGATCGAGGTGATCGAGGCCGAGCGGGTCACCGACCTGCCACTGACGCCTGTGCTCCTGCAGCGGCTGCTGCGCGACGATCGGTTGGACACCCGCACCGGCAGCCTGCGTACCGTAATCTGCAGCGGGGCGCCGCTGCCTGCGTCGCTGGCCGCCGCCTTCACCCGGCACACCGATCTTCCGGTGCACCGTCTGTACGGGCTGACCGAGGCTGCGCCGGGGGTGGCCACGACGGTGAGCGGTGACATCCACGGACCGGGCCACGTGGGTCGAGTGCTGCCAGGCGTGACCGTCCGTATCGGGCAGGGTGCAGATCGATCAGAGCCGGGTGAGATCTGGATTCGAGCGGACAGCCTCTTCTCCGGGTACTGGCCCGGCGGGAGCGGCGGTCCGGACGCCGACGGCTGGTTCGCCACCGGTGACATCGGCTACCTGCGTGACGACAACCTGTTCGTGGTCGACCGAGCCCAGGATCTGATCATGGTCGACGGCTTCCATGTCTACCCGGCCGAGATCGAGGAGGTCATTGCCAATCTGGCCGGGGTCTCCGCTGTCGCCGTGATCGGCCGGCCCGGCGGTTCACACGGCGAGCAGGTGGTCGCCGTGGTGGCCGGGTGTGGACTGGACCGACAGGCAGTGCTGGACCACTGCACTGCGCAGCTGGCCAAGTTCAAGCGCCCGACCGAGGTCCTGCTCGTTGACGAGCTGCCGCGGGCAGCGACCGGCAAGATCAACAAGGGCGCGCTGCGCCAGCACCTGGACACCGGCGAGCCCGGTGGCGCCGCACAGTCCCAGCCAGCTGCCGAGTCTGAGGAAGGAGCGCCATGACGATCCAACCGCGGGTGCGGGTGCTGACCCGGCCCGGCTGCCATCTGTGCGAGGACGCCATCACCATCGTCCGCGCCGTCTGCGCGCGTACCGGGGACGACTGGGTGGAAGAGGACATCACCGCCGACCCCGAGCTGACCCGCCGATACACCGACCAGGTCCCCGTGACCTTCGTCGACGGTGCCCAGCACGACTACTGGCGCGTCGACGCTGACCGCCTGCTGCAGGCCCTCGCTCGCTGACGACAACCTCGCCGTGACTTGCGGGCGGCCGGCGCAGTCCCGTCCCTTCTCGCGTCGTCGGGGCGGGACGCCAGGCAACTCCTTCGATTTGGCTTCTGCGGGCGCGCATCCCAGGTACCCTTCGGACCAGAACGACCAGCCTCTCTGGGCGTTTGTGCAACAGTTCACAAAACTCCTACAGTGAAGTGTTCAGCGGATCCGTCGACGGATTGATCGGAAGAGATGGTGCCTCCAGTCCAGCCACGCTCGACCACGGCCGAGTCGCGCCAGGAGCCCGGCATGCCAAACGGACGCCATGCGGTCGTGAGGCTGACCGACGACCTGCAGGCGGCGGTCGCCGCCAAAGGGATACCCGAGGCCACCATCGCACGCCTCCCGGTGTATCTGCGGGCGCTGAACCTGCTCGCCGACCGCCGCATCGATACCGTCAGCAGCGGTGGCCTGGCGGAGGCGGCTGGGGTGAACTCCGCGCAGCTTCGAAAGGACCTGTCCTACCTGGGCTCCTACGGCACCCGGGGGGTGGGCTACGACGTGGAGTACCTCCGCTTCCAGATCGGCCGCGAGGTCGGCTCGACCAATGAGTGGCCGGTGGTGATCGTGGGGCTGGGCAACCTCGGCACCGCGCTCGCCAACTACTCCGGCTTCGCCTCGCGCGGATTCCGGATCGTCGCGATGGTCGACCCCTCACCCGAGCTGATCGGCAAGCGGATCCGGGGGGTGGCCATCACCGACCTGGCCGACATGGAAGACGTTGTCGCTGAAACTGGCGCTGTGATTGCCGTCCTGGCAACGCCTGCCGAAGCCGCGCAGGCCGTCGCCGACCGGTTGGTGTATCTGGGCGTCACCAGCATCCTCAACTTCGCAGCCACGGTGCTCGTCGTCCCTGAAGGCGTGAACGTGCGCAAGGTCGATCTTGGTCAGGAACTGCAGATCTTGGCCTACCACGAACAACGCAAGTCCGACGACGCACCGCGTGAGCTGGCAGTGCCGGTACCCGTCGCATCAGGAGGGGGAACGCAGGCATGAGCATTCTGGCAGTGAGCGTGTCGCACAAGACGACGGCCGTGGACGTGCTGGCTCGGGTGGCGATGGACTCGCCCACGGCCGCCAAGCTCGCCGACGCCTTGCTCGCCTCCGAGCACGTGGACGAGGCTGTGGTGCTGTCCACCTGCAACCGCACCGAGCTCTATACCTCGGTGTCCAGGTTCCATGGCGGCCTGGACGACGTCACCCAGACACTGTCAGACTTCACCGGTTCGTCGGTGGCCGAGCTGCAGCACATGTGCGCGGTCTACTTCGACGAAGGCGCAGTTGCCCACACATTCGCCGTGGCCGCCGGCTTGGACTCCATGGTGATCGGCGAGAGCCAGATCCTGGGTCAGGTGAAGAGCGCACTGACCAGCTCCCAGGTGCATGGCACCGTCGGCACGCTGCTCAACTCGCTGTTCCAGCAGGCGATCCGGGTCGGCAAGCGGGTGCAGAGCGAGACCACCGTCGGCTCGGCGGGCCGATCGCTGGTGACCGCCGCGTACGACCTGCTCGCTCGCCAGTCCGGACCGCTGCAAGGCCGTCGGATGCTGGTGGTCGGCGCCGGTTCGATGGCCGGCCTGGCCGCCCGGACCGCGGCTGCCGAAGGTGCCGAGGTGACCTGCACGAACCGTACCTTCGAGCGGGCTCGTCGGCTTGCGGACAGCATCGGCGGTAGGGCTGTGCCGCTGTCCGAGCTGGATGCCGCGCTGCGCCGGGCCGACCTCGTGGTCACCTGTACCGGGGCCAAGGACATCTTCCTCGGCGCCGACCGGCTTGCCGACACTCCGGTACGCGGCGTCGTCGACCTGGCCCTGCCCGCTGACGTGGCAGACGACGTCATGGACCTCGGCGTCACGTTGGTGAACCTGGACCGGCTGATGAACGACCAGGTGGACTCGGCCACCGCCGCCGAGATCGAGGTGGCCCGCGAGCTGGTCCGCAAGGAGGTGCAGGACTTCCTCGGTCTGCGTCGAGCGGCCCAGGTGGCGCCAACCGTGGTGGCCTTGCGCACGATGGCGTCCGACGTGGTGTCGGCCGAGATGGCCCGGTTGGACTCACGGCTTCCCCGGCTGGCCGCTGCCGAGCGGGACGAGGTCTACCGCACAGTTCGGCGCGTGGTCGACAAGCTGCTGCACCAACCGACGGTACGTGTCCAGGAGCTGGCCGCCGACACAGAGACGGTGGACTACGCGGCCGCTCTGCGGGAGCTGTTTGCGCTGGACCCGCACGCCGTTGCGGCCGTCATGTCCCCGGAGGTCCAGCTGTAGTGCAGCCGCGAACGTCGTCGGCAGCGGCCGCATGAGCCCGACCATCCGGATCGGTGCCCGGACATCGCCGCTGGCGCGTGCCCAAGCCGACCACATCGCCGCGCTGCTGACCTCCAGCGGCGTCCAGACCTGCTTCGTGGGGATCACCACCACCGGCGACGTCGACCGGCGGCACTTGACTGAGATCGGCGGCACCGGTGTGTTCGCGACCGCGGTTCGAGATGCGCTGCGCGAGAACGTCATCGATGTCGCGGTGCACTCGTTGAAGGACCTGCCGACTGCGGCCGCGGACGGGCTGAAGATCGCCGCCGTACCCGACCGTGAGGACAGCCGGGACGTACTGGTCGGGCTTCGGCTCGCCGACCTTGCTGCTCGCGGGCAGGTGCGGATCGGCACAGGTGCGCCCCGACGCGCGCTGCAGCTGGCCGACTACGCCGATCGGGCGGGACTTCAGGTCGAGATCGTCCCGATCCGCGGCAACGTCGACACCCGGCTCGACCTGGTGCGGACCGGTCGGCTCGACGCCGTCGTGCTGGCGGCCGCGGGCCTGCGCCGGCTCGGTCGCCTGCAGGCGGCTTACCTGGAGGAATCTGACAACCTCGTTGTTGTCGGCGACGACCTGATCGGCGAGGTTCTGACCGACGAGGTGATGCTGCCGGCCCCCGGCCAGGGTGCCCTCGGACTGGAGGTGACGGTCGCACCGGATCCCCATATCGGTGCCGTCATCGGGGCCCTCAACAACCCCGCTGCTGCGGCGGAATGTCTTGTAGAACGGAGCTTCCTGGCCCGACTGGAAGCCGGCTGCACAGCACCGGTGGGTGCCCGTGCGGTTGTCAAGTCGGTCCGTGGTAAAAGCCTCGATTTGACTCTTGCCGCAGTAATTGGGAGAACCTTAGTGAGCAACTTGTCAGAACCGACCAAGAGCGGGCCCCCGATCCGGGTGAATCTGCGCGGAGAGCGCGTTGATCCGGCGCAGTTCGGGGTAGATGCTGCAGATCGGTGCCTGTCCGAGCTGCACGCCATACAACGCTCTTGTCACTGAGTGGCGAGGCTGAACAAGAACGCGAGAACGCCAGTGAGCACAACTTCGGTCCGCAATTCCCGCACGACGAGCACCAGCAGCGCTCCGGCCACGCCCGCTGCGCGTGGCCGGGTGATCTTTGTGGGCACTGGTCCGGGAGATCCGGACCTGCTGACGCTCGGCGCGATCGCCGCGCTGGCTGACGCCAACGCCGTCATCTTGGACACCGAGCGCCAACGCGAGATTCTTGGGCACCCCGCGATCAGTGTGTCCGCGGACGCCGAGGTGGCCAGTCTCGGAGTGTCGGAGGCCGGCCGCCCGCTGACGCCGTCGGCGCGGGCGAAGATCGTGCTCAAGCACGCCGCCTGCGGGGCCCGCGTGGTCCGGCTGGTTTCCGGCGATCCGTTCCTGGACCATGCGGTGGCTGACGAGGCCGCAGCCTGCGTGCGCGGTGGCATCGACTTCGAGGTGGTACCGGGAGTGTCAAGTCTGACGGCTGTGCCCGAGTACGCCGGCATCGACCTCAACCACGGTGGCGGCGTGCATTTCTCCTCGGTCACCGACGGCAGGTTCGGCAAGGCCGCAACCGGCCAGTGGGGTTCAGCGTCCACCGTCGTCGTCAGCACCTTGACGTCCATGGTCGGCAGCCTGGTGGAGGCTGCGCTGGCAGCCGGGCGACCCGCAGATGATCATGTTCTGGTCACGTTCCACGGTGGCAGCACCGAGCAGCTCAGCCTCGCCAGCAGCCTGGTCGATCTGGCTGAGACGGTGGCCTCGGCGAAGGTTCCCGCCGACGACCCGATCCATGTGATCATGGGACAGGCGGTCGAGATGCGTGAAGACTTGAGCTGGTATGAGACCAAGCCGTTGTTCGGCTGGCGGGTCCTGGTGCCGCGCACCAAGGACCAGGCGGCGCCGATGGTGGCGCGGCTGCGGACCTACGGCGCGCACAGCGAGGAGGTGCCGACCATCTCGGTCGAGCCGCCGCGTAGCCCGCTGCAGATGGACAAGGCGATTCGAGGTCTGGTCGAGGGCCGCTACGAGTGGGTTGCCTTCACCTCGGTGAACGCGGTCAAAGCGGTTCGGGAGAAGTTCGAGGAGTACGGCCTGGACGCTCGCGCGTTCTCCGGTCTGAAGGTGGCAGCGGTCGGCGACGTCACCGCGAACGCCTTGCATGCTTGGGGAATCGAGGCGGATCTGGTACCCGAGCACGAGCAGTCGGCTGCCGGCCTGGCGGCCGAGTGGCCGCCGTACGACGAGGTGCTGGACCCGATCAACCGGGTGTTCCTGCCCCGAGCCGACATCGCCACCGAGACTCTGGCCGCCGGGCTCGTCGAACTCGGCTGGGAGGTCGAGGACGTCACCGCCTACCGCACCGTCCGCGCGGCCCCACCGCCAGCCGAGGTCCGAGAGGCGATCAAGACCGGCAAGTTCGACGCCGTCGTCTTCACCTCCTCCTCGACGGTGCGGAACCTCGTCGGCATCGCGGGCAAACCGCATTCGTCCACGATCATCGCCGCCATCGGCCCGGCAACCGCGAAGACCTGTGAGGAGCATGGCCTCCGAGTGGACGTGGTTGCCGCCAAGCCGTCCGTCGTCGATCTGGCCGACGCCTTGGCGAGCTTCGCTGCCGGGCGCCGTGACGGCCTGGTCGCCGACGGCGAACCGGTCCTGAAGCCTTCGCAGCGCCGCCCCGGTGCCCGTCGCCGAACCTGATGCCCGCCTCCTCGCCGATTTGTTCGCACCTGCCGACCTGTCTCTGTCTGCGTACCTCCGGCGGCCTGTCGAGGCAGTGGTGACCACTCGGCAGCGCAGCGTCGGGCAGGTCCGTCCGCGCCGGTTGAGAGTCAATGCTGCTGTTCGTGCCATGGTTGCCGAGACGACCGTGGAGGCGCGCCAGCTGATCCTGCCCTTGTTCGTGGCTGAGGGCATCACCGAGCCACGCCCGATCAGCGCCATGCCGGGCGTGGTCCAGCACAGCCTGGACTCGGTCCGCAAGGTGGCCAGCCAGGCGGCCGCTGCCGGCTTGGCCGGGATCATGCTCTTCGGCATCCCCGAGGACAAGGACGCTTCAGGCTCCGGCGCCGTGGACCCCGACGGCATCCTCAACCTCGCGATCAAGGCGGTGCGTGCCGAGGTGGGCGACGACACCCTGGTGATGTCCGACGTCTGCCTGGACGAGTTCACCGACCACGGCCACTGCGGGGTGCTGACCGCCGACGGGGTGATCGACAACGACGCCACCGTGGACATCTACGCCGAGATGGCTGTGCTGCACGCTCAGGCAGGTACCCATCTCGTCGCGCCCAGCGGGATGATGGATGGCCAGGTCCGGGCTATCCGCAGCGCACTGGACGTGGCCGGCCAGCACGACATCGGCATCATGGCCTACGGGGCGAAGTACGCATCGGCCTTCTACGGTCCCTTCCGCGAAGCCGTCGCGTCCACCCTGCAAGGGGACCGGAAGACGTACCAGCAAGATCCCGCCAATCGGAGGGAGTCGCTCCGCGAGGTGGCGCTGGATGTCGCCGAGGGCGCGGACATCGTGATGGTGAAGCCCGCGCTGGGCTACCTCGACGTGCTGGCGGCAGTTCGTGCTGCGGTCGACATCCCGGTCGCGGCGTACAACGTCTCCGGTGAGTACGCGATGATCGAGGCCGCCGCGGCGAACGGATGGATCAATCGGGAGGCTGCCATCGGCGAAGCCCTGACCTCCATCAAGCGGGCCGGGGCCGACGTGATCTTGTCGTACTGGGCCCTCGAGGTGGCCACCGGCGGCCGCCCCGGCGCACCCGGCAGCCGTCCCGCCCCCGGCGGTCTCCGCCCTGCCGATGCCTGAGGGCTCGCTATGGTTCCCAGCACATCCACCGAGTACCGCAGCAGGAGGAACAGCATGAGCCCGGATGCCCGCTCGGTCGAGGCATTCGCTCGGGCCAGGGCGGTCATCCCGGGCGGCGTCAACTCGCCGGTGCGGGCCTTCGCCGCCGTCGGCGGGACGCCCCGGTTCATCGCCTCCGCACAAGGCCCCTACCTCTACGACGTCGACGGCAACGAGCTGGTGGACCTGGTCTGCTCCTGGGGGCCGATGCTGCTGGGCCACGCCCATCCGGAGGTGCTGGCCGCGGTCTCGAGAGCCGCCCACAACGGCACCTCCTTCGGTGCGCCGACCGTGGCCGAGGTAGAGCTGGCGGCGGCGATCGTCGAACGCACCCCGATCGACCAGGTGCGGCTGGTCAACAGCGGGACCGAGGCGACCATGTCGGTGCTCCGGTTGGCCCGCGGCATCACTGGCCGGGACAAGATCATCAAGTTCGCCGGTTGCTATCACGGTCACGTGGACGCGCTGCTGGCGGCTGCCGGGTCCGGCGTGGCGACCCTGTCGCAAACGGCCGGTCGACGCGTGGTCGGCGGCTCCGTTCCCGGCACACCGGGGGTGACTGCTGCCACCACCGCGGACACCGTCGTGGTGAGTTACAACGACCGGCAGGCCGTACGGGAGGCGTTCGCCAGCTTCGGGCCCGAGATCGCCGCAGTGATCACCGAGGCGGCCGTCGGCAACATGGGCGTCATCCCTCCGGGGGTCGAGGACGGCGTCGGCTTCAACGAGTTCCTGGCCACCATCGCCCACGAGCACGGCGCGTTGCTGATCAGTGATGAGGTGATGACGGGATTCCGGCTGAGCCGCAGCGGCCAGTACGGCCTGGACTACGTTGAGCCGGACCTGATGACCTTCGGCAAGGTGATGGGCGGGGGCTTCCCCGCGGCGGCGTTCGGCGGCCGCGCAGAGCTGATGCAGCATCTCGCGCCGGTCGGTGCCGTCTACCAGGCGGGCACCTTGAGCGGGAACCCGGTGGCGACCAGTGCCGGACTGACGACCCTGCGGCTGGCGAACAAGTCCATCTACTCCCACCTCGACGCGACCTCAGAGCAACTGCGTACGGAGGTGTCCGCGGCGCTGTCGGGGGAGGGTGTCCCGCACGTCGTCCAGCATGCCGGGAACTTGTTCAGCGTCTTCTTCGTACCCGAGGGTGTGACCGCCGTACCGGACTATGCCACTGCGGTGACCCAGTCGACCTCCCGGTACGCCGCCTTCTTCCACGCCATGCTTGACCAGGACGTCTACCTGCCGCCGAGCGCCTTCGAAGCCTGGTTCCTGTCAGCGGCGCATGACGACCGCGCGCTGGCCCGGATCGTGGCGGCGCTGCCCGCCGCGGCACGCGCAGCAGCCGCTGTCGACGAGGCCACCACACCGAAGGAGATGCAGGCATGAGCCGCACTCGGACCATCGTCCACCTGCTGCGTCACGGCGAGGTCGAGAACCCCACCGGCGTGCTCTACGGGCGGCTGCCCGACTACCACCTCTCCGAGGTCGGGCAGGCGATGGCCCGCCGGGTGGCTGACCATCTCAAGGACCACGATCTGGTACATCTGCGGTGCTCGCCGCTGGAGCGCGCCCAGGAGACGATGGCGCCACACGCCGATATCCACGGACTTCCGGTGACCACCGACGGCCGTGTCATCGAGGCGGCCAACTTCCTGGAGGGTCAGGTGGTGTCGATGAGCACCGCGGCCTTCCGCAACCCAGCCAACTGGCGCTACTTCGTCAACCCCTCCCGGCCGTCCTGGGGCGAGCCGTACCGCGAGATCGTGGCTCGGATGCGGCTTGCCATGCAGGACGCGGTCGCTGAGGCCGAGGGGCACGAGGCGCTGATCGTCTCCCACCAGCTGCCGATCTGGATGGCCCGCTGCGACGCCGAGGGACGCCGGCTGTTCCACGACCCCCGACGTCGCGAGTGCACCCTTGCCAGCCTGACCTCCTTCACGTTTCTCGACGGGCGGGTCGCCTCGGTCAGCTACAGCGAGCCGGCGGCCGCCCTGCTCCCGGCAGCGGTCCGCCAGAGGCGGGTCGCGGGTGCCTGAGCGCCGCCACGAACTACCCCGCAGCAGGCGGTCCGGAACCAAGCGGCTCAGCACCCCACGGTCGGGGGCGATCCTGGCCGCGCTGGCGCTGGCGCTGGTCCTGGTTGCTGGCTGCTCCGCGACCGGAGCGGATGAGCAGCAGCGGTCCGCGGCCCAGACCGGCTATGTGGGCGGCAGCGCCTCACTCACCCGTGTGCCCGCGAAGGAGAGGAGAGTCGCCCCGCAGGCAGCCGGTGTCGAGCTCGGCAAGACCACGCAGATCTCCACCGCCCAGTTCGGCGGCAAGGTCGTGGTGCTCAATGTCTGGGGCTCCTGGTGCAGTCCGTGCCGTTACGAGGCACCCGACCTGCAGCAGGCCAGTGTGCGTACCGCGAAGGTAGCGCAGTTCCTGGGGCTGAACACCCGGGACACCAACCCGGCCCCGGCCCTGGCCTTCGTCCGGGCCTTCGGCATCACCTATCCCAGCATCTACGACCCGACCGGTGCGGTACTGCTCAACTTCGCCGATGATCTTCCCCCGACGCTGATCCCGTCGACCCTGATCATCGACGCCGAGGGACGGGTGGCGGTGCGGATCGTCGGCCCAATCAGCAGCATCACCTTGGTGGACCTGATCAACGACGTCGCGAGCGGTAGTTGATGCTGAGCGCGCTCGTGACCATGGACCTCGGCAGCTGGGCACAGACGGCAGTCGGCGGTTCGATGGCGCTCGCGGTGCCGGTGGCGCTGCTGGCCGGGCTGATCTCGTTCTTCTCGCCGTGCGTGATCCCGCTGCTGCCGGGCTACCTGTCCTACGCCACCGGTCTGGGCGCCGCCGAGGTCGTCAACGGCAGCGGCCGCAAGGGCAAGATGCTGGCCGGATCCACCCTCTTCGTGCTCGGGTTCGCGGTGATCTTCGTCGCCACCGGAGTGGTCGCCGGCTCCCTCGGACAGCTGCTGCTGGAGTATCGGGTGATGATCTCCCGGGTTCTCGGCGCCGTCATCATCGTGCTCGGGCTGATGTTCGCCGGCGTGCTGCCGATCGGTCGGCGTGAGCTGCGACTCTCCCGGCTGCCCTCGGTCGGGATTGCGGCAGCACCGCTGCTCGGGGTGGTGTTCGCCCTCGGCTGGGTGCCGTGTGTGTCGCCCACCCTGGCCGTGGTGGTCAACCTCGGCTTCAACGAGGGCAGCGCGGCTCGTGGTGGTCTGCTCGGCTTCGTCTACGCCCTGGGACTGGGCATCCCGTTCGTCATCGCGGGGCTGGCGTTCACCCGGTTCGCCAAGACTGTTGCGGCCGTTCGGCGTCGGCAGCAGGGGTTCATGCGCTTCGGCGGGGTGCTGCTGGTGCTGGTGGGTCTGCTGCTGGTCACGGGCATCTGGGACCGTTCGATCGGGGTGCTGCAGCAGTGGGCCGCTCAGTTCGCCACGGTGATCTGAGCATGAGCACCGAGATGACTGAGACCTCAACGTCGAAGACGGCCATGCCAGCCGCGCCGGACCCACCCCAGCCTTCCCGAGGTCGACCGCCTCCCGGTCAACCGCCTGCACTGGGGCTCGGCGGCGGGATGCGTTTCTGGTGGACCCAGCTGACGTCGATGCGGACGGCACTTGCACTGCTGTTCGCCCTTGCCATCGCGGCCATCCCCGGCTCGGTGGTGCCGCAGCGAGCGATCTCACCAGTCCGGGTGTCGGACTTCATCGCCGAGCATCCAACCCTCGGCCCGATCTACGACACGGTCGGTCTGTTCCACGTCTACACCTCCCCGTGGTTCTCCGCGATCTATCTCTTGCTGTTTGTCTCCTTGGTCGGCTGCATCGTCCCCCGAGTGTCGGTGTACGCGAAGGCGCTGCGCGGGCGCCCGCCTCGTACCCCTCAGAACCTGTCCCGGCTGCCCGCCTACGTGGTAGCTGAGGCGACCGGGCTGGGCGTGTCGGAGGTCCTCGAACAGGCCGAGCGGCGGCTGGTGGCGCAGCGGTACCGAATATCCCGCGGGGTCGACTCGGTGTCGGCCGAGCGCGGGTATCTGCGGGAGGCCGGCAACCTGCTCTTCCACGTCAGCTTGCTGTTCGTGCTGCTCGGGGTCGCCGTCGCCGGCCTGTACGGCTTTCGCGGCACCAGTGTCGTGATCAGCGGACAGGGCTTCTCGAACAACCTGACCCAGTACGACGACTTCACCGCCGGCGCCTGGTTCCGCAACGACGACCTGGTGCCGTTCAACATCAAGGTCCTCGACTTCGATGCGAAGTTCGAGACCGGCGAGGTGCAACGCGGCGCGGCCCGGCTGTTCGAGGCGCAGGTGGAGGTGACCGACTCACCGGGCGGGCCGACCAGGACCGAGACGCTCGAGGTCAACCGACCCCTCACGATCGACGGCACCACGGTCCACCTGATCGGCCACGGGTACGCCCCGACGGTCACCGTGACCGACGGCGACGGCAACGTCGCCTTCTCCGGGCCGGTGGTGTTCCTGCCGCAGGACGGCAACTTCACCTCCGCCGGCGTGGTCAAGGCGCCTGACGGCCGTCCTGAGCGGCTGGCCTTCGAGGGACTCTTCCTGCCGACTGCGGTCCTGGACGAGCAGGGTCCACGGTCGGTGTTTCCCGACGCCGCCAACCCCGCCCTGTTCTTGAACGCCTGGTCCGGGCCGCCGAAGCAGGAGACCGGCCGACCCGAGAACGTCTACTCTCTGGACACCGCCGGCCTCACCCAGCTGAAGGGCCCTTCGGGCGACCCGCTGCGGATGGCGCTGACACCGGGCACCTCGTACACCCTCCCCGATGGCTTGGGCACCATCCGGATGGAAGGCTGGGTTCGGTGGGTCAAGCTTCAGATCGGTGACAGCCCGGGCGTGCCGATCTCCCTGGTCGCGATCGGGTTCGCGGTGACCGGGCTCTGCCTGTCGCTGTTCATCCGTCCCCGGCGGATCTGGGTCCGCGCACGCCAGGGTGAGAATGGACCTACGCTGGTCGAGGTCGCCGGTCTCGACCGGGCCGATGCCCGCGCGGGTCTCGACCAAGATGTCGTCGGGCTGGCCGCCGGCTGGTCGAGCGACAGCTCCGGAAAGGGATCGAGCACCCGATGAAGTATGAGTTCTACTCCAGCTTGGCGCTGGTCACCTCGGTGGTGATCTATCTGCTGGCCATGATCGCGCATGCGGCCGAATGGGCCGCGGCCCGACGGATTGGCGTCCAGGCACCAGTCGGCGGCCCCGCGCTCGTAGGGGCGGGCGCTCGGGCTTTGGACCGTCCGGGCGCCGTCGGCCCCCCCGGGTTCGGGTCGGATGCCGGCAGTCGGGGCGAGGTGACGTCGGACTCGGCCGGCAACGATCTGCCCGGCCGGGGTGCCGACGGCGACCCGTCCCGGCGGGTCGAGGCCTTCGGGCGGATCGGCGTCTCGCTGACGCTGATCGCCTTCGGGCTGAGTGGGGTCGGCGTCGTTTCCCGTGGCATCGCGGCGGGCCGGGCGCCTTGGGGCAACATGTTCGAGTTCACCACCAGCGCGATGGTCTTCATCGTCGCCGTCTACCTGGTGATGGTGTTCAAGGCGGACATGCGCTGGCTCGGGCTGCCGGTGACACTGCTGGCGGCGGTCGGCAACGGCCTTGCAGTGACCGTCTTCTACGTGGCCGTCGCGCCGCTGGTCCCGGCCCTGCACTCGGTCTGGTTCGTGATCCACATCGTGGCCGCCGCGGTCGCGGGTGCCGCCTTCAACGTCGGCGGCATCGCCTCCATCCTGTATCTGGTCAAGAAGCGGGCGGAGGACCGCGGCGCGGTGAGCGGCTACCTGGCCCGGCTGCCGAGCACCGCGCGGATCGATCTGCTCACCTACCGTTTCCACGCGTTCGCGTTCCCGCTCTGGACGTTCACGGTGGCCGCCGGGGCCATCTGGGCCGAGTACGCCTGGGGCCGCTACTGGGGCTGGGACCCGAAGGAGACCTGGGCGCTGGTGACCTGGGTGATCTACGCCTGCTATCTCCACGCGCGGTCCACCGCCGGCTGGAAGGGGACCAAGGCAGCGGTGATCGCCATCATCGGGCTGGCGTCCTTCTGGTTCAACTTCATCGGGATCAACCTGCTGGTCTCGGGTCTGCACTCCTACGCCGGCGTTTGACCGGGTGTCCTCGCCGGCAGTGCGGACCGCTATGCTTGTTTGAACGTTAAAGCAACAAGAGGACAATCATGCCGATCCAGCGGCTCAACCATGCAGTGCTCTATGTCCGCGACGTCGAGGTCTCGGTCCGGTTCTACTGCGACGTGCTGAAGTTCACCGTCATCACCTCGATGGGCAGCAGGGGCGCATTCCTGCGGGCTCCCGGCTCAACCAACGACCATGACCTGGGGCTCTTCGCGGTCGGCCCGGAGGCGGCCGACAGCCGTGCGGGCCGGGGCGCGGTGGGGCTTTACCACCTCGCCTGGGAGGTCACCACTCTCGGCGATCTGGAGACGGTCCAGCACGACCTGGCCGATGCCGGCGCCCTGGTCGGCTCCTCCGACCACGGCACCACCAAGTCCCTCTACGGCAAGGATCCCGACGGGCTGGAGTTCGAGGTCGTCTGGTTGATCCCCGCCCACCTGCTGAGCGACGACATCGAGCCCGGTACCAGGCGGCTGGACCTCGACCGCGAGATCCAGCGCTACGGTCGCGACACTCGGAGCGGGCTAGGCGTCAGCGTGCCCCTTGGCGTGACCATCTGAGCCCGCGCAGTTCCGCTCGAGCCTCGTCTTGGAAAAACTCAGCTTGCCCGAGCGTCGCACTCGGCGGCGTTCCAGAAGCCGGTGACCGTCTTGGACCGCTCACCGGACTGAACCTCCAGTGAGCCGCCGAGTTCGCCGAGCCGGTCGGCAAGTCGTGCCGAGCTTGTGCCGACGCTTCGCCAGACGCCCGCTGGCATCGGGTGGGCATCGTCGTCCACCGCGACGCTCACGATGCCGTCAGCTGCCTGCAGACGTACTGCGACCCTCGCCGCACCGGCGTTCAGCGCGTTGCCGACCAGGTCGGCCAGCACCAGCCGGGCCAGCTCATGATTGGCTGGGCTGAGGTGGTCGACGGCGATCTGGACCGTCGTCGAGGCCCCGACAGCCCGGCCCAGGGTCATCACGGGGGCGGCCAATGCATCCACCGTCAGTGAGGTCTCGCGGCCGATGTCGGACAAGGCAAGCGTTTCCCGTAGCCGGGAGTCTGCGCTGACGGCCAGATCGTAGAGGTCCGGCAGCTCCGAACGGTGCGACCGGGCGTACTGCACGATCAGTCGCAGCTGGGTGGACAGGGCGCCGTGGGTCTCTCTGAGGACCAGCTCGCGGCCCTCGTGCGCCTGCTCACGAACCAGGTCGGCCAGATAGCACAGGGTCAGGTCGGTCTCCGCCACCCGCACCGTGATCACCAGCGGAAACGTGCACACCATCAGCGCCGCCAGCCGCGAGTCGGGGGCCCAGGGCGCCGGCAGGACCAGCGCGGCGACGATCAGCACCGACAGCGGGCCGGCGATCGGGCGCAGCCATTCATGCCACCGCGGAGCCAGCTCCGCGGGGTTGAACCAGGCGTGGTCGGTCAGGAACCCGAGCGCAGTGCTCACCCAGACCCCGACCGCCGCCGCGAGGGCGGCCAGCCGGGTCCACACCGGCACATCCGTGAGCAACCACGAGGCGGTCACGACGAGCCCGACCGAGCCCAGCAAGTCCAGGTAGGCCGGCAGGATCACCTTGTGGTGACCGGACAGGCGCTCGACGTGGGCAAGGTAGCGGACGAGCAGCGGGACGCGGTCCACCCAGCGCGGCTCGTTCAGCGTGTGCAGCCAGCTGAGCGGTTGGCTGATGCCGGCAACACCGATCAGCGGCAGCGCCCACCAGACCCGATCGCTCAGGCATGAGGCGCCCAGCACGATCAGAACTGCGGCGATCCGCCAACCCGCAGCCCTGCGGGTGTAGTGGGACACCCGTCGCAGCAGCGCCAGGTAGGCCAGCCGCTCGCGCCGTGGCGCCGGCCTGCTCATGTCGGTGCCGCGGCCGGAGCCCAGGTGGGTCGACCGCCGGCTCACCCTGCCGGACCCGCTGCAGCGGGGCGGCATCGGGTACCGGGCGACATCACTGTGGACAGGTCCGGGGCGGTCAGGAACTGCCAGTGTTCGGCGGCGAAAGAGCTGAGGATGCCCTTCTTGTTGCGCGTGTCGCCCGGGTGGGGGATGTCGTGGAAGCGCTCGTTGAAGTTGATGGCGGCCTCAGTGGCTCGCTCCTTGAAGCCGCGGAGGCTGGTCACCGGCACGCCGAGGATGTCCGCCACCCGGGACATCTCCCCGGCGGCGTCGCGCAGCGCCCGCCAGATCCGTACCCAGGAGGGCTCCGCCAGCAGGCTGTCGACCAGACCGGCCCACTGCAGACGATGCTGCCAGGGCATCGGGGTGGGGTTCTGACCGGCTTCGATGCCGCTCAGATAACGACGCAGCGTGGCAGGGTCGTTGCGGGTCTTGTCCAGCAGGATTCGTGAACCGAACCAGTGCCGGGCGGCCGCGGCGTACAGGGTGCGACCGTTCTCGTTGAACTGGCTGTAGGTGATCAACTGGGTGTCGGGGCGCTCCTGGTGCAACCGGAGCAGAGCCGTCAGGCCGGTATTGGTCGCCGAGCTCAGGTTGAAGTCCACGAACGCCGCAGTCCAGGTGATGCCGTCGCTAAGACGGGCGTTCAAAGCATCGATCGTCACAGTGACGTCCAGCCCGGCTCCGAAGGCCTCCGAGAAGTTCGCCCGCTCGCCCGGCACATCGTCCACGAGCAGTACCCGTCCGGCCGGGCTCATGCAAACCTCCTGATAGCCATCCTCACGACCGCAGTCCGAGCGCCACCAAGCGTGGACAGGGCTGTGGCGAGTGTTGCACACCAACGAGCGCCCATCAGTGGGATCTCTGCGGGGAGGCGATGCACTTTTGTGCATGACCGCGGCTTGGCGGTGCGCTTGGATATCTGTGGGTGCCTCACCGCTGATGGGGGGAGGGCGATTCGCCGTGTCGGCGCATCGGTTTCGTCAGCGGGAGGCACCAGCCCGTCCGGCGTCCCCACCGCCGTTGACACTCCTGTGCGCCGCCGATACGCACTTCCGCGCGGTCGCACGAATCCGATGCACGACAGCAGGACGCCCCTGGCGGGCAGCGAGTGCGGTTGCCGACTCCTGGCACCATGGCCCCATGCGTCACTTCGACCTGTGCATCATCGGCAGCGGCTCCGGGAACTCCATCCCGGATGAACGCTTCGCCGATCTGGACATCGCCATCGTGGAGAAAGGTACCTACGGCGGCACCTGTCTCAACGTGGGTTGCATCCCGACCAAGATGTTGGTCTATCCCGCGGATCTGGCCGCCAGCCCGGAGACGGCAGCCCGCCTCGGGGTGGACCTGACGTTTTCGCGGGCGCGCTGGGAGGAGATTCGTGACCGGGTGTTCGGGCGGATCGACCCGATCTCCGCTGCCGGTGAGGCCTCAAGACGCCAGAGCAAGAACATCACCCTCTTCCGCGCGGAAGCGCATTTCGTCGGTCCGAAGACGCTCGACACCGGAACGGGCGAGGTGATCACGGCGGATCAGTTCGTGCTCGCCGCCGGCAGCCGCGCCGTGCTGCCAGAGATCGACGGTCTCGAGTCGGTGACCGTCCACACCTCCGACACGGTGATGCGGCTGCCCTCGCTGCCGGACTCGATTCTCATCGTCGGGGGCGGCTTCATCGCCGCCGAGTTCAGTCACATCTTCTCGGCGTTCGGCGTGCGCGTGACGATCGTGAACCGATCGGAGGCGCTGCTGCGGCATGAGGACCGCGACGTCTCGGCGCGGTTCACCCAGCTGATGAGCAAGCGGGTCGACGTCCGGCTGCACACCACCGTGTCGCACGTCGAACGCCGGGACGGCGACCGGGTGGCCGTCACCATCGCCCGTGAGGGCGGCGCGCCGGAGACTCTCGAGGCCGACGTGCTGTTGATTGCTACCGGCCGGATGCCCAACGGTGACACCCTGAACCTTTCCGAGACCGGCGTGAAGGTCGATGACGACGGGTACGTCGTCGTCGACGAGCACCAGCGGACCAGCGCCGACGGCATCTACGCACTCGGCGACGTCAGCTCGCCGTACCAGCTCAAGCATGTGGCCAACGAAGAGATGCGCGTGGTGCAGCACAACCTGCTGCACGCAGACGACCTCCAGGTCAGCAAACAGCGGTACGTACCGCATGCGGTCTTCAGCGAGCCGCAGGTCGCCTCAGTGGGGCTGACCGAGGAGGAAGCCAAGGAGCGGGGGATCAGCTACGTCACTGCCGTCCAGGACTACGGCTCGGTCGCCTACGGATGGGCGATGGAGGACACCGATCACTTCGCCAAGCTGCTGGCCGACCCGGCGTCCGGACAGCTGATCGGAGCGCATCTGATCGGGCCCCAGGCATCGTCGCTGATCCAGCCGCTGATCCAGGCGATGACCTTCGGGCTGCCGGCTCAGGAGATGGCTCGAGGGCAGTACTGGATCCACCCCGCCATGTCCGAGCTGGTGGAGAACGCCCTGCTCGCCCTGACGCTGGACTGACCCGCCTGCAACGGTCAGCGCCGGGTGTGGACGAACTTCCAGGTGGCCGGCAGCAGACCGGCGGCCAGCAGGATCTTGAGCACATCGCCGAGAAGGAACGGCACCACACCCTTGGCGAGCGCGGTGGAGAGATCCATCCCGGTCTGCATCATCAGCCAGGGCACACCGACGGCGTAGATGGCGAGGTTGCCGACGACCATCAGGCCGACCGCCCTCGGCAGGGTCCGATCGCCGCCCCGTTCGGCGAGCTTGCCGACGATCGCGCCCGCCAGGACGAAGCCGAGGACATAGCCGAACGAGGCAAACGCCCAACCGGTCTGCCCCTCACTGAACCACGGCATCCCGGCCATGCCGGCCAACACGTACACCCCCATGGACAGCAGCCCGCGCTTGCTGCCCAGCGCTGCCACGGTGAGCAGCACCGAGAAGGTCTGCAGGGTCAGCGGGACCGGCGTGAACGGCAGCGGGATGGCGACCTGGGCCGCAAGACCGACGAACCAGGCGCCGCCGGCGACCAGTGCGATGTCGCGCACCAGCCCGCCGGGTAAGGTATCGCCGAGGGTACGGGGACTTGCGCTGGTGATGCTGGACATGGCTGTCCTCCGACTCGTTGGGCAGAACTGGCGCAACGGTGCGTCCTCGCACTCGATCGCATTCGCGGTCAACCCTATGGCAGCCGCCCGGCTGCTGTCAGGCAGCGCACGAAGCCACGCGACAACCCACGCAGATGTCATTCGGACCCAGGAGATCATCCAGGTGAGGACTCCCAGCGCCTTCTCCGCGGCCACCGCCCGGCTGGCCGGCCTGCTGCTCGTCAGCGCAATGCTCGGCTGCGGCGGTCCGGTGTCGCCGCCGCCGTCTGGGAATGGTTCCTCGTCCGCCGGCCCGGAGGTCTCCGAAACCGTGAGCCCATCCCCGACGAGCCCATCCCCGACCAGTTCATTCCCGACAGGCACAGGGCCCACAAGCCCCGGGCCGACAGGTCCCACCACGAGCAGGCCGTCGGCGACGCCGAGCGGTGCGCCGGGCGCCCCCTCGACATCAGGCGGTACGGCTCACGATGAGCAGCCGTGCGCCCGGGAGGCTGCTGCCCTCACCCTCCGCGAACAGGTCGGCCAGCTCTTCATGGTCGGGGTGGACACCGGCGCCGGGCTGGGCCGCCTGCAGGCGGAGTCGTTGGCGAACACACGCGTCGGCAGCGCGGTGCTGCTGGGCAACACCACCGCTGGTGCGGCGGCCGTCCGACGGCTCGCATCGTCGGTACGGGACGCCGCGCGCACCCCAGACGGGGTCGGCATGCTGCTGGCCGCCGACCAGGAGGGCGGTCAGGTTCAGCGTCTGCGGGGCTCGGGCTTCGACCGCATTCCCAGCGCGTTCGAGCAGGCGGATCGCTCCAACTCACGGCTGCGCGCGGACGCCGAGGTGTGGGGACGGCAGCTGAAGGAGGCCGGCATCGATGCCGACCTCGCGCCCGTGGCCGATGTCGTTCCGGTCGGTCTGACCGAGGTCAACCAGCCGATCGGCGTGCTCCGCCGGGGGTACGGGCCGGACGCCGACGTGGTAGCCGACAAGGTCTCGGCGTTCGTCCGCGGCATGGCGGCCGCAGGCGTGGTGACCAGCGTCAAGCACTTCCCGGGCCTGGGCAAGGTGCGCGGCAACACCGACTTCCAGGCACGGGTGGTCGACTCGACGACGACCCGCAAGGACCCCGACCTGGCCGGCTTCCGGGCAGCCGTGGCGTCCGGGGTCGACATGGTGATGATGTCGTCGGCGTACTACGCCAAGATCGACGAGGAAGACCCGGCCGCCTTCTCCGCCACGGTGGTGCAAGGGATGCTGCGAGCCGACATGGGATTTTCCGGCGTCGTGGTGTCGGACGACCTCGCCGCACAAGCAGTCCAGTACCTGCCACCTGGCCGGCGGGCGCTCCGGTTCCTGCGCGCTGGTGGCGACCTGATCATCGTTGGCGACCCGTCGCTGCTGCCGCGGATGGCGGAAGCGGTCCTGGACGAGGCTCAGGCGGATTCGCGTTTCGCCGACGAGGTCACGCGCCATGTGGCTCGGGTGCTGCAGATGAAGGCCCGCAAGGGTCTGGCTGACTGCGGCTGAGCGGGCAGTCGGGGAACCGCCACTGATGGCTGGCTAACCGTCGACCTGGAGGTTCCGCAGTGCCTGCCGGGCCGGCGCAACCAGCTCGGGACGAGTATCGGGAATGGAGGCGTAGAACAGCCCGGCCGTCGATCCGGTGCGCACGATGGCGACGATCAGCAGCTCGCCCTTGGTTCGCAGGCCCTCGATGTCGAAGCTGAGCTCGGATTCCACCAGCCAGCCGGGGGAGCCGTCGATGGTGGTGGCCCTGTTCACCGTGACATTGCTCAGCACCTCGTTGTCGCCGTAGAACGCGCCGAGGATGCACTTCACCACGATCTGTGACCCCTGCTCGGGGGTGAAGAAGCCGTCACCGGCCTGCAGCTCTCCGACGAGCACCGAGGCCACCCAGTTCTGGCCGGGCTGGTAGTTCGACTCGACGGTGATGAGCTGGCTTTGGACGTCGCGGCCGAAGGGCACCCGCTCGTCGCCGGTGGGAACAGACCAGGGGGCATCCAGCTCGGGATAGGAGACCGGACCGCCGTGCACCCGTCCATCGAGTGGGCGTGGGGACTGGATCTCCGGCTCAGCCCGTGGCTGAGGGCAGGCCTGCTCGGTGGGCTGGCCGCTACTGGGCGTACCGATGCTGCCCTTGTCGGTGGACGCCCGAATGGCGAACACCCCGCCGACGGTGATCGCCAGCACCAGTGCGGCGGCCCCGATCCACCAGCCGATCGGCGACCTCTTCTTCTGGGTCTGCTGGTGCGGGGCGTAGGCCGCTGGAGCGCCCTGAGCGTACGACTGCCCCCGGCTATGCTGGCTCGTCTGGGTGCCCTGCGTCGGGGTGCCCTGCGGCTGATTCCCGTACGTTTGGTTGCCGTAGGTCTGGTTGCCGTACGACTGGTTCCCGTACGACTGCTGCCCCGAGTAGCCGCCCTGGCTGTACGGGGCGGAGCCGAGCTGCTGGCCGCCATAGGCTTGGCCGCTGGCCAGGCCGGCAGGCGAGGCCGGCGGGTTAACCAGGCCCTGACTGGGAGGGGCGGCATTCGGCACCCGCGAGGTCGCTGCGGACCAGGCGTGCCCGTCCCAGTAGCGGAACAGCCCATGGCCGCCGCCGGGGTCTGGGTACCATCCCGCTGGAGCACTCACCCCTGCAGTTTATGTTGCCGCTTGGCAGGCCAGCCGACCTGCGGACCTGCGCCGCTCGCCACCGGTCAGCCGAAGCGACCGGTGATGTAGTCCTCGGTGGCCTTCTGCTCGGGGTTGGAGAAGATCTTCTCGGTTGACCCGATCTCGATCAGCTTGCCGGGCTTGCCCTGGGCGGCCAGATTGAAGAAGGCGGTCTGGTCACTCACCCGAGCGGCCTGCTGCATGTTGTGGGTGACGATCACGACCGTGTACTTCTCCTTCAGCTCACCGATCAGATCCTCGATGGCCAGCGTGGAGATCGGATCCAGTGCCGAGCACGGCTCGTCCATCAGCAGCACCTGCGGCTCGACCGCGATCGCGCGGGCGATGCAGAGACGCTGCTGCTGTCCGCCGGACAACCCGATGCCGGCCTTCCCGAGCCGGTCCTTGACCTCGTTCCACAGGTTCGCGGCCATCAGCGACCGCTCCACCGCTTCGCTCAGCACGGTCTTGTTCTTCACCCCGTTCAGCCGCAGCCCGGATGCGACGTTGTCGAAGATCGACATCGACGGGAAGGGGTTGGGCCTTTGGAAGACCATCCCGACGACCCGCCGCACCGCCACCGGGTCAACTCCTGGGCCGTACAGGTTGGTGCCGTCGAGCTCGACACTGCCTTGAACGTGGGCGCCGGGGATGACCTCGTGCATCCGATTCAAGGTGCGCAGCAGGGTGGACTTGCCGCAGCCGGACGGTCCGATGAAGGCGGTCACCGTACGTGGCTCCACCGTCATCGAGACGCTGGCGACCGCGTGGAAGCTGCCGTAGAAGATGTCGACGTCGGTGACGTCGATGCGCTTGGCCATGGTGTCAGATTCCGTTTCGTCGAAGTGCGGAGATCCCGGAGCAGACAGGCATCACTTCTCCCTGAGCTTGCTCATTCGGGCGATCCCGCGGGCGATGAGGTTCAGCGTCATGACGATCAAAATGAGGCTCAGGGCCGCACCCCAGACGCGTTCGTATCCCGGCATCTGCTGCGCCTGGTCGCGGCCGGAGTTGATCATCGTGGGCAGCGCTGCCATCACGTCGGACGTGGGGGAGAAGTTGATGCCCTGGCCGTACGCCACCAGGATCAGCAGCGGGGCGGTCTCGCCCATCACGCGGGCCAGACCGAGCACCACGCCGGTGCTGATCCCGCTGAAGGCGGTCGGGATGACGACCTTCACGATGGTCTTCCACTTCGGCACGCCGAGCGCGTACGCGGCCTCGCGGAGACTGTCCGGGACCAGCTTCAGCATCTCCTCCGTGGACCGGAGCACGGTCGGCAGCATCAACAGCACCAGGGCGCACGAGGCCGCGATGGCGGAGCGACCGAAGCCGAAGATGGTGATGAACAGCGCGTAGATGAAGAGGGCGGCGACGATCGAAGGCAGCCCGCTGAGGATGTCCACGGTGAAGCTGACGACCCGAGCGGCCCGTTTGCCGCGGGCGTACTCGATCAGGTAGATGGCGCCGAGCACGCCGATCGGTATGGCGATGGCGGCGCAGATGAGCCCGATCTCGACGGTGCCGACGACGGCGTGGTAGATGCCGCCGCCCTCGCGCCGGGGTGTCATCCCGCGCTGGCTTTGCAGCCACCAGCCTGAGCTGGTGATCAGGTGGAAGCCCTTGCTGATCACCGAGTAGAGGATGGAGACCAGCGGGATGACGGCGAGCAGCGTAGCCAGCGACACGCAGACCGTGGCGATGATGTTCTTGACGGCTCTCGACCCGCTGGGTCGTGCGAAGGTCAGCCGGTCAGTGGTGTTCACAGTCATGACTTGGCCAGACCCCTATCAGCAATGACCCGCGCCAGAGCGTTCACGGCGAAGGTGACGATGAACAGCACCAGCCCGGACGCAATGTAGGCGCCGGTCTTGGAAGGCGTGTCGAACTCGGCCGCGTTGTTGGCGATCTTGCTCGCGAACGTCTCGCCGCCGGCGAACAGCGACGGTGCGAAGCCAGAGCCGTCAGCCGGCTTGGAGAGGATGATCATCACAGCGACGGTCTCGCCGAGGGCCCGGCCCAGACCGAGCATCGACGCGCTGATGACCCCGGATCGACCGTAGGGCAGAACCGCGGTCTGGATGGTCTCCCACCGGGTGGCGCCGAGGGCCAGCGCGGCCTCGACATGATCGCGAGGAGTCTGGGCGAAGACGTCGCGCGAGATGGCGGTGATGATCGGCAGGATCATGATCGCCAGCACGATCGACACCACGAAGACAGTGCCCGGTGACCGGATGCCGGGCGCGAAGATAGGGAGGAAACCGAGGTTGCTCCCCAGCCAGTCCGAGATCGGGACGAGGCGGGGACCGAGGACGGCGATGCCCCAGAGACCGAAGACGATGGACGGTACGGCAGCCAGCAGGTCGATGATGAAGGCCAACGGTCCGGCAATTCGCTGGGGGGCGTACTGGGTGAGAAACAGCGCGACGCCGATTGCTACCGGGACGGCCACCGCCATCGCGACGACAGAGGACAGCACCGTCGTCCACAGCAGGCCCGCAATGCCGAAGCGCAGCTGCGAGCCGGAGACGGCCCACTCATGGGAGAGCAGGAAGTTGGCCCGGTTGTCGAGCAGGCTCGGCAGGGCCAGCGCCAACAAGAAGACCCCAACGAAGACCACCAGCAAGACGATGGCAGCACCTGAGCCAGCGGACAGACCGAAGAAGGCTCGGTCGCCCGTCCGGCTGATCTTGGCGAGCTTGATCCCGCTCCGACCGGCATTGCCGGCGCCAGCGATCGACGGGCGGGGGCTACGGGCGACCTGAGGTACCGGTGAGTGCATGGACGCCGATTGGTGGTCGACCGGAGACTGACCGGGCTCGAGGGCGTCGGTCTCACCTAGCTTCGTGACTGACATCGCGCTTCCTGACTGTGGATTGACCTTCCCGGTTCGGCCCTGGACCGGGAAGGTCGTTCAGCACTGGTGGTCAACGACAGAACTGTAGATCGCCCGCTCTTCCTGACGAAGCTACTGGATCGCCTTGACAGCTGTCTCCACCTTGCCGCGCAGCCCGTCCGGGAGCGGAGCGTAGCCGAGATCCTCAAGACCCTCCTGGGTGCTGGGGCTGGCGAAGTAGCCGAGGAAATCCCGAACGATCGCGGTCTTGTCGGCGGCGAGGCCCTTGCTGCAGACGATCTCGTAGGTCACCAGCACCGCCGGGTAGGCGCCGGCGCTGGTGCCGGCGTACTTGATGTCGAGGCTCAGGTCATTACCCGAGCCCTTGATCTTGGCCTCGGACACTGCCTTGGCGACCGACTCCGCGGTGAGCTCGACCGGCCCCGAGCCGTTGTCGACGGAGGCAACCTTGAGGTTGTTGTCGCGGGCGTAGCTCCACTCCATGTAGGAGATGGAGTTCGCCGTCCCGGCGACGCCCTCCGCGACACCTGAGGACTTGTTCTTGCCCTCACCGGTACCGGTCCAGCTCTTGGACGGCTCCTTCTTCCAGGCGCCGCTGCCGGCTGCCTTGAGGAATTTCGCGACGTTCTCGGTGGTGCCGGACTCATCGGATCGGAAGAACACGGTGATGGGCTTGCTCGGGAGTGAAACCCCCGAGTTCAGCGCCGCGATCTTCGGGTCGTTCCAGGTCTTGATGACGCCGGTGAAGATCTCGGACAAGACCTTCGGGTTCAACACCAGCTTGTCCACGCCCTCGACGTTGTACGCGAAGGCGATCGGGCCCACGACCATCGGCAGGTTCCAGGCAGGTGCGCCCTGGCAGCGGTCCTGCGCCTTCTTCGTCTCCACGACGCCGTCCTTCTCCTCGCTCTTGAGCGCAGAGTCGGAGCCGGCGAAGTCGGCGAGGCCGTTGTAGAACGACTTGATGCCCGCACCCGAGCCGGTGGGGTTGTACTCGATGGTGGCCTCGTCGCCGCACTCGGCGTTGTAGTTGGCGATGACCTCACTGATGGCGTTGGCCTGGGCGCTGGAGCCTTCGGCAGTCAGCGTGCCGGCCGGGCAGGCAAGGTTGGAGGCGGTGGCCGTGGTGTCGCCGGCGGGTCCGGTTGCTACGGGGTCGGAGCCGCAGGCGGTCAGGCCAAGGCTGAAGATCCCGAGAACTGCGGCTACCGTGGCCAGGCGCGACGTCGCTCGACGGTTCATGGTCATGCGTTCCTTCACAGATTCGAGGGCGAGGCGCCCCGGTGTTCCGGCGGCAGCGATGCCCCCGGGCGCGGAGCTCAGTGGCCCCGACACGCAGCAAGATAGGGAGCCGACGTGACCGGTTGGGCCTTGAAAGATGAACAGCGGGTGAACCATTCGCCGACGGCCGGCAGGTTGGACGTCGCAGTGGCCGACGCTGCGCTGGGTGCCGGCCTGGCCTCGCTCGTCAGGTCAGGGCTTGGTCAGGCCGACGGCCGGTGCCGCTCGACCGCGTGCACCTCACCCTTGTCGGTCAGATGAGCCACCACAAACTCGCCGGTGACCAAGTTGATCGGCGCCATCTCCAGCGCGTCCAGGATGTGCGGCAGGACGGGTCGATGGACGCAGATGGCCAGCGGCTGACCGGTGCCGACTGCCCGGTCCCGAATGGCGGAGATCACCTTCTTCACCGCCCTGCCGTCGTCGGCTCCCTCCTCCTCACTGAGCTTGCTGTACCGCTCGATGGTGAGGTTGTGCCGTTCGGCGTAGGGCGCGAGCGTGGTGACGCAGCGTAGGGAGGTCGAGCTGATCAACCCACAGACGCCGAACGCCTCGAGCATCGGCACCAGCAGCTTGGCCTGACTGCGGCCGCGGCTGGCCATCGGCCGGAGGGCGTCCTTCTTCGACCAGTCTTTGCGATCCATCGCCTTGCCGTGTCGGACCAGTATGAGAGGCGTCGTGGTGGGTTGCTCACGGAACTGGGTCAGCAAGAAGTGGTCGTGGGCGTAGGTCAGCCTGCTCATCGCCGCCCGAAGCGGCAGCCAGGCGACCACGTCGACCTCGGCGTCTGGGGCCCGCCGGACGATGTCCAACACGGTGCCGACCCAGTAGTCCACTCGCTTGGTGCCCTTGCTGGTCTCGTACTTGATGGTGTCCAGCGGCGTACTCAGCCGGATCTTGACGCCGGTCTCCTCCCAGACCTCGCGAACGGTGGCCGCGGGGATCGACTCCCCGGCGAGCAGCTTGCCCTTCGGCAGGCTCCAGTCGTCGTACCGCTTGCGGTGCACGATCACCACTTCGGTGCCCCGGGTCGGGTGCTCCCGGGTGACCACGGCCCCGCCGGCGAGGATCGGCTTCGCCCCGTTCGGGTTCATGCCGACGCCGATGTGCCGCGCCCGCCCATTCGAGGTAAGCATCTCGCGTGACGTGGGCATCCGACTGCAGCGCGCGCGGCAGGTCCGCCGGTCATTTCGTCCGGCGCCGGCTCTTGGCGTTGATCAGGTACTCCTGCATGTCCATCAAGGGCCTGCCGTCCTCGCCGGTGGCCACCTGGGTCCAGGTTCCCTCCGAATCCAGCTCCCAGGCCGCGGTGCCCGGATCGAAGGCGATGTCGAAAAGCTCGCTGATCTCGGCGATATGAGTCGGGTTCGTGATCGACGCCAGCACCTCGACCCGCCGGTCCAGGTTGCGGTGCATCAGGTCGGCGGATCCGATACCGACTGACGGCTGTCCGTCGTTGGCGAACCAGAAGAGCCGGCTGTGCTCCAGGAAGCGACCCAGGATGCTCCGAACTCGGATGTTCTCGCTGAGGCCCGGCACCCTCGGTCGGATCGTGCAGATGCCACGGACCCAGAGCTCGACCGGGACGCCAGCCATTGAAGCGCGGTACAGGGCATCGCTGACTGTCTCGTCGACGAGTGAGTTGACTTTGATCTTGATCCCGGCCGGCTTGCCGTCCTCGAAGTTCGCGATCTCGTTGTTGATCCGGTCGATCAGTCCGAGCCGAATGCCGTGCGGCGCAACCAGCAGACGACGGTACGAGGTCTCCTGCGACATCCCCGACAGGTGGTTGAACAGTCGGCCGATGTCGTCGGTGATGATCGGGTTGGCGGTGAGCAGCCCCATGTCCTCGTACAGCCGGGCCGTCTTCGGGTTGTAGTTGCCGGTGCCGACGTGGGCGTAGCGACGCAGGCCGTCGGGTTCGTCGCGGACCACCATGGAGAGCTTGCAATGGGTCTTGAGCCCGACCACCCCGTACACCACATGGCAGCCGTGCTGCTCCAGCCGGCGGGCCCAGGCGATGTTGGCCTGCTCGTCGAAGCGGGCCTTGATCTCCACCAGTGCCAGCACCTGCTTGCCCGCCTCGGCGGCCTCGATCAGGGCATCGACGATGGGGGAGTCTCCCGACGTCCGGTACAGCGTCTGCTTGATGGCCAGCACCTGCGGGTCGTCGGCGGCCTGCTCGATGAAGCGCTGCACGCTGGTCGCGAACGAGTCGTACGGGTGGTGCAGCAGGACGTCGCGGTTCTTCAAGGCTGCGAACATGTCGGCCGGCTTGGCGGTCTCCACCTCCGCCAGGTGTGGATGGGTGGACGGCAGGAACGCGGGATACTTCAGCTCTGCGCGGTCGATGTCGGTCAGGGAGAAGAGCCCGCGAAGGTCCAGCGGCCCAGGGACCAAGAAGACCTCCTTGGGGCTGATGTCGAGCTCGCCGATCAGCAGCTCGAGCATCTTCGGGTCGATGTCCTCCTCGACCTCCAGCCGTACCGGCGGCCGACCCACCTTGCGCCGGAGCAGCTCCTTCTCCAGCGCCAGCAGCAGGTTCTCGGCGTCGTCCTCCTCGACCTCGACGTCCTCGTTCCGGGTCACCCGGAAGGTGTGGTGGCCAACGACCTGCATGCCGCTGAACAGCTGGTCGAGGTGGCGGGCGATGACGTCCTCCAGAGCCACGAAGCGGCCCTCCGACAGCGAGAGGAACCGTGGCAGGACCGTCGGCACCTTCACCCGGGCGAACTGCCGGACGCCGGTCTCGGGGTTCTTCACCAAGACGGCCAGGTTGATCGACAGACCAGAGATATAAGGGAAGGGGTGTGAGGGGTCCACTGCCAGCGGGGTGAGGACCGGGAAGATGCGCTCGGCGAACAGCTCGCGCATCCGGTCCTTCTCACCCGTGGTCAGCTCGTGCCAGCCGAGGATCTCGATTCCCTCTGCGGCGAGCTGCGGCCGGATCTCCTGGGTGAAGACCCGTGACTGCTCGGCGACCAGGTCTCGGGTCCGGTTCAAGATCGCGGTGTGCACCTCACGCGGCATCATCCCGCTGACACTCGGTACGGCGACCCCGGCTGCGATCCGTCGCTTCAGCCCGGCCACCCGGACCATGAAGAACTCGTCCAGGTTGCTGGCGAAGATCGCCAGGAACTTCGCTCGCTCCAGCAGCGGCACCCGGGCGCTGTCCTTGGCCAGATCCAGCACCCGGTTGTTGAACGCGAGCCAGGACAGCTCCCGGTCGGAGAACCGGTTGCTGGGCAGCTCCTCGGCTGTCAGCTCCTCCGCGACGTCCTCGACCCGCGGCTCGGTAAGAGTCGAGTGGTAGTCCCCTGCGTCCATCAGTTCTCCTGCATGTGCGTGGGCTTGAATCGTAGTCGCGCCGTGGCGGCCGCGGGCACCGGCTCGGCGTACATGACATCACGGCTTGCGATGGTGAAGCCGTTTGCCGTGTAGAGAGCGACTGCCCGGGAATGGTCCGCCTCGACGTACAGCAGCACTTCGGTGCTGCCACGCGCGGCCAGAGAACGCAGGCCGGTTCGCAGCAGCGCGGTGCCCAGGCCGGCGCCACCGGCGTCCGGGTCTACGCCGAGCACGTACACCTCTCCGCGCTTGCCCGGATGCTGCTTGGTCCAGTGGAAGCCCACCATCCGCCCGGCTCGCTCGGCCAGGAAGAACCCCGCCGGATCGAACCACGGTTCGGCCATCCGCTCCACCAGGTCCGTTGCACGCAGCGAACCCTGCTCCGGATGCGAGGCGAAGGCCCGGGCGTTGAGCTCCAGCCACTCCTGTTCGTCCTGGCCGACCCGGAAGGTTCGGATGCTGGTGCCCGCTGGAAGTGCTGGCTCTGGCACCGGCTCGGCCATCGACCGGCTCATTACCAGCAGCGACCGGCTGGGCAGCAGCCCGTGCCGGTCGGCGAGCCGCCGAGCCGACTCGGTGTCGTGCATCGCCCAGAGCTGCAGCGGGTGCCGGGCCTCGTCCCGCAGCGTGGTCAACAGTCCGCCGCCGATGCCCTGCCGCCGGCGGCTCGGTCGAACCACCAGCACGCCCGTGCTGGCGTGGTCGGTGTTGAGCACCTGCCCGTAACCCGCCAGCTCCGTCCCCCGGTAGGCCATCGCGTGAACCGTCAGCGGGTCGTGGTGGCGAAGTGCCAGTACGGCGGCCTCGTTCAGCGCGGCGAAACCGTCGAACGCGGCCGCCTCGGCGACCAAAGACGCGACCTGTCCGGCCTGCTCGGCGCTGACGGTGGTGGTCCGATCGGTCGTCGGGCGGTCGGTCATGCCGCCCACGCTACCGGCCTATGCTGGAGCTGACGCTCACACACCTGCGCGCAACCGGCGGCGCCCGGTTGGCGGTCTGGCGACCTGGAGGATCCCCCCACATGCGTGACGAGGACTATCAGCCCGACCAGATCGGCGAGTACGGGGTCGGCGCCCAACCTGCTCTGGTGTCTCGGATGCGGCCGCACCTGCGGATGACCCAGCTCGGAAACGCGCTTGCGCTGCTGGCTGTGGTGACGGCCGTCGTCGCCCTGGTCCGGTTTCCCGACTTCGGCAACCCGGCGGGCACCCGCTGGGCGGTGACGGCTGTCGTCTGTGCAGTGCTGCTCTTGTTGATCTGCAGCTGCCAACATCTGTGCTGGCTGCGCGGGATGGCCCGGTGGAGTGGCCGGTCGGAGGTTCGGCTGGAACCCCTGATGCGGGTCTCCTGGATCGTTCACCTGGTGTCGTACGCGGTGCTGCTGGTCGCCCTGTGGGCCACGATCAGTGCAGTGGTGCAGGTCGGCTGGATGGCGTGGTCAGCCGTGCTGCTGAGCCTGTCGCTGGTGTTCATGCTGGCGGCCCAGGTGATGGCCGCAGTGCAGTACCTACGGGTCAGCGGACCGCCCGGGACGCTGCCTGCCCATATGCGGCGGCTAGCCGCACGCGAACGCAGCGCTCGGCTGGGTCGATGACTCAGGAGGTGATTCGAGAGCTCTCGTCCAACGGAGTGACGAAGCGGTAGCCGACGTTGCGGACTGTGCCGATGACCGACTCGTACTCCGGACCAAGCTTCGCGCGCAGCCGCCGTACGTGGACGTCGACAGTGCGGGTGCCGCCGTAGTAGTCGTATCCCCAGACGTCACTGAGCAGCTGCTGGCGACTGAAGACCCGGCCCGGGTGCTGCGCCAGGTACTTCAACAGCTCGAACTCGGTATAGGTCAGATCGAGCTGGACGCCGTTGAGCTTCGCGGAATAGCCGGCCTCGTCGATGACGATGTTTCCGGTCTGGATCAGCGGGTCAACACCGGCGGACACGGTCGGGTTGCAGGCCAGCCGGATTCGGGCATCCACCTCCGCAGGTCCAGCGGTCGACAGCAGCAGGTCGTCAAAACCCCAGTCGGCAGACAGCGCGGCGAGGCCGCCTTCGCTGGCGATCACCAGCAGTGGTGACTCCTTGCCGGTCGTCTCGATCAGCCGGCACAGCGAGCGGGCTCCGACCAGGTCACGTCGCGCATCGAGCAGGATGACGTCGGCGGCCGGAGCGTCGAGCAGCGCCGTCGCCTCCGCCTGCGCCACCTTGACCTGGTGCGGCAACAGTTCGAGGGCCGGCAGGATCTCCGCTGACGCGTGCATGTCATTCGTCAACAGCAACAAGGTGGCCATCACTGTCTCCTTGGCATCGGAAAAGTCGACCAGCGGCACTGCTGGAATGACGTCGAGGCCCTGGCTGCTAGCCGGGGCCTCTCTGCATGACCGAGAATACTGCAATGCCGACCATCTCCCTTCACTACTGGGCCGGGGCCAAGGCCGTCGCTGGGGTGGCGACCGAGGACATCGAGGCCTGCACCGTGAGGGATGCTCTGGAGATCGTCAGCACTCGTCGCGCGGACCCTCAGTTCGACCAGGTGTTGCGGGCAAGCTCGTTGCTGATCAACGGAGTAGCCGCGCACGAAGAGCAGCTGGCAAGGCAGATCTCCCAGCCGATCACTGTCGAGATACTGCCACCGTTCGCCGGCGGAGGCTGATTTTCAAGCCCGTAGTCCCGTCCAAGGCGCTCCGCCCGTGGAAACCGGGCGGCCGTGGTGCATCTCACCGGCACCGTCTCACATTTCAAACCTGACATCCATCATGCGAGACGGCTGGTTGGGTGTCCGCAGATGCTGCCCGTACTGTGAGGGCGTGACCGCGACGATCTCGTGGGCGAGCCCGCTCACCCGCCGCCTGGCAGTTGACCATGGCCGGATGCGCTCGTCGCTGTGTTGCCTGTTGCCGAACCGAATGCTGTAGAGGCGTCGTCGGCTCGATTCGTGGCTCGCCAGGAGCCTGACGACGTCTCTGACGCGTTCCCTGCCTCCGGCAGGCGCTTCCGTGCATCTCGCACCCCAGAGCCATTCTTCACACCATCAGGAGACAAACGATCATGAGCAGGCAAGAAGTACTCGTCGACGCCGACTGGGTCACCGAGCACGCATCCGACGACAACGTCGTCCTCATTGAGGTCGACGAGGACACCACCGCCTACGACGGGGGACACATCGCGGGCGCGATCAAGCTCGACTGGAAGACCGACCTGCAGGACCCGGTTCGTCGCGACTTCGTCAACAAGGCGCAGTTCGAGAAGCTCCTGTCGGAGAAGGGTGTCAGCAACGACGACACCGTCGTGCTGTACGGCGGCAACAACAACTGGTTCGCCGCCTACGCCTACTGGTACTTCAAGCTGTACGGCCACTCCGACGTCCGGCTGCTCAACGGTGGCCGGAAGAAGTGGGAGCTGGATGCCCGTGAGCTCAGTTCGGAGACGGTTACCCGTCCGGCCACCAGCTACAGCGCTTCAGAGCCGAACCTCGACATCCGCGCCTTCCGTGACGAGGTCGTCGAGTCCATCGGCCAGAAGAGCCTGGTAGACGTCCGCAGCCCAGACGAGTTCGCCGGACGCCTGCTCGCTCCGGCCCATCTGCCGCAGGAGCAGTCACAGCGTGGCGGGCACATCCCGACCGCGGTGAACGTGCCGTGGAGCAAGGCGGCCAACGACGACGGCACCTTCAAGTCCGACGACGAGCTCAAGAAGATCTACAGCGAGGCTGGCGTCGACTGGGACGGCGACATCATCGCGTACTGCCGCATCGGTGAGCGGAGCGCTCACACCTGGTTCGTGTTGCAGGAGCTGCTCGGCCAGAAGAACGTCAAGAACTACGACGGCTCCTGGACCGAGTACGGCTCCCTCGTCGGTGTCCCGATCGCCATCGGCGACGAGCCCGGCACACTCTGACCGCTACCTCAAACCCAAGGAGAACCATATGTGCGGATCAACCAAGGGCGGCCTCAGCGTCGCCGGCATTGATGTCACCAAGGAAGCCGTGATCCAGGGACGGGTGCTGCGCGGCGGGTCGCCGGTCGCGGGCGCGTATGTCCGGCTGCTCGACGCCGACGGCGAGTTCACCGCCGAGGTGCCGACCTCTGCGACCGGTCACTTCAGGTTCTTCGCCGGCGACGGCACCTGGACCCTGCGTACTCTTGCGCCCGGCGCGCAGGCCGACCGGCGGGTGGTCGCGAGTCGCGGCAACGTGTCCGAGGTTGACGTCGAGCTCGAAGCAGCCTGACAGCATCAGCTCGCCGACGTGCGGAGCCCTGACCGGCTCTACGCACGGTGGCGCATTTGAGGTAGTGATCGCAGCGGGCGCCCGACCGGTCGGGCGCCCGCTGTGTTGCCGAGTAGCTGAGCTATTTCGAGGCTCGGCTGTGGTCAGGCCCGGGACGGGGTCTCTGCGTCGACCTCCAACACGAGAGTGACCGGACCGTCGTTGACCAGGACCACCTCCATCTGCGCGCCGAAGACTCCGGTTGCGACCTGGGCTTGCCGCTCCCGGAGCGCGAACACGAAGCTATCGACCAGCGGCTCGCTCACCGAGCGAGGTGCTGCGGCGCTCCAGGACGGCCGGCGTCCCTTTCGGGTGTCCGCGTACAGCGTGAACTGGCTGACGACCAGCAGTGGGGCTCTGAGCTGCGCACAGGAGTGCTCGCCCGCCAGAATCCGCAGGTTCCAGATCTTGTCAGCCAGCTGCGCAGCCACCGTGGGGGTGTCCGCGTGGGTGACGCCGAGGAGCACGAGCAGGCCGGGTCGGTCGATCGCGCCGACGACCGTGCCGTCCACCTTGACCTCGGCTGAGCTGACCCGCTGAACCACTGCGCGCATGGCGGGAGGGTACTGGGTGGCCCGCATGACGGCAGCGCACCCGACCTTTTCTTCCGACCGCCCCGCGTCAGCGGACCGGAACGCCGTCCGAGATCTGTCAGAATGGCGCGCATGCCATCGGCCGTGATCCCTCAACGGAAGCCATGACCCGCTCGCTGGTCGTCAAGATCACCTGCGGGGCCGAGGCTGCGGAACGGGCCAACCAAGGGTGGACCGTGGCGTCGATGGGGCTGGCCGCGGGCGTCGACGTTGCGGTCTGGCTGACCGGAGAGGCGGTGTGGTTCGCCGCTGTGGGCAGGCAGCCCGACCTGGCGCTACCGTTCGCGACGCCGGTGTCCGAGCTGATCGACGTGGTCCAGGCCGGCGGGTCGATTGTGGTGTGCAGTCAGTGTGCGGTCCGCCGTGAGCTCACCGAGACCGACCTGCTCCCGGGGACCCAGGTCCGCGGTGCGGCACAGTTCGTGGAGGCTGTGCTGACTGACGGGGTCCAGGCCCTGATCTACTGATCTATTCAAAAGGAACACGTGTCGATATGAGAACTCGTCTGGCCGCCGCTTCGCTGGCGCTGCTGCTTGCTGCCGGCTGCGGAGCCGCCCCCAACTCGGCCACCGACTCCGAGCCGGGGGCAGCTCCTCCGACGGCCTCGCAGGGTGGCGCCTCATCAGAGAGCCCCTCGGCCTCGCCGACGGACTCGATGTCGCCGGCGGCATCCGAAGCGGCGACCAGCGCTTCGCCCAGCCCGACGGAGGCCTCACCGGCCAGGCTCGAGCTGCCTCGCGGCGGAACCACGGTCTTCCCCCACTACCGCCTGGTGGGCTACGCGGGGCTGACCGGTTCGCCGCCGCTTGGCCGGCTCGGCATCGGCAAGCTGAGCGAGCGGGTCAAGGAGCTGGAGAAGCGGGCGCAGCCGTACGCCGAAGACCGGGAGATCCTGCCGGTCATGGAGGTGATCGCCACGATCGTGCTGTCCACCGCCGGCTCCGACGGCATGTACCGTGCGCGGATGTCGGACGAGATGGTCCAGCACTACCTCGACGAGGCCAGAGCCAACAAGGCGCTGCTGCTGCTGAACATCCAGCCGGGTCGGGCCCGGTTTCTGGACGAGGTGAAGGCGTACGACAAGTGGCTCGCTGAGCCGGACGTTGGCCTTGCACTGGATCCGGAGTGGGCGATGGGACCGGGACAGGTGCCCGGAAGGGTGTTCGGCCGGACCACCGGGACCGTCCTCAACCAGGTCGCCGCGCACGTCTCCAAGATCGTCGAGCAGAACAACCTGCCGGAGAAGGTGGTGGTGTACCACCAGTTGGCACCGCAGATCGTCCGCAAGGAGTCCGCTCTGAAAGACCATCCCGGGGTGGCGCTGGTCAAGTCCGTTGACGGAATCGGCGCTCGCGTCGACAAGATCGGCACCTACCGCCGGGTGAACAAGACCACACCGAAGTTCGTGCACGCCGGGTTCAAGCTGTTCTACGTGGAGGATGCCGAGGCCGGTCCGCTGATGACCCCCCGGCAGGTGCTGGCGATCAAACCGAAGCCCGACTACGTCATGTACGAGTGAGCAGCCGTCAAGTCGTCCGAGCCGCGCCCTCGGCACCGGACGCAACGATGGGCTACTCCAGGCCCAGCCGTCGAGCCAGGTCGGCAGCTGACAGGACGCCCGGCCTTTGTCCAGTCGCGGCAGCCACCCGGGCCAGCGATGCCATCGTCGCGTTGATCGGCGCTGCCAGCCCGTGCAGGCGGGCCAGCAGGGCAATCTCGCCGTTGAGATAGTCGGTCTCGACGTTGCCGGTGCCGCGGGTGAGCGACTGCCAGGTGGACCCGCCGACGTCATCGGGTACCCCTGGTACCGGCCGCATGGTGAAGCCAGCGGCCCGCGCCTGCGTCTCCTCGGCGTCGCTGGTGCAGTCGATGCCGGCCCTGCTCAGCACGTCGCGCGCCTCCGCCTCGGCCGCTCGGACCAGGGGCCGGACCCCACCACCGGGGCCGACCAGCGCCTGGAACGCGTTGCCGATGTTGCTGATCAGCTTGCGGTACTTCCACGGCATCACATCGGTCGGCAGCCGGATGTCGAAGTTGGCCGCGGTCCAGTCCTGCTCGATCCGAGTGAGTAGCCGCCGGTCGGCTTGGTCGGTGAGTGCGGCGGGATACCGCCCGAGATGGAACATTCCTGAGGTCGGCGCGCCTCGGACGATCACCTCACCCGGCACCAGGTGCACCGCCGGCATCCAGACGCAGACCCCGAACACCCGCGCGAAGTAGCGCAAGGCGATTCCTTCGCTGGCCACTCCGTTCAGCGCCATCAGCACCGGCAGCAGTTCGCCGGCGGTGGACTCGCGGCCCTCCGAGCGAACGGGCGCATCGGCCCAGGAGGCCAGCGCATCACCGGCCTGATGAGTCTTGGTGGCGACGACCAGGACGTCGTCGGCAGTCAGCTCCAGCTCGGCAGCCGCACCGACAGCCGTAACCGGGATCCGGAGGTCCTCGGTCGGTGTCCGAAGCCGCAGGCCGTTGGTCTGCAGCGCGGCCAGGTGGTCCCCACGAGCGACCAGCGCCGCGTCGCTGCCGGCATGCGCCAATCGTCCCCCGATGGCGCCGCCGATCGCTCCCGCACCGAGGATGATGTAGCGCGTCATGCGGTCGACTCTAGATGGGCGGCGCTATCGGTCCTCAGTTGCCTGCTCGACGGTCGGCGACGAGGATCAGAGCGTGGAGCTGGCATTGACGGTACGTGATCTGGAGCCGGAGGATCTGACCGATCTGGACTGGTCGGGCGGTGCGGAGCACCTCACCGCAGTTGCACAGGTGCTCTCGCTGTGCTGGTCGGAGCAGGCGGCATCGCTGGTGATCGCGCTGCCGAACGGCCGGCTCATCGCGCACGGGGCCGTGGACTTCCGCCCGTCCGGCGCCTACGCCGAGATCTGGATGCTGGCGGTGCACCAGACCTTCCAGTCTCTTGGCGTCGGCACCATGCTGGTCCAGGCCTTGGAAGAGGCCACCCGAGACCGGGGGATGGACCGCGCCCGGCTGACAGTCGAGCACGACAACCCAGCGGCGCATCGGCTCTACCGGCGACTGGGCTATCGTGCCTGCGGGTCCCGGCTGGAGAGCTGGCCAACAGCTGGCGGCGACACGTACGTGACGGTGTGCACGGTGATGGAGCACCGACTGACTGCCAGCGTCTAGACTCGCTCGCGTGTCAGTCGCGCTGGTCGTCTCGTTCTGCCTCATCGTGGGAGTTGCCGCCATGGGTGTCGCGGCTGCCGTCGTGTTAATGCGGCTGATGCTCGACCGTCCAGAGCCGGAAGGCCGCTGAGGCATGCCGTTCCAGATCCCCGAGGGTCTGCACTCCGACCTGGTCGGGGTCGCGTGGATGGTGGGCCGCTGGGAGGGTGTCGGCAAGGGAACCTACCCCGGCACCGCCGACTTCGAGTTCGGCCAGCAGATGGACTTCGCCCACAACGGTGAGAACTACCTGCACTACCTTTCGCAGACCTTCGAGCTGGGCGACGATGGGACGGCGGTCCGCCCCCTCTCGATGGAGACCGGTTTCTGGCGCCCGCAACGAGACGGCACCATCGAGGTGGTGATGTGTCATCCCACCGGCTACGCCGAGGTTTGGTACGGCAACATCACCGGCGCGAAGATCGAGCTGCACACCGACGCCGTGGTGCGGACCTCGACAGCGGAGGAGTACAACGCGGGGCAGCGGCTGTACGGCAACGTCGAGGGCGACCTGCTCTGGACGTTCGACAAGGCGGCCCAAGGCCAGCCGCTGCAGTCCCATCTCTGGGCGCGGCTCAGACGCGCCTGACGTCGGCGCGTGCTCCCGCGCGAGTCGACTCGGTGCGCTGGACCTGCGTCCGGGAAGATCTCAGCCGCCGCGGTTGCTGAACAAGGTGGGCGAGCACACACTTTCGAGGACACCATGACTGCGGTAGTTGGACGAGACGGACCCGATGCGGGCGTGCCCTGGCACTACGGCGACCCGATGCGGGAGCAGCGCGCGATCGCCGCCGGGCAAGGCGCCGTCGACCTGTCCCACCGGGGGGTGATCTCGGTCACCGGCCCCGACCGGCTGAGCTGGCTGCACTCGCTGACCACCCAGTACCTGGAGGGCCTCGCCCCCGGTCACGGCGTGACAGCGCTCGTCCTCTCTCCGCAGGGCCACATCGAGCATGCCCTCTACGCTGTCGATGACGGGGACACCTTCTGGGCCCACACCGAGCCCGGCGCGGCCGCCCCGCTGGTGGCCTGGCTGGAGCGGATGCGCTTTCTGATGCGGGTCGAGGTCGCCGACCGTACCGACGAGTTCGCGGTCGTCTGGAAAGCCGGCGGAACGCCCGACTCGGAGCTCCTCGCTAGGCCGGGGCTGGACTCACTCGGCGGCCGCGAGCTGTTCGTGCCGCGGTCCGCCCTGTCCGCCACGCTGGCGGCCGAGCCGATGCTGGCCGGAACCTGGGCGTACGAGGCCCTCCGGATCGCCGCTGGCGTACCTCGGATCGGCATCGACACCGATCATCGGACGATTCCCAACGAGATCGGTCTGCTCGGCGTCGGAGTGCACCTGGACAAGGGCTGCTACCGGGGTCAGGAGACCGTGGCTCGGGTGCACACCCTCGGCCGTCCACCTCGCCGGCTGGTGCGGTTGCACCTGGACGGCACCGAGAATGCGCTGCCGATCCCCGGCTCAGCGCTGCAGGCCGCAGGCCGTACCATCGGGTTCGTCGGGTCATCCGCCCGGCACTTCGAGCTGGGTCCGATCGCTCTCGGGCTGGTCAAGCGCAACCTCGCAGAATCCGAGCCGCTGGCGGTCGGTGGCATCGCTGCCGCGCCGGAGACGGTGGTGGATCCCGAGATCGGCCTGCACGTCCGGGCCCGGCTGTAGCCGTGAAGTAGCCTGCACGCGTGGCGCACCCATTCGACGAAGACCCGATCCTGGTCGAGGTGGTCCGCAACGGCTTCGTCGAGAGCGTGCACCGAGGCAGGGTGGTCGTCACTGGGTCCAGCGGCGAGGTGGTCTCCTCCGTGGGCGCCGCCTCGGCCCTGATGTACCCGCGGAGCTCCGCCAAACCGCTGCAGGCAGTGGGCATGCTGCGTCGCGGGCTCGCGCTGCCCGACCGGCTGCTGGCAGTGGTGACCGCCTCGCACTCCGGAGAACCGTTCCACTGCGCCGGCGTACAGGAGATCCTTTCGATGTCGCAGCTGGACGAGACGGCGCTGCAGAACCCGCCCGGCTGGCCGCTGGACGAGGTCGCGAAGGAGGCAGCGATTCGCTCCGGCACAGGGCCGACCGCGTTGGCGATGAACTGCTCCGGCAAGCATGCCGGCATGCTCGCTACGACCGTGCTGAACGGCTGGGACCCGACCACGTACGGCGACCCCGCGCACCCGCTGCAGATGAGCCTGCGGGACACCATCGACGAGTTGGCGGGCGAGCGGACCGTGGACCCGGCGGTGGACGGTTGTGGAGCCCCGCTGTTCGGGATCACCCTGGTTGGCCTGGCCCGGGCGTTCGGCCGGATCGCCGCTGGCGCAGATCTTCACAGCCGCCAGCTCGCGGACGCCGTCCGGAGCCACCCCGAGTGGGCCTCGGGCAGCCGTCGCGAGGAGGCTGCGCTGCACCGGGCCATTCCCGGGCTGTTCTGCAAGGCAGGGGCCGAAGGGGTGCACGCAGCCGGGCTGCCCGACGGCCGGGGAATCGCAGTCAAGATCAGCGACGGGTCTCAGCGGGCGCGCGACGTCGCCATGGCGGGCGTGCTGCAACGGCTCGGTTTCGGCCACCACACCCTGGAGGTGCAGGCGGCGTTGCCCGTTCTCGGCAACGGCCAGCGGGTCGGCGAGGTTCGGCCGTACCGCGCGACGCTCTCCTTGATCGGCAGCTGAACACACCTCGAGATCTGCATCCGAGGTGTTGCCTGTGAGGCGCGTTGGGCCGGCAGTGTTCGGTGCATCACGTCCAGCGGTCGCCGAATATGTCACCGAGCCTGCAGCCTCTACGCTGCTGCTGTGAACTGGGACGATTTCGATACCGTGCTGTTCGACCTCGACGGGGTGCTGACCCCGACGGCCGATGTGCACATGCGGGCCTGGGAACAGATGTTCTCGGAGTTCCTTCGCACCCACGGGGTGTCCAAGCCGTATGAGGACCACGACTACTTCGCCTACATCGACGGCAAGCCGCGCTATGAGGGCGTCCGGTCGATGCTGGAGTCTCGCGGGATCTCGCTGCCCGACGGCAGTCCCCAGGACGATCCCAGCAGCGAGACCATCTGCGGACTCGGCAACCGCAAGAACGACGCGTTCGCTGCCGTGCTGCGGGACGAGGGCGTCCAGCCGTACCCCGGCTCGGTCGCTTTGTTGGAGACGCTCGCTGCCCGCGGCACCAAGGTCGCGGTGGTGTCCTCTTCACGCAACGCGCCGGCGGTGCTGGCCGCCGCCGGTTTGGCGGACCGGTTCACCGTCGTGGTGGACGGCATGGTCGCGGCCGACAAGGGCTTGCCCGGCAAGCCCTCCCCGGACACGTTCGTGCACGCCGCCGAGCAGCTCGGCACCCCGGTCGAGCGGGCGGTCGTGGTGGAGGACGCCATCTCCGGTGTGCAGGCCGCGCACAGCGGCGGCTTCGGAATGGTCATCGGTGTTGACCGGGGCGTCGGGGCGCAGAAACTCCGCGACGCCGGTGCCGATCTGGTCGTGTCCGACCTGGCCGAGCTGGTCGAGCAATGAGGGGCTCGAGCGGGGACGCCCCGCTGACCGTCCGGGACCCGCTCAACCGTACGCGCTTCCCGACTGAGGAGTGGAAGCTCACCGAGTCGATCTACAGCAAGGACGACCTCGGCGTGACCGAGACCCTGTTCGCGGTGGGTAATGGCTACCTCGGGATGCGCGGAAACGTCGAAGAGGGTCGTGAGACCTACACTCACGGTACCTACATCAACGGGTTCCACGAGACCTGGCCGATCCGGCACGCCGAGGAAGCGTTCGGCTTCGCCCGCGTGGGGCAGACCATCGTCAACGTGCCCGACAACAAGGTGATGAAGCTCTACGTGGACGACGAGCCGATGCTGCTGTCGGTTGCCGACCTGGAGTTCTACGAACGGTCGCTGGACTTTCGCGATGGTGTCCTGCGCCGGGAGATCATCTGGCGTACCCCCGCAGGGAAACGGGTCAAGGTCAGCTCGGAGCGGATGGTCTCCCTCAGTCAGCGACACCTGGCGATCATGTCGATCGAGGTCACCATGCTCGACGAGGAAGCGCCTGTCGTGGTGTCGTCGCAGGTGCTGAACCGCCAGGACGGCAAGGATGAGTATCACGTCCGATCAGCGGCAATGGGGGAGGGCGCCGACCCCCGCAAGGCTGAGTCGTTCGAGTCCCGGGTGCTGGAGCCGCAGACCCACTGGTTCGGCGATAGCAGGATCCTGCTGGCGTACCGCTGCGCGAACTCCCGGATGACTCTGGCCGTCGGCGTGGACCATGAGATCGAGACCCAGAACAAGTACAGCGAGCGGATCAGCGCCGACGAGGACACCGGCAAGATGGTGTACCGGGTCCAGGCCCGGCCAGGGGTGCCGCTGAAGATCAGCAAGATCGTCGCCTACCACACTTCCCGCGGAGTCCCCGTCCGCGAGCTGGTGGACCGGTCCCGGCGGACCCTGGACCGGGTCCGAGACCAGGGTGTTCAACTGCAGTTCACCGAGCAGCGTGCCTGGCTGGACGAGTTCTGGAAACGTTCCGACGTGCAGGTAGCCGGCGAGCCGGCGATGCAGCAGGCGATCCGCTGGAACTTGTTCCAGTTGGCGCAGGCGACTGCTCGGGCGGAGCAGTCGGGGGTGCCGGCCAAAGGTGTCACCGGCTCTGGCTACGGCGGCCACTATTTCTGGGACACCGAGATCTACGTGCTGCCGTTCCTGACCTACACCTCGCCGTGGATGGCCCGAAGCGCACTGCGGTTCCGATACAACATGCTCGACAACGGTCGCCGCCGCGCCCGGGACCTGACCCAGCGGGGCGCGCTGTTCCCCTGGCGCACCATCAACGGTGAGGAGGCCTCCGCCTACTACGCCGCCGGCACCGCGCAGTACCACATCGACGCGGACATCTCCTACGCCCTGTGCAAGTACGTGGCCGCCTCCGGGGACGACGAGTTCATGTGGCGCGAAGGTGTCGACATCCTCGTCGAGACGGCCCGGATGTGGGCCGACCTCGGCTTCTGGCGAGAGGATGGCGGCACCGTGTTCCACATCCACGGTGTGACCGGACCGGACGAGTACACCACGGTGGTGAACGACAACCTGTTCACCAACGTGATGGCGCGCTTCAACCTGAGCAAGGCCGCCGAGGTTGTGCAGCAGATGGAGGTGGCCGCCCCGGAGGCGTTCGAGCGGATGGTTGGCCGGCTGGGCATCACCGCCGAGGAGGTGGAGGAATGGTCCGAGGCGGCCGAGGCGATGGCCATCCCGTACGACGAGCAGACCGGAATCCATCCGCAGGACTCGCACTTCCTGGAGCGTGAGCTCTGGGATCTGGAACGCACACCACCGAACAAGCGTCCGCTGATGCTGTACTACCACCCGCTGGTGATCTACCGCTTCCAGGTGCTGAAGCAGGCTGACGTGGTGCTCGCGCTGTTCCTGCAGGGGGACCACTTCACCCAGGCGGAGAAGCGGGCCGACTTCCAGTACTACGATGCCATCACCACCGGTGACTCGACCCTGTCCGGGGTGGTTCAGTCGATCATCGCCGCCGAGGTCGGCTACCACGAGCTGGCGCTGCGGTACTTCACCAGCTCACTCTTCGTCGACCTCGCCGACCTGCACGGCAACACGTCCGACGGGGTGCATGTGGCGTCCACGGGTGGGGTCTGGAACGCGCTCGTGTATGGCTTCGGCGGGATGCGGGACTACAACGGCCAGATCACCTTCGACCCGCGGCTGCCGGACTCATGGGAGTCGCTGAACTTTCGGATTGTGCTGCAGGGCACCCGGGTGCTGGTCAACCTGACCGCGGAGGCGATCGAGTTCACCACCGAGGCGGGCAACGACTCGCTGATCGTGTCGGTGCGCGGCAAGGACGTGAAGCTCAGCCCCGCTTCTTCGGTCTCGGTGCCGTTGGACGGTCAAGGCCCCCGGAACACCTCCGACATCTCGCTGGCTGCCCAACGCGGTGGCCGCCGTGAGGACGGCAGCCTGATCACGGCGACGGTGCCCGGGCTGTGACCCCCGGGCGGTGACGCCCGAACTGTCACGTCCGAACTGTCACGCGTCGCCCTTCAGGCGCGTCGCAACGACGAAACCGTGTGAGCAGACTCACGCTTGCACCAGCTTGCAGTTTGCTTGCATTTGCAAGCACACTGGGTACATGGCGAGGATCAAGGCACCGCACCTGAGTGAGCAACTCGGCTCAGTGGGAGAGTTCATCGCGGCTCAGCGACGCGCGGCTGAGCTGTCCCTGCGACAGCTCGCCGAGCAGACGGGCGTCTCCAACCCGTATCTCAGCCAGATCGAGCGCGGACTGCGCCGACCGTCCGCTGAGGTGCTGCAGCAGCTGTCCAAGGCGCTGCGGGTCTCGGCCGAAACCCTGTACGTGCGCGCCGGGATCTTAGATCCCACCGATCATCCGGTCACCACGGTCGAGATGGCCGTGCTCGCCGACGCTGCTATCACCGAGCGCCAGAAGAGGGTCCTGATCGACGTCTACGCCTCGTTCGTCAAGGAGAACGCTGATGCCGGTGGCGGCTCGGACAAAAGTGCCGCCGGAGGCGCCGATGCTGCCGGGAGCCAGCAGGAGGTCCAGGCCCGGGAGGATCCCGAGGTGGCAGCCAGCGTCTCCAAGCCACGGACCCGCCGTACCGCAAAGACATCGAAGACCATCCCCACGAAAGAGGAAACCGCATGACCACCACTCGCAAGCAAACGCCGGCGCAGGCGCGCAAGTCCGCACTGGGCTCCGACCTGACCCCGCTCTACGCCGTCGCCGGGCTGACCGACGCCGCGGTGAAGGGCGTCCGCAACACACTGGTGCAGACCCAGGAGAAGGCCGCCAAGCGGGTCGCGGATCTGCGAACCAGGCCGGCACAGCAGGCCGACGACCTGACCCGTCGGATCAGCACGCTGCCGGAGCAGCTGAAGGCGCTGCCGGAGCAGGTCAAGGGCCTGCCCGGGCAGACGCGCTCCCGGCTCGTCGACGTGCAGAAGCAGGCGGAGTCCTATCTGACAGAGGCGACCAGCACGTACGCCGACCTGGCCGGCCGCGGTAGGCGGGTCGTGGACGAGGCCCTGGGGGCAGCCCGCAAGCTCTCCACCAAGGCAGAGCGTGAGGCAGCCGACGTACGCTCCAGGGTTGCCGACGCTGTCGATCCCGCCTTTGAGAGTGTTCAAGAGGGCGTGACCAATGCACGTAAGGCGGCTACCGGGCGTACGGCCACTTCGACCACGACCCCCCGGTCGGCGGCGAAGGCATCGGCCACCCGCAAGGCCGCCGCGGCGACCTCGGCTCCCCGCAAGCGGGCCGCTGGCTCGGCCACGAAGAAGGCGGCCGCCGACACGGCAGCCGCTACCACCAAGGGGGCCAGCGCCGCGAAGTCGGCCGAGCAGCGGACCGACTGACTCAGCCCGCCGCTCCACACACGAACTGGCGCTTCCCCCACGTTATTTCGTGGGGGAAGCGCCAGTTTCACACGTTCACGTGGGATACCGACAACCCGGCACCGAGGTCAGCTGCGGTAGACCACAACCCGGTCGCCGACCCGGACCTGGTCGAAGACGGCGCGGATGCCGGCCCGGTTGCGGATGTTGACGCAGCCGTGGCTGCAGCCGGCGTAGCCGCGGGCGGCGAAGTCGGCGGAGTAGTGCACGGCCTGCCCACCGCTGAAGAACATCGCGTACGGCATCGGGGTGTGGTAGATCGTCGAGACGTGGTTGCGGCTCTTCCACAGCACCGAGAACCTGCCCTCCCGGGTACGGGTAGCGGCGCAGCCGAAGCGGGCGTCGAAGGTGCGGACTATCTTGCCGGCCTTCATGTAGTAGAGCTTGTCGCGCGTCTTGTCGATACACAGCGACCGTCCACTGACCATGCATCGGCTGTCGATGAATGATGGCTTTGCAGGGGTGGCACTAACACGAATGGCGCCTGTTTTCGCTACTAGGGTGTTCCAGGTCCTGCGGTCCACCCGACCGGTCACCGGCAGCGCCCATCTGCGCTGGAACTTCTTGACCGCGGTCGCCGTCAGCGGCCCGAAGTACGAAGTCACGTACTGCGACTGCAGCATCTTGGCCTTGACCAGCCGCAGTTGAAGCGCCTTGACGCCGCTGGACGTCTGGCCCTTCTTCGGCGCGGTGTACGTCGTGGAGACGTATGTGGCCGCCGAGGCCGGAGTCGCGATCGGTTCGGCGACTGTCGCCGCACCGAGCAGCGCTGTCACCATCACCATGCCGAGCAACACCCTGACCAGTCTGTTCATGTTTCCCCACACCTTCGTTGTACTAGGTCCCTCTTGCTGGATGTGATGAATACGTCGGCAAGGCGCCATCGGTTGCATCGACGGGCTTAATATATCGGCGCCGCGAATTTTCCGCGAGCCTGCCTTCGCATGCCATGTTGGCCAGCGTCAAGAGCACTCGCCGATCCGATTCAATACAACAATTAACCAATCGGCGTGCTCTCGCGACGAAAAGTGGTCAGGCGTTCTTGGCTCTCGACCGAGTGCGGGCGCGCTCGTTGGCCGAAAGTACGACCTTGCGGATCCGTACCGCAGTGGGTGTCACCTCAATGCACTCGTCGCCGCGGCAGAACTCCAACGCCTGCTCCATGCTCATGTTCTTTGCTGGGATCAGCCGCTCCAGTTCGTCCCCGGTCGACGATCGCACGTTGGTGAGCTTCTTCTCCTTGGTCGGGTTGACGTCCATGTCGTCGGCCCGGGAGTTCTCGCCGACGATCATGCCCTCGTACACCTCGGTCGTCGGGCCCACGAACATGGTCCCCCGCTCCTGCAGGTTGAACAGCGCGTACGAGGTCACAACGCCACTGCGGTCGGCCACCAGCGAGCCGGTAGGACGGGTCCGCAGCTCCCCGTGCCAGGGCTCGTACCTCTCGAAGACGTGATGCATCAGACCGGTGCCACGAGTCTCGGTGAGGAACTCGGTCCGGAAACCGATCAGGCCGCGGGCCGGCACCAGGTACTCCATCCGCACCCAGCCCGTGCCGTGGTTGACCATCTGTTCCAGCCGGCCGCGGCGAAGTCCCAGCAGCTGGGTGACAACGCCGACGAAGTCCTCCGGAACGTCGATGGTGAGCAGCTCGACGGGCTCGTGGACCAAGCCGTCGATGTCTTTGGTGACCACCTGGGGCTTGCCGACGGTCAGCTCGTAGCTCTCCCGCCGCATCATCTCGACCAGGATCGCCAGCTGAAGCTCGCCGCGGCCCTGAACCTCCCAGGTGTCGGGGCGCTCGGTCGTGTTCACCCGGATGGACACGTTGCCTACCAGCTCGGCGTCCAGCCGGGCCTTCACCAGCCGTGCGGTGAGGTTCTTGCCGGACTTGCCGGCCAGCGGTGAAGTGTTGATGCCGATCGTCATCGAGATGCTGGGCTCGTCCACCGTGATCAGCGGCAGCGGCTTCGGGTTCTCCGGATCCGACAGCGTCTCGCCGATGGTGATGTTGGGAATGCCGGCGATGGCGACGATGTCGCCGGGACCGGCGGACTCCGCCGGTACCCGGTCGAGGGCCTCGGTGATCAGCATCTCCGACAACTTGATGTTGGTGATGGTGCCGTCTGCCTTGCACCAGGCCACCATCTGATTGCGCTTCATCTCACCGGCCACCACCCGACACAGCGCCAGCCGGCCCAGGTACGGGGACGCGTCCAGGTTGGTGACGTGTGCCTGCAGGGTGGCGCCCTCCTCGTACTCGGGCGCCGGGATGTCCTTCACGATGGTGGCGAAGAGCGGACCGAGATCGTCAGCGTCTGGCATGGTGCCGTTCTCGGGAGCGCTCAGGGACGCCCGACCGGCCTTCGCCGAGGCGTACACGACGGGGAAGTCCAGCACGTCCACGTCGCTGTCGTCGAGCAGATCCAAGAAGAGCTCGTACGTCTCCTCGACCACCTCTTTGATGCGAGCGTCAGGTCGGTCGACCTTGTTGACCACGACGACGATCGGCAGGCTCTTGGCCAGCGCCTTCCGCAGCACGAACCGGGTCTGCGGCAGCGGGCCTTCTGAGGCGTCCACCAGCAACAGCACTCCGTCGACCATCTCGAGGCCGCGCTCCACCTCGCCACCGAAGTCGGCGTGGCCGGGGGTGTCGATGATGTTGATGATGACATTCTGGCCGTCCGGTGCGTGGTGCAGCACCGCGGTGTTCTTGGCCAAGATCGTGATGCCCTTCTCCCGCTCCAGGTCCATCGAGTCCATCACCCGGTTGTTCACATCCTGGTTGGCGCGAAACGCACCGGACTGCCAGAGCATCGCGTCCACCAGGGTGGTCTTGCCGTGGTCGACGTGGGCGACGATCGCGACGTTGCGCAGATCAGAGCGGATTGGCATGCGTGGGTACTCCGTACGTATGGGGGCTGCCGTGGCCCGGCAGGAAACTGGCCGACAGCGCAGCCGTCTGAGTCTAACGTCGGGGCGAACGAGGGCGAAACGCACGCGGAAACGCGTCCGTCCGCTCATGGCCGGTCCGTACAGTGGAGTCGGCACTGTCAGCGAGGTGTCCACCCCAGCACGGAGGTCGCAGTGGCGGACTGGTTCCGGGACTCCTTTCGACAGGAGTTCGACAAGCAGCAGGAGGCGATCGGCAGGTTCAACCTGGCGATCTTCGGTAAGACCGGCGTAGGCAAGTCGACCCTGGTGAACGCGATCTTCGGTGAGGAGGTCGCTCGTACCGGCATCGGTGAGCCTGTCACCCGCGGCAGCCATCTCTACCTCGACAAGGTCGGCTATCTCGGCATCGTCGATACCCAGGGCCTCGAGGTCGGCAAGGACGACAAGGAGATCATCGCCGACCTCAACAAGGCTATCAGCCAGATGCGCAGGATGGCCCTGCATGAGCAGATCCACCTCGTCTGGTACTGCGTACGCGGGATGGACCGGCGCTTCGAGGACACCGAGGCCGACTTCATCCGGCGGCTGGACGAGTTGGGCCTGCCGGTCATCCTGGTCCTCACCCAGGTGCCGATGCGGGACGGGCACTACCATCCGGATGCCGTCACACTGGCCGAGCAGATCGCGGCCAAACGGCTGCCGATCGCAGGCGGACTGCCGTACATGTCGTACGCGAAGTACGACGAATTCACTGGCCAACCGCCGCACGGCCTGCAGGCAGTCCTCGATGCCACCTTTCGCGTTGCGCCGGCAGGAGTGGAAGGCGCCCTCATCGCGGCTCAGGAGATCGATCACGCGCGTAAGGCCAAGGAGGCCCAGAAGCACATAGCCGTCGCCGCAACCAGCGCTGCGGCTGCGGCTGCGAGCCCCATCCCGTTCTCCGACGCGGCGATGCTGGTCCCGATCCAGCTGGGCATGATGGCCCGGATCGCCCAGATCTACAAGATCAAGTTCGATCGGGCAGCCCTGCTGGCAGTGGCGTCCACGACCGCGGCGACCTCCGCCGGTCGGGCAACCTTCACCGGCCTGCTGAAGATGGTGCCGGGTGCAGGTACCGTCGCCGGCGGCATGATCGGTGCCGGCGTTGCGTCCACGTTCACCTACGCGATGGGCAGCGCCTGGCAGGCTGTCTGCCAGCGGGTCGTCGCCGGCGGTCTGGGCTCGCTTGGCCTGATCATGGACAACGAGGCACTGAGTCAGCTGTTCTTGGCGGAGTTCCGGAAACGCCTGAAGGTGAGGCGTGGCGACAAGGTCGGCGGTTGAGGTGTCCCGGAACCGCGAACCTCCGGCTGACACCGGGGGCCCTCATCGCTACTCTGGCGACTTGATTACCTTGCCTTCCGTGGCGGACCTGCTGCCCGACGAGCCGCCCCACGACAAAGCCGTTTTCGAGACCCGCTTGAGGCGCTACTGGCCCGACCTGCTGACCGGTCTGACTGGTGCATATCCCGACCATGCCCCGGAGATGGCAGCCCGGTTGGTCGAGATCGCGGCGGAGAACTTCAAGCAGCGTCCCGCCGACCTGCGACTGCTCGACCTGCGTCGCCACGCCGATCCGCAGTGGTTCCAGCATCAGCAGATGCTCGGCTACGCCACCTACGCAGACCTCTTCGCCAAGGATCTGCGCGGGGTCGCCGGCCGGGCGGACTATCTGTCGGAGCTCGGAGTTACCTACCTGCACCTGCTGCCGCTGCTCAAACCTCGGCCCGGGCAGAGTGACGGTGGGTACGCGGTGATGGACTACCGGGCGGTCCGCGACGACCTCGGCACCATCGAGGACCTCCGTGACCTGGCCACCGAGCTTCGGAACCGGGGGATCTCGCTCACCCTCGACCTGGTGCTCAACCATGTCGCGGCCGAGCACGAGTGGGCCCGGAAGGCGCGGGCCGGTGACGGCTTCTACCGCGGCTACTTCCATCTGTTCCCCGACCAGACATTGCCGGACGCCTACGAGCAGTTCCTGCCGGAGGTCTTCCCCGACTTCGCACCAGGCAACTTCACCTGGTCCGGAGAGGCGCAGTCGTGGGTCTGGACCACGTTCAACCAGTGGCAGTGGGACCTCAACTGGCACAACCCGGACGTGTTCTACGAGTTCGCCGACCTGATCTGCTGGCTGGCGAACCTTGGCGTGGAATGCGTCCGGCTGGACGCCATCGCCTTCATCTTCAAACGGATGGGGACCTCGTGCCAGAACCAGCCGGAGGTGCACTCGATCACCCAGGCGCTGCGGACGGTGGCGCGGATCGCGGCCCCGGCGCTGATCTTCAAGGCTGAGGCGATCGTCGGGCCCGCCGACCTGCTGCCGTACCTCGGCGTGGGCAAGCACGCGGGCAAGGTCAGTGACCTCGCGTACCAGAACTCCCTGATGGTGCAGATCTGGTCGACGCTGGCCGCCAAGGACACCCGGCTGTTCTGCGCGGCGATGAACCGGTTCCCGGCGAAGCCAGCCAGCACCGCCTGGGGTACCTACCTACGCTGTCACGACGACATCGGCTGGGCCATCGATGACGGCGACGCCGCCTCGGTCGGTCTGGAGGGCTGGTCGCACCGAAGCTTCTTGTCCGACTACTACTCCGGCAGCTATCCGATGAGTGACGCCCGGGGTCTGGTCTTCCAGGAGAACCTGGCCACCGGTGACCGCCGGATCAGCGGAACCGCTGCCTCGTTGGCGGGCATCGAGTCGGCACTGAACTCCGGTGATGAACGGCACCTGGATCTGGCAGTTCAGCGATTCCTGCTCGCCCATCTTCTGGTGCTGGGCTTCGGCGGACTGCCGCTGCTCTATATGGGCGACGAGTTCGCGCTGACCAACTACTACGACTTCGTCGACAACCCAGACCATGCCGACGACAACCGGTGGGTGCACCGGCCGCCGATGCCGTGGGACGTAGCTGAGCGTCGGCACACCGAAGGCACCCTGGAACACCGCGTGTGGCATGCGTTGCGACACGCCATCTCAGTCCGGTCTGCCCTTCCGGCGCTGGATGGGTCGATCGAGTCCGAGATCGCCGACCCCGTCAACCCCGGCGTGCTGATCCTGCTTCGGCGGGCACCCACCCAGACGATGGTCGGGCTGTACAACGTGACGCCGGATCATCAGGGTCTGCCCCGCTGGACCGTACCCCTGGGCGACGACGCCTGGGATGCGCTGACCGACGAGACGCCGCTGAGCTTCGGGGACGTGTGGCTGGAGCCGTACCAGTGCCGTTGGCTGGTGCAGCAGAACTGAGCCGAGCATGCCCAGGGACGCTGGCGCCGGCCAGCACCAGGCCATCGAGATCATCGACAGTGCGCTGGCGGCTCTGGGGCTGGAGGTGTTGCGGCCGTCGGAGGACCTGTTCGCGGTCCGGCTGCCGGGTACCCGGAAGCTGGTCACCGAGTGCGTCCTCCAGGTCGGCGTCCACGGCGTCTCCATCCGTGCATTCGTCGCCCGCAACCCGGACGAGAACCACGAGGCCGTCTATCGCTGGCTGCTGCAGCGCAACCTGAAGCTGTACGGCGTGGCCTTCACTTTGGACTCACTCGGGGACATCTACCTCACCGGACGGATTGCGCTGGAGTCGGTCAGCGCCGCCGAGGTGGACCGGCTGCTAGGGGCAGTTGCCGAGACCGCGGACTCCAGCTTCAACCCGATCCTCGAACTCGGCTTCGCCGAAAGCATCCAGCGGGAGTGGGCCTGGCGCCGCTCGCGCGGTGAGCCGACCTGGAACCTGGCCGCCTTTCGTCAGTTCGATCCCGGGCCGCCGGATCCCGGGCCGCCGGATCCCGGGTCGGGAGGCTCTGAGCCGCCAGACCCCAAGGCGCGCCGGTAAGGATCAGCCGTCCAGCCGGGCGGCGACGTCTGCCGGGAACCCGCCGGTGGCGATCGGTCCCCATCGGGTCAGGGTGATCCGGATCAGCGACTTGTCCTGGATCCTCATCGCCTCCCGGTACTCCTCCCAGTTCGGGTGCTCGCCTGAGATGCAGCGGAAGTAGTCCACCAGACCTTCGACGGCCTCGGGCATGTGCAGCACTTCGGCGTTCCCGTCCACCTGAACCCATGCGCCGTTCCAGTCGTCTGACAGCACGCACACCGACACCCGAGGATCACGCTCGGCGTTACGGGTCTTCGCCCGGGCTGGATAGGACGAGATCACGATCCGCCCGTGGTCATCCACGCCACCGGAGACCGGCGAGATCTGGGGCCGCCCGCTGGCCCGATTTGTTGCCAGCAGCATCCGGTGCCGTGGCCGGACGAAGTCAAGCAGCTCTGACAGCTCGACAGCGGAGTTGGTTGCGATGGAACGGGCCATGGGATGAGAGTACGAGCCCAAGGTGTCCGCGCGGATGCCCGGGTGGCAGACTCAGGCTGAGACGCGATGGAGCTTGTGCTGCGCCGCCTGTGCCCGAGGCCGGACGGTCAGCCGGTCGATATTCACGTGCGAAGGACGCCCGGCCACCCAGGAGATGCAGTCGGCGATGTCCTCGGCGGTGAGCGGGTCCGGAACCCCCTGGTAGACGGCGTCGGCGCGGGTCTGGTCGCCGCCGAAGCGGGTCAGCGAGAACTCCTCGGTGTGCACCATGCCCGGGGAGACCTCGGCGATCCGCACGGGCTGGTCAACCAGCTCAAGCCGCATCGCACCCACCACGGCCCGCTCAGCCGCCTTGGCGCCGCAGTAGCCCGCGCCGCCCTCGTACGGCCCGTCTGCCGCCACCGAGGTGATGAAGATGACCTGCCCCTGGTTAGCAATCAGCGAGGGGAGCAGCGCCTTGGTGACCGCGGTTGCGCCCAGCACGTTGGTGGCGTACATCGAGCTCCAGGCGTCGAGGTCTGCCTGAGCGACCGGCTCCAGGCCGAATGCTCCACCGGCGTTGTTCACCAGAAGGGAGCAACGCCCCATGGTCGACTCGGCGAGTGCTGTCACCGACGCCGGGTCGGTGACGTCGCAAGTGACCGCGATCCCGCCGACCTCGTCGGCCAGCTTGGCGATCCGGTCAGCTCGCCGGGCCGCGCAGACCACCAGGTATCCGTCGGCGGCCAGCCGTCGCGCCGTGGCGGCGCCGATCCCGCTGCTCGCACCGGTTACCACCGCCAGGGCTTGGGTCTGTCCCGACTGGGACGTGTCAGTCATGGCTGCATTGTTTCGCGCTGATGAACCCGCCCGACCGGCGGGCCCTGATCGGCGCGCACGCTCAGGTTGGCGAGGCTGTTCGCCGGTCGGGCGGGTCTGTCAGCGCGTACCCGGGGTAGCTCCGTCACTCGCGCGGACACGGGCTGGTCCGCGTCAATGCGGGCCCATTAGGCTCAAGCGCATGACTTCTACCTTGATCCTGCTGCGGCACGGCGAGAGTGAATGGAACGCAAAGAACCTGTTCACCGGGTGGGTCGACGTCGACCTGAACGCCAAGGGTGAGACGGAGGCCAACCGCGGCGGCGAGCTGCTGGTCGAGACCGGCCTGTTGCCTGACGTGGTCCACACCTCGCTGTTGCGCCGCGCGATCCGCACCGCGCAGATTGCCCTGGACGTGGCGGATCGCCACTGGATCGAGACCAAACGGTCCTGGCGGTTGAACGAGCGCCACTACGGCGCCCTGCAGGGCAAGGACAAGGCCGCAACCCTGGCGGAGTACGGGGAGGAGCAGTTCATGATGTGGCGCCGCTCCTACGACACCCCGCCGCCAGAGATTGACATCGACGACGAGTTCTCGAACTTCGACGATGCCCGGTACGCCGGCCTGCCGACCGAGGTCCGACCTCGAACCGAATGCCTCAAGGATGTGCTGGAGCGGGCCCTGCCGTACTGGTACGACCAAATCGTGCCGGATCTTCGCGCTGGCAAGGTGACCCTGATCGCCGCCCACGGCAACTCGCTCCGCGCCATCGTCAAGCACCTGGATGCGATGGGGGACCAAGAGGTCGTCGCACTCAACATCCCGACTGGCATCCCGCTGGTCTATGACCTCGACGACGACCTGAAGCCGGTCACCTCGGGCGGCCGGTATCTCGACCCGGAGGCGGCCGCCGCGTCGATCGAGGCCGTCAAGAACCAGGGCAAGAAGAAGTAGCCGCACACGACAACCGGCCCGGGGCGAGACACCCGAGGCCGGTTGGTTGCTCTGAGCCCTCTCTCAGGGCTGGGGCCAGACCTCGTCCTCAGGGAACTGACCGGTGACGACGTAGATGATTCGTCGTGCCATCGAGGCGGCGTGGTCGGCGATCCGCTCGTAGTAGCGGCCGAGCAGGGCGACGTCCACGGCAGCCTCCACCCCGTACGCCCATTCGTCGCTGAGCAGCACCCGGAACTGGGTTCGCCGGAGCTCGTCCATCTCCTCGTCGCGCTCGCGGAGCTCCTGGGCGTTCTGCAGGTTGCGGTCGCTCAGGGTCTGACCGGCTGTGATCACCATCTTCTCCGCGACGTCGCCCATCCGGATGAAGTTGGGCCGCAGACTGTCTGGGACGGCTGCGTCGGGATACCGCAGGCGGGCGATCTTGGCGATGTGGGCGGCCAGGTCGCCCATCCGCTCGAGCTCGGTGACCATCCGCAACGTAGCCACGAGAATGCGCAGCTCGCCGGCGACGGGCGACTGCCGAGCCAGCAGGTTGAACGCTCGCGCCTCGATGTCAGCCTGCCGGGCATCGAGGTTCTCGTCGTTGCCGATCACCTCCTCAGCGAGGTGGATCTGGGCCTCCAACAGCGCGGTGGTAGCGCTCCGGACGGCCGCGGCGACAAGCTGGGACATCTGCCCGAGGTCGGCGAGGATGTCGTCGAGCTGTTCTCGGTAGGAGTTGCGCATGAGGTGGTTCCCCTTAGTGAACAGGTCAAGCAGGCACGGCAAAGGTGGGCACTTCCTACCCTATGCCCGCCCGCGACGGGCAGTTGAGAGGCAGATGAACGGCCCGTGAACGGCTGGCGAACGCTTCTCGGCGATGTCGGAGGGCGGCTGCGATCGGTCCGGTAACGCCTCAACCTACCCCTAGTATCTGGTTTGTGAACCCGACCGGCGCGACGCTGCTGGCTCTCGCCGTCGGCATCGTGCTTGGCGCGGTCGTCGTCTGGTGGTTGACCCGCCGTCCGGAGCAGCCGAGCGTGGTCGAGTTCGAGACCACCCAGCCGGTGGTTCCCGACGGGGTGTCGGAGGTGCTGGCCGTGCTGAGGTCCTCCGCCGTCGTGGTCGGGCCGCACGACGAGGTGCTGCAGGCCAGTACGCAGGCACGGTCCCTCGGCTTGGCGCGGGGCAGTCGCATCGCCGTACCGGAACTGCTGGAACTGGTCCGCACCGTGCGCCGGGACGGCGAGATTCGGACCGTCGACCTTGAGATCAAGCGTGCCCCTGGTGCGGCGGCGGTGACATTTCTCTCGGCGCGGATCGCTCCGCTGGCGGAAGGGCTGATCGTGGTGTTGGCCGAGGACCGGACGGCCGAGCGGCGGATCGAGGAGACCCGCAGAGACTTCGTCGCCAACGTGAGCCATGAGCTCAAGACCCCGGTTGGTGCCATCTCCTTGCTGGCGGAGGCTGTCGAAGGCGCCGCCGACGACCCCCCGTCGGTCCGACGGTTCGCCGCCCGGATGGGCATCGAAGCAGCCCGACTGACCGATCTGGTCTCGCAGCTGATCGAGCTGTCCCGGCTCCAGGCCGACGACCCGCTGGCCCAGGCCGAGGTGGTCGACATCGATGACGTGCTTGCCGACGCCGTTGACCGGTGCCGCGTCGACGCGGAGCGGCGCGGGGTGACGTTGACGATCGCTGGCCAGCAACACTGCCGCGTGGTCGGCAGTGTCCGGCAGCTCAGCGTGGCCGTGGGAAACCTGGTCGACAACGCGGTGATCTACTCCGACGACGGCGCCCGGGTGGTGGTCGCAGCCTCCATGCGGGCAGCCAGCGACGACGACTATGTGGAGATCACCGTCTCCGACAACGGGATCGGTATCCCGAACGGGGATCTGAAGCGGGTCTTCGAGCGGTTCTACCGGGTCGACTATGCGCGCAGTCGTGCCAACGGAGGGACCGGCCTGGGGCTCTCGATCGTGAAGCACATCGCCGCTGGTCACGGTGGCCGGGTGAGTGTGTGGAGCCAGCTCGGCCAGGGGTCCACCTTCACCCTGTCCATACCCGCGCATCTCTATCGGGAGGAGGGGACCGGCGGGGTGGCCGAGGCGCCCCAACCACCCACCGCCGTCACTGACCGCGACGGCCACAACTCTCACGGGAGCAGCACATGACACGCGTACTTGTCGTCGAGGACGAGGAGTCCTACCGGGAGGCGCTGGCCTACATGCTGCGCAGGGAGGGCTTCGATGTCGTCGAGGCCGCTGACGGCACCTCCGGCCTGGCGGAGTACGACCGTGTCGGAGCCGACATCGTGCTGCTGGACCTGATGATGCCGGGCTTGCCGGGAACCGAGGTGTGCCGCCAGCTGCGACTGCGCGGGCCGGTCCCGGTGATCATGGTCACTGCTCGTGACTCCGAGGTCGACAAGGTTGTCGGGTTGGAGCTGGGCGCCGACGACTACGTCACCAAGCCGTTCAGCCACCGTGAGCTGGTCGCGCGGATCCGGGCGGTGCTGCGTCGGGGGCAGGACGTCGAGCTGGTTCCGGACGTGGTGGAGTCCGCGGGCGTACGGATGGACGTCGAGCGGCACGAGGTTTCAGTCAACGGCGAACGCGTCAAGCTGGCGCTCAAGGAGTTCGAGCTGCTGGAGATGCTCCTGCGCAACGCCGGCCGGGTGATGACCCGAGGGCAGCTGATCGACCGAGTCTGGGGTGCCGACTACGTGGGCGACACCAAGACGCTGGACGTGCACGTGAAGCGGCTGCGGACCAAGATTGAGCCCGACCCGACGAACCCCCGCTACCTGGTGACGGTCCGGGGACTGGGTTACAAGTTCGAGGGGTGAGGAATCGGTGGACATCGGTTTCGGCCGGTAGCCGCCCAGCGGTTATCGTGAGGCGGGTGACCGGCGACATCACCGTCTTCTCAGGTTCGGCCCACCGCGAGTTCGCCGAAGAGATGTGCGGCATCCTCGGCAACGAGCTCTCTCCGTCCCGCACCACCCGTTTCAGCAACGACTGCCTGCAGGTGCAGCTGCGCAGCAACTGCCGTCAGCGTGACGTGTACATCGTCCAGCCGCTGGTGCCTCCGGTGCAGGAGCACCTGTTCGAGCTGTTGTTGATGCTGGACGCCGCCCGCGGCGCGTCAGCGGCCCACATCACCGCGGTCATACCGCACTTCGCGTACGCTCGGTCCGACAAGAAGGACGCGCCACGCATCTCCATCGGTGCGCGGCTGGTGGCCGACATGCTGGCGGCTGCCGGCGCCACCCGGGTGCTGACGATGGCGCTGCACGCGCCTCAGGTGCACGGGTTCTTCTCGGTCCCGGTCGACCATCTCAGTGCGACCGCTGAACTGGCAAACCACTTCCGCACCCACGACCTCGGCAACACGGTGGTTGTTTCTCCCGACCTGGGAAATGCGAAGATCGCCACGGACTTCGCCCGGATCTTGGACGTCCCCGTGGCGGCTGGGTCGAAACAGCGGCTGGCCGACGACAGGGTGGTGATCGACCGGATCGTCGGCGACGTCCACGGCAAGGACGTGATCGTGCTCGACGACGAGATCGCGACGGCCGGATCCATCGTGGAGCTGCTACGGAAGCTTCGGCTCGAGGGGGTCCAGCGGATCTCTCTGGCCTGCACGCACGGGCTGTTCACCGGCCCGGCGATCGAGCGGCTCAAGCAGGAGCCCGACATAGACGAGATCGTCATCACCAACACGGTGCCGCTGCCGCCGGAGAAACAGCTGCCGAACATCGTGACCCGATCGGTGGCTCCCTTGTTCGCGGAGGCCGTGCACCGGATCAACTGCGGTGAGTCGGTCAGCGGCTTGTTCAGCGACAAGATCACCTACGGGGCGTGACCTGACAACCTCAGCTGGACGGGCTGGCGGAGGACGCGCCGGGGGAGACCGTGGAGTAGCCGGGCTGGTTGGCGTCCACCACAGGCACGGTGATGGTCAACGTGCCGGCCTTGGAGAACGTCAGTTCCAACTTGGCCTCAAGACCCGGCTGCAGATCGGCGCTCTGCACCGTGATTGCCGCCTCGTCGGTGAGCACGGTGAGTTGCCCAGCGTCGAGGGTGACCGGCCCGCCGAGCGTGATGGTCAGCGGCTGGCCGTCCGTGCCGTCCGCCTTCAGCGGTGTTCCCGAGACCGCGGTCAGCGAGTCCGCCTGCGGGGCGTACAGGGAGCCCGAGAGGAAGCCTGACCCCTCCGACTTGCTGAGGATCATCAGGTTGCGAACCTTGACCCCGCCGACATCGGTGCTGACGCCGTCCGCCGCGGTGTAAGGCTGCAGGGTCTGAACCTCGAAGCCGCAGCCTGCAAACCCGAGAACGAGACCGAGCACAATCGCGAGGGTCGCTCCCAGGCGCGTTGGGCGACGTGACTGGCGAGATGCGCTGCGCGAGTGGAAGGCCACGATGGTCGACTCCTGTGGGACGTGGAACAGTGGTGGGTGCAGCCTATCCACACCCTACGGCGGTACGCAGCCAGGCCGCCCTCACGTGCCGGACAGTGACCCAGGGCACATCGCAGGCACACGACAGGGCCGTTTGTCAAGACCGCTTCCGGCCCAATAATGGCCTCTGGCTAGCGCAAACACTGTCAGAGAGCCCCAAGCCGCCGTGCTAAACTTGACTGCGGGAAAGGGGTACACAACAACATGACCTTTACAGTCGGAGAAACGGTGGTTTATCCCAATCATGGGGCTGCCGTCATCGAGGACATCGAAACCCGTCAAATCAAAGGTGAGGACAAGCTCTACCTCGTACTGAGGATCGTGGGCCAGACCGATCTGATCGTCCGTGTTCCGGCATGCAATCTCGACCTGGTCGGGGTGCGGGATGTGGTGGACGCCGATGGTTTGGAGCGCGTCTTCAGCGTGTTGCGGGCCCCACACACGGAGGAGCCGACCAACTGGTCGCGCAGGTACAAGGCAAACCTGGAGAAGCTGCACTCCGGGAACGTGATGAAAGTGGCCGAGGTCGTTCGTGACCTATGGCGCCGCGAGCGCGAGCGTGGCTTGTCGGCCGGCGAGAAGCGCATGCTGGCTAAGGCCCGTCAGATCCTGGTCTCCGAGTTGGCCCTGGCCGAACGGGTGGCCGAGGACAAGGCTGAGATTCTGCTGGACGAGGTACTCGCTTCCTAGTCCAGCCCGACTGTTGAGGTCCCCAGCTCGATGAACGTCCGCACCGGTATCGGTGTAGACGTTCATCGGCTGGTTTCGGCACGCCCGATGACGGTCGCCGGCTTGGTCTTCCCCAGCGAGCCGCAGGGCCCCGAGGGTCACTCCGACGGCGATGTCGTCGCGCATGCAGCCTGCGACGCGCTGCTGTCGGCAGCGGGCCTGGGAGACCTGGGCAGCAACTACGGGACCAGCGAGCCGCACTGGGCCGGTGCATCCGGGGTGGCGTTCCTGACCGAGACAGCCGCGCGGGTACGGGCAGCGGGCTTCGAGATCGCCAACGTCGCGGTCCAGGTGATCGGCAACCGGCCGAAGCTCGGCGCTCGCCGCTTGGAGGCCGAGAATGTCCTAAGTGATGCTGTCGGGGCGCCGGTGTCCGTGGCCGCCACCACGACCGACGGGCTAGGTCTGACGGGACGCGGCGAGGGGATTGCCGCGATCGCAACCTGCCTCGTTCTTGCGGCCGAGGATCGTGCCCCCGAGGATCCTGCCCCCGAGGACTGATGCCCCGGGGAACTGTTTGCCACCGCCAGGATGACTCGTCAGCGCACCAAGTTGTCCTGGGCTGTGAAGCTGTTGCATCGGCCTACCGCGTCTGTACCGAGCCCGACGTTGCCCCAGTACTCGCGGCTGCGCGCCAGTCCGTGATTGCCGACGACATTGGGCTTGCCCGAGACCACGTCGTCACCGACCGCCTCGTAGGTGTTCCGGATGCCCTCGAGGTCGGCCTCTTCAATCCCGAGTGACTGCGACACACTCCGCATGAACATGCCGGACAGGCAGTCGGCCTGTACCTCCAGCCGACGACTCAGCTCCAGCTCGACCTGCTGGTCGCCGGACTGCTGGCCCAGCGCGTGCGAGGAGATGAGGATCGCGGTTCGGGCCTGCACGGCGTGGCCGAACTCGTGCGCCATCACGACGTCGGCGGCCCAGCGGTCGCGCCGGACGATAGGCACATAGTCTGCGAGCTGGTTGCTGAAGTAGACCTGCTGGTCGCCAGCGCAGTAGAAGGCGTTCACTTCCGCGTCGCCGCACTTGGTGGTCACCCGCGCACCGTAGATGGTCACGGTCGGGCGGACCACCTGAAAGCCGGCAGCGTCCACCGGTGGCTGCCAGACGCGAACCAGGCACTCCATCAGCGCCTCGAAGTGTGACCTCAGCTCGGCGTTGCGCGCGGTGCGCACGTTGACGGGCTGGGCCTCACACCGGACCGGCGCCGGCGCCGTCTGCTCGTAGAACGTGCTGGACACCAGTATCTGCTCGGCCTCCTCGTAAGTCTCGGGCACCGGCAGCGGGGGTGGAGTGGCATCGGGTGGTGGGACCCGGTAGTCCTCGTTCTCGTAGGCGCCGGCCGGAGCCTCGCTCACCGTGTTGGTCATCGCCATGCCGACCCAGGCGATCGCCGCGATGACCAGCGCCGCCATCAGCAGCCCACGGAAGGGGTGCCGCTTGCGGCGTCGTGGAGGCAGGAACTGGTTGGGCGCATACACCTGGCCGTAGGGGTTCTGTCCGAAGCCGGCCGGAGGGTACTGACGATAAGCCTGCGGCAGCGGGTACGGCTGACGGCCAGGCTGGTTCCAGCCTCGACGCGGAGGCTGGCCCCACCGGGGCTGCCGTCCCCACTGCTGCTGCGTCACAGGTCAAACCATAACCTGCAGCTCTGACAGTCCCCGCGGTCGATGCCGGCGGCCGGCGCAACCTCGCCGGCAGGCCGCGTGCAGCCTGGCAGGAAGGAGGGGCGCGCTCGCCAGGGGGTTCCGGGGCTTGTCAGTGCAGGATGGCAGGCTGTACCTGTGTCAGCTTCCCCCGTCTCGGCCGCGTTGCACCGGCTGGTTCCCCGGCTACGACTGCCCCGGTCACACGCACCGGACCGGTTGCACCAACAGATCCCAATGCACCAACAGAGCCCAATCCACCGGCTAGCCCCGATGCACCGACCGGCGCTGGTGCTGGCAGTGTGCCTGGGCGTCCTGGGACTGCTGAGCGGCCCGCTGTCGCTGACGGCCCGGGCCGAGGGGACCGCGTCCCGGTTTGTGGCCGACGGCAACCTTGGACCCGATGGTGTGCTCCGGGTGAAGCAGACCATCACCTTTGCAGGCGCTGCTCCGGCGAGGCTGTCCCAGCGGTTCGAGACCCGTCAGAACCTCATCGGCGACAGGCAGTACGTCTACTCACTGACTGACGTGACGGCGACCGCCGAAGGCAAGGATCTGCAGCCGACCGTGGATCCGGCCGGTTCGATCACCACCGTGTCGATGAGCACCAACGGTGCCAGCGAGATCACCATGTCCTACTCCGTCACCGGAGCAGTGGTGAGCATTGATGGCGGTACGGCACTGCGGTGGCCCCTGCTGCAGGGGCTGAGCGCCCAGGTGACCGACTTCTCTGGCACCGTCGCCATACCCGGGCTGTTCAGCTACGTGAAATGCACGGCCGGCGCGCCGAACTCCACCACCCCCTGCGAGTACGCGGCCGCCGGCACCGATGATGCCCAGGTCCCGACCTTCCGAGACGGTCCTCGTGGCGAGGGCCAGGTCGTCATCGTGGACATCGGATTCCCGCCCGGCGCCGTTACGGCGACGGAGAAGATCGACCATCGGTGGACGGTGAGCCGAGCCTTCTCGGCCGGACCATGGCAGCTAGCGCTGGCGCTTGGACTGTTACTCCTCGGGGGACTCGGGTTGTATGCCCTGCATCGTCGCGCCGGCGCTGACAGCCACCCGGGAGACCGGATCAGTCGGCCGGCTGAGTTCGTCCCGACCGGTCCTGGGGAGTCGGAGTTTCGGGTGGTCGGCGACGTTCGGCCAGGCCACGTCGGCACGGTGCTGGATGAGCGGGTGGACCCGATCGACATCACCGCGACCCTGCTGGATCTTGCCGTCCGCGGTCACCTGGTGATCGTCGAACGACCCCGGGCGTCGGAGTTCGCGCCTACCGACTGGAGCATTGTGCGGCAGACAAGCGGCGTGGACACCCTGCGACCGTTCGAACAGGAGCTGATGGACGGCATCGCACCCGTCGGCGGCAGCGTTGAAGTCTCCGAAATCGCCGGGCGGGTTGGCGCCGCTATCGGAGCCGTTCAGGACAAGCTGTACGACGAGATGGTGAGCAACGGCTGGTACGAGCGGCGCCCTGACGCGACGCGCAGCAAGTGGACCCAGCTGGCCATCGGCGGACTGATCGCGGCTGTTGTCGTTACCGCGGTGCTCGCCGCCTTCACAACCTTCGGGCTGGTCGGGTTAGCTCTGGTGGTAATCGGCCTCGGACTGGTGTTCGTCGGCCAGGAGATGCCGGCCCGGACGGCGAGCGGTTCGGCCCTGCTCGCCGGGCTGAGTGCCCTGCGTTCTGACCTGCTGACCCATCCGACCACCCAGATGCCGGCCAGGCACCGGTTGCGTGAGCTGTCCGAGGTGCTGCCGTACGCTGTCGTGCTTGGCGGATCCGACCGATGGCTGAATGCGATCGTCGCAGCCGATGTCGATGAGGATGCCGACTCCACCGACCTCGACTGGTACCACGGCCCGCGTCACTGGCACCTGCGTGACCTGCCGGCGTCGCTGCGAAACTTCATCACGACCGTGTCCGGCAGTCTCTTCACCCGCTGACGCCAAAGGCACGACGCCGCCCAGTAGGCCGTGCCGCCGTTGTGCTGACCTACAGCTCAAGGCCGGGGTAAAGCGGATTGGCGTCCAACAGATCCGCTGACGCCGCCTTCGTTGACTCGACGATGCCGTCGGCCAGGGTGTACTTCGCCTTGCCCGGGGCGCCGGCCGCTGTCGTGGTGGGGGTGGTGTTCTTCAGCACGTTGACGGTCAGCTCGGCCACCCGGTCGAACTCGTCCGCCCCGAAACCACGGGTGGTCAGCGCCGGTGTGCCGAAGCGGACACCGGAGGTGTACCAGGCGCCGTTCGGGTCGTTGGGCACCGAGTTGCGGTTGGTGACGATCCCGGCGTCGAGCAGCGCAGACTCCGCCTGCCGACCAGTCAACCCGAAGCTGGTGACATCCAGCAGCACGATGTGGTTGTCGGTGCCGCCGGTCACCAGTTTCGCGCCACGGCGAAGGAAGCCCTCCGCCAGAGACTTCGCGTTGTCGGCGACATTCTGCGCGTACGTCTGGAACTCCGCCCTCCGGGCCTCCGCAAGCGCAACCGCCTTGGCGGCCATCACGTGCGACAGCGGTCCCCCCAGCACCATCGGGCAGCCCCGGTCAACCGAGTCGGCGTACTCCGAAGTTGCCAGCACCAGACCGCCGCGCGGACCGCGCAGCGACTTGTGGGTCGTGGTGGTGACGAGATGGGCGTACGGGACCGGGTCCTCCTCACCGGTGAAGACCTTGCCGGCGACCAGTCCGGCGAAGTGCGCCATGTCGACCATGAGCGTGGCGCCCACCTCGTCGGCGATCTCCCGCATCTTGGCGAAGTTGATCCGCCGCGGGTACGCGGAGTAACCGGCGATCAGCACCAGCGGCTTGAACTCCTGGGCCGCCGCGCGTACCGCGGCGTAGTCCAGCAGCTGACTCTCGGGGTCGGTGCCGTACGAGCGCTGGTGGAACATCTTCCCGGAGATGTTGGGTCGGAAACCGTGAGTGAGGTGACCACCCGCGTCCAGGGACATGCCCAGGGCCCGCTGGTTCCCGAACCTGTGGCGAAGGTTCTCCCAGTCCTGCTCCGACAGGTCGTTGATGCCTTTGACGCCGTACTCGGCGAGTGCCGGCAGCTCCACCCGGTGGGCCAGGATCGCCCAGAACGCCACCAGGTTGGCGTCGATGCCAGAGTGCGGCTGCGCGTAGGCGTACTCCGCGCCGAAGAGCTCACGCGCGTGCTCAGCGGCGAGCGCCTCGACGGTGTCGACGTTCTGGCAGCCGGCGTAGAAGCGGTGCCCGACCGTGCCCTCGGCGTACTTGTCGCTGAGCCAGGTGCCCATGGTGAGCAGCACCGCCGGAGAGGCGTAGTTCTCACTGGCGATCAGCTTCAGGGACGCCCGCTGGTCGACCAGCTCCTGGCGGGTCGCCTCGGCGATCCGGGGCTCGACCGAGCCCATCACCTCGAGGATCTGGCGGTAGGCACTGCTGATCACTTCGGTCATGGGGACAGACTAGTGACCGCTCCTCGTGTGACGAGGGCCGCACTCGGGGCCGGTTGTCCGCCCGGGCCCACCGCTGCTCGTCTCACATGCTGGAGACGCATCTCATTGCATGAGATTCCGGGTTGTGAGCAGGGGGTCCGCACATTGAGACTCCTCTTCATGATCACTGCTGCGACGCACGCGCACCTC
>DASTIW010000040.1:0-104965 GCA_035717205.1 Propionibacteriaceae bacterium | reverse complement strand
AGGCTTCGGGAGTTTCGCTCGGGGTCGAACCGCTAGCCGAGCGTGGAGTGTGCCGATCTGGCAGAGCCCGTTCGGCAACGCGACGGCTTCACGTGTGTGGCTTGTGCCAACCTCTGGTCGGTAAGGGACCGAAGGCGAATTCAGACCGGCAGGCCAGCGCCGCCCGAGCCGGAATGGCTCGGGCGGCGTCTGCCCTGATGGGAGCGGAGGCGGCGGGATTTGAACCCGCGAGAGGGGATGAACCCTCAACCCGCTTAGCAGGCGGGCGCCATAGACCGGACTAGGCGACGCCTCCCGATGCACTCCGACGTGTCGGAACGCCCAGCAAGACTACCGATGCATCGGCACGTGAGGCAAAGCGGACCATCGGGGTTGTCCCAGTACCGATGGCACCGGGTCGCTGGGAGCACGTAAAGTTGGGGCGACCGGGCAGTTGGGGCGGCCGGAGTGATCCAAGAGGGTGGAGGTGTTGTGCCGGACAAGCCCGAGCAGCCAAGCGGGGATCGCCCTGACAATGCAGCACAGTCGCTCACGCCCTCCAGCACACGCGTGGGCGTGAGGGACACGCGCCGCCCGCATCATGCTGACGCCGATCCGAGACGAGCACTGGATCCGCGAGACGACTTCCGCCGTACCGCGCTCTACACCGTCGTCGGGACCCTGCTGCCCGGCCTCGGGCTGATCCTCGCCCGCCGGCGCGTCATTGGTGGGATCATCCTCGGAGTCTTCGTGGCAGCCCTGATCACGCTGGGCGCCTTTGCCGCCGTGGACATGCAGCGGCTCGCCGCACTCGCCGTTCGGCCGGACGTGCTGCGGCGCGTCACGGTGGCGCTCATCGTGGTGGCACTGGTGTGGGTCGGCGTGATCGTCGCCAGCCACCTCGCACTTCGGCATACGGCGACCGGCCGCCAACGCGCGCTCGGTGGGTTGCTGGTGAGCATCCTGGCGTTTGCGGTCGCCGCTCCGATGGCGGTGGCCGCTCGGTACAGCCACGACCAGGCGGGTCTGGTGAATGTGGTCTTCAAACGCGAGGATGACACCAAGAGCGCGACGCGGCCGACGCTCGCGACCACCGATCCAGCGGGTAAGCCGATCGACCCATGGCAGAACCGGCCCCGGCTCAACGTGCTGCTGCTCGGCGGCGACGCGGGTCCGGACCGGGAGGGAACGCGTACCGACACGGCCATCCTCGCGAGCATCGACACCCATACCGGCGACACCACGTTGTTCAGCCTGCCGCGCAACACCGGCCGGATGCCGTTCCCGAAGGCCTCGCCGCTACACAAGTATTTCCCCCACGGGTTCACCAACGGCAACGGCGACGACCCGGAGTTCTTTCTGAATGCCATGTACGGCAACCTGCCGAACACGGTGCCCAAAACGATCCTCGGACCGACCGACAACTTCGGCGCCGACGCTTTGAAGCTGTCGGTGGGTGAGGCCCTCGGGCTCAAGGTCGACTACTACGTGCTGGTGAATCTCGGGGGCTTCAAGCGGCTGATCAACGCGCTCGGCGGAATCACCGTCAACGTGAACACGTACATCCCGATGGGCGGGAACACCGATCTGGGCATCCCGCCGAAGGAGTACATCAAGCCGGGACCCAACCAAAAGCTCAACGGCGACAGGGCTCTGTGGTACGCCAGGGGACGCTACGGATCGACGGACTTCGACCGGATGGACCGCCAGCGCTGCGTGATCAACGCGATCATCAAGCAGGCGAATCCGGGGAATCTGCTGGCGCGCTACGAGGCGATTGCCCGGGCCGGCAAGAACATCGTCACCACCGACGTTCAGCAGGAGGTGCTGCCCATGATGGTCGATCTCGCCCTACGGGTAAAAGACGGCAACGTTCGCAGCATCGTCTTCAAGCACGGGGTAGCGGGATTCTCCAGCCCCGATCCCGACTTCGCTCGGATGCGGCAGCGCGTACGGGTCGCCCTCGGCGAGACCAAGGCGACCAGCCCACGGGTCGTTCCCAAGCCGCAGACCTCGACGACGCCGAAAGCGAAGCCGACAGCCGCATCGAGGACGGCGAAACCGACAGCGCAGAGCGAGGACATCGTGAACTCGTGTGCCTGGAAGCCGCAGGTTGCCGCGACTGCTGAGCCGGTTCGCTGACCCGCTGCTCGATCAGCCCGGGGGGAGGTTCTGGTAGCCCCGGTCGGCGTCGAGGGCCTCGCGGACTGCGTTCATCAGGCGCCGTACCGACGGGTCGGACGGTCCACGCGGATTGAGGATCTGTGCGCCGTCAGCGGTGGACGTTCGCACCAGGATGTGGTTTGCAGTCAGATCCACCCCGGTGATCTCTCGCCAGGGAAGCTCGGTCCGCGCTGTCCCACGGCTCAGGTGCAGACCGTTTGAGTCGAGGGAAACCGTGGTCTTCAGCCGTGCCGTCAGCACCAGCCCGGCGATGGCGAGCGCAAGCCCTGCCAGCAGCAGGACGACACCGACGACTAGCACCAGTCCCGGTAGTCCGGTGGTGGCGGACAGCACGACCAGAACCGCGCCCAACAGCGCCGCCACCGATGCGATGGCCAAAGCCCGCACTGGGGGCGGCGCACTCAGGACGTAGGTCTGCTGCTGGGCAGGGGTTCCGCTCACGCTCGAACCCTACCGACTCCGGCGACCTCATCCGGCGACCACCTCCGTCGGCCGACTGGCCGCTGATATTCCCTCCCGACCGAGGCTTCCCCGGCCTCTAGGCGCCGCTATCGCCCTGGTCGGGCGGGAATGTCAGCACCCCGGCGCATCGGCACAGCGGGCGCATCGGCACAGCGGGCACAGCGGGCATTCCCTGGGGCCGCCTGCGCATGAGCGGACATCGGGTGCTCAGCGGAGCTCAGCGCTGATATTCCCGCCGGACCGGTCGCTGACCTGTCCGGAAACGGCAATCCGGTGCGGGTCCGGCGGGAATGTCAGCGGGCAACGACAACCAATCCGAGCGGGCAAGCACTGGTGAAGGAGGAGCTTGCCGCCTCGGCCTGGGTTCGGCGGGCGGGGGCCCTGACCGCGGGAGCGGCCGGCTGGGCGCCGGATAGAGCCGGCGGCGAGGGTGGGATTCGAACCCACGGAGCGGTTTGAGCCGCTCGGGCGCTTTCAAGGCGCCTGCACTAGTCCGCTATGCGACCTCGCCATCCCGGGGGCCCCGGGCATCCAGATCCTAGCCGACCCCACCGGCCGCGCTGTGGCACGCTGAGGACATGCGAGCCATCATCGCCGCGGAACCTGGCGACCCAGAGGTGCTGCAGCTGGCCGACGTCGACCCGCCGACCCCGGGGCCGGGTGAGGTCCTGATCAAGGTCCGCGCCGCCGGAGTCAACCGGGCGGACCTGATGCAGCGGCAGGGCCACTATCCCCCGCCACCGGGAGCCAGCCCTATCATCGGGTTAGAGTGCTCCGGAGAGGTCGCCGAGATCGGGGACGGCTTCAAGGACTGGTCTCCCGGCGACCCTTGCGTCGCCCTGCTGGCCGGCGGCGGGTACGCCGAGTACGTAGCGGCGCCCGCCGGACAGGTGCTGCCCCCGCCCGAGGGGATCGACCTGGTCACCGCGGCCGGGCTGGTTGAGGTTGCCGCCACCGTCGTGTCCAACCTCCGCATCGCCGACGTCGCCGACGGCGACGTCCTGCTGGTTCACGGCGGGTCAGGGGGGATCGGCTCCTTCGCCATCCAGTACGCCAAGGCACTGGGAGCGACGGTCATCACCACGGCCGGTTCTGAGGACAAGTTGGCGTACTGTCGGTCCATCGGCGCTGATCTCGCCCTCCCTTACCGCGAGGACTGGGTGTCGGCGATCAAGGACTTCACCGGTCAACGGGGCGTCGACGCCATCCTCGACAACATGGGCGCCAAGTACCTGGAGTCCCACGTCGACCTGCTCTCGGTCGACGGACGGCTGCTGGTGATCGGTCTCCAAGGCGGCCGACGTGGAACGCTCGACCTGGGTGCGCTGCTGCCCAAGCGGGGCCAGGTGATCGCCACCTCGCTACGGTCGCGGCCGGTGGAGCAGAAGGCCGAGATCTGCCGCGCGGTGCTCGACGCCGTCTGGCCCCTGGTGTCCTCCGGCGTCATCCGACCGGCGCCCCAAACCCAGTTTCCGCTCGCGGCGGCGGCCGAGGCTCATCGCCGACTGGAGTCCGGTGAGAACCTCGGCAAGATCATCCTGACCGTGTGACACCGGACGCGCCCCCGGGACGGAACTGGACCCCGTAGCTCATGAAGTCCAGGCCCGCCACAGGCTGGCGTACTCGCCGTCCGCCTCTACCAGCTCCTCGTGACTGCCGAGCTCAGCGATCCGACCGTCGATCACCACCGCGATCCGGTCGGCGTCGTGAGCCGTGTGCAGCCGGTGCGCGATCGCGACCACAGCCCGGTTCTCCAGCAGCACCGCCATCGAACCCTCCAAGTGGCGTGCTGTTGTCGGGTCGATCAACGACGTCGCCTCATCCAGGACGAGCGTGTGTGGGTCGGCCACGACGAGTCGCGCCAGCGCGATCTGCTGAGCCTGCGCCGGGGTGACGGCCAGATTCCCCGACCCAAGCATGGTGTCCAGCCGCTCCGGCAGCCGTTCCACCCAGTCCCAGGCGTCCACGGCCCGCAGCGCCTCGACGACCGCCGCGTCAGGTGATGTTTCCCGCGCCAGCACGATGTTGTCGCGGATGCTGCCCACGAAGACGTGGTGCTCCTGGGTGACCAGAGCCACCTCGGTGCGCAGCACGTCCAGCGGCAGGGCCGTCAGGTCGACGCCGCCGACCGTCACCGCACCCGTCCGTGGCCGGTTGATGCCCGACAGCAGCCGGCCAAGGGTCGACTTGCCCGAACCACTCGGTCCGACGATCGCCAGCCGCTCACCCGGGCGAAGCGCCACGTCGACTCCCTGCAGCACATCGTGGCCCTCCCGGTACGCGAACCGCAGATCCTGACCGATGATCTGATTACCGACCGGCAGCTCGTCACCGGCCTCCCGGTCCTGCGGAACGGACGCGATACCCAGAAGCCGGGTGGTGGAGGCCACCCCGACCTGCAGCCGGTCGACGTTGCGGATCAGCGCGTCCAGTGGCTCGATCACCGCCTGGATGTACAGCGTGGCTGCGGTGATCTCCCCCAGCGTGACCCAGCCCCGCAGATACCCGTAGCCACCGACGAGCAGCGTCAGCACCAGCGGCGCGTTGTACGCCACGTCGATCACCGCGAACAGCAGGTTCCGCAGCGCCATCGTGTACCGCTCGGCCTGCGACGACACCGCGATGTCATCGTCGCTGAGGTCGATCCGAGCACGCTGCAAGCCCAGCGCCTCCACGGTCCGGGCGCCCTCCACCGTCTCGGTGAGAGTGGTGTTGATCTGCGAGTAGCTGCCGCCTTCGGTGATGTAGCCCATCGGCGCTCGCCGCAGGTAACGGCGCACGCTCACGACCAGCATCGGCGCGACCGCGATCAGCGGCAGCGCCAGCAGCCAGGAGTTCACGAACATCGCCCCCACCGTCAAGACGGTCGTCACGCCGGCGATGACCGCCTCCGGCAGCCCGTACCGGACGCTCTCGCTCATCGTGCCGACATCGCGGGTGACCCGGGTGACCAGGTCACCGGAGCTGGCACTCTCCACCCTGCCGAGCGGCAGCCCGAGCACGGTACGCACCACATACTCGCGTGCGGACGCCAAGATGTTGTGGCCGAAGACCGCCGAGATCCAGCGGGCCAGGAAGGTCAGCAGCGCCTGCAGCAGCACCACCCCGGCAACGCCGAGCGCTAGCCCGTTCAAGGTGGCGACAACCGAGCCCGGCGACGCGACCTCGTCAACCAGCGCGCCGAGCAGGCGGGGCACGACCAGCCCCGCGATCGCTGCGGCACCGTTCAGCAGCAGGACGGCGATCACCAGGCTCCGGCGCGAAGCCAGCAGGTCCCCCAGGAAGCGGACCACGGCTGGCCGCGGAGCGACCGGCAGCCCGCGCTGCGGGTCCCGGGATGAGGCGAAGTAATCCTGAGCCCGCTGCTCCCTCAGCAGGTGCCGCGCATGCCAGGCACTCAGCCGGGATCCGATGGAGCCTTCGGTGGGCGGGATCAGGGCGGCCGGCACCGCTGGCTCGGCCGGCCCCGCACGCCAGGTGTCAACAGACCCCTCAAGCACTCTGGCTCCCTCCATCACCGTCAGCTCAGACATCGACCACTTCTTCCATGCTGCGAATGACCACGTGTCGGTACTCCGCGTTGCGGCTCAGCAGATCCTCGTGCGTCCCGGTGTCGACCACCTGACCGGCGACCAGGAACGCCACCTCGTCGGCGTGGTGCAGCAGCAGCGGCGACGCGCTCATCACGATCGTGGTCCTACCGTCCCGGTGCCCCCTGAGCCGCGCCGCGATCAGTGCCTCAGTGTGCGCGTCGACCGCCGACGTCGGCTCCACCAGGATCAAGATTTCCGGGTCCATCGCGATGGCCCGGGCCAGGATCAGCCGTTGCCGCTGGCCGCCGGACAGCCCGCGGCCACGCTCGTCGATCACCCCCTGCCAGCCGCCGGGCATCGCCTCGAAGACGTCCTCGGCCGCAGCCGTGTGCAAGGCCTTCTCCGCCTGCTCCCGGGATAGCCGACCGTGCGGGTCGACCGCCGACTGAAGCGTGCCGGCGAACACCAGACCTGAGGTGTCACTGACCAGGATGTGACGACGAACCTCCGAGATGGGAATGTCGGCCAGATCAACGGCGCCGACCTGAACGCCCCACTGCCGGTCGGTGATCGCCCGGTCACGGGCCGCCAGCCGGGCACGTTCCCGCGCCTGGCGCGCCCGTTCCTGACGTGCCCGCCGACCCTTGATGTTCTCGTCGATGTCCAGGCTGATCGGGTCCGTCTCGGTCGGGAGATACCGTCCGAGCCGGTCGGCCAGGGCCGCGGAATCATCGGGCACCGCCGACACAACGATGGTCAGCAGCCCCGGCTTCGCCTCGAATCCGGCCTCCAGGTCGGTGATCGCCGCGTCTGCCGGCACCCGGAGCGGCACGCTCGGATCACGCCACGGCGTCTCCTGTCCCAGCACCGCGATCGTCTTGCGCGCCGACACCAGGCAGCGGACCCACTTCTGGGCCAGCTCGAAGAAGGTCTGGATCGGCCAGACCATGAACACGGCGTACCCGAAGAAGCTGATCAGCTCACCGACCGTGAGGGTGCTGGCCGCAACCTCGCGAGCGCCGAGCCAGGTGAGACTCACCAGGAACAGCCCGGCGAACAGCACCCCGGTCGCATCCACCGCAGCCTGCCAGGTACCCGCCGCCACGCCAGAACGACGCACGACCTGGGACTGCAGCGCGTAGTTCCGGGCGAACGTACGCTCGCCGCCGATCCCCCGTAGGATGCGCAGGCCGGCGACGATGTCGGTCGCCATCGAGGTCAGCTTCGACGACGTGCTGCGCTCGATCGCCTGCCGGCGCTCCAGCGGCTTGAGCAGCGGCAACGCCACCAGCACCAGAATCGGGGCGGCGACCAGCACGACGATGCCCAGCTCCACCGATGTCTTCAGCACGATCCCAGCCACCAGCAGATACGCGATCCCCGCACCGACGGCCCGGGTCAGCACCTCGTTGATCGCGCCGAACTGATCGGAGTCGCCCGAGGACACGCTCAGGATCTCTCCGGTCGGTGTCCGCTGGGGAAGGATGTGGCCCATCTGGGTGGTCTTGCGGGTGACGAGCTTGATGATGCCGTACAGCGCCACCAGCCACGTCCGCACGATGAACGTGTGCCGAAGTACGCCCGCGAGCGCGCCCAGCATGATCAACAGCAGCAGCACCAGGGCCCACGTCACCACGGCGTGGAAATTCCGCGGCAGCACGCCGTCGTCGATCGCGCGGCCCACCAGGTACGGCCCGATCGAGCCCGGCAGGAACTGGAGCAAGCCTAAGAGCGAGGAGATCACCAGCACCGACGCCTGCTGCCTCAGCATCCAGCGCAGAAACCGTGATGGACTCCGGGTATCGGGATGGGAGAAGTCACGGGTTGCGGAACCCCGCCGCGCGTCGGTCGCGTGCGAGGCAGAGAAATCCGGAACATCGGGCGGGAAATCATGCATGACCTCACAACCCTAGGCCGTGCTGCTGACAGTCCGCACCGCATTTATCCCCACCGCCGGGCTGCGTAGAAGCCCCAGCGACCGGGTAGCAGGCACTCATCTCCAGCCCTCGAAAGGTGATGCCATGACCTCGTCTCCCGCACAGTCACAGTTCGCGCCCCGTACCGCCATCGTCACGGCGTCGGACTCCGGCATCGGCCGGGCCACGGCGGTGGCGCTCGCCGAAGCAGGCCTCGATGTCGGGATCACCTGGCACCAAGACGAAGCCGGCGCCCAGGCCACGGCCGAGGAGGTCAGGTCGACCGGCAGGAAGGCCGTGGTGGCTCAGCTGGACACCACTGACCTGACCGGATGCGGCGACGTCGTCGACAAGCTGGCCGATGAGCTCGGCGGCGTCGACGTGTTCGTCAACAACGCCGGCACCGGCGACAACGCAACGCTGCTGGAGATGACGCTGGAGCAATGGCGCCACACGATGGCCGCCGATCTCGACGGCGCCTTCGTGTGCATCCAGCGGGCGGCGCGGAAGATGGTGGCCGCCGGCCGCGGCGGCCGGATCATCGCCATCACCAGCGTGCACGAGCACCAGCCACGAGTCGGCTCCGGCGCGTACGACGCCGCCAAGCACGGCCTGGGCGGACTGATCAAGACCATCGCCTTGGAGCTCGGGCAGCACAACATCACCGCCAACTCGGTGGCTCCGGGAGAGATTGCCACCCCGATGACGGGCCAGACCGACGAGGACCCGACCAGCACCAACCGACCCGGCGTCCCGCTCGGGCGACCCGGCGACGCCCGGGAGATCGCGGCCGTGGTGGCGTTCCTGGCGTCGCCGCAGGCAAGCTACGTCACCGGCGCATCCTGGCCGGTGGACGGCGGCATGCTGCAGATGGGCCCGCAGGCCGGCTCGCACATCGAAAGTGACGCCTGGCGGGAGGGCTGATCCGCGTCCAGCCGGTCGGTCCAGAATTGTCGGATGACACCATCCGCGGGCACTCCCGAGCTGACCTGTTCCCGGTGGTCGGTCGACTTGGGGGAGCCGCTGGCGGGTACGGCCAGCACGACCCGCGGATACCTGGTCATCGAGCACAGCGGACCCTGGGGCCGCAACGCTTTGTCCGACAGCAGGCTGGGCCACGACGTCGCCGCGACGCTGGATGCTCAGCTCAGCCGGCTGGGGCTAAGCCCGCTGCTGATGAGGCGACCAGGCCGCTCCCGCGACCGGGAGCACCGTACCGGTCGGCAGGTCTTCGCGTCGGTCCTCGAACCGACCCCGGTCACGGTGGCATTCCGGGTTGCCGGCGCGGCCGAGCTGCTGGAACTCGACTGGACCGCGGCGGGCTCTGAGAGCATCGAACGGATCCATCCGGATGCTGTCGGAGTCACTCACCCACTGGCTTTGATCTGCGCACACGCCAAGCGTGACCGATGCTGCGCTGCGCTGGGCCGGCCGCTGGCAACCTACCTGCACCAGCAGCTGGCAGCCGAGAACCTCGCGGCGGCGACCGGTTACGAGCCGGTGTGGGAGTGCAGCCACCTGGGCGGGCACCGACTGGCGCCGACGGCAGTGATGCTGCCAGCCGGTGTCGTCTACGGCCGCCTCGACCCACTCAGCCTGTCCGCGGCCTACGATGCGGCGCGATCCCAGGCGGTGCTGCCGCCGCTGATGCGGGGGATGGCGAGGTATCGCCGAGCGGTGCAGGCGGCCGAGATCGCCGTCCGAGAGGAGGCTGGGATCGACCAGGTCGCTTTCCCACGGCTGATCTCATCCCGGCGCGACGGCCAGTGCACCCTGGCGGTGTTCGCCGACGAGCAGCAGCAGCGCTGGCAGGTCCGGGTTTCTGAGCAGCCGGTACGGGTGCCCCGGCCGGAGTCCTGCGGCAAGGCGCCCGCGTCCCCGACCGTGTGTACGGTCGAGGCGATCAGCCGGCTACCCACAACTAGGATCGAAATATGAGCATCGACCAGAACCCCGAGCAGGAGCAATCAGCCTCATCGCAAGGTGTTGCGGGCGCCACCGACGACGGACGGGTTTACGTGGTCACGCCCACCTCGATGGCCGTGGAGGGGCCGGCGCGCGAGGAGGTGGAGACTGACGAGGAGTCCACCCGGTCGGTGACCGAGATGGTGGAACAGCCGGCAAAGGTGATGCGCATCGGCAACATGATCCGTCAGTTGCTGGATGAGGTGAAGTCCGCGCCGCTGGACGACGCCAGCCGGCTCCGGCTCGGCAAGATCCACCAGGCCTCCATTCGCGAGCTGAAGGACGGGTTGGCACCGGAGCTGGTGGAAGAGCTGGAGCGCATCACGCTGCCGTTCACCGAGGACGCGACCCCGACCGACGCCGAGCTGCGGATCGCTCAGGCGCAGCTCGTGGGCTGGTTGGAAGGTCTGTTCCACGGCATCCAGACGGCGCTGTTCGCCCAGCAGATGGCGACCCGGGCCCAGTTGGAGCAGATGCGTCGGGCCTTGCCTCCGGGCCCCGGGGGCGAGCACCACCCTCCGCAGCAGGCGCACCGGCCGACCGGAACCGACGGGATGTACCTGTAGCGACGCGCGTCAGCCGAACCAGCGAGCTGGCGTCATCGAGCGGGAACGAGCCGCTCACGACCGCCGAGGAAAGGCCTCAGGGCCTGCGGGATCCGTACCGAGCCGTCGGGCTGCTGATGGTTCTCCAAGATCATGATGATCGTCCGGGTGATGGCGCACAGCGTGCCGTTCAGGGTCGCCACCGGAGCCGTGCCGGTGTCGAACCGGGCCCGGATGTTGAGGCGGCGGGCCTGGAACTCGGCGCAGTTGGAGGTCGAGGTGATCTCGCGGTAGCGGTTCTGGGTGGGCAACCAGCCGTAGCAGTCGAACTTGCGCGCCGCGCTCAGACCGAGGTCGCCGCTCGCCACGTCGAGCACCTGGAAAGGGATCTCCAGCGCTGTGATGAACTCCTTCTGCCACTCCAGCAGCCGCCGGTGCTCAGCCCCAGCATCCGCCGGATCGCAGAAGACGAACATCTCCACCTTGTCGAACCAGTGCACCCGGAAGATGCCCCGGGTGTCCTTGCCGTGTGACCCGGCTTCCCGACGGAAGCTGGGGCTGTAGCCGGCGTACCGAAGCGGGAGCGCGGCAGCGTCCAGGATCTCGTCGGAGTGGTACGCCGCGAGCGGCACCTCAGCCGTGCCAACCAGATAAAGATCGTCATCAGCCAGGTGGTAGACGTCCTGGGCTGCCTGGCCCAGAAAGCCGGTGCCCTCCATGGCCTGTGGTTTGACCAGGGCTGGGGGGATCATCGGCACGAAACCATTCCGCACCGCCATCGTGACAGCGAGGTTCACCAGGGCAAGCTCCAGCTCCGCTCCCTGGCCGGTGAGGTAGTAGAACCGCGAGCCGGAGACCTTGGCGCCGCGCTCGGTGTCGATGGCGGCAAGGATCTGACCGAGCTCGAGGTGGTCCCGGGGAGTGAACCCTTCGGCGGCGAAGTCGCGCGGTGTGCCGTGGGTCTCGAGGACCTGGAAGTCGTCCTCACCACCGACGGGTACGCCGTCCTCCACCAGGTTGCCGATGCCGAGCAGAAGCTTGGAGAAGATCGCGGCGGCCTCGTTCTGCGCCGCTTCGGTCTTCTTGACCTGGTCGGCCAGTTCCTTCGTGCGAGCCAGCAGCGCGGCCCGCTGGTCACCCTGGGCCCGGGATACCTGCTTGCCGAGAGCCTTCTGCTCGGCGCGCAGCGCCTCGTACTGCCCAATAGCTGCGCGACGGCTCTCCTCGGCGGCCAGCAAGTCGTCCACCACCGACTCCGACTCTCCGCGGGCTCGCTGCGAAGCGCGAACGCGGTTGGGGTCTTGGCGGAGAACCTTGGCATCGATCACCGCGCCAGCCTATCCAGCCCGCCCGGAATCCGGCATGTCCATTACCCCCACTGCCCACTTCCGCAGCGCCGTCGACAAAGGCGGGAATGCTCTGCACTCAATGGGATGATGGGCCGCACTATGGTCCGAAAGCCCCCGTCCCGGTCGTCCGTGCTCGCCACCACCGGGCTGGCGCTGGCTTTCGTGGTCTGGACGGTGCTCACCTTCAGCTGGGAGCCACTCCAGTCGCTTGACGGACGCACGCTTTCTTCGCCGGTCAGGCCGGACTCGGCCCTCGGGCAGATCCTGGCGGCACTCGCGCTGCTCACCTGGCCGGGGCTGCCGTACCTGGGACTGCTCGGAGTTGCCTGGTGGGCCGGTCGGCACCGCCTTCGGCAGCTGTCCACCGCCCTGGTGCTGATCGTCGTTCTCGGCTGGGGCGGTGGCACCGTGCTGCAGCTGATCTTCGGTCGGGCTCGACCAGGAGGCGCGATCGACCTGATCAGCGCCGCAGGGCCCTCGTACCCGTCGGACCACCTGGTCGCTGCGCTCGCCAGTGTGGTGGCGGTCGGCGCAACACTGGCCGTCACCCGGCAAAGCGCGAGTGTGCGGGTGGCCTGGCAGCCAGCGTCCGCTCTGATCGTGTTGATCATCGCCGTGGACCGATGGCTGCTGGGGGCGCACTACCTCTCCGACCTGGTGGGGGGCGCGCTGTACGGTGCCCTGATAGCGTCGGTCTGCCTGCTGACGGCTGGGGTCTCGGTGCCCATCCCACATGAGATCGTCTCTGAGCTCGTACGCCGGAAGGTGCCACCCGCGATCGAGGGCGGTCCCCAGCCGCGTTGCGCGGTGGTCTACAACCCGGCCAAGGTCACCGACTGGGCGGGATTCCGGCGCCATGTGGAGTACGAGCTGTCGTCGCGGGGTTGGCAGCGTCCGCTCTGGCTGGAGACCACCCCGGACGATCCCGGCGTCGCGATGACAGCTCAGGCCGTCGAGGAGGGCGTCGACCTGGTGCTTGGCGCTGGTGGCGACGGCACGATCCGGATCATCTGCTCCGGCCTGGCCAACACCGGCATCCCGTTCGGTCTCATCCCGGCCGGTACGGGCAACCTGTTGGCCCGCAACATCGGCATCCCGCTGGACGAGGCCGCTGCCTTGGACGTCGCCTTCGATGGGGCCGACAAGCCGATCGACCTGGTCAAGCTAACTGTCGACGACACCACCAGCCACCATTTCGCGGTGATGGCCGGAATCGGCATCGACGCCGTCATCATGCAGGGCACGAACCCCGACCTCAAGAAGGCCGTGGGGTCCGCGGCGTACTTCGTCTCGGCGGCCCGGAACGCCAACCATCCCCCGCTGCATGCCACCATCCGGGTCGATGACAGCCCGCCCTTCAAGCGGCGGGCGCATGTGATCGTGATCGGCAACGTCGGGTATCTGCAGGCCAACATCCCGCTGATCCCAGACGCCAAGCCCGACGACGGGCTGCTTGACGTGCTGGTCGCTTCACCGCGGGGGGTGGTCGACCTGGTGAAGCTCACCACCCGCGTCCTGACCCACCAACGACGTACCGACGACCAGCTTGAGCGGCTGACCGGCCGCAGTGTGCGGATCAGCGTCGACCAGCGGGACCACTACCAGCTGGATGGCGATACCGCAGGCGAGTGCAACGTGATGCTGGCCGAGGTGCAGCCGGGTGCGCTAACGCTTCGTGTGCCGCGGTCCTGGAGACGAGATGCCGAGACCCGGGACGAGGTGTCGGAGGAGACCGGCCCGGACCTTGCCGAAGCCCCCGAGCCTGCTCAGTCAGCCAGCCGATGACTCGACAGAATTGCAGCCGCTACGGGTTGCGCAGTCGCTTCAGCCACGCGGCAGCACCGCGGTAGTCGTCGTTGGAGGTACCGACTCGGATGTGGGGCTGGGCCTTGTCGGCCCTTGGATAGCTGCCCAGGAACACCACGTCGGCGCAGACGCGGTGCAGACCCATCAGCGCCTCGGCCAGCCGTGCGTCGTCGATGTGACCCTCCGCGTCCACGGAGAAGCAGTAGTCACCGAGAGTCTTCTTGGTCGGCCGTGACTCAATCCGGCACAGGTTCACGCCGCGGCTGGCGAACTGGTCGAGGAGGTCCAGCAGCGCTCCCGGGTGGTCCTCCCGCATGAAGAGCACCATGGTCGTCTTGTCTGCGCCGGTCGGCGGGCCGACGGGTCCTGGCCGAGATACCAGCACGAAGCGGGTGACAGCGTCCGCGTTGTCCGCGATGCCGGCGGCCAGCTCGCTCAGGCGGTGCATCCGGCCGGCGATGGGTGCGCAGATGGCAGCGTCGAACCGGGACTGCGGATCAGCCACCTCTGCTGCTGCGGCGGCTGTCGACCCGCCCTCCACGACCGCTGCCTGCGGCAGGTTGGTGGCGAGCCAGTTGCGGCACTGGGCTGCGGCATGCGGATGGGTGAGCACCTGGCGGATGTCGGAGATGTCGGCGTCTCCGCGGGCGAAGAGACTGAACTGCACCGGCAGCAGCACCTCACGGGTGATGACCAGCGGGTCCCCGTAGGTCAGGTTGTCCAGCGTGGCGGTCACCCCACCCTCGACCGAGTTCTCGATCGGCACCAGCGCCGCGGTCACGTCGCCGGCCCGCACCGCGTCCAGCGCCTGCCCGACGGTGGAGAAGGGCACTGGCTCTCCGTGCAGCGCCGGGAGCGTCAACAGGGCCTGGTGGGTGAAGGTCCCCTCCGGGCCGAAATAGCCGTAGTGGGCTGGCGGTACTCCTGGCACCGACACAGGGTACCGGGGCCAGCCCGGCCGGGCACGTCCTCAAGGCGCTGCCGTGCAGGCAAGGCGCTGCCGCGCCGCCGCCAACCGGGCGGTGCCCTCCGGCGATGCGTCACGGGTTGACGGCCAGGAAGATGAAGGCCGCCAGCAGTACCAGGTGCACACCGCCCTGGAGTCGGGTCGCTCGTCCCGGGACCACGGTCAAGACGCTGACCACCACCGTCAGTGCCAACAGCACCATCTGGGTGGGGCCGAGACCGAGCAGAAGGGGCCCGGGCAACCAGATGGAGGCGACAGCGATGGCCGGGATGGTGAGTCCGATACTGGCCATTGCGGACCCGAGCGCCAGGTTAAGGCTGATCTGAATCCGGTTCCGGCGGGCCGCGCGTGCGGCGGCCAGCGTCTCGGGAAGCAGCACCAGCAGCGCGATCACGACTCCCACGAACGACTGCGGGAAGCCGGCGGCCTCCACGCCGGCCTCGATGACGGGCGACTCGACCTTTGCCAGCCCTACCACGGCGACCAGGGCGATCACCAACAAGACCAGGCTGGTCACCGCCGCGCGTGCGCTGGGCGGGTCCGCATGCTCGTCCTCGGACACGGTGCCGTCCGCGGCCACCGGCAGGAAGAAGTCGCGGTGTCGAACGGTCTGGGTGATGACGAACATGGCGTACAAGGCCAGTGACGCAACGGCGGCGAAGGCCAGCTGGGAGGGCGAGAACTCTGGGCCGGCCCTGCTCGAGGTGAAGTTCGGCAGCACGAGGCTGAGCGTGGCCAGGGCCGCCACGGTGGCCAGCGCGGCGCCCGTACCCTCGGCATTGAAACGAGTGACCCCGTAGCGCAGCGCTCCCAGCAGCAGCGACAGACCCAGGATGCCGTTGACGGTGATCATCGCCGCCGCGAAGACGGTGTCACGTGCCAGCGACGACGCCTCCGGACCGCCGGAGGCCATCAGCGTGACGATCAACGCGACCTCGATCAAGGTGACGGCGACCGCCAACACCAAGGACCCGAACGGTTCGCCGACTCGATGCGCCACCACCTCGGCATGCTGAACAGCAGCAAGCACGGCTCCGGCCAGCACAAGCGCAACAGCGGTGACGACCGCGGGCCCGAGCACCCGTCCCCAGGTCAACGCGAGTAGGACGATCGCCAACACGGGCATGACCGTCTGCCAAGAGACCAGGGAGGAGCGTTGCGTCTGCACCATGGCGTCAACCCTGACAGACCGCACCCAGCCGGCAACTCGTCACCGTCGCCGCGGGCAGCAGGGGCCGGCCCGACCGACGATGCTCAGGCGCTGCGAAGAACTGGCTCGTCCAAGGGCTCACCCCGACGCTCGGGCAAACCCCACGTCGACGCAGCCGCCAGGAAGAAGAACGCGGCGAACACCGCGAAAACCAGCAGATTCGCGCCAGCGTCGAGCATCAGCGGCACGGACAGCGGGGCGAGGATGGATCCGATCCGTCCGAAACCCGTCGCCCAACCGGAGCCGGTGGCTCGGAACGGGGTGGGATACACCTCGGGCGTGATGGCATAGAGCGCTCCCCAGGCACCCAGGTTGAAGAACGACAGCGCGATCCCGCCGGCCACCATGGTTGCCGTGGAGTCGGCGCTGCCGAAAACCACCGCCGATGCAGCGGACCCGAGCAGGAACACCGACAGCGTCGGACGTCGGCCCCACACCTCGACCAGCACCGCCGCCAGACCGTAGCCCGGCAGCTGGGCCAACGTGATGATCAGCGTGAACCCGAAGGACCTCACTAGGTCCAGACCCGAGGCCACCAGGAGTGACGGCAGCCAGATGAAGGCACCGTAGTAGGAGAAGTTCACTCCGAACCAGACCAGCCACAGGCAGGTGGTCCGTACCCGCATGGCCGGGTTCCACAAGGCTCCGGGACCGGGCGCCGGGCTGGGCTCATGCCGCCACGCTGACGCGCTGATCTCTGCTGCCGGCGGCCGGATGCCCGCAGACGCCTCGAACCGCTGGACGGCCGCCTCGGCCTCGTCGTCGCGGCCCCGCAACTCCAGGAACCGGACGGACTCCGGCAGCCCAAGCCGCACCACGACCGCGTACAGGCAGGGCAGGGCTCCGACTGCTAGCGCCCAGCGCCAGCCCTGCGGGGAGGTCGGTACCACGAAGTAGCCGATCAGCGCTGCAGCTATCCACCCCACTGCCCAGAACGCCTCGAGGAGTACGACCACCCGGCCCCGGATCCGAGCCGGCGCGAACTCGCTCACCAGCGTCGCGGCAACCGGAAGCTCGGCACCAAGTCCGAGGCCGATCAGAAACCGGAAGATCAGCAGGGCGGCCACCGACCAGGACAGCGCGGCGGCCCCGGTCGCCACACCGTACACCAGCAGGGTGACCGCGAACACCTGACGACGCCCGATTCGGTCCGCCAGCAACCCGCCGATGCTGGCCCCGATAGCCATCCCGACGAAGCCGATGGAGCCGATGAACGACAGCGTCGTCTTGTCGAGCTGCCACTGGACGGCGAGAGCGGCCATCACGAAGCTGATCAGGCCCACGTCCATAGCGTCCAGCGCCCAGCCGACGCCGGACCCCACAACCAGCCGCTGGTGCTGGCGTGTCAGCGGCAGACGCTCCAGCCGCTCGCTTCGGCTCAACGCCACGTCGGTAGGCGTACTCATAACCTGAAATCTACTCAGGCACCACGCCCGGCGGTACCGCCGCTAGGAGAGTGGGGCCATCCCCTGCCAACCAAGGGCGCGACTCTCCGACTCCATGTTGTTGGCGATGGACGTCAAGGCGGCGATGGTCTCGTCCAGCTGCTCGTCGTCGAAGCCCTCGAAGATGCGGTTCAGGGACTGCATGCCCTCGACAACGATGGCCTGCCCCTTGTCGCTCAAGCTGACCGTCATCCGCCGGCGGTCGGTCGGATGAGCAGTGCGCTGCGCGAGCCCGGCGAGCTCCAGCCTGTCGACCAACGCCGTGGTCGCGCCCGTGGTGATGCCCAGCCGCTTCGCCAGGTCCGACTGACCCAACTCACCAGCGCTCAGATGGTTCACCGCCTGTGCCTCGGTTTGGCCGAGCCCGAAATGGCTCGCGATGGCGAGCCTGTACTGCTCTGCAGCCAAGACGACATCGCGCAGCGCATCAAGCGCTACCGCCCTATCGGCAGCAATCGCCTGGTCGGTCAAGTTACTTCACCCTCCGGTAGAACGAGCACAACGAGTACTTGACAAAAGTACTACACGGCCAGAAAATTACTCTGTGGTTGAACAAGCTTCGGGGGGAGCGAGTTCGAAGAACTGACAGCCGGCTGGTGTCGGGGGGCGCCAGCCGGCTGCACACAAAAACCACCGCAGACAGGCTAGAGAAGTCCCAGCAGCGTGACTAGCTCGCCAACGATGCAATCTCACGGGCACTCCAGACGCCCTGGGCTCCAGGCCATTGCGCAAGATATGCCGCGGTGCGTCCGATCGGCCACCGATGCGTCTGCCGGACCCCCGCCGCCATGGTCCGTAGGTAGGCAGCGCTCGGCGCTACCACCGGCCGCTTCGGCGAGTCGCTGGTGAACGTCACCATTGGCATGTCGCGGAGAACACCCACCCGCACCAACGTCTCGTAATGGCCGGATCCGTAGCTGTGCCGATCCAGCCCGCGAATCAAAGAAAGATCGAGTGCACCGCCGGGCACCTGCCGCATCTCCTGAGCCACCACATCACTGAACTGTTCCCCGGTGAGCAGGTACGCCCGCCCGGCCACCTGACTCGGCGCGTCAGCATCGTAGAAGGCCATCCCTCCGCCCCAGACGGTGGAGGTGCCCGCGAAGTACACGCCGCCATCGAGCAGCACCGCGACATCAGCCTGCGGCTCGCTCGGGTCACGGCAACCCGGATAATGTCTGGTCCCACCAGCGGGCTGGCCGCCCTGCAGGTAGCACCGGAACCGTTCCCGGCTCAGGTTGGACCCGTAGGCGACGTACCAGAGCTGCTGCACGATCGCCTCCTTCCAGCGGAAGCGCCTCCTTCCCGGAACTGTACGCAGGTTGCCGGCGCCAGCGCGGCCAGGTGCGCTTCTGAGCGGCGCCGTGGTTGCATGAGGCATGTCCATTCGAACCACCGGCTACTCCCATGTGCGGCTGACAGTCACCGACATCGACCGCTCCCGCGCGTTCTATGACCTCATCTTCGGCCTGCCCGTGGCCTATGAGCTGCCCGACGGAGCAGATGAGCAGGCCAAGGAACATTTGTCATTCCTCTATGGTGGGGTCGTCTACTCCTACGCGGGCGGGTTCTTCGGCCTGCGTCCGAGCGCGCCGGCCGGTGACAGGTTCAGCGAGGACCGCGTCGGACTGGACCACCTGTCCTTCCGTGTCGCCGACCCGTCAGAGCTCGACATCGCCGCCGACCTGCTGGATGCCCACGGGATCGCACACAGCGGAATCCGCGACATCGGGATCGCCAAGATCTTGGAGTTCCGCGACCCCGATGGCATCGCACTCGAACTGACCAGTCCGCTCGCCGCCGGCTGAGCAGCGGCGAGCGGACCGGGCAAGCGGTCAGCCCGGTATCTGGTCAGGCGTTGATCACCTTCTGGTCGTTTGATGCGGTGACCTCGATCTTGCGTGGCTTCGCCTTCTCGGCCACAGGGACCTCCAGTCGGAGCACGCCGGCGTCGTACGCCGCTGATATCCGATCGGTATCAAGGTTGTCCCCAAGGATGAGCTGGCGGCTGAACACCCCTCTCGGCCGTTCGGCGGCGACAAGCTCCGCCGTGCCTTCGCGGGCGGGGCGGTCAGCGCGGACGGTCAGCACATTGCGTTCAACGTCGAGGTCAATCGAGTCCGTGTCCACGCCGGGAAGATCGAACTCGATGACGAAACGGTCGTCCTCGCGCCAGGCGTCCATGTTCATGATGGCCGGGCGGGCAGCGGTGCCGAAGACCTGCTGGGTGAGTCGGTCCAGGTCACGGAACGGGTCGGTGCGCATCAACATGTCCATCACCTCCATGATCTCTTCAGTTCATCGATGCGCTCGCCACCACTGATCTATGGTGGCTGATACAAGTTTTTTATAGCACTCCGGTCAAGTAAGATCAAGCCATGACTACCGGAAACTCTCGCCCGCCGGATGACCCCGAACGCGGGGTCTACGGCATCTCGGTGACGGCCGAGATGGTAGGCACGGGCGTGCAGAACCTTCGGCTGTACGAGCGTCGGGGACTGCTCGAGCCGAATCGCTCCGCCGGTGGCACCCGGCTGTACAGTTCCAACGATGTCGAACGACTGCGGCAGATCACCGAGCTCCTCGATCAGGGCCTGAATCTGGCCGGTGTCGCGATGGTCCTGCAGCTCCGGGAGGACAACACGCGGCTCCGGGACCAGGTCGAACGCGAACGCTGATAGTCCGCTCTCCTCACTGAGACCTCCGACACATTGCGTTATTCACCTCCTACGGCGGGTATTCGGACTCTGCTGGAGGGTGCAGCAGCTCGCAAAGCTGCGAGTGTGGCCCCGCAGAACCGACCAGCAGTCCCCCCGTCCAACTCCGCGGCTAGCCGTCGACGAGTACGGTCGGGTGTGACCTCAGGTTTACGTTGTAAACCTGCGCGAGTAACCATTCGTGCAGGACTCCGCCACAGTGCCAAACAGGTACCGGCGACAGTGCGGGCCATGCCCCGCCCCATACCCCAGGAGCTCTTCATGACCACCACCGCCAACCAGACCTCAGCCCACAGCGTTCAGGAGTACACCGACGCTCCCCGCCGGCTGACCACCGAGACCAAGTCGGCTTTCAAGACGACCGAGCTGATCGTCTACATCCTCGCGGTCGTCGGCGTGCTGATCGCCGCAGCCGTGACCGACAACGGCGACGACGGCCAGGGCTTCGACGCCAGGTCGGCGTGGCTTTACGTCACCCTGCTGACCATCGGCTACATGATCAGCCGCGGTTTGGCCAAGGCTGGCAGCCGCGACGCGTACGACGCGTGATCAGATCCTTCCCTCCGTGCCGGCGTCGGCACGGAGGGAAGGGCGCACTCCCTTATCACCTGTCAGCACGTCTCCGCTTCAAGAAGGTTGGTCCCCAATGTTTCGACCCAGCTGCCTGTTGATGCTGGTGCTTTCCATCGTTGCCTCCGTGGTCCTCACGGTGCTGCTGAACCTGGTTCTCTGACCGCTTTCTCCAGATCTCGGGTTGGCTGGGCCGCCGCCTCGAAGTCGTCGCGCCTGGCGCCGAACCCGAAAAGCTCGGTCCGCTCCGGACGGCGCCACCACAGCACAATTGCCAGCAGCACCGCGAACTGGATCATCGGCGACACCGTGTCGCGCATCCGGCTCGCGGTGAAGTCCAGCGCCGGGCCGACGTCGATGGCGCGGCCGGGGACATAGGCCAGCGACAACGGCGCAATCCGGAGCAACATGATTTTGTCCAGCTTGCTGGCTGCCAGCACCGCCAGCGGCATCCAGGCGATCAGGTCGTACCACGACAGCGTGTACATCGAGGTCACCAGCCAGGCAACTGACAGCACCAATGCAGTCCGCAAGGCGATGCTCAGCGGATCTTGGCGGGGATCGGCGTCCTGCTGGAGTCCCGGTGCGGCGGTCCACGGGACCACCCTCGACAGCATCCAGGCGATCACGAACAGCCCCACGTAGGCGATGGTCCCGACGATGATCTTGGCGGTCACGGACGGCAGCATCACGTCCAGCAGCCGGAACACCGGGTTTGCCCAGGACCCGACGGAGACGTAGCTGCCGTTGCGCAGCACCTGGAAGAACGCTGTCGGCTCCCACAGCACATACGCCATTCCCATCGGTACCGCTGTGCCGAGACAGAGCATGAGCGCGTTCTTCGGCTGCCTCCGATAGGCCCACAGCATCGCCAGGCCCCAGATCCCGATGCTCAACTTGGCGCAGCCCGCCAACCCGATCCCTATGCCGGCCGCGAACGGGCTCTTGCGCATCATCAACAACCCGATCACCGCGAACATCACTGACAGCGCCTCGTTGTGCGCGCCGGCCACCACCGCCCAGATGAGCACCGGGTTGGCGATGCTCAGCAGCGTTGCGCGTGCCTGCCTGCGGGGATCGCCATGCGCCAGGAACACCACCACCGCACAGGTCACGATGAACGGGACGACAGCGAACACCTGGAGCCAGAAAACGATGTCGTGCATGTTCTCCCCACCCCAGCGGTTGGCCAGCAGCTGGGTCCAGGAGGTGATCGGGCCGTAGACGCTGGGGGTGTCCTGCCACGGACGTTCGGTCCAGCGCAGAACGGGGTCGAACTGTCCGCGGAACACCTCCGCCGGGGTGATCTCGTAGGGGTCCCGGCCGATTGCTTGCAGGCGTCCGTACGCGGCGTACATCAGTACGTCGGCCGAGGTCAGCGGCGGCACGGTGATCGTCACCAGGCTGAGACCCGTACCCAGCGCGAACAGCCGGCGCAGCGTGGGCTGCCAGCCGTCGGCGAGTGCGCGCAGGCCAATCCACAGGCCGATCGCGCCGAGAGCGATCGCGATCCAGATCAGCCAGGAGACCAGCCACTCGTTAGGCGAAAGCAGGCCTGACGGCAGATACCACGGGGGAAGCAGAGAGTGCCGCGGTCCCAGCGTCAGGGTCACCGCGGAGGGTCCGAGGAACCCGGCGACGACGGTCAGGATCGTCGCGCCGACGATGCTCGCCAGCGCGGAGCGGTGGTCGCGGTGCCATACGCTCGGGGCGTAGGTGGGGTTCGCCCGCCCCGCCGGCTCACTCCGCAGGTGGTCCGGAGTGGGGTGGAACCTCACCTTCTGAACCGCTTGACCAGGTTGGCTACGCCGCCGGAGTCCTTGAGGTCCTTCAGCCCCGCCCGCACCAAGCCTCGGGCGGCGAGTGCGCGGGTCACGTCACGTAGCTGCCGGGCGCGGTGCAGCTGACCGGCAAGATCGGTTCCGGAGGCGCGATGGAACAGGTCAACGTCGATCTCTTGGATCCGAAGCCCCGCTCGCAAGATGTCGATCGTCATGCCGACCTCAACGCCGAACCCGGCGGCCAGCGGACTCGCCAGCTCGAACGCGCGGCGGGTGAGGCAGCGCTGTCCCGACAGCGGCGCCCGGGGCGTCCAACCTGTCAGGTCGGTGATCCCTTTCGCCGCAGTGGCCATCACCAGGCCGAAGCCGCCGGGCTCACCGCCCCCAGCGGTGCGCTGCGGAGGGAGCACGGCGATGGTCAGGTCGGCCTCGTTATTGACCACCGGGGTGATCAGCGGCGCGCACCTGGCCGCGCTGGACTCCAGGTCGGCGTCCAGCAGCAGCAGCGCGCGCGCCTCGGGGCGCTTGTCTCGCTGCTCCAGCACGCCCAAGGCGTTGACGGCCGAATCCAGCGCTGCCGCCTTGCCGCGGTTGCGGTTGTGCGTGACGACGATGGCCCCGGCGGCCCCGGCATGCTGTGCGGTGCCGTCACTACTGCCGTCGTCGCAGACGATCACCACGTCCACGTACGGCAGGTCCCGCGCCGCGGAGACCGTGGCGGCAATCCGCTGCTGCTCATCCTTGGCAGGGATGATGCAGGCGACACGCACGTCGGTCGGGCTCACCCGCCCAGGCTATAGCGTGCCGCCGTTAGGGTCGCTGTCATGGCTGACGGCTCGGCAGGTGTCCGTTCCGAGGTGGGCCGGCTGCGCACGGTGCTGCTCCACCGGCCGGGAGACGAGCTTCGCCGGCTGACGCCGCGAAACAACGACGCGCTCCTGTTCGACGGCATCCCGTGGGTCGCCCGGGCCCAGGACGAGCACGACGCCTTCGCCGACGTGCTCCGCAGCCATGGCGTGGAGGTGCTGTATCTCAGCCGGCTGCTGGAGGAGGCGTTGCAGGACCCCTCAGCGCGGGCGCAGGGTATCGACCTGACGCTGGCTGATCTCCGACTCGGCGGTCAGCTCCGCCGACAGCTGGGGGACCACTTGACCGGCCTCGGCATCGATGACCTGGCGGCCGTACTGATGACCGGCCTGCGTAACGACGAGATCCGCACGACCGGTCTGGTGTCGGCGATGATGGCGCCGGAGGACTTCCTGATCGACCCGCTGCCCAACCTGCTGTTCACCCGAGACTCCAGTGTCTGGGTGCAGGACCGGATCACGGTCACCTCGCTGGCGATGCCGGCCCGTCGCCGCGAGACACAGTTGACTGAGCTGCTCTACACCTTCCATCCGCGCTTTGCGGCCGTGGAGCGCATCCACGGATGGGAGAAGGAGTGGCTGGAAGGGGGTGACGTGATGGCGCTCGCCGATGGCGTGCTCGCCGTCGGCATCGGCCAGCGCACTACCCCGGCGGGCGTCGAGCGGCTGGCCCGGACGGTGTTCGAGCTGGACCTTGCGCACACCATCCTTGCCGTGCCGATCGACCAAGACCGGGCCACGATGCATCTGGACACCATCTGCACCATGGTGGACGTCGACGCGATGGTGATGTACCCCAACGTCGCCCACCGGCTGGTCGCACTGCCGATCCGGCACGGTAACGGCGGCGAGCTGCAGATCGGCCCGCGGCAGCACTTCCTCGAGGCGGCGGCGGCCGCGATGGGCATTGGGCGGCTCAGGCTGATCGACACCGGCCTGGACCCGGTGACTGCGGAGCGCGAACAGTGGGACGACGGCAACAACACACTGGCGATCGCGCCGCAGCTCGCGGTGGCGTACGAACGCAACACCGAGACCAACGCCCGGCTCGAAGAACACGGCATCGAGGTGATTGCCATCGCCGGGGCGGAGCTGAGCTCCGGCCGCGGCGGCCCCCGTTGCCTGTCCTGCCCGATCGCCCGCGACTAGCCGACGGTCGGGCGCCAGCCGCGCGACCAGCGCGCTAACCCGGCAGGTGCTGCGTCGGTGGGCTCAGGGCGAAGATCTCCAGGATCTCGGCGACCCGTTCGGGGTAGTCGGTCGTGAAGCCGTCCACTCCCAAGAACAGGCACAGCTTGATGTCGGCCGGTTCGTTGACCGTCCAGACGTGGACCTCGTTGCCGTGGGCGTGGGCCCGGGCGACGAAGTCCGGGTCCTTCTTGACCAACGCCAGGTCCGGGCCGACAGCGTTCACCCCGTCGGGAAGATGGCCGTCAACCCAGGGGCCGAGGTCGTGCTCGATCAGCAAGGTGCGTTCCAGCTCCGGCAGCAGTCGGCCGGCAGCCTCGATGCCATCGACGGAGAACGAGATGACCCGTACCGGTGAGGGTGAGTGCTGCCAGCCGTACTCGGTCAGCATCGTGGCCACCCGTTCCTCGACGGCGAGGCCGCGGGGGTTGGGGTGCTTGGTCTCGATCGCCAGCTCAACCGGCGCGCCGTTCTCTCTGGCCTGCGCGACCATCGCCATCAGTTCGCCCAAGGTGGTCAGCATGCGCTGCTCCCGGCGCGGATTCGGGACCTTCCAGGAGCCGAAGTCCAGCTGACGGAGCTGGTCCACCGTGAGGTCGAAGGCCATTCCGGTGCCGTCTGACGTGCGGTCGACCCGAAGGTCGTGCAGGCAGATGAGCTGGTCGTCGGCGCTGAAGTGCACGTCGCACTCGAGCACCAGCGGCCACCTCTCGGCAACCGCCCAGTCGATCGCTGCCCGGTACGCGGCCACGGTCATCTCCGGCTGGCGGGAGGAGAATCCCCGGTGGGCGTAGATCGGCGGGTGCCTGGCGATCATGAACCCAGTTTCACACAGCCAGAGCACCGCGGCGTTGTGGATCGGGGCCGCCTCCGGGGCGGGATTCAACGCCGGTGAGTCAGCCTGCCCAGTGCCAGCATGACGAGCCCACCGACGACGATCGCCGCCACGGATGAGCCCAGCCAGGAGGGCGCGACGAAGCCGAGCTGACCGGCCGCACCGACCCAGAAATCGGACCAGCCGGGCACGTCACCGGGATACACCAGCTGGTACGCCACAAACCCGCAGGCCCAGGCGATCACCGGCACCGACCGGATCCGAGCATTGGCACTGACATCCCAGCGCTGCCGGCTGACGAGGAAGAAGTCAACAGCCGCCACCGCGAAGAGCGGCACGAAGACTGACCCGATCAGAAACAGGAAGGACTGGTACCGGCTGAAGTCCATCAAGCCGGCGAGCAGCGTGGCGACGACCCCGATGACGACGGCCACATAGCGCCGGTCCAGTGAGGGGAAGAGGTTCTGGATGGACATCGTGGTGGAGTACACGTTGGCGAACGCCTCGTCCACCTCGTCCACCAGCAGAATCGCCAGCGCGATCGCACCGGCAGGCAGCGCCACCAGAGCGCCGATGACATCGGTAGCGCCGAGGTTGGCCACCGCGAAGACACCGAGGGTGTAGTACGCCACGGCGGCGACGCCGTACCCCACCGATGCCCCCCAGAACGCGGCTGGCCGGGTCCGCGAATGCCGCGAGTAGTCGGCGGCCAGCGGCGCAAAGGAAACCACCCCAGCGACAGCCAGGTCGACCGCGGGCCAGAAGCCCAGTACGGCGTCCTGCGGAATCGCCTGGCGCGGCTGCATCAGCACCTCGACGAACAAGAACACTGAAGCTGCCAGGACCAGCCAGACCATGACCTTGCGCAGCATCCGGACGCTGCCCAGCGGACGTACCGCCATCAAGGTCGCCACCGACCCAGCCAGGAGCACGAACGGCCACCGCCAGGCATCACCAACCACGGCGACGGCCGCGGTAGAGATGACGATGATCTCCATGGTGGCCCAGCCGACGTTCTGCGCGATGTTCAGCAGTGTCGGCGCCACCGACCCCCGATGCCCGAGGAGGCCGCGCAGAGCGACCATGGCAGGGGCCCCGGTGGTGGCTCCGAAAACGGCCGACGCGCCGAGGAGCAGGCCGCCCAGCAGGCAACCCAGAACGATCGCCAGCACGGCCAGCGGGACAGAGCCGGTCGTCGTCGCGATCAGCGCACCGGTCAGCGGGCCGAAGAGGCTGATACCCAGGTTGCCCCACATGGCCAGCTGGTCGCTGAACCGTAGCGGCCTCGGCGGCTCGGTCGTCAGCAGCAGCGGCGCCTCTTTCGGGCCGGCTGAGGTCCGGACGGGCGGTGTGATGACGGGCTTGGATGACACTGACATTTGAAGACACTCCCTACGCCGGCATTACCCGGTCAGGTTCGGTCGGTCGGCGGACCGGCGTCGGTGACGCACTCCGCCCTCTCAGCCCACCAAGGTGTGAGCTCCCGAAGGATTGACGCCTTCTACGCTACACGAATGAACCGGCGGATTTACAGCGCAGTCAGGCCTCGAGGGGACGCCCCTCGCCGGCCCAGCGATGCACGCCGCCCTCCAGATTGACGGCCTCCTTGCCCTGAGCGACCAGGAACTGCGTGACTCTCGCGGAGCGGGCACCGACGGCACAGATGCAGATCACCCGATCCTCGACCTCAGCCAGCCGCTCCACCAGCTGGTCGAGCGGAATGTGCACCGAACCGGGAATCCTGCCGTGGCTCCACTCGTGGTCGGTCCGCACGTCCAGCAGCATCCAACCCTCGGACTGCTTCTGCGCGACATCGACGGTCGCCAGGCTCGGCAGCTTTGCCTGTGCGCACATGGACCCATTCTGCCGCATCCGATGCGGAAGGCCGAGCTGGATCGGCACGCCTCCGCCGGTCACTGCACATCCGCGACCAGCTGACGGCCCGATCACTTCAATAGTCGCGACATCCGCCGGTCGGCCAGCTTCTTGCCACCGGTCTGGCAGGTCGGGCAGTACTGCAGCGCAGAGTCGGCGAACGAGACCTCCGAGATCACGTCCCCGCAGACATCACACTTCTCGCCCTTTCGGCCGTGCACCCGCAGACCGGACTTCTTCTCACTCTTCAGGTCCTTCGCCGCCAGCCCTTCGGCGCGTGCGATGGCACCGGAAAGCTCGCCCTTGATGGCGGCGTACAAGGTAGCCCGTTCATCCGTGGTCAGACCGTTGGACGGCTTGAACGGGCTGAGCCGGGCGGCATGCAAGATCTCGTCGGAGTACGCGTTGCCGATGCCCGCCAGCGTCCGCTGGTCCCTCAGCACACCCTTGAGCTGGGCACGCCCGGCCGACTCCAAGATCCGTGCCAGCGACTCCTCGTCGAAGTCGTCGGCCAGCGGGTCCGGCCCCAACGTTGCGATGTGCGGCACCTGTGACGGGGCCGAAACCACGTGCACAGCAAGCTTCCGCTGCGTCCCGGCCTCTGTGAGGTCGAACCCAGAGCCGTCGTCCAGTGTCAGCCGAAGCGCCAGTGGCCCCTTGCCGGGTCGCGGCGGGACGTCGGGAAGCGAGTCTCGCCAGCGCAGCCAGCCGGCGCGCGCCAGATGGAAGATCAGATGCAGCCCCTGCGCGGAGATGTCGAGAAACTTGCCGTGCCGAGTGACCTGGTCGATCTCCAAGCCGGCTAGCGCGGACAGCGGCGGGTCATAGGTCTTCAACGCACTGAATGCCACCAGGTCGACCCGCGCGATCGCGTGACCGACGCACTTGTCGGCCAGGAAACGCGCCAGCGACTCCACCTCGGGCATCTCGGGCATGTGCCCATTATGTGCCGACGCCTCCAGGCGGGTCGGTGGTGAACAACGCGCCGTCCTAGTTGCCGGCGGCAGCGAGCCACTCGCTGAAGGTCTGTCGGCCGCGCGGTCCATTCCCGACCGGCAGCAGCGCCCCGTTGGCGAGAGCCGATCCCAGCCGCCCGGGCAGTCTGACCTCGACCACCCAGCGGCGCTGCGGGCGCGCCTGGAGCCGGCGGCGCAGCAGCTCTGCCAGCCAGTACTCCTCGGGCCCGCCCAGATCGGCGGCTCGGGCCTGGGCCGGTCCGACCGCCAGCTCGGCCAGCGCCACGGCAACCTCGGCGGCAGCGATGGGCTGGATCCTCATCCGGGGAACTGGCACCACGGGCCCCTTGCTGCGCGCCAGCATCAGGTCCGCAAACTCGTGGAACTGGGTAGCCCGGAGCACGGTGCCGGTCGAGGAGGCCAGCACAAGGCTCTCCTGTGCCAGCTTCGCGGCGTAGTAGCCGAGGTTCACACGATCGACGCCGACAATGGACAGCGCCACGTGGTGGCGCACGCCCGCCCTGCCGCCGACGGCCAGCAGATTGTGAGTGGCGGTGGTGAAGAAGTCGACAGCCCTGCGGCGCCGCTGAGTGGCGATGTTGCTGACATCGACGACGGCGTCAACCCCGCTCAGCGCGGCGTCCAGTCCAGCGCCGGTCACCAAGTCGACTCCGACAGACCTGGCAAGCACGACCGGTTCATGCCCGGCCCGCGTCAACGCATGGACCACCTGCCGGCCCACCACCCCGGTCCCGCCTGCGACCGCGACCCGGCTTCGCTGGGTGGACGGGAATGAGTCGGAGTTCATTCGGTCTCCCTTCGGTTTACCTGAGTCCACCGTAGGGTCAACGGCTCACCGTCGGCCGAGACCAGTCAGCGCGATGGTACGACCGCGCCAGTTCGGCGTCGCTAGCGGCAGGGCCCGCGACAACAGCCGGAGATACTCACGCCGGTCGACCTCGACCACGCCCAGCGTTTCCAGGTGCGGCGTCTGCCATTGGACATCGAGCAGCCGATCCCGGTGCCCCGCCTCCCGCAGGAGATCCACCAACCCGATCAATGCAACCTTCGAGGCGTCCCTACCGACCGTCGGGTCGTGGAACATCGATTCGCCGGCGAACAGCCCGCCGAGGCTGACGCCGTACAACCCGCCGGCCAGACGGCCGTCTTGCGTCCACGACTCAACCGAGTGCACGACGCCCGCTTGGTGCAGCCCTCGGTAGACGCGGCCGATATCGGCGTCGATCCAGGCTCCGCTTCGCTGGGGGTCAGCGCACCGCGCGAGTACCCGATCGAATGCGGTGTCCACACGGATCTCGTACCGGCGTGCCATCTTGCGCAGCGACCGGGTGACGCGGAGGCCGTCCAACGGAAGGATGCCGCGCCTGACCGGTGAGTACCAGCCCATCAGGCCACGGGGGGCTGGCATTGGAAATACACCGTGGCGGTACGCCGACAGCACCAGACCGGCATCGAAGGCCGAAGACACACCGATCAGGTCGCTGTCACGCCAGTCTTCCGGCGAACCGAAGGGCGATTCGGGCACAGCCTGATTGTGCCTCCTGCTGGCACGAGGTGTTGGTGCCACCTCGACCGTTCCGGGTCAGGGGTTCCAGGGGGCAGCCGGGGACAGCCCCCAGTTGCTGCGCACTGCTGCCACGTACGCTGGTTGTCGAGCGTCTGCCCGCCGCGACCCGGATCGCGACGGCACCAGGAACGGAAGGACAACGATGCCGTCAACCCAAGGGGTAGTCCAAAAGCTGATCGCGCGTGGGCTCGGCCCAGCGGCCGCGAAGATGGCGCCTCACATGGCCGGCGGGATGCTGCGCCGGGTGCTGGAGATCGCCATCGACGGCGTCGGGAAGCTCCCGAGCGCCAAGAGCGTTGCTGCCAAGCAGATGGAACGCCACGGCGGCTCGGTCGAGGCAGCCATCGACGCCATCATCGACAGCCACGTCAGGCTCGGGTCTGCGCAAGGGTTCGTCACCAACCTCGGCGGCGTTGCTACGCTGCCGATGGCGGTGCCCGCGAACGTCACCGGCACCGCTGTCATCCAGGTCCGGATGATCGCCGCCATTGCGCACCTGCGGGGCTACGACCTGAGCGACAATCGGGTCCGCACAGCGCTGGTGATGTGCCTGCTCGGTGGCGAGGAGATCGGTCGGCTGATCGCCCGCGGAACGCTGCCCACCTCTCCGATGGCGGTGGCCACGGCTCCGGTGTTCGACCCCGACCTGGACCGGCGAGTCGCCGAAGAGGTTGTCACCGACCTGCTCGGCCGAGTCGGCGGCAAGAACCTGGCGTTGGTGGTGACCAAGCGGGTGCCGCTGGTCGGCGGCGGCATCGGCGCGGTGATGGACGGGTTCGCCACCCGTCAGCTGGGCAAGTACGCCAAGGGTGAGTTGGTCCGGCGGCGCTCGCTGGACAGCTGAGCCACCGGCACGGTCCGGCCATCCCGGCTTGGCCCGACGACGAAGCCACCTCGGCGTTGGGCGCTAGCAGCACCTGATGCCCATCCGGGGCTGTTGCACTATCAAATCCGTAAAGCTGCCGTAGGGGCTGCGCTGTCAGCAACCCACGACGATTCGCACGCCCGAGGTCATGCCCATGCCGGCGATCTCGCCCTCGACCTCACGCGCCGCCTCCAGCCGCCGGCTGTCCACCGTACCGGCGGGGGCTCGAGGTACGCGACGCGACGGATCAGTCTTCGGCGCGAACGTCGGCGCGAACGCGCCCACTTGTGTTATCGCGGCTGCTCTGGGGCCGCTGCACCACTGTCGGGACCGGCCGCTTGGCCGTGACAGTGCGGCTGTAGGGGACCCGCCGGATTCCCCTGCCGATCCATGGCGCCAGGTAGTGCACCGCCCAATCCACATTCCCCACCAACTCGTCGCGGGCTCGCCGGGCGGCACGCTCCTCCTCCAAGGCACGCGACCACGCCTCGTCGACTCCCTGGATGCCGAGGCGCCAGGCCAGGGCGGCCGCGACCCGCTCGTGGCCGAGAGAGTTTCCGTGCAGCCGGTCTTCGAACCACAGCCGTGGGTCGGAGGCCACCGGGTACTGCTCGAAGTCCACCACCAGCGCGCCGTGCCGGTCCGCCTCGGTTCGGATGATCTCGTTGAGCCTGAAGATCCGGTCCTTCAGGTGCCGCGCGAGCGGGTTGACCAGGGTGGGGTCGGGCATGGTCAGCGTCAGCACCGTGACCTCTCGGCGGCAGGCCTGCCCGAACATCTCGTCGTAGTCGGTCCGGATGACCCCGAAGTCGCAGCGCATCCCGATCGCGTCGTTGACGCCGCCGAAGATGGTCATCAGGTCGGGTTCCATGGCCAGCGCGCGGTCGAACTGGGTGGTTCGTATCTCATGCATCTTCAGGCCACGGACGGCCAGATTGGCATACTCCAGCGGCTCGGGCTGGGCGTCGGCGATGTGCTCGGCTAACCGGTCGGCCCACCCCCGGTACCCGCCTTGACCGTCGGGGTCCTCCAGGCCTTCGGTAGTGGAGTCGCCGATAGCTACATAGCGGCGATACATACTCACACTTTCATTGTTGCGCGCCGTTTCAACCGAGCCGGCATGCCCCGCCGCTCCCGTGTCAGACGTCGGTGGGCACGTCCGCCACCTTGAGCAAGCCCCTTTGTGGTTCGTGCCGAACTATGATCCACCCAGAGGTGGTGGGCATGGCGCTGGACTCCCGGGATGCGGCCTTCGTCGCGTACGTCCACAGCGATCGAGCGGCCCTGCGGGCGACGGCGTACCTGCTGAGCGGCGATCTGGATCGGGCTGGACACCATGTCGACGCTGTGCTGGCCGATGCGTACCGGAACTGGCCTCGGCTGGCGGACCCCCGACTGACCTGCTTCTCGGCTGTGTTGTCGGGCGCGCTCCCCCGCGGCACGGTGTTCTCGGGCGCGCTCCCGCGCGGCGCGGGATGGCCTGGGACTGCAGGCTTCTTCGAGTTGATCGACGCCGGTCCGCAGCAGCCCAGCGACTCGATCGTGACCGACCTGGCGACAGTTTTGGAGGAGCGGGAACGACAGGTCGTGATCCTCGCCGAGCTTGTGGGGCTAGAGCCTGCTGTCGTCGCCGGACTGACCGGACTGGCCGTCGACCAGGTGGACGCAGTCCACACTGCCGCCGTACGGAAGCTGACCGCCCGCGATCCTCGCCGAGCCGAGAGTGGCGCGCTGGCGGCGGAGCTCGCTGCGGCGGCGGTTGCCGTCGCGAGCCCCCCTGGGGAGTCCGATGACCTCACCCGCGGCCGCCAGCTGGTCCGTCGACAGCGTATCGGGTATGCGCTGCTGGCTGTGGTAGTCGCCGTGGTTCTCGCGGTCGGGGGTGGTCAGCTTTTCGGCGGACGGAAGTCGACAGAGCCCGCTGGGATAGCACCCGCCGGCTCGCCGCCGTCATCGGTGGCTGCGGCACCGGCCTGTGACCCGTCGGACTCCGGCTGCCGGGGCCGGCTCACCCGGCTCTGGCGAGCCAGGGTCTCAGCCGTTGCGATGTCGTATGTCGACCCCGACCGGCGTTACTTCACCGGCTACAGCTATGGCTACGACAGCTCCTACGACTCCGACGGATTGTGGATGGGCCGCGGCGGCGCACTCGGACTGGAGCTGTTCACGCTGCAGAAGGGCGCCACTGAGGTCTTCGTGCAGGTGGCGACGGCCGATTCGTTCGCCCCGCGCTGCGGGCAGCTGACCGGGCAGCGCTGTGTCTCGATGCGGTTCATGGACGGCAACCGGTTCACCATGACCGAGACAACCAGGGTGGCGGAGGGAATAGAGGTCCAATACTCTCCCCAGGGCACGTTCGTCATCACTGCAGTAGCCCGAAACACGTCCGGCGGCGCTGAGATGGATGTCACCCGCGCAGATCTGGTCACCCTGGTGCAGGATCCTCGGCTGCGGCTGCCGGCGATCTGACCGGTGCTGCCGGCGCTCAGTGGGCCATATGCATCCGGCGCGGACCAGTGGCCCGATGGTGACCTCGCGGTCGGTGAGCGCTGTGGTGCACGCTGCGTGCCGGCAACTCGATCATGGTGGGAACGACCGCCAGCAGCCCGACCACAATGATGCCGAGGACAGCGCTGGCGATGGTCAACAACTGTGTGAGGTCCATGTGTCCAGACTGTGCCGGGTACCTGTGAAATATCGCGCCGCAATCGAAGATTCTGCTGTGTATTTCGTCCGGCTGCCCTGGTGTACAACTTGACTTCGTGACGACGACCTTTACCCAGGACTTGTGGTGCACCGGCGCGGCCACCTACACGGCGATCCTGCGGCATCCGTTCCTCGAGGGCCTCACCGACGGGTCGCTGGGCCGGGATGCGTTCAGCTACTTCGTCGTTCAAGACAGCCATTATCTGCGGGCGTACTCGCGGGCGCTGGCGCTGGTCTCGGGGCGGGCTCACAGCGAGGATGCCGTGCGCATGTTCGCACTGCACGCCTCCAACGCCATTGATGTCGAGCGGCAGTTGCATGCCGGGCTCCTCGCCGAGCTGGGACTTGCCCAAGATGACATCGTCGCTGCCGGGTCGAAGCCGACTACCACTGCGTACATGTCCTACCTGACCGCGGTCTGCGCAACCGGCACGTACGCGGAGGCGGTCGCCGCGGTGCTGCCGTGCTACTGGATCTATCGCGAGGTGGGCCGGGAGCTCCTCAAGCGGTCCTCGCCTGACCCCTTGTACGCCACCTGGATCGCGACCTACGGCTCGGACGAGTTCGACCAGGTCGTCGAGGAGGTACTCGCCGCGGCCGACGAACTCGGGGCCGACCTTGGGCGAGCCGAACGTCTTCGTTGTCACCACCACTTCCTCACCACAACCCGGTACGAGTGGATGTTCTGGGACGCCGCGCACCGCCGATTGGAGTGGCCGGTGTGACCCGGCTGTCGACGGCGGAGATCGGCTGCTGGCTGATCAAGTCTCGGACGCCACCGTCCCAGCTGGCGGTCGGCTGGCTGCCAGGACAGCGGCGGACGCTGTCGCGTTGTCTGCGTCCTAGCTACCGCCTCGAGCTGATGCGACCGGGGCAGCCCTGTCTGCTATGGCTGAGCGGACAGCAGTCGCCGGGAATCCACGCTCTCGGCACCATAGCCAGCAACCCGCAGACACGCGGCCCTGATCCGACTGGTCCGGAGGTGGAGGTGCGGGTCGATCTCCGGCTACTGGCGTCGCCGGTTCCCCGCAGCGCGCTGCTCGCCGATCCGAGCTTCGCCGCAGCGGAGGTTCTGCGGATACCAGCCGGCAGCAACCCGTCGTACCTGCGACCCGATGAGCTGGAAGCGCTCGAGGAACTGGGCGACCCGAATGAATGGGATGCAGGCGACTGGTGAGGGCTGGCGATCGAGGCCGTTGAGAACCTAGCGGGAGTTGAAGTCGTCCCGGCACTGCAGCCAGTCGCGCACCAGGGACAGGTCGTAGTTGGTCCGACCGTCGATGCCGATCGTGACCAAACGGGTTCCGACACCGAGGAGGCCTTCGGCTGCGTCGTCCGGACTGTGGTGGGTGCCGGCTGACCGCTCGATCTCTGCCGGATCGCGGCCCACGTCCGCGCACCAGTCGTTCAGCACCTGGTTCTTGTGGGTCAGCACCTCGACGTCGCCGAAACCGTGCCAGGTGGTGGCGTACTGCGCAACCATCTTGAGCGTCTTCCGCTCCCCACCGCCACCGATCAGGATCGGGATTTTTCGACTCGGCGGCGGATTGAGCTTCGACCAGCGGTGCACGATTCTGGGCAGCGCATCGCCGAGTGCAGAGAGCCGGCGGCCGGCCGTGCCGAACTCGTAGCCGTACTCGTCGTAGTCGCGTTGGAACCATCCGGCACCGATCCCGAGAATCAGCCGCCCGGAGCTGATGTGGTCGACGGTGCGAGCCATGTCGGCCAGCAGATCGGGGTTGCGGTAGCTGTTACAGGTCACCAGCGCTCCCAGCTCCACCCGCTCGGTCTGCTGCGCCCAGGCGCCGAGCATGGTCCAGCACTCGAAGTGCTGACCATTCGGCTCGCCGCTCAGGGGATAGAAGTGATCCCAGTTGAAGATCACGTCGACGCCGGCTTGCTCACACTCGTCGACCGCTCGCCGCAGCTGAGAGTAGCTGGCGTGCTGCGGCTGGAGCTGCACTCCGATTCGGAGCGGTCGGTCGGCGTATCCAGGTGTGTTGCTCAATGCTGCGTCCGTTTGCACGAACGTCACCCTAACCGCTTGCTGTCGTCAGGGTTGCCCCAAAGACACGTGCAGTCGTCAACGCCACAACGTCACGAAACGATCGAAAGTCACGAAATGATAACGCTTTGGCCTAGATCGGATGTCGCTCGCCGGTCGGCAACACCCTACTTCTGGGGGAACACCGTCGTCCCCCCGTCGACGTTCAGAACGGAGCGATCGACGCTGTGCAGACTGGGGGGCCTGCTTTGTCTATCCGTCATGCGCTTGAACCACGCCTTCAGCGCTCCACTCACCGCAATCTGGACCGGATTCTTCCGTTCCCACGATCATTTTCCGTGGGTGCTCTCGCACTCGCAATGATCTTCGCCATCGTCGGTCCGTTGGGAACCGCATCCGCCGCGGCTCCGGTGGGTCAGGGCTTCACGGTCACGCCCAGCGATCTCGCGTTCATCCTCAAGCAGATCAAGATCGCCGAGGCCCACGTCCGCAACACCACCGACGCCACCGGTCCCTGTGGGGCGTTGGTGGGCACTGGCCCCGATCAGATCGCTAGCCCGTTGGTGTCCCAGGGCCTTCGCACTGTCGACGGGTCCTGCAACAACCTGCAGCCCGGTCAGGAGAGGTTTGGCGCGGCGGATGAGGTATTTCCGCGCATGTCCACACCGCTGTTCCGAGACGCCGACAACGTGCCGACAGGCTTCGGCCCGCCAGGACCGTCTACGTACAAGCAGACCAAGGGCAACGTGTTCGACTCCGAGCCGCGCGTGGTCAGCAACCTGATCGTCGACCAGACTTCGACCAACCCCGCGGCCGTCGCGGCCGCCGGGAATCCTGTTCGGTCCCAGGGCGGCGACCCGGTCGTGCCTTGCAACGAGTCGGGCGGCCCGGTCGGCTGCGTACCCCCGCACGAGACGCTGTTCATCCCGAACGTGACTACCGACGTGGGTCTGTCACCGCCATACAACTCCCTCTTTACGCTCTTCGGCCAGTTCTTCGACCACGGCGTTGACCAGACCGTCAAGGGCGGCGGCACCGTCTTCGTTCCACTGAAGAATGACGACCCGCTGATCGCCGGACCGGATCACATCCGCGGCAACGGCGACGATCTGCCGGCACAGTTGCGCTTCATGGTGCTCACCCGGGCCAAGAACCAGCCCGGGCCGGACAAGGTCCTCGGTACCGCCGACGACGTCCGCGACGCCGACAACACCGACTCCCCGTGGGTCGACCAGAGCCAGACCTACACCTCGCACGCATCGCACCAGCTATTCCTGCGCGAGTACGCGCGAAACACCGCCGGTCGCCCCGTTTCCACCGGCAAGCTGCTAGGGGGGCCCGCCGGTCCGACCGCCGGCGGCATGGCCACCTGGGCGACTGTCAAGAGCCAGGCAGCCAGCCTGCTCGGACTTCGGCTGCAGGACAAGGACGTCACTGACATCCCGCTGATGGCGGTCGATCCGTACGGCAACTTCCTCCCCGGCCCCAGCGGGCTGCCTCAGTACGTCGTCGCGACCGGCTCGGCGACCGAGCCATTTGAGCTGGTGGAAGGCAACCTCGCCAACCCGGTGCCGGTGCCCGCCAATGCGGTGCACTTCGACACTCCCTTCGTGACCGACATCGCTCACAATGCGGACCCGACTCCGGTCGACACCGATCGGAACCCGGCAACCCCGCCGGTGGCGCCATCGCCTGATAGCGACACGACGGCCTCCGCCGACTTCGCCAGCCAGCCCGTCGGAACGTACGACGACGAGATGCTGAATCTGCACTTCGCCGCCGGTGACGGCAGGGTCAACGAGAACATCGGCCTGACCGCAATCCACCAGGTGTTCCACTCCGAGCATGACCGGCTGGTGGACTACATCAAGAGCGTGCTGACCAACGACACGACCACAAGCGGTGTCGCGGCCCTGAAAGAGTGGAAGCTGGCGCTCGGCGCCGACGGCTGGAACGGGGAGCGGCTGTTCCAGGCCGCCCGGTTCGTCACGGAGATGGAGTACCAGCACCTTGTCTTCGAGGAGTTCGCGCGCAAGGTCCAGCCGGCCATCAACCCGTTTGAGCCGTTCGCCTTCACCCAGACCGAGCTGAACCCGGCCGTCAAGGCGGAGTTCGCGCACGCCGTCTACCGGTTCGGTCACTCGATGCTGACCGAGACCATCTCTCGGCGTAACGAGGACAAGCCCGGCCCTGACGGCGTGTTCGACACCTCCGACGACATCGTCGGCTCGCAGAACGACATCTCCCTGCTGGACGGCTTCCTCAACCCACCGGCCTACACCGACGGTGGGACCGCCGGTCCGCTGACGTCTGAGCAGGCCGCCGGTTCCATCGTGATGGGCATGTCGGACCAGACCGGCAGCGAACTCGACGAGTTCGTCACCGACACGCTGCGGAACAACCTGCTCGGCCTGCCGCTGGACCTGGCGACGGTCAACCTGGCTCGCGCCCGCTCCGAGGGCGTGCCGCCGCTGAACGTCTTCCGTCGGGAGCTGTTCAACAAGACCAACGACAGCCAGCTCCAGCCGTACACCAACTGGATCGACTTCGGCGAGCACCTCAAGCACCCTGAGTCGCTGATCAACTTCGTGGCCGCCTACGGCAAGCACCCGACCATCACCGGTGCAACGACCGCTGCCGACAAGCGCGAGGCAGCACGAAAGATCGTCAGCCCCGACATCCTGGCCGGTGAAACCCCGCCCGGCGACGCTGCCGACTTCATGAACAGCGTGGGCGCTTGGGCCAACACCGGCACCAGCTCCAACACGGGCCTGGACAGCGTCGACCTGTGGGTCGGCGGCCTGGCCGAGGTCACCAACGTGTTCGGCGGGCTGCTCGGGAGCACCTTCAACTACGTGTTCGAGAACCAGCTCACCGAACTGCAGAACGGTGACCGGCTGTACTACCTGGCGCGTACGCCGGGCATGAACCTTCGCACCCAGCTCGAGGGCAACTCGTTCGCCGAGCTGATCATGCGGAACACCAACGCCCACAGCCTGAAGGCTGACGCGTTCGCGACGGCCGACTGCAAGTTCGAGCTGAAGAACCTGGCGGGCACGACCGCCGGCTTCACCCAGTTCGGCAACACGGTCAACGACGACCCCGCGTCGGAGTGCAAGGAGAATCTTGTTCTCCTGCGGCAGGCTGACGGCACCATCCAGTACCGGGCACGCAACACCGTCGACCCGTCGGGCATCAACGGGCAGAGCGTGTTCAACGGCACGCCAGGTGTCGACCGGGTCACCGGCGGCAACGACAGCGACACCTTCTGGGGCGGTCTGGCCAACGACCGCATCGAGGGTGGCGACGGAGGCGACGTCGCACTCGGCGGCGAGGGCAACGACGTCATCACCGACCTGGCCGGGGATGACGTACATAAGGGCGGTCCTGGCAACGACGCCATCGACGCAGGTCCGGGCCTGGACATCATCATGGGCGGCGAGGGCAAGGACTTCACCAACGGTGGGGCTAACGCCAACGAGACCTTCGGCGGCGAGGATGATGACTTCATCATGCTGGGCGACAGCCTGGACGCGGCCTTCGGCGACAGCGGCGACGACTACCAAGAGGGCGGCAACCAGCCAGACCTGATGCAGGGCGACAGCGGCAATCTGTTCTTCCTCGATGACTCCCAGAAGCCTGGGTCGGACATCCTGATCGGCCAGGGCGGCGACGACGACTACGACATGGAGGGCGGCGACGACATCGGTGTCGGCGGGCCCGGCGTCGAGAAGGTCGCCGGAGCTTCGGGGTACGACTGGGAGATCGGCATCGGTGATCCCCAGCCACAAGACATGGACCTGAACATCCCGCTGATCCCGCTGGACATCCTCCAGGCGGGTGTGCGCGACAAGTTCAATGAGGTCGAGGCCCTCTCCGGTGGAGATCTCAACGACATCCTTCGGGGCGACGATGTGACTCCGAGTGCAGTCGGGGGCGGCGGTTTCATCGGCTGCGACGCCTTGGACCAGGACGGCCTGAACCGCATCGCCGGACTGGATGACATCGTTCCCCCGCTGACGACCCCGTTGGCAGACGTCGTCGCGACCTCTGCCTCGAAGGACTGCCCCATCTTGACGGGGCCGGTCTGGGGCGATGGCAACATCCTGCTCGGTGGCAGCGGCACGGACCTCCTTGAGGGTCGCGGGGGGAACGACATCCTGGACGGTGACCGCTATCTGAACGTGCGGCTCACCTTCACCGACAAGGCTGGTGTCACGCGCAGCACCCCGGTCAACCAGACCGGCCAGAGCGCGATGACGAGTCAGTACCTCCGGGACGGCTCCGGCGCACTCACCGGTCCGACCCTGCAGCAGTCGGTGTTCGCCGGTGATGTGGATCCGGGCAGCATCGTGGCGGTCAAGGAGGTCATCCCCGGGTCTGGTGGTACCGACACGGCGCAGTTCTCCGATATCGCAGCCAACTACACGGTGACGACGACCGGCGGCAACGGAACTCTGGGCTCGCCCGGCTCGGTGACCACCGTGGTGCACAACGATGGCGGCGCCGACGGCACCGACACCCTGCGCAACATCGAGCGGCTGGTCTTCTCCGACACCATCCGTCCCGGTATCCCTACGATCGGGCCGGCTTCCCCCGGTATCGCTTCGGCGACAGTGCGCTTCACCCCCTCAACCGTTGGATCACCTACCGGATTCTTGGTGAAGGTGATCAACGCTGCCGGCACTCAGGTCGGGGCACTTCGCTCGGCTTCGGCGGACGCAACCAGCCTGGAGGTGACCGGACTGACCAACGGTCAGACGTATCGGTTCCAGGTCGCTGCCACCAACGCTGTCGGTACCAGCGCCTTCTCGGCACTGTCGAACGCGGTGACGCCACGCACGGAGTTCACCGCTCCGACTGTCATCGCCCGTGGCCCGGGATCCAACCGAACCAGCGTCGACCCGGCCGGGAACATCACTGCGACGTTCAGTGAGGCCGTGACCGGGGTGACCACCAGTTCGTTCACCCTGAGTACAGCGTCAGGGGGCGCGCTGGTGCCGGCATCGGTGACGCAGGGAACTGGCAACCAATGGATTCTCAACCCGACTGCCAACCTGGCAAGCGACACGAGGTACACCGCCACCTTGAGCTCGGCCATTGCTGACACCCAGGGCAACCTGCTGGTGGGCTCGTCGTGGAGCTTCACCACCGGTCCAGCTCCAACCGTGACAACCGTGCCCTTCAACGGGGCTACGGGTGTGCCGGTGGCGAACAACATCACCGCCACCTTCAACGAGAACGTCCAAGGTGTCAGCGGGACGACGTTCACGCTGATGCAGGGCACCACGGCAGTCCCGGCCACCGTCACCCGTAACGGCACCACCAACCAGTGGATCCTCAACCCGTCGGCGAACCTCATCCCAGACCGGACCTACACCGCGACCCTCACCGGTGGCACTGCGCAGATCCGGGATCTGGCGGGCAACCCGCTGGTGACCCGCACCTGGACCTTCATGGCCGGAACAGCTCCGACCGTGACGACCCGCACGCCGGCAGTCGGTGCTCGATCGGTCAGCCAGACCGGCAACATCACCGCCACCTTCAGCGAGGCTGTCGCTGGTGTCAGCGGAACGAGCTTCACGCTGATGCAGGGCACCACGGCAGTCCCGGCAGCCGTCTCGTACAACGCGACGACCCGGGTCGCAACGCTGGATCCGTCCTCGACGCTGCTGCCGGACCGAACCTACACAGCCAAGCTGACCGGTGGAGCTGCGCTGATCCGAGACACTGCCGGCAACGTTCTCGGAACCACCAGCTGGACCTTCACCACCGGCCCAGCACCGACCATCACCGCGACCAGTCCCATCTCGGGAGCGACCGGTGTTCGACTGAGCAGCAACGTGACCGCGACCTTCAGCGAAGCCATCACTGGAGTCACCGCCACGAACGTCCGGCTCGTCCGGGTATCCAACGGCGTAGCGGTCAGCGCCCCGGTGGCGACCTTCAACGCCACGTCGAGGGTACTGACCCTGAACCCGTCGGCCAACCTGGCGGCCAACGTCCAGTACCGGATGACGATCACCGGGGGTGCCGGTGAGGTACGGGACTTGGCTGGCAACCCGGTGGCGCCTCGCACCTGGACCTTCACTACAGGGTCCGCCGTGTGAGTCCAGCTGCGGCGAGCGCTCGGAGGTAACCGTCGGGCGCTCGCCGTACCAGCAATCAAGCCAGCACAGCGAAAGACCGCATCGCGGACGGCCGGACACCCCAGTGTCCGGCCGTCTTCGACTGCAGCCGAAAACGGCCGGGTGGGGGCTTCGGGGGGACGGATGAGGATCCCCGCACACCTCCCAGGCAGCCGCACACCCTGCAAGGTGTGCGCCTGCGTGGGAGATGTGCGAACGCGTACCGGGTCGGGGTGACGACGGGCCGGCGACGGTGGCCCGACGGCGCCCTGGACGCGGACGGAGCCCCAGACCGAAGGCCCGGAGCTCCTGGTGAGGCACCTGTAGGTTGGTGCGCGAGGGGGGATTTGAACCCCCACGTCCTTGCGGACACTGGCACCTGAAGCCAGCGCGTCTGCCGTTCCGCCACTCGCGCTCAGTTCGTCCCTGTCGGGTGCGAACCAGCCGGGAAAGGCTAGCACGACTCACCCCGGTGGGCGGAATCCGAACTCGGGTGGGGGGGTCCGGATACGATCGACCTTGCGCTGCAGCGACGCAGGCGACAACGTTGCGACAGGAGAGGAGGGACATGGGGATCTTCCAGCGCTTCGAGAAGAAGGTCGAGGGTGCGGTCAACGGTGTTTTCGCGCGCGCATTCAAGGGCGATGTCCAGCCGGTCGAGATCGCAGCACGGCTGCAGCGTGAGCTGGACGGAGAGGCGAAACTCATGTCTCGCGACAAACGCCTGGTGCCGAACGAGTTCGTCATCGGACTGTCCCAGCATGATCATGACAAGCTCTCGCCGTACAGCAAGACGCTCTCCAGCGAGATGGCGACCGCGCTCAAGGAGCATGCGGACGGCATGGGGTACGTCTTCAACGGCCCGATCCGGATCCACCTCGAACTCGACGAGTCGCTGCCCATGGGCCGGTTCACGGTGGAGTCGGAGGCCGTCGCGGGAGTTGAGGCCGACCGCGACAAGATCAGCCCGGCAGCGGTCAGCCGGGCCAAGCTGGTGCTCGAGGTGAACGGCATGCGGCACCCGCTCCAGCCGCCGGGGCTGGTGATCGGTCGCGGTACCGACGCCGACCTGCGCATCAACGATCCGGGCATCTCGCGACGCCATGCGCAGATCCGGGTCAGCGTCGAGGGGGCCGTCACGAGCATCGAGATCGTGGACCTGGGGTCCACCAACGGGATCATCGTCAATGGCCAGCGCGTACGACAGTCCCCCCTCGGGGAGGGTTCTCGCATCGAGATCGGCTCGACCAGGATGCTCGTACACGCGCCGGCGGGGCGCTGAGGTCGAAAATGTCTGAGATCGCGCTCACCATCATCAAGGTGCTCTTCCTTGCGCTGCTCTGGCTCTTCATCCTCTCGGCAGTCTCGGTGATTCGCCGGGACCTGTTCGGCAAGACCGTTCCGGCTCAGGACCAGCCGCAGCCGCGACAGCTGGAGCGCCCGCCGCCTCCGGCGAAGCGATCGCGCAGGACGCGCGGCGAGCCTCGCGTCTTCACCATCACCCAAGGCAGCCAGGCCGGGCAGTCCGCCGAGCTGGCAGCCGGCACGGTGATGATCGGTCGAGGCGCGGACTGCCAGCTGATCTTGGACGACGACTACGTCTCCACCCGGCATGCCCGGGTGGTCTCAGGCGACGACGGCTACTACGTCGAGGATCTCGGGTCGACCAACGGCACCTATGTCAACGGACAGCGCATCACGGCTCCGACGTCGATCAGCCTCCAGGACACCGTGCGGATTGGTAAAACCGTGTTGAAGCTGCAGACATGAGCCAGTGATGCCCCTCCACCTCCGCTACGTCACGCACTCCGAGATCGGCCTGGTACGCAAGAACAACCAGGACTCCGGCTTCGCCAGCCCACACCTGCTGGTGGTTGCCGACGGCATGGGCGGGGCCGCCGCTGGGGACCTCGCCTCCGCGGTCGCGGTCGACACGTTGATCAAGATCGACGGCCATCCGGAGAGCGGCACCATGCTGGAGGTGCTGACCTCCGCCATCCACCAGGCCAACGACCGGATCGCTGACCTGGTCGACGACGACCTGTCGCTGGAGGGCATGGGTACGACAGTCACCGGGGCGCTGTTCGACGGCAGCCAACTCGGGCTGGCCCATATTGGCGACAGCCGCGCGTACCTGCTTCGCGACGGTCGGTTGGAGCGTCTGACTCACGACCACAGCTGGGTGCAGTCGCTGGTGGATGAAGGAAAGATCAGCGTCGACGAGGCGGCAGTCCATCCGCATCGCTCCCTGCTGCTGAAGGTACTCAACGGTCAGCCCGCGAACGAACCGGACGTGACCACGATTCCGGTCCGGGCAGGTGACCGGCTGCTGTTCTGCAGCGACGGCGTCTGCGGCCTGGTCGACGACCCGGAGATCGCCGAGGCGATGCAACTGGAGGCACCGGAGGATGCGGTGCGCCGACTGGTGGCCGACGCGCACGACGCCGGTGGCATCGACAACATCACCATCGTGCTGGCCGATGTCGTCGAGGCGGAGTCCGACGCCTCGCCGGTCGTGCTCGGAGCGGCTGCGACTCGCGAGATTCCGGCCAGTTCGCACGGCACCGCCGGTCGGGGCGGAGGCGATACCGACCCCGTGGAGGACACGGTGATCGTCGGACCCGGCGCGGCGGCGACTCAGGGCGCGACTGACGATGACGACGAATCGCGGTACACCCCGCAGCCGCCCGCCAAACGCCGAGTTGGTCGCACCCTCGCCGTCCTCGTGGTGCTCGTCTTGGTGCTCGGCGCAGCGCTGGGAGCGGGGTACGCGTGGACCCGTACCCAGTACTTCGTCGCGGCAGCCGACGAGCGTGTCGCCATCTACCAGGGTCTTCCGGACGGGGTACCCGGCATCCCGCTCTCCCGGGTGTATGAGATCCAGGACCTGAAGATGGCCTCGCTGCCGCCGTTCTACCAGACGATGGTGCGCTCGGCCATCGAAGTCGAGAGCCTGAACGCCGCACGTGAGACGGTGTCTGCGCTCAAGGTCACCGCCAAACGCTGCCAGGGCCGAGCACCGAGCCCCACACCGTCGCGCAGCCCGGCCGCGACACCGGGCGGGACCGGCTCGCCGGCACCAAGCTCGAGCGGCGCCACGCCGGAGACGACCAGCAGTGCGGTCAGCACCGAGTCCCCTCCTTCGACGTCTGGACCCGGTACGAGCAGCCCCAGCGCGCCCAGCACGTCGGCGCCGGACCGGAACTGCTGACATGAGCGAGACGAGCTCGGTCACCGTCATCCCCCGCAAGCGTCGCAACGTCGAGCTGGCGCTGCTGGTCTTCGCGCTGGCCATCGGCCTCGGCGCGTACGCGATCATCGACCTCACCGTGCGCGGCGAGGTCTCCTCCGCGTTCCCTCTGCTGGCCGCCTTCGTCACGTTCCTCGCGCTCGCTGCGCACGCGGCCGTCCGCTGGCGGCTGCCGTACGCGGATCCGATCATCTTGCCGTCCGTGGTGGTGCTGAACGGCCTCGGGCTGGCGATGATCCATCGGATCGACCTGATCAACGACCCACCGGTGTTCGGAGCCCGGCAGCAGCTGATCTGGACAACGCTCGGGGTGGTGCTCTTCCTCGTGGTCGCGCTCGTGATCCGTGACCACCGCCCGCTGCAGCGGTTCACGTACACGCTGTTCCTGGTCGGTCTGGTGCTGCTGCTGATGCCGCTGATGCCGTTCATCGGTGTGGAGAAGTTCGGGGCCCGGATCTGGATCAGCGTCGCCGGTTACAGCTTCCAGCCGGCCGAGATCGCCAAGATCTTGCTGTCGCTGGCGTTCGCGTCGTACCTGGTGGAGAAGCGCGACGTGCTTGCGCTGGCCGGCTACCGTTTCCTGGGCATCGACCTGCCCCGTGCGCGCGACCTCGGGCCGATCCTGCTGATGTGGCTGACCAGCCTTGCCGTGCTGGTGTTCCAGAAGGACCTCGGAACCTCCCTGCTCTTCTTCGGGTTGTTCGTGATGATGCTCTACGTGTCCACCGAACGGGCAGGATGGCCCGTGCTCGGCACCTTGCTGTTCGCCGCCGGGGCCTACCTGGGCTACCTCCAGTTCAGCCACGTTCGAATCCGGGTCGGCGCCTGGCTGGACCCGTTCTCCGACTACGACGCCTACTTCCAGGTGATCACCGCCCAGTTCGGGATCGCCTGGGGCGGCATGGTGGGCACCGGCCTTGGCGCCGGCCGGCCCGGTCTGACACCGTTGGCCCGCAGCGACTTCATCGCCGCCGCCATCGGGGAGGAGCTCGGGATGACCGGTCTGATGGCCGTGGTGATGGTCTACGGGCTGATCGTCGCCCGAGGGCTGCGCACCGCACTGCAGTGCCGTGAGCCGTTCGGGAAGCTGCTCGCCGCCGGACTGTCCTTCGCGTTCGCACTGCAGGTGTTCACCATCATCGGCGGCGTCACCCGGCTGCTGCCGCTGACCGGGCTGACCACGCCATTCATGTCGCAGGGCGGGTCCTCGCTGATCGCCAACTGGGTCATCGTCGGCCTGCTGCTGATCGTCTCCCATCAGGCCCGCCGACCGATAGCGACAGCGGTCGCAACGGACAGCGATGCCGAGACCACCCAGCTGGTCAAGCCGGTCACGTCGTCGCGGAGACCGTCGTGAACCGGCCCATCCGTCGCGTCGCGTTCGTCACGATGATCCTGTTCGCGCTGCTGTTCGCCAACGGGACGTACCTCACGCTGTTCCGCGAAGACTCGCTCGACGCCCACCCGCAGAACCGGCGCGTGCGGGACGCCGAGTTCGCCCAGGACCGCGGATCCATCCTGGCGGCCGGCAAGACCGAGATCGCGACCACGGAGACAGTCAAGGACCGGTTCGAGTTCCTTCGCAAGTATCCCCAGGGACGGCTGTACGCCCCTGTCACCGGCTTCTACTCCTACGACCACGCCCGGTCCGGTCTGGAGAGCAGCTACAACACCGAGCTCGCCGGTACCGACGACTCCTTGTTCGTCCGTCGGCTGATCGACCTGATCAGCAACCGCACACCTCAGGGCGCCAGTGTCGAGACGACCATCTTGCCGCAAGCACAAGAGGCCGCCCGGGAGGCGCTGGGGGACAACAAGGGCGCCGTGGTGGCCCTGGATCCGCAGACGGGCGCCGTCCTCGCGCTGGTCACCAGCCCCAGCTACGACCCCAACGACATCGCCAGCCACGACATTGCTGCGGCCGACAAGGCCTACCGCAAGTTAGCCACCGACCCCGACCGGCCGATGTCCAACCGCGCAGTCCGGGAGATCTATCCACCCGGATCCACGTTCAAGCTGGTGACCGCCGCCGCCGCCCTGGCCGAAGGCCGGACGCCCGAGAGCAAGCTCAGCTCACCGAATCGGCTGAGGCTGCCGGCGACCAACACCTTCCTCGGCAACTCCACCGACTGTGGCGGCAAGACCACCACCCTCAAGCACGCCCTCGAGGTGTCCTGCAACACCGCGTTCGCCAGCCTCGGCGTGAGCCTGGGTCAGGACAAGATCCGCGGCCAGGCCCAGAAGTTCGGATTCGATCAGCGGCACCTCAGCGACCTCAGCGGGGTCGCGAGCCAGTTCCCCGACGACATGGACGCCGCCCAGACCGCCTTGAGCGCCATCGGCCAGTTCGACGTCGCCGCCAGCCCGCTGCAGATGGCCATGGTCGCCGCCGCCATCGCCAACGACGGAGTGCTGATGGACCCGTACCTGGTCAGCGAGGTGCAGGCACCGGACCTGACCGCAATCCAGACGCGCCGGCCCAAGCAGCTGTCCCGGGCGATGAGCGCCGAGAGCGCCCGGTTGCTGAAGGACATGATGGTCAGCGTGGTCGACAACGGAACGGGGACCAACGGTGGCATCTCCGGTGTCGATGTGGGCGGCAAGACGGGGACGGCGCAATCCGATCCCAAGCGCAAGCCGTTCGCCTGGTTCACCTCCTTCGCGCCGGCCGACAACTCGCAGGTGGCGGTTGCCGTGGTGGTGGAGGACGCCGACATCCCCCGACAGGACATCGCCGGAGGCCGGGTGGCGGCGCCGGTCGCCCGAGCGGTCATGCAGGCGGTGCTGAACCAGTGACCGGCGCTCCTTGTCACCTCCGGCCGCACCGCTGGGGTCCACCCTCGGCGCCGGATCTCGACCCACCAGCCGATCATCCACAACGGCGTGGGGTCAGGAAAGGAATGCAGCGATGACCAGCGACCCGAAGACGGTCGGCGGGCGCTACGAGCTGGGCGACCTGCTCGGACGCGGCGGCATGGCCGAAGTGCGCTACGCCGTCGACCGGCGCCTCGGCCGACCGGTGGCGGTCAAGCAACTCCGGACCGACCTGGCCAGCGACCCCACCTTCCAGGCCCGGTTCCGTCGCGAGGCGCAATCCGCAGCCGGGCTGAACCATCCCACGATCGTGTCCGTGTACGACACCGGCGAGGAACCCGACCCACGTACGGGAGTGTCCATCCCGTACATCGTGATGGAGCTCGTCGAGGGCCAGACGCTGCGCGACATCCTGCGGGAAGGCCGCAAGATCTTGCCCGAACGGGCACTGGAGCTGACCTCCGGTGTCTTGGACGCACTGAGCTACAGCCACAAGGCGGGCATCGTCCATCGCGACATCAAGCCGGCGAACGTCATGCTGACCCCCAACGGCGGCGTCAAGGTGATGGACTTCGGCATCGCCCGCGCCATCGCGGACACCTCGGCCACCATGACGCAGACAGCGGCGGTGATCGGAACCGCCCAGTACCTGTCGCCCGAGCAGGCCCGCGGCGAGACCGTGGACGCCCGTAGTGACATCTACTCCGCCGGCTGCCTGCTCTACGAGCTGCTGGTGGGGCGGCCGCCGTTCACCGGAGACTCCCCGGTGAGTGTGGCGTACCAGCATGTCCGGGAGACTCCGGTGACCCCCAGCCAGCTCGACCCGGTGATCAGTCCGGATATTGACGCCATCACCTTGAAGGCACTGGCGAAGGACCCCGCGGACCGATACCAGTCGGCTCGGGAGATGAAGGCTGACATCGCCCGGGTACTTGCGGGTCACCAGGCGACCGCGATGGTGCCTGCGGTGACCGAGCACGACCAGCCCACCCGTGTCGTTCCCGCGGTTGCCGCGCCGACCGCCGTCCACAGCGCGATCACGACTGACACCATCCCGCCCGAGGAGCCGAGGCGACGGGTCGGTCTGATGGTGCTGGTGACCGGGTTGATCCTGATCGCGCTGGCTGGAGCCGGCTACGCCATCTACACCGCCATGCAGGGCCAGAACACCCCGGCAGCCGTCGAGACCGTGGAGGTGCCGTCGGTGATCGGATTCAGCAAGGCATCGGCGGAGTCCACCCTGCGCAACGCGCAGCTCGTGCCACGGTTCCGCAACGTCAACGGCAGGGACGACGACACGGTGAACACGGCGACCAAGCAGTCGCCGTTGGGCAACGAGCAGGCGCCGGTGAACAGCACGGTGACCGTCGAGATAAACGCGGGGCCGAGGACGGCGACAGTGCCCGACGGGTTGCTCGGCAGCAGTGTGGACGATGCCAAAGACACGCTGGAGAGCGCGGATTTCAAGGTCAAGGTCGTACCCGCCGGGAGGGAGAGCGCCGACGCCCGGAAGGACCAGGTGCTGGTGGTCAGTCCGAGCGAAGGCGAGTCGGTGCCGCTCGGCAGCGAGATCACTCTGACCGTGGCCACCGGCGAGTCCATCGTCCCGAACTTCCTCGGCTCGTCGCGTCAGCGGGCCGAAGCGGATGCGCGTGCCGCGGGCTTCGGGACGCCAAGGTTCGTCGAGAAGGAAAGCACCAAGCCGTCGGGGACCGTGATCGAACAGAACCCAGAGCCGGGCCGGCGTGAGGAGCGGGGCAAGGAACTCACGCTGACGGTCGCCATACCGAAGGAGGAGCCCACGCCCACTGCTCCAGCCACGACGGCTCCGCCAGCACCGACTGCGGCGCCGACCACGAGTCAGCCGACTGCCGCGCCGTCCACAACGGCCACCCCGCCCAACTGACTTCACATGCCGACAATTCGAACATACCAGCGATTTTCTGCTCTATACTGGGGTGCATGTCAGCCCTGATGCAAGGGTCGCTCTTCGGCCTTGAATCGACCATCGCGCTCTCCCCGCTGGCCGGCTCGGTGCAGCGCCGCCCGCTCAGCCGCGGCGCATGGATCGATCTGCTGCCGGGCTGGGTCAGCGGTTCTGACGCCTTGTTCGATGAGGTGGTCGATGCCGTGCCCTGGCACGCCGAAGAGCGGCAGATGTACGACCGCGTGGTCGACGTGCCGCGGCTGCTCTGCTTCTATGGCTGCCGCGACCCGTTGCCCCACCCGACGTTGACCACGGCTCGTGACCTGCTCAACGACTACTACGCCGACGAACTCGGCGAACCCTTCGCTACCGCGGGCATGTGTCTGTACCGAGACGGTAGAGACTCCGTCGCCTGGCATGGCGACACCATCGGTCGCGGCGCCCACACCGACACCATGGTGGCGATCATCTCCCTTGGGTCGCCGAGATCCTTGCTGCTGCGGCCCCGCGGTGGCGGTGCCGCCCTGAAGCAAGACGTCGGGCACGGCGATCTGGTCGTGATGGGAGGTTCGTGCCAGCGAACCTGGGAGCATGCTATTCCTAAAACCAGCAAACCGGTGGGTCCGCGGATCAGCATCCAGTTCAGGCCGATCGGCGTTCGCTGACCCGCCCAGGCCGCGCACCCGCTGAGGCCGAATCGAGTTCTTCGGCTTTGGGTCAAGGGGAGTAAGTTCTCGGTGAGGCCTGGCGGCTCCCTGCTGAACCGCCAGGCCAAGGCTGCGCGTCGATGTGCGCGGCGTGCAGCCCTTGACTTCCCCTACCCTGAGCCCACCCAGCCAAAACTGCCCAGCCCGCTACGACGTGGCCGCAGGCATGGACTCACAGCCATCGCGGTAGCGCTGGATGGGCGCCACGACGCGTGGGATTAGCGGGCGCGGGCCGCCATCAGAGGTGCCATGCCGGCCGCCCGAGCGGGTGCGTCGGCGTCTCCGCAGGTGGCGAGCCAGTTGGCCAGCATCTGGTAGCCGCCTTCGGTCAGCACGGATTCCGGGTGGAACTGCACCGCCTCGACCGGCAGGGTCCGGTGCCGGACAGCCATCACCACGCCACTGGCAGTGCGCGCGGTTACCTCCAGCACGTCCGGCATGGTGTCGGGCTCAATGGCAAGGGAGTGGTAGCGGGTGGCGGTGAAGGGCGATGGCAGCCCGGCGAGCACACCGACCCCGGTGTGCTCGATCAAGGACGTCTTCCCATGCAGGAGCTCGGGGGCTCGGTCGACCACCCCGCCGTACGCGACGCCGATCGACTGGAGCCCCAGGCACACGCCGAAGATCGGCACGGTCCCGGCCTGGCTGCGTACCACATCGATGCACACGCCCGCCTCTTCCGGGGTTCCTGGTCCCGGCGACAGCAGGACGCCGTCAAACGGCGCCGCGAAAGCGGCGTCGGCGAACCGCGGGTCGTCATTTCGCCAGACCTCGACCTCGGCGCCGATCTGGGCCAGATACTGCACCAGGTTGTAGACGAAGGAGTCGTAGTTGTCGATCACTAGGATCTTGGCGGCGGGCACCCTCTTATTCTCGCAGTGCAGCAGGCTGGCAGCGGCTGCGCTCCGGGGGCTGAGCCGTGCGCTTCCACCGCAATGGCTCGGAGCCGTCTTGCTTCGGCTCAGCGGGGGGTCTCCTCCACCGGCCCGCCGTCGCTTTCCTCACCGCGCCGTACGTCGGCGTACTGCAGTTCCAGCGACCCCTCATACGCGGGCATCTCGAGCCGGCTCTCGTCCGCTTCGGCGTAGATCAGCCCGTAGGCCTGCACGTACTGCTTGTAGATGCCGAGAAAGTCCGATCGCTCCAAGGCGGCGTGCAGCCCATCGGGGTTGCCGATCGCACTGATCACGTACGGCGGCGCGTACGGGATGCCGTGCAGCACCACGGTGTTTCCGACGCACTTGATCCCGGTAGTGGAGATCACCCGCTGACCCTGGATGGTCATGGCCTCGGCGCCGCCCTCCCACAGGGCATTCACCACCGCCTGGATGTCCTGCTGATGGACCACGAGGTAGTCCGGCTCGACGCCGTCGGCGATCACCGTGCTCGGCGCATCGTCCAACGTCACGGTCACCGCGGGACCAGCAACGGCCTCCAGCCCGGCGTACCGGGCCTGCTCCAGCAGCAACGGCGACAGGTCGGTGTCCTCGTTCTGGCCGGCGGTCAGCGCGTCCACCTCACCGCGAAGCTGGGTCACGCGCTCGGCAAGATCGGCGTTACGCCGCGACTGGGACTGAACCAGGCTGACCAGGTCGGTGTTCCGGCCGGGACGCAGATCCGTACCCCGCGCATTCAGGGCGCTGACAGCCACCATCAGGCCGGCTATCAGGCAGACAGCCGCGGTCAGCAACCGGCCGGTTGCCGTCCGGTCGGAGTTTCGGCGACGCTGACGCGACGATGCCCGCAAGAGCACGCGGCGGCCGCGGGCCCAGACGTCCGAGACGGTGCGTTCAGCCACTCCATCCGCCCTTCCTCCCGCCGATATGTCGCGGGCGCACCGGCGCGAGATGGCTAAGGTTACGTGTCACTGACTACGCTACCTAGTCAACCAGCAAGGAGAGACAGTGCCCGAGTCCAGAACGCGCAAGTCTGCTGACCTCCGGAAGCGAAAGTCCGCCGAGGCAAAGCCCAAGAAGGTCAAGGGTCCCAGCAGCCGACGCTGGGTACCGCCGGTCTTCATTACCGTCGGGCTGCTCGGGGTCGCCTGGCTCGTGACCTACTACGTGGCAGGTCAGTACATCCCGTTGATGACCGATCTCGGCAACTGGAACATCCTGATCGGCATGGGCGCCATGGCCGCCGCCTTCGGGATCGCCACCCTGTGGAAGTAGCGGACCGGGTAGCCACCGCAAGAATCACATTCCTGTAATTCTCCACATTGTGGATACGTCCTGTGGATAACTCCTCCTGAGCCTGTTCCGCGGTCTGGGAGGTTTGCACGTCCGGGAGTAACGTCAAGTCGTTGCCGCTGCTCGTTGCAGGTGTCCTGCCCGAAGGAGTCTTCGATGCCCCTTGAACCATCCGACCTGCTGGACCGCGTGCCGTCGGGGCTACTGATCGCCGGGGAATGGGTCGACGCCTTCGAAGGCCGCACGCTGAAGGTCGGCAACCCGGCAACTGGGCAGACGCTGAAGGCAGTGGCGGATGCGAACGCCGCCGACGCAACCCGAGCGCTGGACGGCGCAGTGGCGGCGGCGGAGGACTGGGCGGCGACCGCCCCCCGGCAGCGCGGCGAGATCCTCCGTGCTGCGTTCGATCTGCTGCAGGAGCGCCGCGACGAGTTCGCCCTGCTGATGACCCTGGAGATGGGCAAGCCGCTGAGCGAGTCAGACGGTGAGCTGACCTACGGTGCCGAGTTCCTGCGCTGGTTCTCCGAGGAGGCCGTACGCATCACCGGCAGGTACGGCATCAACCCGGAGGGCACCGGCCGGAGCATCGTCAGTCAGCACCCCGTCGGACCATGTCTGTTGATCACGCCATGGAACTTCCCACTCGCGATGGCCACCCGAAAAATCGGCCCGGCGCTGGCCGCAGGCTGCACGGTGGTCATCAAACCCGCCGAGCTGACACCGCTGACCACCCTGCATCTGGCGCAACTGCTGATCGACGCCGGCGTGCCGGACGGTGTGATCAACGTGATCACGACGAGCACGTCGAAGGAGACCTCGGCAGCCATCTTGAGCGACCCCCGCCTGCGCAAGCTCAGCTTCACCGGCTCCACCGCTGTCGGCGTGAGCCTGCTGAGGCATGCCGCAGATCATGTCTTGCGGACGTCGATGGAGCTAGGAGGCAACGCCCCTTTCCTGATCTTCGCGGACGCGGACCTGGACGCGGCCGTGGAGGGAGCCATGCTGGCCAAGTTCCGCAACATGGGGGAGGCGTGCACGGCGGCCAACCGTTTTCTCGTCCACAGGTCAGTCGCCGCCGAGTTCGGACGCCGGATGGCCGACAAGGTCGACCGGCTGAAGGTTGGAGACGGCACCGACCCGGACACCAAGATTGGACCGCTGATCGAGGCCAAGGCGATCCGCAAGGTGCAAGATCTGGTACGTGACGCCCGCAGCCGGGGCGCCACCTTGGTGACGGGCGGTGAGACCCTCGACCGCGGCGGCTTCTTCTACCAGCCGACGGTGCTGCTCGACGTGCCACCCGACGCCGACATCAACGCGGAGGAGATCTTCGGACCCGTCGTCTCGATCACCGCCTTCACCGACGAGGACGAGGCGGTCCGGCTGGCCAACAACACCCCGTTCGGGCTGGTCAGCTATGTCTATACGCGCGACCTGGCTCGCGGCCAGCGCATGATCGAACGGCTGCAGACCGGCATGATGGGCCTCAACACCGGACTGGTCTCTAACGCCTCGGCACCGTTCGGCGGCGTCAAGCAGTCCGGCCTGGGCCGCGAAGGCGGGTTCGAAGGCATCGCCGAGTATCTGTCAACCAAGTACACGATGACGCCAAGCCCGCACTGAGCGATCGGATGGCCACCCTAATGCCGCCCGGTGGCAGCGACCTGGGGTACGTGTCGGCGTCGACCGCTGACCGCCACGTGGGACCCACGCCGTTCTAGGCCGGTCTCAGACCCTGGACCCGACCGGAACACCGGGCACGTCGTTGCTGTTGCCACTCCTATGAGGCGGACGAGACCCGTTCGCCGAAATGTCGTGACCATGATCTCGGCGCCACCGGCCAACCCCCAGGAGCCTCCCGAATGACCGTAACCCTGTCCCCCATCCAGCACCTTTCTGCTGCCGAGCACCAGGGCACTCGCGACCGTGCCGACTTCTGGTTCGACCCGGCGTGCCCGTTCTGCTGGATCACCTCCCGCTGGATCCTCGAGGTCGAGAAGGTTCGCGACGTCGACACGCACTTCCATGTGATGAGCCTCTCCGTGCTCAACGAGGGCAAGGACCTGTCGTCGGAATACCAGGCGGCGATGGATAGGGCCTGGGGACCCGTCCGGGTGGCCATTGCGGCGGCGCAGCACTCAGGTGAGGAGATCCTGTCCGACCTCTACTCGGCGATGGGCCGGCGAATCCACAATCTCCGCTACTCCGACTTCTCGGTGGTGATCGCCGAGTCGTTGGCCGAGTTGGGCTTGCCGGCCGAGCTGGCGGAGGCCGCGCACTCCACCGACTACGACGCCGCGCTTCGCGACAGCCACCGGAAGGGCATGGACAAGGTCGGGGCGGACGTGGGCACGCCAACCATCCACGTGAACGGCGTGGCGTTCTTCGGCCCGGTGATCACTCGGATACCGCGTGGCGAAGAGGCCGGAAAGCTGTGGGACGCCGCCGTCACGTTGGCCAGCTTCCCGTACTTCTTCGAGCTGAAGCGCGAGCGAACCGACTCACTGCACTTCGACTGAGGTGGTCCGGGGTCGGCCGGTCGACAGGTCGCTTCAGCCGACCTACATCAGCTCCGGTTTCGTGCTGAACCAGGTGTCGTCGATTCGCCCTCGGCTGCGGCGTGCCTCCACGACCAGCGTGACCCCGGCGACCAGCGCCGCCAACCAGGCGTAACCGAGCAGACCCGGGACGCCGGCGGATGCCAGCAGCGCCCAACCGGCGGCACTGAGCAGTCCGCCGGCGGTCATCAACCACCCACCGGCGAGCATCATCCACCACAGCCACCGGTTCAGGTCGTCGACAGCCACCAGCCAGAACGTCAGGAACGCCAGCAACAGCCCCAGCTGGTGCAGCGCCATCCCGAGATAGGTGACATTCAAGGCGAACGCCAGTCCGCCGGAGGCGAGCGGCCCGAAGGCCGCCGCCTGGACGTTGAGGAAATAGACGGCCGCGGGCAGCAGCGAACGGCCGAATCCCGTACCCACTATGCCCACATGGGGCAGCAACAGACTGAGAACGAGCAGAACGCCGATCGCACCGGCCACCAGCCGGCGGGTCTGAGTTGTTCTGTCCTGGTCGACCTGAGCTGCCATGTGCTGAGCCTACGTCGTTCTCGACGGTGCCTCAGTCGCGACGAGCTCGCCGCCCCGGCGTACCGACGAGGTCATCCCGCGCGCGCCCGCCTAGCGTCCGATGTGCGGGCCGAGCAGGCTCAGGTCAGCAAGGCTCAGCCGGTCAGCCGACGTGTTCGCCTGATGCCAGTACGGGTACCGCAGCGGCTGGGCACTCACCGCATCCAAGCGGGCCTCTTCCTCCTCGGAGAGCGTGAGCTCCGCTGCGGCAAGGTTGTCAGTCAGCTGCTCCTCGGTCCGCGCACCGACAATGACCGATGTGACAGCGGCCTTCCCGATCGTGTACGCAAGCGCCACTTGTGCCGCCGAGACGCCTCGGCCGGAGCCGATCTCGACCAGGGTCTCGATGGTGTCGTACAACTTGTCCTCGTCGTGGACGGGCGGCTCACTCCACTCACTGAGGTGGCGGCTGCCAGCCGGCGCCGCCACCCCGCGGCGGTACTTGCCCGACAGCAGCCCACCGGCGATGGGGCTCCACACCAAGATCCCGAGCCCTTGGTCGATGGCGACCGGAACCAGCTCGGTCTCGGCGTCGCGCGCCTGAAGTGAGTAGTAGATCTGCTGGCTGACGAACCGCTGGAAGCCGTGCCGCTCCGAGGTCCACAGCGCCTTCATCAGATGCCAGGCCGCGTAGTTCGACGCTCCGACGTAGCGCACCTTCCCGGACGTGACGAGCATGTCGAAGGCGCTGAGAGTCTCCTCGAGCGGCGTCTGCCCATCCCACTCGTGCACCTGGTACAGGTCCAGATAGTCGGTGTTCAGCCGCCGCAGACTCGCCTCCGCGGCTCGGACGATGTGATGGCGCGACAGTCCGGCGTCGTTCGGGCCGTCTCCCATCGGCATCCGTACCTTGGTCGCGAGTAGCACCTCATCGCGGGAGGACCCGAGGGCCTTGCCGATGATCTCCTCCGACATCCCGCTGGAGTAGACGTCGGCGGTGTCGATCAGGTTGACTCCGGCGTCGCGTGCCAGCCCGATCTGCCGGCGCGCGCCCTCGACATCGATCTGGCCAACGGGGGTGGCCCATCCGGTGCCGCCGAATCCCATCGTGCCCAAGGTGATGGTTGAAACTCGCAAGCCGGACCGGCCGAGCTGTCGATACTCCATGGCCGAGACTCTAGTCGGTGCTCCGCGGGCGGATCTCCCCTGACCCCCGGGCGACCAGCTCGGTGGGGATGACGATGTCGTGCGGCGGTAGCGACCTGTCGTCCAGGCGATGGAGCAGAAGCTGCGTGGCGCGGCGACCGACCTCCGCGACGTCCTGACGGATGACGGTGACAGCCGGTGACAGCAGATCGCCGGACGGGATGTCGTCGAAGCCCACGAGAGCGACCGTGGACGACGCGCCGACCTGTTGCAGGGCGGCCACTGCGCCTTCGGTGATGGCGTTGCGCGCCGCGAAGATCGCTGTCGGGGGGTCCTCTAGCTGGAGCAGCCCATGGACAAGGCTCGTTGCGTCGGCGCGCGTACGCGCGGTGCGGACCAGCGATGCGTCCGGACCGATCCCAGCCCGCTGGAGGGCGGCGCGGTAGCCGCTGAGCCGAGCGTGAGCCGTGAGAATCCGCTGGTCGTCGGTGATTACGGCGATGCGCCGGTGCCCGTGAGCGATCAGGTGCGCGGTGGCCTCTGCGGCGCCGGAGTGGTTGTCGACGGTCACAGTGTCTGCTGCCAGGTTGCCGGGCGGGCGGTCGATGATCACCACGGCGAAGCCGGCCTCGATCTGCGCGGACAGGTACGACTGGTCGCGGGATGCCGGCATCATGATCAAGCCATCGACGCGCCGGTTGATCAGGTTGGCCACCACGTCTCGTTCCCGATCCTCCTCCTCGTCGAGACTTGCCGAGATCACCACGATCTCTCGTGCACGGGCGACGTCGTCGATCGCACGGATGAGTTCCGCAGAGTAGAAGTTGCTCAGGTCCTGTACCAACACCGCCAGACTGTTGGTTCGCTGGAGTGACTGGCGCAAATGCCGAGCTGCGAGATTGTGGCGGTAGTCCAGCTCACGGGCGGCCTCTTGGACGTTCTCTGCCAATCGGGGAGACACTCCTGGTTCAAGATTCACCACACGTGACACCGTCTTCAGGCTCACCCCTGCACGCGCCGCCACGTCTCGCATGGTCGCTCGCCGCATCGACTTCCTCCTCCTCTGATGGTCGGCCCCTGCACGCTCACGAACCTGGGGCGAGACATCGCGGCTGACAACGTTGTCTCCGCACACCCGCTAGTGCCCTCTCGGCAGACGTAGCCGCGTCCGTACGTCTACGCATAAGATGCTGGTCCCCGGCCAGGGGGCGATGGATCGGCTCTGAGGAGGGGGGATGGCGCAGGCCTACGGGGAGCTGTTCGCCCGGCTGTACGACAAACTCTATACCGGCTTCGCTCAGGAAGTGGCTCCGGCCATTCGCCGCTTCTACCTGGAGCAGACCGGCGTCGCGCACAATCCCCGCGTGCTGGATCTGGCTTGTGGCACGGGTCAGCTCGCCCTGGACTTCTTGGCGAACGGCTTCCGAGTGACCGGCGTCGACCTGTCCTTGCCGATGCTCACGCTAGCCCGGTCCAACGCAGCAGCGTACGTGTCCGCGGGGATCGCATCGTTCCTCCAGGCCGATGCTGCCCGCTTCACCCTCGACAACACCTACGACCTGGTCGTGTCCACCTTCGACGCTCTCAACCATCTGCGCGACAGCGAGGCCCTCGAAGGCTGTTTCTCCTCCGTGGCCGCCGCCACTCGTCCCGGAAGTCTGTTCGTGTTCGACCTCAATACCCGCCGCGGAATCCGCCGCTGGAACGGGATCACGGTGACGGAGACTGACAACGAGTTCATTCTGCAGCGTGGGATCTACGATGGCGGCGCCCGCGCGGAGATGATGATCAGTGGCTTCGTCCGTCAGCCGGGATCGGACCACTACGCCCGCTTCGAGGAGCACGTCTACAACACGGTGTTCGAGCTGGCCACGGTGCGGGAGCTGCTGCTGGGAACCGGCTGGAGCCGGATGCACTTTGCGCGGCTGGACAGCCTCGGCACCGCGGTCGAGGACCCCGAGCAGGAGAGCCGCATCTTCGTCGTCGCGGTTCGCTGAGGTTCCGCCAGGACCTCCAACGCACGCCTGCACCGGTCCGTCAGAGCGGACCGGTGCACGAGCGCCTTGCGATGTTAGGCCTGCGCGACGAGCGTGAGCGGCACGTGCGCGGTGACCGCATCGTGCAGCTTGACGCCGATGGTGTGGCTTCCGATCGTCTTGATCGGCTTGCCGATCTCGATGCTTCGCTTGTCGACAGAGGGGCCGCCAGCCTTCTTGATAGCTCCGGCGATATCGGCGGCGGTGACTGCGCCGAACAGCTTTCCGGTGCCTCCTGCCCGAACTGGCAGCTGTACCGACAGCGCCTCGATCTGCGAACGAACCTGCTGAGCATGGTCCACCCCACGGATTTCCCGAGCGTCCCGGCTGCGCTTGATTCCCTCGATCTGCTTCTCGCCGCCGCGAGTCCAGCGGATCGCAAAGCCACGCGGCACGAGGTAGTTGCGGCCGTAGCCGTCACGCACCTCCACCACGTCACCAGCGACGCCGAGGTTGTCGACGGCGGCAGTCAAAATGAGCTTCATGTCTGTGCCTCCTCGACTCAGCGGGCCGTCGAGGCGTACGGCAACAGCGCAACCTCGCGGGCATTCTTGATGGCGATGGCGACCTTGCGCTGCTCCTGGACGGAGAGCCCGGTCACCCGGCGAGCACGAATCTTTCCGCGCTCGGAGATGAACTTCCGCAGCGTGGCGGTGTCCTTGTAGTCGATGTTCTGGCCGGCCTTGAGAGGGTTGGACTTCTTCTTGACCTTGCGCTGAACAGGTGGGGTGCTGGCCATTGTGGTGCTCTCCTTTCGAGCCCGGCCCGGGACCTGTTTCCCGTGGCCGGAATGTGCCTATCGATGTTTAGCGTGCTGACGTTGCGGATCCAGGACCGGATCAGAACGGTGGCTCTTCACTCTGCGGGGTTGCCCACGGATCAGAGCCGGAGGAGCGAGAGCCGCCCGAGCCACCGGTCGAGCCGCCGGTCGCCCATGGGTCGTCGCCGAAACTGCCGCCGCCGCCTCCGCCTGCGGGACGACCGCCGCCACCACCCTGGCCGCCACCGGAGGACCGGGTGACCTTCGCCGTGGCGTACTTGAGGGCTGGGCCGACCTCATCGACGTCAACTTCGAAGACGGTACGTCGCTCACCCTCGCGGGTCTCGTAGCTGCGGGACTTCAAACGGCCCTGCACGATGACGCGCATCCCCTTCTGCAGGGACTCGGCGACATTCTCAGCGGCCTGTCGCCAGACGGCGCAGTTGAGGAACATCGCGTCGCCGTCCTTCCACTCGTTCGACTGGCGGTCGAACGTCCGGGGCGTCGAGGCGACGGTGAAGTTAGCCACAGCAGCACCGGAAGGGGTGAAGCGCAGCTCTGGATCAGCGGTGAGGTTGCCGACCAGGGTGATGGTTGTTTCGCCTGCCATGTAGGTCTCCGTGATGGGCGTGAGTGTTCGGTGGCGTCCCGCTCGTAGCGAGCGGTGTCAGTGGGCCCAGCGTGCCAGGCAGCACTGACAGTGGACAGCCGTAAGCGCGAATCTGTGGATCAGCGAGCGTCCGGACGAATGACCTTTGTCCGCATGATCGACTCGTTGATGCTGAACTGGCGGTCAAGCTCCTTGACGTCGGCCGGCTCGGCGGTCAGGTCGATGACCGCGTAGATGCCCTCAGACTTCTTCTGGATCTCATACGCCAGCCGGCGACGTCCCCAGACGTCCAGATTGTCGACGGTGCCGCCACCGTTGGTGATCACGGTCAGGTACTGCTCGAGCGTCGGCTGGACCGTTCGCTCGTCGGTGTCGGGGTCCATGATGACCATGACTTCGTATTTACGCATGCGCGAACTCCACCTCCTCTGGTCTCGGCGGCCATGGGACGTCCCCATGGCAGGAGGGCGAATGCAAGATCTGGACCGCTCTACGGGCCCAGGTCTAAGGCTGCGTGTCACCGAGGTGCCACCGCCAGCGAGTCACCCTACCCGTTCTGTGCGGGCGGAGGCGAATCCGCCTGGGCTCACCGCCCCGGCGAGTTACCAGCGATACTGCTGGACCAGCGGGCAGGTGAACGTGGACCGGTTCTTCAGCCCGACCTGGTTGAGGTAGCGCAGGATGACGCCGTATGAGCCGACCAAGGAAGTCTCTGTGTAGGCGATGCCGTGCTGTCGGCAATGCTCGCGGACGATCCGCTGGGCGCGCCTTAGATTCGGCCGAGCCATCATCGGGAACAGATGGTGCTCCACCTGGTTCTCGAGGCCTCCCATGAAGAACCGGACGAGCGGGCCGCCGGAGATGTTGCGCGACATCAGCACCTGACGTCGGATGAAGTCGAGCTTGACCTCGGCCGGCACGATCGGCATCCCGATGTGGTTCGGCGCGAACGCACCCCCGAGCAGAACACCGAAGACGGCGAGCTGGACGCCGATGAACGCCGCCGCCATCCCGGGAGGTAGCAGCCAGAACATCAGCGCGACGTAACCCGCCAGCCGAAGCGCCAGGAACACCATCTCCACCGGGCGCTGCTTCGCGCCGCGGACGGTCAGCAGGTATCGGATTGAGGAAGCGTGCAGGCTGAGACCCTCGAGCAGCAGGAAAGGCAGGAAGAAGTAGCCCTGGCGGCTGACGAGCTTGCGACTCCAGCCGGTGCGAGCGTCGGCCGCGTCAACCGTGAACGCAACGGCCCCGCCTTGAATGTCTGGATCCTTGCCCTGCCTGTTGGGATTGGCGTGGTGTCGGCTGTGCTTGTTCATCCACCAGCCGTAGCTGAGCCCGACCAGCAGCGTCGAGAGCACCCGCCCGGTCCAGTCGTTCCAGCGAGATGACTTGAAGATCTGCCGGTGAGCGGCCTCGTGGCCGAGAAAACCGAGCTGGGAGAGCACGACCCCGAGCGCTGCGGCCAGGATCAGCTGAAGCCAGCTATCGCCGAGGAGCAGAGCTCCGGTGACGATGCCGGCGAGCGCCAAGGCGGCCAACGACAGGGCGGTCCAGTAGAACCCGTACCTCCGCTCCATCAGGCCGGCCCGCTGGACCTTGAGGGTCAACTCATTGAAGGCTGAAAGATGGGCTGCCGATCCAGCTTTCGCGGGACCGCGGGGTAGCACGCTGGCTGCATGCTCGGCTGATGCATCTCGTATCATCGTCGGCCTTTCCCTCGATCCCGGCGGCAGAATCGCCTGCCCGGGGTTGGCTGCCGGGTCTAGGGCAACGACAGGTCCACTCTACCTCCTGGCCGATCCGGCTCGCGAGCATGATCGGCGACGGGGGCCGGAGGGTAACGCCAACCGATCAGACGGTCAGCAGAGCTGTGTCGAGCCGGCCGTCGACGATGGCTTGCGCCACCTGACGCAGCGGATGTCCGCTGCGACGTGAATAACGGCGCAGGCGTGCAAAGCCCTCGTTCACATCCACGCCGAGCCGCTCGGCGAGGACTCCCTTCGCCTGCTCGACCAGCACGCGGCTGGTCAACGCACTTTGCAGCTGCTCGGCGAGCAGAGACCCCTCCTGGATGGCACGTTCCTGTAGTAGGCCGATGGTCGCCACATCAGCGAGCGCTTGACCAACGATCAGATCCTGGCGGGACAGCGGTCGGACTTCAGTGGATGCCAGGTTCATGGCGCCGATGACCTCGCCTCGGAGCCGGAGCGGCAACGCATGGGTCGTCATCATCCCCAAGTCGAGCGCCGCGGCGGTGAACCGAGGCCACCGGTCCCGGGCGTCAGGGATGCTCACGTTGACGACCTGGCTACCGGAACGGAAGCTGTCCAGGCAGGGCCCCTGGTCCGACTGGAGCTCGAAAAGCTCCAAGGTGTTCATCGGCTCTTCGGGCGCGGACGCTACCAGTCGAAGCCCGCCCCGCTGATCGGCTAGCATCAGCCCCGCAGCGTCCACCTCAAGTACCTCGACACAGCCCTCGGCAAGGCCGTGCAGAAAGTCCACGACGTCGAAGTCGTCAACCAGGGTGTCTGCCAGCTGAATGAACAGATGACTGAGGCGGGTTTCCCGTGACATGTCGAGTCTTCCTTCCCATGATGATCTAAGTATCCCTCATCACCCTGTCCGGCAATCGATGTGCGGCGAACGCCTGACTCATCGGTCGTCCAACCGCACGACATGGTTCACCACGTCGGTTGCAAGTTGGCGAATCGGTCGCTCCGCTGCGTACGCTCGGGCGCGCAGCAGCACTAGCGCGTCGGCGAGTGACGAGTTCATCTGCACTGAGATCATGCCGGTCGCCTGATGTACCACGGCCCGGTCCTCCATTGCGGCGACCATCTCTGGATGCATTGGGGCATCGCCCGCGATCGCCTGCAGCTGGAGGATCGCGAGAGTGGCTGCGTCTGCGAACCCCAATGCGTCGGTCAGGTCAGCGGGGCCCAGCATGCCGGCCGTCTGGTGACTGACGTCGAGAACCCCGAGCTTGATCCCGCCGACGTGCAAGGGGAACGCGAAGATGGCTGCTACGCCCGCCGCGATAGCGGCTGCCGTGAAGGCGGGCCACCGAGGTGGTCCGGTTTGGGCGAGCTGCGGCTGTAACAGCGGCCTACCCAACCGGGATGCGTCGATGCAGGGACCCTCGCCCAGGCTGAACTGAAGCTCCTCGATCACCTGCGCATGCCCATCCGTGGCGGCTAGCAGCGTCCCGGGGCCTCGGTCAGTCATGGAGATCAGCCCCACTCCGCTGACACCGAGGGAATCCTGGCATGCGGCGACCAGCCGTGAACCCATCGTGCCGGGTGCACCCGTGCCGGCGGCTGCGGCCAGTTGAGCAAGGATCTGCTGAACACGCTCCGACTGAGCCACTGTCCTCCTGCATCGCCAGATCCCGTGCGGGTGTCGGGCTGAATCATGCGCAGGTCCCGGGGTTCCTGGCATACCCACGCTGAGATACACCTATTATCGACCCTAGCAGCCAGGCCTACTCGCAACGCCTGATCAAGATCACCCCGCGCACCTGGCTGAGAGGCCAGCTACGCGTTGGGAAGGGTCCTGACCAGCGAAGCTTCGGCCAGACCCTGGTGATACTCCTCTGATCGTGTCTGTGGTCGGGGTTAGTGTCGGCAGGGTGATCCCAGAACAACTCCGGCAGCTTGCTATCGGCGGCCACGGCGACCAGCTGGATCCCATCGCAGAGGCTGCGGCGCGTAGGGCATCGCTGGCACAGTTCTTCCTGGGTGACCCGCAAGGGTGGAAGGGTCCCGTCGTGCAGTATGCCGGTGGAGCGGCTGCGTTGAAGATCGCGGCCGAGGAAGCTGGCGTCAGGCTGTACGTGCACGCGCCGTACGTGCTGAACGTGGCCACCAGCAACAACCGCATCCGCATCCCTAGCCGCAAGCTCCTCCAGCAGACCCTCAACGCAGCAGCTGAGATCGGCGCCGCGGCCGTGATCGTGCATGGCGGGCATGTGTTGAAGAACGACGACGCGGCCATCGGGTTCGAGAACTGGCACAAGTGCGTCGATCGACTGGAGCTGCCGGTGCCATTGCTGATCGAGAACACCGCCGGAGGGGAAAACGCGATGGCGCGTCGGTTGGAGCGGATCGACCGGCTCTGGGACGCGATTTCCGGTGCTGCCGGCGCCGATCAGGTCGGCTTCTGCCTGGACACGTGCCACGCCCATGCCGGCGGCGAGGATCCGGTGGGCCTGGTGGATCGCGTCCGGGCAATCACCGGCCGGATCGACCTCATTCACGCCAACGACTCCCGCGACGTCTTCGACTCAGGTGCTGACCGGCACGCCAACTTCGGGCAGGGGCACCTGGACGAGGATGCCCTGGTGGAGGTGGTGCGAACCGCCAACGTGCCGGTGGTGGTGGAGACACCGGGGGGTTCTGACGGTCAGGGGGAAGACATCGCCTGGCTGCGAGATCGGATCTGATCCGGCGCGGATGCCGTGGGCCGGTCATTCCACGCCCACTCGCTGCTGGTGTTGCGCTCGATCGCAGCCCGCTACCCTCACTCAGGTGACTCGTAGCGTTTACGTCGCCTCGGTGGAGGGCCAGACCGGCAAGTCTGCGGTGGCCCTCGGCCTGCTGGATGCGCTGACCCGGGAAGTCGGGTCGGTCGGCATCTTCCGGCCGCTGATCAGCACGTCCGGTGCCACGGACCTGATCGTGGACCTGATGGTCAGCCAGCCGGGAATCCACCAGACCTATGAGGACGCGCTGGGGGTGACCTACGAGGCGGCCCGGGAGAACACCGACGAGGCGATGCATGTCATCGTGCAGCGGTTCGGCGAGCTGAGCGAACGCTTCGAGGTGATCGTCGTCCTTGGGTCGGACTACACCGATATCACCACCGGCACCGAGCTCGCGTTCAACGCCCGGATTGCCGCCAACCTGGGCTCCCCGGTCGTGTTGGTGGTCCATGGTCGCGAGCGCAGCCCAGAGCAGGTCAGGCTCGCCGCCGAAGGTGCGCTCGCGGAGTTCCGATCCCACCACGCCCGTACGGTGGCGGTGATTGCGAACCGGGTGGACGTCGACGCCCTCGACCGGGTGCGTCAGGAGCTCACCCACCTGCCCGATGTGGTCGTTGCCGCGGTCCCTGAGCACCCCGTGCTGTCGGCACCGTCCGTACGCTCCCTCGCGGAGGCGGTTGACGCGGAGCTGGTGCAAGGCACCGACAGCTGGTTGGACCGCGAGTCGCTCGGCCTGATCGTCGCCGCGATGAGCCTGCCCAATGTGCTCAGCCGGCTCACCCCCGATGCGACAGTGATCGCCCCCAGCGACCGCACCGATCTGATCCCCGGCCTGGTGTTGGCGCACCAGTCGGGCACCTTCCCGTCACTGGCAGGGATCGTGCTGACCGGCGGCTACCCGATACCGGACTCAATCCGGCGGCTGTCGGAGGGTGTCGAGCAGGACCTGCCCGTGGTCGCGACCACACTGGGCACCTTCAGCACGGCGGAGCGGCTTTCGCGGGTCCGAGGCCCGATGACCAAGCGGTCACCCAACAAGGTGGAGACCGCGCGCCGAGTGTTCGCCGAGGAGGTGGACCAAGACGCCCTGCTGGCGGCGATCGACGTCTCGGCATCAGAGGTGCGCACGCCGTTGATGTTCGAGTACCAGTTGATGGAGCGTGCACGGGCCGACCGCAAGCACATCGTGCTTCCCGAGAGTCAGGACGACCGCATCTTGGAGGCGGCGGCAGTGCTGCTCCGCCGGGGGGTCGCCGACCTGACGCTGCTGGGGGAGGAAACCAAGGTCCGCGCACGCGGGTCGGCACTGGGTCTGGACCTCGACGCAGCCACGGTGGTGTCACCGAACGACGACAAGCTGGTGGAGCAGTTCGCCGAGGAGTACGCCCGGCTGCGCGAGCACAAAGGGATGACCGTGGCCAAGGCCCGGGAGATCGTGCGCGACATCTCGTACTTCGGCACGATGATGGTGCACCTCGGCCTCGCCGACGGGATGGTGTCTGGCGCGGTGAACACCACCGCGCACACGATCCGGCCGGCGTTGGAGTTCATCAAGACACGGGCGGGCGTGAACACCATCTCGAGCGTCTTCTTGATGTGTCTTGCGGACCGCGTGCTGGTCTACGGTGACTGCGCGGTGATCCCGGAGCCGACCACGGAGCAGCTGGCCGACATCGCCATCTCCTCCGCCGACACGGCGCGCCAGTTCAACATCGAGCCGCGGGTGGCGATGCTGTCGTACTCGACCGGGAGCTCCGGCTCCGGGGCCGACGTGGAGAAGGTTCGTACGGCGACTGCGCTGGTCGCCGAACGGCAGCCCGATCTGATGCTGGAAGGGCCGATCCAGTACGACGCGGCTGTGGACCCCGACGTCGCCCGTACCAAGCTTCCCGGATCCTTGGTAGCCGGTCGGGCCACCGTGTTCATCTTCCCTGACCTGAACACCGGGAACAACACCTACAAGGCGGTTCAGCGGAGCGCGCATGCGGTGGCAATCGGCCCGGTCCTGCAGGGCCTGCGCAAGCCGGTCAACGACCTGTCACGAGGGGCACTGGTGGATGACATCGTCAACACTGTTGCGATCACGGCGGTCCAGGCGCAGGCGGTGAAGGCATGACCGCCGCGACGACGTCAGGGCCCGTACTGGTGATCAACTCCGGGTCGTCCTCGCTGAAGTACCAGCTGGTGACGCCGGGAACCGGGGAGGTGCTGGCGTCGGGGACCGTCGAACGGATCGGTGAGCCGACCGGGTCGGTGTCGCATCGCTCCAACGGAAGACGCGCCGACTCCGAGCAGCCGATTCCCGACCATGGTGACGCGCTGAACGTGCTCCGGCAGCAGTTCGACGAACACGGCCCGGACCTGGAGACCGCGGGTATCGCTGCTGTCGGACACCGGGTGGTCCACGGCGGCCCGACGTTCTCTGACCCGGTGCTGATCGACGACGAGGTCATCCAGCAGATCGATGACCTGAGCGCGCTGGCTCCGCTGCACAACCCGGCAGCGGTCGCCGGGATCAAGGCTGCTCGTGACCGGTTCTCCGAGGTCCCGCACGTGGCGGTCTTCGACACCGCCTTCTTCGCGACACTGCCGCGAGAGGCGTACACGTACGCCATCCCCGGTGAGCTGGCGGAGAAGTACCGGATCCGCCGGTACGGCTTCCACGGCACCTCACACGCCTACGTCTCACAGCAGGCGGCGGACTTCCTGGGACGCGACTACGCCGACCTCAACCAGATCGTGATGCATCTCGGCAACGGCTGCTCGGCGTCCGCCGTCCGAGGCGGCGTCGCCGTCGAAGCATCCATGGGTCTCACGCCGCTGCAAGGACTCGTGATGGGCACCCGGTCCGGCGATGTCGACCCCGGCCTGCACACGTTCCTGCACGCCGAGCTTGGCCTGACCTTCGGCCAGGTCGACACCCTGCTGAACAAGCAGTCAGGCCTCAAGGGGCTGGCAGGCGTCAACGACTTCCGCGAACTCGAGGCGCTTCGCCAGGGCGGACAGGACTCGGCGCAGCTCGCGTTTGACGTCTATGTGCACCGCATCAAGCACTATCTCGGGGCCTATCTGGCTCTGCTGGGAGGGCTTGACGTGCTCGTATTCACCGCTGGCGTCGGTGAACACAACCCGGCGCTCCGTGCGGCCGTGCTGGACGGGCTTTCCGGGCTTGGCATGGAGCTCGACAGCGCCGCCAACGAGCAGCGATCGGGCGACATCCGGGTGATCTCGTCGGACTCGTCGAAGACGTCGGTGCTGGTTGTACCCACCAACGAGGAGCTCGCTATTGCCCGGCAGACGATGGAGTTGGTCGCCTGACCGGAAGGCCTGCACCTCCTCCAGCAAGCGGCCGGCGGCTGCTCGCCGCCTCCTCGGAGGTCAGGTGGTGCTCCGACGGATCTGCCGTACGCCGACCGTCAAGCCGACCACTGCAGTGATCACGGCCGCCAGCGAACCGACAAGCACCGCGCCGGTGAACGCCCCCTCCGAGAACAGCGCCCGTTCGGCATCGACGATGTAGCTCAACGGGTTGAATCGGGCAGCCACCTGCATCCACCCCGGGCCTGCCTCCAACGGCAGCATCATCCCGGACAGGATCAGCAGCGGGAAGATCAGGGACTGCTGCACCGCCCAGAACATCCACTCCCGCTTCCGGGTCGCGATTCCCAGCGAGTACGACAGTCCGCCGACGCCGATCCCGAACACCCCGAGGATGGCCAGTCCGACCACGGCGTGCACGGGATGGAGCCGGAAACCGAAGATCACGGCCACGGAGGTGATCAGCATCGCCTGGACCACCAGCGGCGCCAGTTCCTTCAAGGCTCGCCCGATCAGCAGCGATGACCGGCTCAGCGGGGTGGCGACCATCCGCTCGTACGAGCCGGTCATGAACTCATAGAGCAGGTTCGCGCCGACCGCCGATGTGCCGAAGAGGCAGATCATCACCAGCACGCCGGGCAGGAACCACTGCAGCGCCGACTGCCCGCCGAGCTCCTGGCTCGCGACCGCGCCGCCCAGCAGCGGTCCGAACAGACCCAGAAACACCAGCGGCTGCACCAGGGAGAAGATCACCGAGAACGGGTCGCGGAGCACCAGCATCATTTCGCGCTGGAAGACCAGTTTGCTGTCGGACAGCACGTTGCTCATCGGGCGGGATCCTCCTCGCGCAGGCTCCGGCCGGTCAGGCTCAAGAACACATCGTCCAACGTAGGCTGCTGGGCCCGTGCGGCAAGCGTCTCGACGCCCGCCGCACGGAGCCGTTCGATCGCCACCGGCAGCATCTGCGGCCCTCGATCGACACGGGCGCCGACGGCTACCTGCACGGTGTCCATCGTCACCGTCACATCCTGACCGAGCTCGCCAACCACCTGAGCCGCCAGCTGCAGATCGTCAGCCGCCACGTTGACCGTGATCCGGTCACCTGCAAGGTCGGCCTTCAGCTTGGCCGCCGTGTCGTCGGCGATGATCTCGCCATGGTCGATCACCAGCACTCGTTCGGCCTGCGTGTCAGCCTCCTCCAAATAGTGCGTCGTGACCACGATCGTGGTCTGGTGCTCCTCCCGCATCCGCCGGATGTGCTCCCACAGGTTGGCCCGGTTCTGGGGGTCCATGCCGGTTGACGGCTCATCAAGGAAGAGCAGCCGGGGGCTGTGCACGAGACCCATGGCGATGTCCAGGCGGCGCTTCTGGCCACCCGACAGCGTGTTCACCACCCGCTTGGCCATCACCTCCAGATCCAGGCTCTTGAGCAACGCGTCCGCCCGCGACCGCGCATCGCTGGAGTTCATTCCATAGAACCGGCCCTGCATCACCAGCTCGTCGCGGACCCGGTAGCTGTGTCCTGCGGCATTCCCTTGCCCGATGTAGCCGATCCGGGCCCGCACTCCGGCCGGGTCAGCGACCACGTCACGCCCTGCCACCGTTGCGGTGCCGGACGTGGGTGGCAGCAGCGTGGTCAGCATCCGCAGTGTGGTGGACTTGCCGGCGCCATTCGGTCCGAGGAAGGCCACCAGCTCCCCGGCTGCCACCTCGATGTCGACGCCCTTGACAGCCTCGACCGTCGCCTTCTTGGTCTGGAAGGTCCGACTCAGCTTGGTGGTCGAGATCACCGCCCACTCCTTTGCGCCACTCCGTAGGTCCTGCCGAGTTCGAGAGTAGTTGCCGCCCGGCCGCAGCTACCTGCCCTGGAACAAAAATGAGGTGACTGCCGGTCCTTTGGGGCGTCGCCCATATGGTGGGCGCCATGGCTACAGCTTTGGTCACCGGCGGCACGTCGGGTATCGGCGCCGCATTTGCTCGGGCCCTGGCAGCGCGAGGGGACGACCTGATCTTGGTGGCGCGCGATGCTGAGCGGCTGAGTGCTATGGCTGCCGATCTCACGCAGCGGTTCGGTGTCGCCGTGGAAACCATGGCCGCGGACCTCGCCGACCGAGACGACACCGAGCGGGTCGCAGCCCGGCTGCGCAGCACTGACGCCCCAGTCGACCTGCTGGTCAACAACGCCGGTTTCGGGATCCACACCAAGCTGCTCGCGGTGGACACGTCGCGACACGAGCTGGGGCTGAAGGTGATGTGCCGGGCTGTTCTGGTGCTGTGTGCGGCGGCCGGCCGGGCCATGTCTGAGCGCGGCAAGGGGGCCATCATCAATGTCTCCAGCACCGCCGGTTACGTCACCATGGGCAGCTATTCCGCCACCAAGGCGTGGGTCACCGCCTACACGGAGGCGCTTTCGATCGAACTGGCCGGCACCGGCGTCTCGGTGACCGCGCTTTGCCCGGGCTGGGTCCGTACCGAGTTTCACCAGCGGGCAGGAATTCGGACCTCCGCCATCCCCGGCCCGATGTGGCTCGACGCCGACAAGGTCGTGCAGCAGGCACTGGTGGACGCCGAGAAAGGCAAGGTGATCTCCATCCCGTCCGCCCGCTATCAAGGCCTGGTCTTCTTGCTCAGGCATGTGCCGCGGCGGCTGGTCCGCGGCGTCTCAGCCCGGATGTCGTCAAGCCGACACCACAAGTGACGGCTCCTTGCCGGGGCTTCGGGGGGCCGCGCGGGTGGAAGGAATGGAGTGGTCCGGGCGGCCGCGGTTGTCCCCCGCGCGGCAGGGCTGGGCATAAGGTGTGAACGTGTCGAACCAGAGTCGTTTCACATCCCCGGTCCACGCGGGTGCCCGATTCGTCGCCCAACGGATGCTGCTGAAGCCGTTCGTCTGGTCCATCACCGACATCACCGTCCTGGGTCGGGAGCGGCTGAGCGCTATCTCCGGCCCGTTCGTGGTGGTGTCGAACCACTCCAGCCACCTGGACGCACCACTGATCCTCGGCGCGCTGCCACGCCGCCTGTCGCGGTACGTCGCCGCCGGTGCAGCGGCGGACTACTTCTTCGACGTCTGGTGGCGTAAGGGCCTCACGTCACTGTTCTTCAATGCGTTCCCGGTGGACCGTACCGGCCTCCGCGGGAAGCGCGGCATGGCCACTGACCTGCTCGACAACGGCGTCCCGCTGCTGCTCTTTCCCGAAGGCACCCGGTCGCGGACCGGTGAGATGGGTCAGTTCAAGCCGGGCGCCGCGGCGCTGTGCATCAGCCGCGACGTACCGTGTGTTCCGGTCGCCATTGTCGGCGCCAACGACGCGATGCCGCGTGGGCGCGCCCTGCCGCACCGCGGACGACCGCCGATCTTCGTCACCTTCGGTGACCCCATCAGCCCCGAGGACGGCGAGCGCGCTCTGGAGTTCTCCGACCGGATCGCCAAAGAGGTGGGCGGGCTCGTGGACTACACCATGGCCTACCGCGAGGAACACCGCTGAGCGCGCCGTCGCCCCAACGCCACACACGAACGAAACCACGGAAGACGAAAGAGGAACGATGACGATCGTCAAGCACATGAAGTGGTGGGGCTGGGGCGTCGACGGCATCAGCTTCCATCACGAGGACAAACCGAATCTGGTGCCGTTCGTGAAGCGCGCCGTGGGCGTCGACCTGAATGAGCCGGCCAGCCCGCCGATGTCGTTCGACGAGCTGCAGATTCCGGAGCCGATGATCGGCGATCAGCTGCTGGAGGAGCTACGCGGCGCCGTCGGAGAGCAGTACGCCACCACCGACGCGATGGACCGGATCGTGCACACGTACGGCAAGAGCATCCGCGACCTGCTCCGGCTGAGGGCCGGCGACATCCCCCGCGTACCGGATGTCATCGTCTATCCCGCGAACGAGGCTGAGGTGCAGGCCGTGGTGGACGCCGTGGTGGCGGCCGACGCGGTGCTGATCCCGTTCGGCGGTGGCAGCAACATCTCCGGGTCGCTCGAGCCGCCCGCGGAGGAGACCCGACCGGTGGTGTCCATCGACCTGGGTCGGATGAACAAGGTACTTGCAGTCGACGAGGAGTCGGGGCTGGCCCGGATCCAGGCCGGTGCGCTAGGGCCGGACATCGAGGAGCAGCTGGTCAGGAAGGGCTGGACGCTCGGGCACTTCCCCGACAGTTTCACGCACAGCACGCTGGGTGGTTGGGTGGCGACTCGCTCGTCGGGCATGCAGTCGGACAAGTACGGCGATATCGCCGACATCACCCGCGGCGTACGGGTCGTCCAGGCCGGGAAGCTGCTGGTGCTGCGGCCGCTGCCCAGCACCTCCACCGGGCCCAGTATCCGCGAGATGATTCTCGGCAGTGAGGGCCGCCTCGGCGTGATCACCGAGGTGGCCGTTCAGGTCCACCGGATCCCCGAGGAGCGGGTCGTACTCGGCTACTTCTTCCCCAGCTGGGATTCCGGCCTGGCCGCGATGCAGGAGATCTCGACCAGCGATGCCACCCCGTCGATCACCCGCGTCTCCGACGCCCGCGAGACCGAGTTCTCCTTCGCGACGCGCAGGAAGAGCAGCGGCGTGTCCAGCCTGGTCAGCAAGGGGTTGATGAAGGTGCTGGAGCGCAAAGGGTGGGATCTCAGCTCGATCTGCCTGTCCTTCATCGGGTTCGAGGGCGGCAAGGCTCACGTCACGCGCAACAGGGGCATTGTGAAGTCGATCGTCACCAAGCACGGGGGCATCGTCGTCGGCAAGGGTCCCGGCCAGCTGTATGACCAGAAGAAGTTCGACACCCCCTACATTCGCGACTACTTGCTTGATCGGGGCGCGGCCGCGGACGTGTCGGAGACGGCGGCACCCTGGTCGAAGCTGCAGACGCTCTACACCAACACCGTCGCCGCGGTGAACCGGGCCTACGACGAGCTCGGGATCAGCGGTTGGGTGATGTGCCACCTCTCGCACTCCTACCACTCCGGCGCCTGCCTCTATTTCACCTTCGCCTTCCGCCACGACGGCGTCGATCCGCTGGCCCAGTACGAGGTGGTGAAGTCGGCCATCCAGCAGTCCTTCGTGGACAACGACGGCACCCTGTCCCACCATCACGCGGTCGGCGTTGAGCATGCACCATGGTTGGAGCAGGACATCTCCGCACCGGGCGTGCACATGGTCAGCGGGTTGCTGGCCTCCGTCGACCCGGGCGGCAACTTCAACCCCGGGAAGATCATCGCCAAGTAGCGCCACCTCGGGTCCGGGGCGCCACTCCACACCCGCCCCAGCCTTCGGCGCGCCCGCGCGAGACCGGGCGCAGGGCCGTGGTCCCACCCCGGATAGCGCTGATATTCCCTCCCGACCGAAGCGCAATGGGCCATTTTCAGGCCCCGAGGCTTCGGTCGGGCGGGAATATCAGCGGATCGTTTGCTTAGACCGTCGTTCCCAATTCGCGCCCGGTGCCTCAGTTCTGCCGCCAGCTACGCAGGGTGATTCACGGGAAGCGCTGATACTCCCTCCCGACCGGACCGCAATGCGCCGTTTTCAGGGCCCAGCCTGCGGTTGGGCGGAAATATCAGCGGATTGCGCTTAGACCGTTGTTTCCAGCTCGTTCAGATCGGTTCGGATCGCGGTGATCGACGCCATCCGGGTGCGCCCGCTGGCCGGGCTGCCGGCGAGCACCCCCGCCGCAACCAGGTTCAGCAGGCTCATCGCCGCCGCATAGCTGTCGAGCGAGCTGACACTCTCCACCGGGCATTCCAGCCAATGGGTCACGCGATCGGCGTAGCGTCGGGCCGACCGATCGGCGATCAGGACGCAGGGCACGCCGCGGCCGGCGATGGTGTCGATCTGCCGACCGAATGATGCGGGCCGGTTGCGGAACCCGATCAGCACCGCAACGTCGCGGGCTCCCAGACCAACCAGTTCCTCGCCGAGCGCCTGACCGGACTGCGGAGCCAGCCGCACCCGGCCCCGGCTCTCTGCAAGCTGGCGCTGGAGATGCAAGGCGAGTGGATACGAACTGCGCTCGCCCACCACCAGCGCCTCCCGAGCGGTACCGATCAGCCGGGTCACCTGGTCGAGCTTCCCGTCCCGCAGCGAAGCCACCATCCGCGCCGAGTTCGCCTGCTCCTTGCGCAGGTGGTGCTGCAACAGCGACTCCTCCGGCGGTGCCGCGGTCACGGAGGCGGTGTTGGCCTGCTGCCTGAGCATGCGGGCGTGCTGCCGGACCTCTTGTGAGCTGGTGAAGCCCAGGTGCCGAAACAGCCGGGACACTGTCGCCTTGGACACCCCGCTGTGCTGGGCCACCTCGGTCGCCGAGTAGACGGCGAGATCCTCAAGGTGGTCCAGGATGAAGTTCGCCGCGCGCTGTTCCTGCCGGGACAGCTCGCGGTACCGAGAGTCGATCCGCTGACCGATGTTCAAGAACGATCCCCCCGTGGTCGTCGTGTCCATCGGCGCTATCCCGCCACCCGACGCCGGTAGCAGGCCCGCGCGCCAGGCATCAGCCTGGGCGGTGGCAGGTCAAGCCGGCTGGCGGAAATGAGTCGCTCCTTGCGGCGGAAACAGGTCGTCGCAGTGAATGTTAGGTCAACACGTATTTCAGGCGCGTTTCGATGCCGTTGCCTGAGATGACGGCGGCGCCCCGGCGATCCGCAACGCGTCAGCGTAGGTCTGCCCGCGGTCGATCAGGCTCAGATCGGTGCAGCGCGGACCCATCACCGAGAGCCCTACAGGAGCCCGACCAACCGACAGCGCAGGCACCGAGAGCGCCGGATAGCCACCGATGGCGGCTATGCAGGTGAGCGATACGGTGCGGCGGCGGACCGTCTCCAAATCCTCCTCAGAGGCGTCCAGCTGAGGCGCAGGAGTCGGCGTCGTGGGAAGCAGCAGCACCCTACCGGCCAACAGCGCGTCGAGGCTTTGCCGCAGTCGGTCGATGCTGGCCACGGCACGGGCATGTTGGGTCGGCGTCACCGACTTGGCATAGCGGAATCGAGCAGCGACCGGGGCTGAGAGTGACCGAGGGTGCGCACTGACCCACCGGCCGTGCACCTGCCAGGCCTGAGCAGCCTGTACGGTGCGGAACAGGGCAGACGTCTGCTGGAGATCGGGCAGTTCCACCTCCTCCGGCGGCGCAATGCAACCCTCCGCGACCAGCCGGGTGACGGCCTCCTCGAAAGCAGTCCGGATCTCCGGCGACGCCACGGCTACCGCCGCCGGAGCAACCAGTACCGCAGCCGCGGCCGAAACCTGCCGGGCTTGGTCGAGAGACGCCTCGGCCACGGTTCGCAGCAGTTCGGGTTTACGGGTGAGCCATCCAACGCTGTCGAACCGCGGGGCCAGCGGCACCATTCCGGCGCTGTCCACGGCACCGTGGCTAGTCCGCAGCCCCCACAGTCCCTGATACGAAGCCGGTACCCGGATCGAGCCCGCGGTGTCGGTGCCTAGGCCGATGGAGGCATGGCCGAGCGCCACCGCCGCGGCGGGACCGCTCGAGGACCCGCCCGGGAGCGCCTCGGGCACAGCCACATTCGGCGGCGTTCCGGAGTGTGGATTGCAGCCGGTGATGCTGTACGCGAACTCATCGGACTGCGCGATACCGCGCACATCAGCCCCGGCGGCCAGCAGCGTTGCGACCGCGGCCGCATGCCGGAACGCCGGCAGTGACTCCGCGAGGTACGCGGGCACACCAGCTCCCACCGAGAACCCGGCAACGTCGAAGACATCCTTGACGGCGACAGTTTCCCCGCCCAAGGGTTCGAAGGCATGTCCGGCCCGGGCGCCGGGTACGAGGGGAGTACCGACCACCCGCCAGACGGACGCGTCCACGGCGGGCGGCGGTGACGACACGTGGGTGGTGGCGATCACCCAGTGGGATGGTTGGTTGCTTTCACTGCGGAACGTCCACCACTGGGTGACGACGCCCCAGCCGCCACGGTCGGGCGCATGGGTGGCCACGATGACTGCGTTGCGGTCATCGATCATGCGCACATGGCAGTCCGTGATCACCCGTTGGGCCGCCGGCCCGCGGCCGACCCGAAATCCCATGATCGCGTTATGGCCGATCCGAACTCCGGTGCTGTCGGCGCGTACGGTGTGCTCGCCGGGGGCGAACAGGTACGACAACATCGCCAGGTCGTTGGCCATCAGCGCGTTCTCGTACTGCCAGAACGCCTCCCACAGGCTGTCGGGAACGATCCCTTCGACGGTCGCAGCCGCCCATGCGCGGCTCATCGGAGGTGCGCCGCCCGGGTCCGCGGCTGCGAGGTCTTCATGCGGCGCTGTCCCACTTCCCCTGGTGTCGAGCCCAGGCTAGTCCGGAAGCGGCGGCTGGGACGGAAAATCTCGCGGCTGCTGCCATTGTTAGCACGTCCGATACCGGACGTTACCCGACCGCAATAGGGCGTTCACCGGCAGGAAGCTGGCAACCTGTTGCCCGCAGTAGCCGACCCCGTCACGTGCAAGGAGAACCGTGCTGGCTCGACTTCGTCTGCAGACCGCCCGCGTACATCTGGGTCTGATGCTGGCGCTGACCTTCTCCACCGGAGTCATCGACGCGGTGGGGTACCTCGGACTCGACAAGGTCTTCACCGGCAACATGACGGGCAACGTCGTGATACTCGGGATGGCCGTATCGGGTACGACCGACCTGCCCGTCCTGGGTCCGGCCACCGCGCTGGCCGCTTTCATGTGCGGTGCTGCCGTGGGTGGCCGCGCCCTTCGGGCTGTAAGCGCCGGCTGGGCAGCGCAGTCCACTCTGCTGTTCGGCGGGGTCGGACTGCTGATGGCCGGACTGGCCGTGGTGCTGCTGGTCACCGGTCCTGCGCCGGCGAAGCCGGCGGCGATAGCCGTCACGGCACTGCTGGCGTTTGCGATGGGACTTCAGGCCGCGACCGCCCGGCACCTGGCGGTGAAGGACATCACGACCGTAGTCGTCACCTCGGTGATCACCGGACTGGCCGCCGACTCTCGCCTCGGCGCCGGGCTCGGCCAGCCGTGGTTCCGGCGGCTGGCCGCGCTCGTGCTGATCGGCGCAGGCGCCGCCGTGGGGGCGCTGGCGCTGACGTGGCACATAGGTCTCGGGGTGGCGATCGCGGCCGCCCTTACGCTGGGAGTGACCGTCATCGGCCACCTGGCGGGCCGCACGGCTCCTGACTCGCAACCCTAATTCCGCGCCCAGGTGGGTCGGCCGTCAGCGGTGGACGATCACCTTGTCCCCGACCCGTACCGTGTCGAACAGGTGCTCGATCGCCTGCCGGTCACGTACGTTGACGCAGCCGTGCGAGGCGCCGGCGTAGCCCCGGGCCGCGAAGTCTGGTGAGTAGTGCACGGCCTGACCACCGGAGAAGAACATCGCGAACGGCATCGGCGTGTGGTACAGCGTCGACACGTGGTCGCGGGACTTCCAGCCGACCGAGAAGGCTCCCTCCCGGGTCGGCAGCTCCTGTGAGCCGAAGCGGACGTCGACGCGGAGCTGCGGCTGGCCGTCGATCACCCACACAAGCTGGTTGGTCGATTTGCTGACGCACATGGCGCGCCCCGTCATGCATCGAGAGTCCAGGCCGGCGACCGACGGCCTTGGCAGCACGTTGTGCTTCTCGTTCCGGGTCGGTTCCCGGGTCATGGCGGTCAGCCGGTCCCAGGTCCGCTGGTCGACTTCGCCGGTGACCGGGATGGCGCGCCTGGCTTGGAACCCACGGACGTTGCTCACGGTGGCAGCGCCGTAGAAGTCGGTGATCTTGCCGGTGTGCCAGCCGATCTGCTTCAGACGTGACTGCAGCTCGCGGACCTGGTCACCTTGCGAGCCCCTGCTGAGAATCGCCGGGCCAGGACGCAGGATGTTGTATAGCTGGTCGCGGGTCGGCTGCTGGGTCCTCTTCACCAACGCGTTCCAGGTCTTCTGGTCCACCGCGCCCGAGACCTCGATGTCTCGCCTCTGCTGGAAGCCCGAGACAGCCTCCACGGTCGCCGCCCGATAGCTACCGGTGATCGGACCAGGGAACCAGTCGAGCTGGAAAAGCCGGTGCTGCAGTTCACGGACCCGGTCACCGGTGTCGCCCTTCTGCAGCAGGACTGCGGGCTCGGCCTTTTTTGGCGGCACAGCGCGAGGCGTACGCGAGGTGCGTGCAGGTGGCAACGGCGACGTGGCCGTCGGGGTGCCGCTGGACCCCGCGCGGACCGTCGAAGGAGACGTCGACGCCGAGGGCCCCGGCTGGCTTGCCGACGAGCCGGAGGAGGCAGACTGGCTTGCCACCGGCGCGGGCGCCACCGAGCCGGCTACCGGCGTTCCGCAAGCGGTCACCGCCAGCAGCAGTGCACCAGTGACGAGACCGGACATCCGGATCGGGGTCTTGAGGTGCTGAGTCCTCATGGCCTTGTCCTTTCGACGTCTTGTCCTGGCACCATCCGGACAAGGGCAGAACTCCGGCTTGAAGATGCCGGGGTTCGACGGCTGCTGCCGACCGCCCCGTCGGACACAACATAGGTCACATCTTTCACAACAGTACGATCTGGCAACAGTCCCATCGACGTCGACGCCGCGTCAGTTGCCCAAGCGTTATCCACCCTCGGTCATGGCCCACCGAAAATGCAACTCGTCGGGATCCCGCAGCGGCCCGCAGCCAGGACAGGGTCAGTCGTCGCTGCGGGGCATCCCGCCCTGGCCGACGAGGTCCACAGTGACGTTGTCAATCAGCCGGGTAGTCCCGACCTGCGCTGCGACCGCCAGAATGGCCTCCCCGGTGTGGTCTGCGGGTACCTCGACGAAGGAGGTCGGGTGCACCAAAGCCACGTAGTCGAGCCGAAAGGCCGGGTCGTCGCGCTCAGCTTCGGTCAGGCGGCCCCGGGCGGCGGACACGACCTCCGGGGCGCAGGTCTGTTCGGCGCCGGACCGTAGCGACGCTGACAGCGCCAGCGCCGAGGAACGCTCCGGCTTGCTGAGGAATCGGTTCCGACTCGACAGCGCCAGCCCGTCCGGCTCACGGACGGTCGGCCCGCCGAGGATGTCGACGGTGACATTGAGGTCGATGACCATCCGGCGGATGCAGGCCAGTTGCTGGGCGTCCTTTTCTCCGAAGATCGCCCGATCGGGACGAACGACGTTGAACAGCTTGAGGACGACGGTGAGCACGCCGTCGAAATGTCCCGGCCGGGCGGCGCCCTCCAGCACCGCACCCATCTGCCCGGCGCCGATGAGGATCTGCCGGCCGGGGGGGTAGAGGTCCCTGACCCCCGGCACGAACACCAGGTCGACGCCCTCCTCGACGCACGCGGCGAGGTCGTGCTCCAGAACCCGCGGGTATCTGGCGTAGTCCTCTCCGGGCCCGAACTGCAGCGGGTTCACGAAGATGCTGACCACGACACGATCGGCGTGCCGCCTGGCGAGGCGGATCAGGGAGCGGTGCCCCTCATGCAGCGCACCCATCGTTGGGACGAAGGCGACGGTCTGCCCGGCGAAGCTGGAGCGCAGCCGTTGCAGCTCCGCGATCGTACGGGCGACCTGAGGTTTCCCGCTCGGAATCCTCATGCACCGGTCCTGGTCGCGCCGAAGGTGTGCTCCTGCGCGGGGAACGTCCCGCTGCGGACGTCGTCGAGATAGGCGCGCGCGGCCTCGGTCAGGGTCGTCGCCAGGTCGGCGTACCGCTTCACGAAACGCGGCGCCGGCCCGGTCCGAAGCCCGGCCATGTCCTGCCAGACGAGCACCTGCGCGTCGCAGCCCACCCCGGCGCCGATGCCGATGGTTGGGATCGGCAGCTCGGCGGTCAGCCGGGTCGCGAGCTCGCCGGGCACCATCTCGAAGACGATAGCGAATGCACCCGCCTCGGCGACGGCGTGAGCATCGGCAACCAGCTGCTCGGCGCCCGCTCCCCGCCCCTGCACCTTGTACCCGCCGAGAGCGTGCTCGCTCTGCGGGGTGAAGCCGACGTGGCCCATCACCGGGATGCCCGACTCGGTGACCTTGCGGATCTGGGCGGCGGCGCGGACGCCACCCTCAAGCTTCACCCCCTGGCAGCCGCCCTCCTTCATCAGCCGGACCGCCGTGGCGAGCGCTTGGGACGGGCCGTCCTCGTAGGAGCCGAACGGCAGGTCGGCCACCACCAGGGGGCGACGTGAGCCGCGGACTACCGCCCGCACCAGCGGGATCATCTCATCCACGGTGACCGGCAGGGTGGTCTCGTACCCGTAGACGTTGTTGGCGGCGGAGTCACCCACCAGCAGCACGGAAATCCCGGCCTGATCGAAGATCGACGCCGTGTACTGGTCGTAGCTGGTCAGCATGGCCCAACGCTCGCCGGAGGTCTTGGCGGCCTGCAGGTCACCGATCCGCAGCCGCCGTGGAGGAGCCTCAGGCATGTACGACGACGTCTTCGGGATCCAGCACCAGGCCGGGCACTCCTGCGCCGGCATCGGATCCGATGGAGATGATGGCGTTGACCGCGTCCACGTGCACAACCGTCGGCCTGAAGGCCCGAGCCTCGGCATCGCTCATGGCCGCATAGGAGATGACGATGACCAGATCCCCAACCCCCACCAGGTGCGCCGCCGCGCCGTTGATGCCGATCGTCCTGGAGCCCCGAGGACCAGGGATGACGTAGGTCTCCAGCCTGGCGCCGTTGGTGATGTCGACGATCGAGACCTGCTCGCCGGGCAGCAGGTCGGCGGCGTCCATCAGGTCCTCGTCGACCGTGAGCGAGCCGACGTAGTGCAGATCCGCCTGGGTCACCGTGGCACGGTGGATCTTCGACTTGAACATGGTGCGCAACACGAAGCATCTCCTCGACCGTCGGCGGGCTCAACGTCAACCAGTGAATGTCCTGCGGTCAAGAGTATGGGAGTTTTGGCGGCACCGGTTCAACGCGGCCCGTGAGCGGGACGCTCGCGGGCGACTGCCCGGTTTCAGCTCCGCGGTTCGACCAGGAACACCGGAATCTGCCGGTCGGTGCGCCGCTGATACTCCGCGTACGGGGGGTAGGCCTCGACGGCGCGCCGCCACCAGATCTCCCGCTCCTCCCCCGCGAGCTCCCGAGCCCGGCCGTCGATGACGGTCGCGCCGTCTTGGACGGTGATCGCGTCAGGGGTCAGCCTGCACGTTGTGGTACCAGGCGGGGTGTTCGGGGGCACCGCCTTGGGATGCCACCATGGCATAGGCGCCGTCTTGCTCCACCCGCATCAGCGGGATCTTGCGCAACTTGCCGGACTTCTTGCCGCGCGTGGTGAAGACGACGATCGGCAGCCCGGTGTCGCGGAGGGTGTTGCCTTCGCGTCCGTCGGTGCGCTCGTACAGCTCGACCTGATCGCGAACCCACTTCTCCGGACTCGGCTCATAGATTCCGTCGAGAGGCATGCCGACCATCTTATGACGCCGGGCAGGCGCGGGCGCCGCGGCGGTCGGCCGGAGCGCCCGCCGCAGTTCAGCGGCTACGCCGGCCCGCGGAGAACTCCGCGGCGCTGCGTGCTGAGCCGGCGCGCGACTGCTGGGGCGAGCCGGAACGGGACTGCTGCCCGGATCCGGTTCGGCGCCCGGCCGAGGGGGCCGCGGGACCGGACCGTGCGCCGCGTCGACGACCACCCGGCTGCGGACGCCGTTGAGCCGGATCTGCCGACCTGACAGCTTGACCGGAGCCTGCCATCCTGACAGCTTGACCGGAGCCTGTCATCCTTACAGACGGCGCCGACACGGCGGCCGGGGCGACGAACTCGGCACGCGGGCCACTGACCGACTCGATCACCGGGTCACCGGGGGCGACGGTGTGCTGGCTGGGCTTGATCGACGCCTGGCGCATCAGTGTGCGCACATCGCCGGACTGGCTGGGCGTGCCGATGGTGACCACGATGCCTTCGGCGCCGGCGCGGGCGGTGCGTCCGGAACGGTGCAGATAGGCCTTGTGCTCGGCCGGCGGGTCGACGTGCACGACCAACGCGACGTCGTCGACGTGAATGCCTCGGGCGGCGATATCGGTGGCGACCAGAACCCAAACGCTGCCGTCGCCGAAGGCGGCGAGGTTTCGCTGCCGCGCGCCCTGAGACAGGTTGCCGTGCATGTCCACTGCCGGCACACCGGCGTTGGTGAGCTGCCGGGCGAGCTTCTTGGCGGCGTGCTTGGTCCGGGTGAACGCCAGGGTGCGGCCCCTCCCCGCCACCAGCTGGTGGATGACCTCGGACTTGTGGTCAGGAGCGACGGTGAAGACGTGGTGGGTCATCTGCGGCACCTCAGACGCCGCGCTGTCCACCGAGTGGGTCACCGGGTCGTGGAGATAGCGCCGAACGAGCACGTCGACTCCGCGGTCGAGGGTGGCGGAGAACAACAGTCGCTGGGTGTCCCGCGGGGTGGCGTCCAGCAGCCGCTTGACGGCGGGCAGGAAGCCAAGATCAGCCATGTGGTCGGCCTCGTCCAGCACTGTCACCTCGACCGCGTCAAGCCGGAGCTGACGCTGCTGGATCAGGTCCTCGAGCCGGCCGGGGGTGGCGATGCAGATATCCATGCCCCGGCGGAGGGCTGCGACCTGCGGGCCTTGGCCGACCCCGCCGAATACGGTCATGGTACGCAGGCCGAGGCTGTTGGCCAGCGGCTCGACAGTCTGTTCAACCTGAGCGGCGAGCTCGCGGGTGGGTACCAGGATGAGGGCGCGGATGCTGCCGGCCCGACGCGGTTTGCCGGAGGCCGCCAGCACCGAAACCGTCGGCACGGCGAACGCGACGGTCTTGCCGCTGCCGGTCCGGCCGCGACCGAGGACATCGCGGCCGGCGAGCGAGTCGGGAAGGGTTGCGCTCTGAATGGGGAAGGGCGAGGTGATGCCAGACGCCGCCAAAGCTGCGGTGACGGCCTTGGGTACGCCGAGATCGGCGAAGCTGGGTGCCTGAGCCACGCCCGGCACGAGGGCAGACGAGGTCAAGGGGGCGGTGTGAACCTGGGTCACAGATTTCCTTACACAAGGGAGCTGGCCGTAGTTGCATGACCGCTCACGTGTGAAGGAGAGTCGAGAAGCGCCACCATTGGCGCACAGCACAACGACCTGTGGACGCGCTCAACTGCGCGCTTGTCTCAGACAGCATACCGGGTTCCGGGCCTCGGCCCGACCGACACGACCTGTGGGCGTCTTACGCACCGGCCCGGAGTGCGCAAGGTCACGCCTTCCCGGGGGAAATCGAGTCGACAGTGTCGGCTGAGATCTCATAGGTTGGTGATCCTGCACCCGGGCTCTCTCCACCCGACCGGATTCCGGCGGCGAGCGGTCGGCGGTCTGCTGCGTTGCCGACCATGAAGCTGGTGCACCTGCTCAACAGCTAGGACCATTTGTGACGACCACCACCTCCGAACGCCAGCAGGCTCGGCCACTTCCCCGCGGTGACCGCAAGATCATTGTCACTCTGCTGATCGCGACCTTCGTGGTCATCCTCAACGAGACGATCATGGGCGTCGCGATCCCGCACCTGATCACCGACCTCGATATCACCGCGAGCACCGCGCAGTGGCTCTCGACGGCCTTCCTGCTGACTATGGCGGTGGTCATCCCGACCACCGGGTTCCTGCTGCAGCGGCTCTCACGGCGTACCGTCTTCTCCGTCTCGATGGGGCTGTTCTGCCTGGGCACCGCGGTGGCGGCCGTCTCCCCCGGCTTCTGGCTGCTGCTGCTCGGCCGGATCATCCAGGCGTCGGGCACCGCCATCATGCTGCCGCTGTTGATGACCACGATCTTGACCTTGGTGCCGCTCGAGCGTCGCGGTCAGGTGATGGGCAACGTGAGTATCGCGATCTCCGTGGCGCCGGCGATCGGGCCGACCATCTCCGGGGTGATCCTGCAGTATCTGCCCTGGCGCTTCATGTTCGTGCTCGTCCTGCCCTTCGCGGTCGGGGCGTTGGTCTACGGCGCCCGCGGACTGCGCGCCGGCAGCGAGCCGGGTAACCAGCGACTGGACCTGGTCTCGGTGCTGCTGTCGGTCCCGGCGTTCGGCGCTCTGGTCTACGGGCTGAGCCGGATCGGTGAGGGTGGCGCGGCGGCGGCGGCGGTACCGTTGGCGCTCGGCGTGGTCTGTCTGCTGCTGTTCGGCTGGCGGCAGATTCGGCTCCAGTCGAGCAACTCTCCGCTGCTGGACCTGCGCGCCTTCGCGTATCCGATGTTTCGGCGGAGCGTCGCTCTGCTGTGCATCGCGATGATGGCGCTCTTCGGCACCATCATCTTGCTGCCCATCTACCTGCAGGAGATCCGGCGACTCGGTTCGCTGGAGACCGGTCTGCTGCTGTTGCCCGGCGGCGTGCTGATGGGTCTGCTGGCGCCGAGCGTGGGCCGGTTGTTCGACCGGTACGGCCCGCGCGGACTGACCACGGCGGGTGCGCTGCTGATGACAGCGACGATGTGGGGCTTCAGCACCGTCGACGCCGGTACGCCGGTGTGGCAGCTGGTGGCCATGCATCTCACCTTGTCGGTGGCGCTGGCGCTGCTGTTCACTCCGGGGTTCACCAGCGGCCTCAACCCGTTGCCGCCGCAGCTGTACTCCCACGGCAGCGCGATCATGACCACCCTGCAACAGGTGGCCGGGGCCGCCGGAACCGCGCTGCTGGTGGCGATCATGGCGGCCCGCTCCCTGCAGCTCGACGCCCGCGGGGACTCGGCGCTCGGCGCGCTGAACGGGGGCATCTCGACCGCCTTCTTGGCCGCGGCGCTGATCAGTGTGCCGGCTGTCGCGGTGGCGCTGAGCATGCGTCGGGCAGCCGCGGGCACTCCGTCCTCGCACGACATCCCGTCCTCGCACGACATCCCGTCCTCGCATGACACCCCTGCCACGCCGGATGCGCTGTCCTCGCCGAACCCGTCGTCCGCCGACAGCACCCCAGCCGCACACTGAAACGCGCTGAGTTGGTCGGGACGCCCGAGTTCGCTAAAATGACAACGTTGTCTCAGGAATCGCACTAACGGTTCTCTTGCTACAACTCGGTGCGGAGGCGCGAGAACGGGCTGGACCAGGCCCGACCGCGAGCACCGATGACTTCCTGTCGAGATCGACGAACTGCCAGCCCGGACCCGGGGGAAGGGCTCAACAGCAGACGCAGCAACCAGTGGCTCGGACAACGTCGGTCCGCCAGACAGAAGACGCAGATGAAGGACCAACGAACGTGTTCTATGAGGACAAGGCGCGTCTGGCGCAGGATGCCGTCGATGACGTGGCCGCCGCGGCCGAGCGAACCTCACATGGCTTCGACCCGGACGCGGCGGCGGAGCTCAAGGCTTACCTGGAGCGGCTGTTCGCCGAACGCCAGGCCCGAGACGACGAGCCGAAAGCTAGCTGAGGCGCCTGATTCCTAGGTCGGCGATTTCCAGTCGGTCGATGAGCAGCAGGAACGCCTCCGCGAACGGATGCTTCGCGGTGGCAGCCCGGATTCTCGTCCAGTCCAACTGCTCGCGTACCGCCCGGACCACCGCCAGCAGCCTGCCGAAGTCGCAGTAGTGCTCCGACAGCGACAGCATCTTGGTGGTGATGATCTCGGTCGGAGGTAGCACGGGAATGCGCAGGCCGAGGACCTCGTACTCCTGGGCCGTATCGATCAGGTTCTGGTCGACAGGGTCTCCCTGCAAGCGGTGCAGCACATCCACCAGCGCCTCGTCGGCGTACGCCTTGAACAGCCAGTCCTCCGGCGGGCGCTCGATCCGGAACCCCGCCGCGGTCAGGCTGTCGACCGCAGCCGGCACGTCGTGCTCGGTCACCACCAGGTCGACGTCGTGGTCCGGCTCCGGGGCCCCGTGGACCCACAGCGCATAGCTTCCGCCCAGCGCGAACTGCACCCCGTCGTGCTTCAGCGCCGACGCCGAGCGTTTCAGGGCGTCGCGTAGCGACTGCAGGTCCGACGACGCCTCCGACGATTCGTCGACAGTCATGATGGATACCTTCTTCCTATGCGCCTGGCGACATTCAACATCCTCCATGGACGTACCCCGCATGACGGTGTGGTGAACCTGGATCGGCTGAGAGACGCGGTCAAGTCCCTCGATGCTGACATCCTGGCTCTGCAGGAGGTTGATCGGGACCAGCCACGTTCGCACCTGGCCGATCTGACCGCTGTCGCCGCCGAGGCGATGGGGGCGGTCAACCACCGGTTCGTGGCCGCACTGTCCGGCACTCCGGGTGCCACCTGGATCGATGCGACCGGCAAGGATGTGCCGGGCGCTGCGTCGTACGGGATCTCGTTGCTGTCTCGGTACCCGGCGAAGTCGTGGCAGGTGCTCCGGCTGCCACGGATACCGGTGAGGTTCCCGATGTGGCTGCCGGGTCCGCGCAAGGTCATCGTGGTGAACGAGGAACCGCGGACGGCCCTGATCGGCCATCTGGAGACACCGGCGGGCACGCTCGTGGTCGCCAACACGCACCTCTCCTTCGTGCCCGGTTGGGGCCGCCTTCAGCTGCAGCACATCCGGCGGGATCTTGCCGCCGTGCCCGGCACGGTCGTGTTGATGGGTGACCTCAATATGGGACACGGTCTGCCTGAACGGATCACCCGATACCGGTCGCTGGCCCGCCATCCCACGTTCCCGCTGGACAACGCCAACCGACAGCTCGACCACATCCTAGTTCGCGGTCACCTCGGCGAGGTGACCGCCAGCAGCGCACCCCGACTGCAACTGTCGGACCACCGGGCGCTGGTGGTGGACGTGACTGATTCCATCCGCCCGCCAGCGGCGACGGCGTAGGTCCGCGAATGGATGAGGAACTGTGGGATGAGCGCTATGGCGCCACCGACAGGGTCTGGAGCGGCGAACCGAACGTGCAGCTCGTCGCGGAGACCGCTGGCATCGCCCCCGGCAGGGCCTTGGATGTCGGCTGCGGGGAGGGGGCCGACGCGATCTGGCTGGCAGCACGCGGTTGGCAGGTGACCGGAGTCGACTTCTCCCGGGTGGCGCTGTCGCGCGCAGACGCTCATGCCCGCCAGATCGGCGCACAGGTGTCGGACCGGCTCACCTGGCTGCATGCGAACCTGATCGGTTGGCAGCCGCCGAGCTCCGCCTTCGATCTGGTCACCGCTCACTACATGCACCTGATGCCCGCGGACCGCAGCCAGCTGTACGGCCGGTTGGCGACTGCCGTCTCCCCGGGCGGGGTCTTGTTGATCGTCGGCCACGACGTCAGCGACCTGCAGACCGCCGTGCACCGGCCCCACAACCCGGAGCTGTACTTCTCGGCAGCCGACCTCGCCGCCGCCTTGGACCCGAACCGGTGGCAGCTGCTGGTCTGCGACAGCCGCCCGCGCACCGTTGCCGGGCCGGACGGACCGACCGAGATCAAGGACGCGGTGCTGGCGGCGCGGCGCCGGTAGACGCCGAGCGGCTGCTCACAGGTCGCGGGACGACAGCACACAGAACTCATTGCCTTCGGGGTCCGCCAGCACGTCCCAAGTCACCTCCGGTGACTGTCCCACGTCCACCCGGGTCGCGCCCAGCTGCAGCAGCCGGGCGATCTCGGCGTCCCGGTCATCGCTGGTGTGCGGTGCCAGGTCCAGGTGCAGCCGGTTCTTCACGCTCTTGCCTTCAGGCACTGGTACGAACACCAGCCCGGGCGGAACCTGCTCCCACGGCGTCGCTCGGATTCGCTCGACCGAGGCGTATGCGGGAACGAGCACCACCTCGTCCTCAGCCTGATAGATCGTCTGCCATCCCAGCGCGGCCGCCCACCAGCGAGCCTGCGAAGCGACATCGTTGCAGTCGATGACGGTGCTGTACCAGCGCAGAGCCATGACGATCCTCCAGCCGTGGGCACACGAGCGGTCGTCCTCAGATTAGTGCTCGTCGCTCCCGGTGCGCGGGTTGTGATGCGCGTTGCGCCAAGCCACCAAGATCTCCGGTCGTAGTCGGCCACGGTCTGGTACGTCGAGTCCTGCCGACCGCGCCCAGCCGCGGAGCTCCTTGGTGCCCGGCAGCGGCCCGGCCGGGGCTGCTGCCGTCTCGTCCAGCTCCCGGCCAAGTCGATCCTCCAGCTGTCCTTCGGTGGCTGCCCAGGCCAGCGCGGCCGCCAGATAGCGGTAGGTCCACTCCTCGGCCAGCTGGCGGGTTTCGCAGAACACGATCGGCACAGCCGGCCAGCGCACCTGCAGCTCCGCCAGCCCGTCGGCGACCAGCGCCGGCCGTACCCGCTCCAGCTCGAACACCCGCGAGTACCGCTCCTCGATCACCACCGCGGCCCGCGGGAGGCCCGCCAGCTCGCCGAGCGCGAACCGCAGCTTCCCGCTGGTCAGGCTGGCGACCAGATCGGACAGCGACTTGCGTTCGACCGCCGCCACCAACCGGCCGCCGGAGACCACGCCATAGTCCCCGCAGGGCAGCGCGCGTCTCTCCGTGCGCGTCTGCTGCCGAGTGAACCGGTACGGGTACTGCTCCCGAGTGTCGACGATGATCTCGAGTACGGCAATGCCGGCCGCTCGAGCGGTCGGCGTAGTGACCTGCGGGCGCGCCTGCTTCCGCGTACGCGGTGACTGCCAGAAAACCGCCTGTCGGCCGCGGGCGGTGGTGAACACGATCTGCGAGCGGTTCTCTCGCCCGCGGTCGACCACCAGATCGATCGCCGCCCCACGCCGAACGCAGGATCGGACAGCGACCTGGTCGACGACCTCAGGATCGGTGGGCCAATCCTCAGCGCCGACCGGATAGCAGTACACAGCCTTCGTCCTCGGCCAGGTGTCGGAGGTGCGAAACACCATTCCCTGCCCCAACGGCAGCCGCATGAGGTACGGCAGTCGCGAGTCGGGATCCGGGTTGCGGACGATCAGCAGATCCTCCATCAGCGGCAGCCCACCCAGGTTCGGGTGCACGACCGCGTCTCCTGGCTTCGATTCACCGCCGCGCCGAGTCGATGTGACACGCTGCAACGCTAGTGCGGCAAAGGCTGGCAGTCACCAGACACCGCCGGACGGGTGACCGCGAGACACCTGGCCGAGCACGATCGGCGTCGTTAGGCTGCCAGCGTGGACCTTGCATCCAAGATGGGTGATCTGCTGGACAGCCTCTGCGCGGCCTTCGAGACCGGCGAGACCGAGAACTGGGAGCATGGCCTCTCCCCGTCTAGCGAGGGCCCGAAAGCCACGATCCCTGTCTTGGAGCCGACCGGATGACTGCCGCAACGCGAGGAGTCTTCGCCCACAGCGCGGTGTTGTCGATGGCCGCAGACGGCGATCTCCAGGCCCCAGGCGCGGCCATCACTGTTGCGCTGTGTGGGCAGTGGGAGCACGAGCCACCCTGCCCCTTGGCGCCGCATCACACCCAAGCCGAGCGGGTCGGACACCAGGTACGGCTTCGCACCCTGTTCGCCACCGAGCCCGGAAACGAGCCCGAGGTCAGGCGGCTGATCGAGGCCGCCCTCAGCGGTGAGATCGCCGACCCGGCCAGGTCCGGGCCTCCTCAGTGGCGGCTGGTGAACAGCCAACCGAGCGCCGTGCAGGAAGAGGAGTACGAGCACGCGAATCGGTTGGCGAGCAGCTAGCGACTCGCTCCGATCCAGCTCCCCAAGCGCGACGAAACTTCCGGCCTGCGAGGCACCCCGGTCATCAGCTTGCCAGGTCCTCCCATGCTCCGAAGCTCAGGCGGTGCAGGATGTCTGGCAACGGGCCGTCCGCGATCACGCCCAATCGTTTGGTCGCCCTGGTCACGGCGACATAGAGGTCCGACCCACCACGTGGCGATTCACCCAGGATCGCGCCGGGGTCGGCGATCAGCACGGAGTCGAACTCGAGCCCTTTCGACTGCTCCACATCGAGGATGGCGGTGGTGGCGTCGAGCAGCGCCGGGTCCGATCCAGACGCGATCCCGGGCAGCACGGCCGACAGCAGGGCGGTGAGCTCGACGTACCGGGACCCGGGCACGATCACGGCGAGGCGTCCTTCGCCGATCCGCGCCTGCTCGTCCGCGACCGCGTGGAGCAGGGTCGGGCCGAACTGGTCCGCGGAGACCGAGCGGCCCCACGGGACCACGCCGGTGGACCGGGCCGACAGCGGCGGTGTGGCCGCCGGGTCGATGGCGGTCAGCACGTCGGCGGCCACCGCCATGATCTCGGCCGGCGTCCGGTAGTTCACCGTCAGCTCGGTGGCACGCCAGCGGCCGGCCGCGTACCGGTCGAGCAGTTCCGCCCAGGACCGCACGCCGGCATCACTGCCAGCCTGGGCGAGATCACCGACCAGGGTCATCGACCGGCGGCGGCAGCGGCGCATCAGCATCCGCCATTCCATCGGCGACAGCTCCTGTGCCTCGTCGACGATGACGTGACCGAACTGCCAGGTTCGGTCGGCGGCGGCGCGCTCGGCGACCGTTCCGGGTGCATCCCGGTGCTGGGCCCGCTCCGCCATCAGTGCAATGAACGGCTCGACATCGAGAGGGTCGATCGTCAGCGCGCCCGCGGCGAGTCCGGTGTGCACCACCTCGTGGGTGTACGCCAGCAGTTCGGCGTCCGCCGCGGCACGCTCGGCCGTCGCCCGGCGGCGCGCTCGAACGACCGCCTCCGTGTCGCCGAGCAGGTCGGCCGCCTCGTCGAGGAGCGCCACGTCAGCCCTGGTCCACGGACCGCCGGGCGCTCGCTGCAATGCCGCGCGCTCGCCGGCGGACAGCTCAGGCGCAACGCTGGCGAGCCGGTCGGGGGACGACCAGAGCAAGGTGAGCAGGCGCTCCGGCGTGACGTCCCGTCTGCCCCGCTCGCGCCGCAGGCCGCGGACGGCGCGGGCGATAACCTCGGCCATCGCCAGCCGGCCCTTCACCCGGCTCGCGTCGGGGGACTCCGCCGCCGTACCCACCACCCCGGGGAGCAGCTGGCCGATGGTGGACAGCACCACCTCGGTCTCGCCGAGCGACGGCAGCACCTGCTCGATGTAGCGGAGGAAGGTCGCGTTGGGGCCGACCACGAGCACGCCGCGCCGGGCGAGCTGGTCACGGTGGGTGTAAAGCAGGTACGCAGCGCGGTGCAGCGCCACCACCGTCTTGCCGGTGCCGGGGCCACCCTGGACCACCAGCACCCCCGGCAGTCCGGCGCGGATAATCGCGTCCTGCTCCGCCTGGATCGTGGCGACGATCTCCGACATCCGGCCGGTGCGGTCGGCCGACAGCGAGGCGAACAGCGCGGCCTCCCCGACCAGACTTGCATGATCGTGATCGTCCAGCGCGGCCAGATCGAGGATGTCGTCGTCGACCGCGACGACGTTACGTCCGCTCAGGCGGATGTGGCGCCGGCGGAACACCCCGATCGGGTCTGCAGTCGTCGCCCGATAGAACGGTTGCGCCACCGGGGCCCGCCAGTCGATGAGCAACGGATCGTATTTCTCATCGAAGAGGCCAATGCGACCGACATAAAGCCGGTCCCCATCGACAGTGTCAATCCGACCGAAACACAGTCCGCGCTCCACATTCATCAATTGGTTTGATCGACCCGCGTACGTGCCCGCAAATGAGTCTCGTTCGGTTGCCGCCTGGTCGGTGCCTGTCGTTGGACCTCCGTAGACCCGTTGGAGTTCGAGCCTCGCGCGCTCGCGGGCGCTGTCCAGTACGTCGTACAGCATGGTGACATAGCCTTGTTCTTCAGCGATCTCGTGCCTCAGCACGCTCTCGGTCATGGGCGCTCCTGGTTTGAACGGCGACTACTTGACGCCTGCCACTCCCTGAGTTATTCTGGAAATGAGCACCGAGATATCGGTGCTTTTCTTGTGTTCAGACAAATACAGCAGGATACCAATTCCCGCGAGATGTAGCAATGCGCGAATATGCCAGAACGCCTTTTCAGTGTCAGCGCGCGTCGGGCGCCCGACGAATGCATTCGGCCCAGTGGTGGCTGAGCGCCGCGGCGAGACCGTGCCAACCGGGGCGCTCTGTGTCAGTGCTGCATGTCGGTGAAGCGGGAGTAGTGGCCTTGGAACGCCACCGTGATCACCTTGGTCGGGCCGTTGCGGTGCTTGGCCACGTCGAAGTCGGCCTCCCCCGCCCGCTCGGACTCCTTGTCGTAGAGGTCGGGTCGGTTGAGCAGCACGACCATGTCGGCGTCCTGCTCCAGTGATCCGGACTCGCGAAGGTCGGACAGCAGCGGCTTCTTGTCGGTCCGCTGCTCGGGCCCACGGTTGAGCTGGGACAGTGCGACAACGGGCACCTCGAGCTCTTTGGCCAGCAGCTTCAGCTGGCGAGAGAACTCCGACACCTCGAGCTGGCGGGACTCCACCTTCTTCCCAGACGTCATCAGCTGGATGTAGTCGATGACCACCAGCTTGAGATCGTGACGCTGCTTCAGCCGCCGGGCCTTCGACCGGATCTCCATCATCGTGAGGTTCGGAGAGTCATCGATGAACAGCGGGGCCTCGGACACCTGACCCATCTTGGTGGCGACCCGGTGCCAGTCGTCGTCACTCATCTTGCCGCCTCGGATATGGCTCAGCGGGATCGATGCCTCCGCCGACAGCAGCCGCATGGTGATCTCGATCTGGCTCATCTCCAAGGAGAAGATGGCCGAGGTCAACCCGTGCTTGATGGACGCCGACCTGGCAAGGTCGAGCGCCAGAGTCGACTTGCCGCAGCCGGGTCGGGCCGCCACGATCACCATCTGGCCGGGATGCAGACCGTTGGTCAGGTCATCGAACTCCGCGAAGCCGGTGGGGACCCCGGCAAGCTGACCGCCGCGGGAGGAGATGGCTTCCATCTCGTCCAGCGTCGGCTGCATCAGCTCCGACAACGGCTTGTAGTCCTCGCTGGCGCGCCGGTCGGTGACCGCGTACACCTCCGCCTGCGCGCGGTCGACGATCTGGTCGACATCACCCTCAGCCGCGTAGGACATCTGGCCGATGCGGATCGAAGCGTCGGCCAACCGCCGGAGAATGCCCTTCTCGCGGACGATCTCGGCGTAGTACCCCGCGTTGGCGGCGACCGGGACACTGGCCAGCAGGGTGTGCAGGTACGGCGCGCCGCCGACACGAGTGATCTCACCTCGCTTGGTGAGCTCGTCGGCAACGGTGATCGCGTCAGCGGGCTCGCCCCGACCGTACAGATCCAAAATGGCGTCGTACACCTGCTCATGCGCCGGCCGGTAGAAGTCGACCCCGCGCAGCACCTCGACGACGTCGGCGATCGCGTCCTTGCTCATCAGCATCGCTCCGAGCACGCACTGCTCGGCGGCCATGTCCTGCGGAGGTGTCCGATCATGCGACCGGGCGGCTTGGTCACCGTACGGTGACATCACCTCGGCAAGACTCACTCCCACTCCTCTGCGCTCCATCGGTCGTGCCGGGGTCGTTCGAACGGCCCGGGCTTCTAGCCGAACGCTACGGTCCAGCACCGACACTCCCGCAGAACGCGCCCAGACCGCAGCCGAACCCGAGTTAAGGTACGCCCGACTCACCGGTGGCGGAAGAGCGCTATCCACAGCGGCTGTGGACAAACGTGGATGCTGTGTGGGTGACGCGCGGAGGCCATGTGCAGAGGCTGGGCACAACGCTGTGGGTAAATCCTGTAACGCTCCGAAAAATGCGCTGCGATCAGGCGTTTTAGGTTCGGCACGGCGGTGGATAACTTCTCTTCCCGACTTCTTTTGGCCCTGCTTCCGCAACGGACTTGTGATTGACAGCAAGCCTTGGAACCGATATTCGCGCACAGGGCATGGGGAAAACCGACATGGCCCCCCGAGGGTTGGGGGGTTCTGCACTCGCTCTGCGGCCGATATCCCAAACGTGCGTGCGGTGGCTGAGCGATGGCCGGATTCCGCTCTACACTCGGCGGGTGACAGTCGCCGCCAACTCCACCGAGGCGGCTACCGGCGGCGCCGCGGAGACGCTGCGCCGGGTTTTCGGCTACCCCGCCTTCCGCGGCGTGCAAGCCGACGTCATTGCCGAGGTTCTCGCCGGTCGGGACGTCCTCGTGCTGATGCCGACCGGTGGCGGCAAGTCGCTGTGCTACCAGATCCCAGCCCTGCTCCGCGACGGCGTGGCCGTGGTCATCTCACCGTTGATCGCGCTGATGCAGGACCAGGTTGAAGCTCTTCGGGCACTCGGCGTACGGGCCGGGTTCCTCAACTCCACCCAGAGTTCGACCGAGCGGCAGCAGGTGGAGCGCGCCTTCTTGTCCGGCGACCTCGACCTGCTCTACCTCGCTCCGGAACGGCTGCGGGTGGAGGCCACGGCTCGGCTGCTGGACGCCGGCACAGTCGCCTTGTTCGCCATCGACGAGGCGCATTGCGTGTCGCAGTGGGGGCACGACTTCCGACCCGACTATCTGGCGCTGTCAGACATCCCTGACCGGTGGCCGCAGGTGCCGCGGATCGCGCTCACGGCAACAGCCACCGAGATCACTCGCGCCGAGATCGCCACTCGCCTCAAGCTGACCGGGGCGCGACACTTCGTCGCCGGGTTTGACCGGCCCAACATCACCTACCGCATCGTCGCCAAGGATCAGCCCCGGCAGCAGTTGCTGAGCCTGATTCGGGCCGAGCATCCCGGTGACGCGGGGATCGTCTACTGCCTGTCGCGATCATCGGTGGAGACCACGGCCGAGTTCCTGAGCGCTAACGGCATCCCCGCACTGCCGTACCACGCCGGCATGGACGCGCAGACCCGTGCGCGAAACCAGGCCCGGTTCCTGCGGGAGGACGGCTTGGTGATGGTCGCCACGATCGCCTTCGGGATGGGCATCGACAAGCCGGACGTCCGGTTCGTTGCCCACCTTGATCTGCCCAAGTCGATCGAGGGCTACTACCAGGAGACCGGCCGAGCCGGTCGGGACGGGCTGCCCTCGACGGCGTGGCTGGCCTACGGCCTCGCCGACGTCGTCCAGCAGCGGAAGATGATCGAGACCTCCGACGGCGACGCGACGCATCGCCGTCGACTGACCGCCCACCTGAACTCCATGCTGGCGCTCTGCGAAACGGTCGAGTGCCGCCGAGCGCAGCTGCTCGGCTACTTCGGCGAGACCCGCGCCGCATGTGGGAACTGCGATACCTGTCTGTCGCCGGCGGAGGCCTGGGACGGCACCGTCGCCGCCCAGAAGGTGTTGTCTGCGGTCTATCGGCTGGACCGGGAGCGACGGCAGCGGTTCGGAGCCGGCCACGTGGTGGATATCCTGCTCGGCCGGCACACCGCACGGGTCGACCAGCTGGGACACGACAGGCTGTCGGTGTTCGGTGTGGGTGCCGATCTCGGCGAACCCGAGTGGCGAGGGGTCGTCCGACAGCTGCTGGCGCAAGGCCTGCTCTCGGTCGACGGGGATCACGGCACCCTGGGCCTCACCGACGCCAGCGCGGACGTGCTCTACCGGGGCCGTACGGTTCGGCTGCGGCGGGAGCCGGAGCGGACCCGCGTCACCGCGCGGACAGCCGGGACCCGCCGTGCCACCGAGATCGACCTGCCGCCCGAGGCGGCCGATCGGTTCCAGCGGCTCCGGGCCTGGCGCGCCTCAGCCGCCAGCTCGCAGGGCATCCCCGCGTACGTGGTCTTCCACGACGCGACCCTCAGGCAGATCGCCACTTCCCACCCGGCCGACCTGACCGCGCTCGGCCGGATCGGTGGCGTCGGCGAGACCAAGCTGGCGAGGTACGGCGAGCAGATCCTGGCCACCCTGCGCTCGCCCTGACGTCTTGGGCCTTGTCCCTGGGAGTGTGCCGAGGGGATGACACTGCGCCTTCGCCGGTTTCCGCTGACTCGAACGGGCATCGGGGAGCGAGGCCGTGGCTGGCAGGATGGGCGGGTGCTGATCGCCACCTGGAACGTGAACTCGGTGACGGCGCGGTTGCCGCGTCTGCTCGACTGGCTGGAGCAGCGCTCGCCGGATGCGGTGGCGCTGCAGGAGACCAAGTGCAGCGACGACGCGTTCCCGTTCGCGCCCCTGGAGAGGCTCGGATATCAGGCACTGCACGTCGGCGACGGCCGGTGGAACGGCGTCGCGGTGCTGTCCAAGGTGGGGCTGGAGCCGATCGCCACCACGCTTCCCGGCCATCCGGAGCCCAGATTCGCCCGGGCCCGCTGCGGCCGGCTTTCAATCACCAGCGTGTACGTGCCGAACGGCCGATCACTCGACGACCCGCACTACACGTACAAGCTGGACTGGCTGGCGGCCCTGCGCAGCACGCTGGACGGGGTTTCCGCCGACGAGCCGGTGGCCCTGATGGGCGACTTCAACGTCGCGCTGACCGACAACGATGTCTGGGACATCCGAGCTTTCGCCGGATCGACCCACGTCACCGAGCCGGAGCGGGCCGGTGTCCGGGCGCTGATCGACTGGGGTCTCACCGATGTGGTCGCCCGGCCCGGGAAGGGCGACCGCCCATTCACATACTGGGACTACCGAGCCGGCATGTTCCACAAGGACCTCGGCATGCGGATCGACTACGTGCTGACCAGCCGGTCCGTGAAGGTCGTCGACGCCTACGTCGACCGGGAGGCCCGCAAAGGCAAGGGGCCATCCGACCACGCCCCGATCGTTGTTGACCTCGATCTCAGCCAGGGTTGACCCGCGACCCGCGCCTGGCGCAGCGCAGGAGCCGCTGGCACTAGATTCGTACCCGTGGCAATCACGGTACGGACCATCACGACCGACGAGCATCTCGCCTTCAATCAGTCCAGACCCTCGCTGAGCTTCCTGCAGACCCCGGCTTGGGCCAAGGTCAAGAGCGACTGGCGGAGCGAGTCACTCGGCTGGTTCGACGACTCCGATGCCCAGGTCGGAGCAGGGCTGGTGCTCTACCGACAGCTGCCGAAGCTCAAGCGGTATCTCGCCTACCTGCCCGAGGGCCCGGTGATCGACTGGCAGACCGACGACCTCGGCGGCTGGCTGAACCCGTTGGCGGCGCATGTCAAAGGGGCCGGCGCGTTCGGGCTCCGCATCGGCGCTCCGGTCGTTGCCCGGCGGTGGGGACCGGACACCATCAAGGCGGCGATAGCCGACGACAAGGTGGCGCGGCTGAGCCAGGTGATGCCCGACGACGTCAACCACCACTCGACCCACCTGCGCAACCAACTCTTCGAGCTCGGCTGGCATGCGCCCGACGACGAGGAGGGCTTCGCCGCCGGACAGCCACGGTTCGTCTTCCAGCTGCCGCTGGGCGGTAAGACCGAGGATCAGCTGCTGGCGGGCATGAACCAGCTGTGGCGCCGCAACATCAAGAAGGCGGCCAAGGCAGGCGTGACCGTGTCGGTCGGCTCCGCGGAGGATCTGCCGGCCTTCCACGAGCTCTACCTGGAGACCGCGAGCCGGGACCATTTCAGCCCGCGACCGCTGGCGTACTTCCAGACCATGTTCGACGCGCTGCAGGCGGAGGATCCGGACCGGATCCGGCTCTACCTCGCCCATCACGAAGGCGAACTGGTCGCGGCCACCACCTGGGTACGGGTCGGTCGGCACGCCTGGTACTCCTACGGCGCCAGCTCGACCGCCAAGCGGGAGGTGCGCGGCTCGAACGCCGTCCAGTGGCAGATGATCAAGGATGCCCGATCAGCCGGGGCGGAGATCTACGACCTGCGGGGGATCACCGAGAGCGTGGACAGCGAGGACCCGCATCTGGGGTTGATCCAGTTCAAGGTCGGCACCGGCGGTGAGGCGGTGGAGTATCTCGGCGAGTGGGATCTGCCGCTCAACGCGATCCTCTACAAGGCTTTCGATGTCTACATGAAGCGCCGGTAGCCTGTGGCCGTGACCGGAGTGACCCTGCGCCTGGACGGCGCCCGCTGGCGCGAGCATCTTCACACCGTTCGCGGTGCTACCCCAGGCCTCGTCCCAGTCGTCAAGGGCAACGGGTACGGGTACGGCCTGGCCCGGCTCGCAGAGGAGTCCGCCGCGCTGGGCGCCGACACGATCGCCGTGGGTACGGCGCGCGAGGTGGATGCGGTCCGCGACATCTTCGGCGGCGACATCGTGGTGATGACGCCCTGGCGGCAGGCCGACGAGGTGGCTGTCGGGCTGGCCATGGACCCCCGGGTGATCACGACGGTATCGCGGCGATCCGACCTCGAGGAGCTCGCCGCCAGCGGCGCGCGGCCCCGCGTGCTGGTCGAAGTGCTCACCTCGATGCGCCGTCATGGGGTTCCCGCCGACGAGCTGTCCCGGCTTGCGCCCCTGCTGCAGCAAGTGGACTTTCAGGGGTGGACGATCCACCTGCCCATCCTCGCCGAGGGCCGCTACGCCCAGGCCGAGCGACTGTCCCGGGCTGCGCTGGCTGCGGCCGCAGGTCCCCTGTGGCTGTCGCACCTGCCGGCCGACGAGGCAGCCTCGCTGGCCCGCCAGCTGGGCGGCGCCGACGGGGATCCGGTACCGATGCGGCTCCGGCTGGGCACCTGGTTGTGGCTGGGGGATGAGTCGACGCGGCGGACTACAGCGACGGTGTTGGATGTGCACGCCGTCAGCCGGGGTGAGCGCGCTGGCTACCGGCAGCGCGTCGTACCGGCCGACGGGTGGATCGTGGTGGTCTCCGGCGGCACCTCGCACGGCATCGGGATGGAGGCGCCGACGCCGGCCGTCTCGTTGCGGCAGCGAGCCATCTCGGTGGCCACCGGGTCACTGGAGGCGGCTGGGCTCGCGCTCAGCCCGTACACCATCGCGGGCCGGAAGCGGTGGTTCCTCGAGCCGCCCCACATGCAGTCGAGCCTGCTGTTTCTGCCGCGCAAGCACACCCCGCCCCTGATCGGGGATGAGGTGCCGGTGGAGCTGCGGCTGACGACCGCAACCGTGGATCACATCCTCACCGACTGAGGCCGGCTGGTCGGCCGGCATCGGCCCTCAGCCCAGCAGTTTGGCCCGCAGCTGGTCGGTGTCGGCGGAGGTCCAGCCGAGCGACAACAAGAGCTTCTCCACCCCGCCGTGCTCGGAGTCGATGTGCTTCAAGAACGCGGCCATCGTCTCGGCATGGGTCAGGTGGGACGACAGCGGCCGATCCCGCAGGCCTTCCTCATAGGTCGTCGACGCCAGCAGCCGGTCTAGGATCTGTTCCATCCGCTCGCTGCTGGCGGCGTAGTCCTGGATGACTGCATCGGGCTCGGCGCCGGTGACCGACAGCGCGAGGGCGATCACGGCACCGGTCCGGTCCTTGCCGGCAGCGCAGTGCACCAGGACGGCGCCGTCGGCGTTGGCGATGGTGCGCAGCGACCGCAGGATCGAGTCCGGCCGGTCGGCGACGTAGGACAGGTAGATGGAGGTGACCGGGTTGTCGACCCGGACGCTCGGCTGCAGGTCCACCCAGGGCAGCGCCTCCTCCGGGACCACCTCGGGGCGGACGTCCGGCTTCGGCTCGCCACGGCCGGGCATCTCCTCACGAAACAGCGAGTGATGGTGAATCGCCACCCCTGGCCGGCCGGTCAGCGGCCCTGGGCCCTCCGCCTGCACCTCCAGGGTGCTGCGCAGGTCGATGACATCGGAGAGCCCCAGCGCCAGCAGCCGCTGGATATCGCGATCGGTCAGCGTCTGCAGGTTGTCGGATCGAAGCAACCGACCGGGAGCCACCGATCCGCCGTCGACGGTGGGAGTGCCGCCCAGATCGCGCAGGTTGGCGAGACCGTCGAGGTCGATCCACATTCGTTCCATCCAATGGATCCTAGTTCGGCGATGCAGACTCGCCGCTCGCGCGCATCGGACAGCCACCCGGTCAGGGCTCGGGCCGCCCCAGCTCAGCTGGCCCAGTGGCCGGTGAAGAACAACCAGCACCACGACAGCATCAACACGATCCCGAGTGCCCAGGCCGCGCCGACGCCCGCCCGGTGCAGCACAAGCAGCCCAGCGTTCCGCGGCCGCCAGGTGCCCCAGGACGCCAGCATCATCCACAGTGGAAACCAGAGCAGGGTCGCCCGGTTGACTGAGAAGAACCAGTACGACAGCGAGAAGGCGAGTACCTGCACGCCCACCCAGCTCGCTTCGGCCCACATCCGGCGCCCCAGACACCACGCCGTGACTGCCAGGCCGAGCGCCATCGACACCACCTCGGCGCGGAACACCGCCGCCCACCACGGATGGTCGGGGTAGGCGCCGGGTTGGATCGCCGGCAGCGTGTGCAGGAACGACTGCCACGGCCAGGTGAGGCCGCGTACCCAGCCGGTGGTCTGCGCGGTGTACCAGGCGATCCAGCTGCCCGTCAGCAGATAGAGATAGCCGGCGTACGCGGCGATCACCGCAATCGGGATCAGGAGCAGGGCGGCGCGGCGCAGCTTGGTGGAACGCTGGCTGCGGCTGGTGAGAATCATCACCGCCAACGCGCCGACGAGGAACAGCCCGGAGACCCGTACCGCGCAGGCCATCGCGGTCAGCAGCGTCGCCGCCAGCCACCGGTCAGACCGGGCGCGCTCCCAGGCCCAGAAGGCGGCCGCGCAGAACACCGACTCCGTGTACGGCACGGCGGTGAAGACCGCTGTCGGGGCGAACAACCAGGCCACCGCCACCCAAGGTCCGCCGAGCCGCACCAACGCCAGCGCCGCGACTGCGGAGCAGACCAGCGACAGCACCACGCCGGTCACCACCACCGGCAGACCCACTGTCAGACCCAGAGCCAGCACCGCGGGCAGCCCGGGAAAGAAGGCCATCAGCACCGAGTTCGGCTCCGCCAGGTAGCCGCTCTCAGCGAGCCGGGTGAAGTGGCGGACGTCCCAGTTGCTCACCATGTCGGGAATCCGACCGCCCTCAACGACGGCCAGCAGCAACGCCACCAGGCAGATCAGCCCGCGGCTCGCCAGCCAGGCCTGCAGCACGATCCGACCCGAGCGGAGGTCGATGGCGTGCAGTTTCACGCCGGCTGCCGGGACCCGCTGGCCGGCGCGCGCAGCCGGCGTACCCAGGAGGCGTCCTCGGCCCCGTCCAGCGACCCGCCACCCGGGTCGTCGGCACCGAAGCGGCGCACCGGATCGGCCGCCGGCTTCAACGCATCTCGCACGACGACCAGCACCAGCCAGCCCTGGGTCGCCAGCCGGGTGAGCACAGCCAGCCAGTAGACCCGGTCGGCGCTGCCGTCACCGGGTGTCAGAAAGCCGCCGAGGTGCCACCAGATCGCGGCGAAGTAGATCAGCTCGCCGGCTGTGAAGACCCACCAGTCCCGCCATCGCGGACGCGCCAGAATCAGCAGCGGCAGCAGCCACAACACGTACTGCGGTGAGTAGACCTTGTTCGTCATCAGGAAAGCGGCGATCACCAAGAAGGCGACGGCGCCGAACCGGGGGCGCCGCGGAGCCAGCAGGATGAGAGCACCGATCAGCGCACAGGCCCCGAGGAACAGCACGGCGTTGACGACGTTCAGATTCTGCACCGGATGCCCGGCCAGCGACATGACGTACCAGATCGAGCCGAGGTCGCCGGACCGGTCGGAGTTGAACGTCCAGAAGCTCTTCCACTGATCGGGCGCCCACACCATCACGGGCAGGTTCACGACGGTCCAGGTCGCGACGAACGCTCCCAGCAGGGAGCCGAACTCCCGCATCCGCCGCGACCGCAGGCACAGCAGCAGCAGCGGCCCCAGCAGGAAGGCGGGATAGAGCTTGGCGGCCATGCCGAGTCCGAGCAGGACGCCGGCGCCGACCGGCTGCCGCCGCGCCCAGTACATGCAGCCCAGGGCGGTCAGCGCGACCGGCAGCATGTCCCAGTTGATCAGCCCGGCCGCTGCGACGCACGGTGAGGCCGCCAGCATCATCGCGTCCCACCGGCGCCGGCGAACCGTACGAGCCTGCGCCCAGACGGCGACCAGGAACAGCACGCCGAGCAGCACCACATTGATCAAGAAGAACGAGTTCGTCGCCTCCAGCTGCTGCCCGTCGGTCAGACCCGGGCCGGTCGGCGCGCCGAGGGCGACGTTGATCCGGCGCTCCAGCTCCAGGAACCAGCCGGTGAGCACCGGATACTCCAGGACCGGGTAGTCCCCGGTCTGGAGGTAGGGGGTGTTGCCCTGCAGCAGCCCCCGAGCGCCGTAGAGGATCCCGATGTCGGAGTAGCACATCCACTTGAAGGCGTCGACGCTTTGGCCGACGGTGCTCGGACGGCAGTGGAGGTGGAGACCCGCCCCCAGCAGGTAGACCAGCGCGCCAACCAGCAGCGCGACCCGGCTCGCGGCCGCTGAGCCGACGATCGCGGCATGGCGGCCGAGCGGTCCTCCGATCCGATGGCTGACGGTCCGGACGAAGTCATCGGAGGTGGAGGGCGTGTCAGGCCGTGGCGGGCTCGGCTCGGTGAGCCCTGCCGACATCAGCCGCCGCCCGTTGTCGGCTCGCCGCCTCCCGCGCCAGCCAGGGCGCCGACTCGATCTCCACTACCGCTGCCGTTTCCGTTGGAGGTGGTCCCGTTCACCCCGTCGCCCGCCGCCGTGTCGGTGTTGGCGGCGCCGCCGTTCGTTCCGTTGCCGTCGGCCGCTGCCCCGTCGGCCGCTGCCCCGTCGGCCCCGTTGCCACCGGAGCCGTTCGCACCGCCGGCACCATTCCCGTTGCCGTTCCCGCCGCCGTTGCCGGCACTGGTCGTCGGGTTACTCGGTGCCGGAGGCTGGCTTGGGGCACTCTGGGTGGGTCTGGCGGCGGGTGGCTCCCTCGTCGGCTCGGCGGCTGTGGTCTGCGGCGCGGACGGCTCTGCGGTCACCGTCTCCGTTTCGGTGGCGGTCGGGCTGTCCGACGGCTCCTCCTCGGTACGGGTCGGCTCCGGCTCCGGCTCCGGCTCGGGCTCCTGGACCTGGGTTTGGCGCGGCTCGGCTGCCTGCCGCGAAGACCCGGCGTTGACGAAGGCCGGGTCGTCGAACTCCTTCACCGGCTGACCCTCGGTGGCCTTCTCCATGTAGTCGGCCCAGGTGAGCGCCGGGTAGGTGCCGCCGAAGAAGGTCTGGTCCCCGGGCCGGGCATACTCGTCGAGGTCCTCGCTGCCGGAGTCGCCGGCGACGTACATCACCGCGGTTGAGATCTGCTTGGTGTACGCGACGAACCAGGCGGACGTGATGTCGTCGTTGTCGCCGTCCTTGGTGCCGGTCTTGCCCGCCACCGGGCGGTTCAGCGTCTGCACGCTCCGTCCGGTGCCCTCCTCCACCACGCTGGCGAGGGCGTACGTGACGTCGGCGGCGATGTCCTTCGACACCGCCCGCTTCTCCTGGGCGTTGGCCTTGTAGAGCACCTTGCCGTTGCTGTCCTTGACTTCCTTGACCACGTGGTTGCCGACCGCGACACCCTCGTTGGCGAAGGTGGCGTACGCGCCGGCCTGGTTCAGCGGGCTGACCTCGGCCGCGCCCAGCGGGATGCGGGAGTTCAGCTCCCAACCGGCCCCCTTTGGAGCGCCGGCTGCCTGCGCCATGTCGGAGATCTTCTTCGGGCCGTTCTCCATGCTGGTGGTCAGGTCGACGAACGCGGTGTTGATGGACTCCGCGGTGGCGCGCAGCAGGCTGACGAACGGGCCGTACTGGTTGGAGTACTCGTTGCGGACGGTGCTGGTGTCTCCTGGCGGGGTGAAGGTGTTGCCGTTGAAGGTGGAGCGCAGGCTGTAGCCGTCTTCGAGGCCGGCGGCGACCGCGTACGTCTTGAACGTGGAGGCCGTTGGCCGGGCCGTGGTCGCCCAGTTGCGGGAATTCTCGACGAAGTCCGGCCCGCCGTACAGGGCGATCACCTCACCGGTCCCGACCTCGACCGACGCCACCGCCGCATGCAGGTTGGAGGCCTTCTTGTCGACAGCGTTGGCGGCCCGCTTGGTGTACTTCTGGGCCGCCTTGACGGCGGCCTCCTGAGCGTCCTTGTCGAACGTGGTGGTGATCTGCAGTCCGCCGCCGCTGATCTTGCTGGCGTCGAAGCCCTGCGCGATCAGCTCCCGCTCGACCATCTTGAGCAGGAAGCCCTTCGGGCCGCCGTACCGCTCGTTGGTGCGGATCTTCGGGAACGTCGGCAGCTTCTGGGAGTATTGCCGCGCCTGCTCCGGGGTGATCGCCTGGGTTTGCTGCATGGAGTCGATGACGTACCGGTAGCGGTCGAGCAGCCGCGCGGTGTTGGAGTCGTCCACGGACGGGTCGAACAGGCTCGGGTTGTTGACCACGCTTGCCAGCACCGCCGCCTGCGGCACGGTGAGCTTCTGGGCATCGACGTCGAAGTAGGCCCGGCTGGCGGCCTGGATGCCGTACGCGCCCCGGCCGAAGTAGATGGTGTTGAGGTAGCCCTCGAGGATCTGTTCCTTCGTGCGCTGCTTGTTGATCTTGTACGCGATGAAGAGCTCCTTGAACTTCCGCGTCAGCGTCTGGTCCTGGGTGAGGTACATGATTTTGATGTACTGCTGGGTGATGGTGGAGCCACCCTGCAGCGTGCCCCCACGGGCGATCACCCAGGCGGCCCGGATCATGCCGCGGATGGACACGCCGCGGTCGGTCCAAAACGAGCGGTTCTCCGCCGCGACCACGGCGTCCTTGATGGTCTTCGGCATCTCGTTGAACTTCAGCGGCTGCCGGTTCTGGATGGCGAAGCTGCCGAGCTGGGACTTACCGTTGTTGTAGTAGACGAAGGAGGTCGCGGTCTCGAACTCGGCGTTGCCCTTGTCGGGAATGTCGGTGGTCGCGTAACCGATGCCGATCACGGCGGCAACCGACACCAAGCCGAGCACCAGCACGGCGGCGACGATCTCCAGCCACCGGAAAGACCGCTTCCGGCCCGGTGTGACCGGCTTTTGGGGACGGGGTCCCTGCGGGGCGGCGCCAGTGGGCGCTTCGCGGGGATCGTTAGCCATAGATATCCTCAACGGTTGGCTGGCGACGGGGTGGCTTGCGCTTCACGCCGTCGCCCAGCAGATACGACAAAATCATGTGGTTCCAGCCGCAGGCCGGGCAGACCTCGACAACGACAACCTTGAACTCCCCGAACTCGTGCGCCATTCCCTCGAGTTCGGCGAGCCGCTTGATTCTGCCTGAGTACTGCCCCAGCTGGTCGCCGAAGACGTAGTGCAGCAGCGTCAGTTCCGGGGAGTCGCAGACCGGGCACCGGCTGTGGGCGGGCTCCCCGTGATGCTTGGCCGCCCGGATCAGCATCGGGTCGGCGTCGCAGGCGTCGAGGCGCGCCAACCGGCGTCCAGGACGTTGCAGCGACTGCAGCGTGGATCGTCGCTGCAGCGCATAGTCGATGACCTCCCGCTGCGACCACATGGGCCCAGAGTACGTGGCGAAACGCCGGGAATGCGACTTGACTAACGTGGCTTGGTGAGGTTGCGATCTGGCCGGTTGGGCCGGCGGGGCGTATCTGTGGTTGGCGTCTGTGAGGGCGCCGTGGCCTCGGCTTTGGCGACGGCAGCGTCGATGGCGTACGATCGTGCGTCGGTCGGTCAGCCGTCCGCGGGGCCATGGCGCAATT
>DASTIW010000039.1:0-38154 GCA_035717205.1 Propionibacteriaceae bacterium | reverse complement strand
CAAGCACTCGAAGCCGACATCCGCGCCTGGGTCAAAGCCTGGAACGAAAACCCGAAACCCTTCATCTGGACCAAGACCGCCGCAGACATCCTCACTTCACTCCAACGACTTATCCAGCGAAACACTGGCGCAGGACACTAGCGGTCGGCATGCACGCCCGCGACGACTCGGTGCTCGCGGTGACCGGCGTCCAGATCGCCCCGGTTCTGGATGCCCTCTATGGTCGGGCGGACCGGCGTACCTACGGCATCTCCTGGCGCGGACGGGTTCCCCGGGTACGAGTGTGGGCGCCGACCGCACGTCGGGTGACGCTGCTGACCTGGCCGGCACAATCTGCGTCGGACGCGCCGGTGTCCGCGGCCCGTCGGACGGGCTTGCGGGCCGATCGTGACGGGTCCTGGAGCGCGCGATCGCGCGGGTTGCGGTCCGGGACGCGCTACCTGTTCGAGGTCGAGGTGTTCCAACCCCGGACCCAGCAGATCGAGCACAGTCTCGTCACCGACCCCTACTCGGTCGCGCTGACGGTGAACTCCACCCGTTCGGTGGCGATCGATCTGGCGGACAAGAAGTTCATGCCCCGCGACTGGCGCAAGGCGCAGTCACCACCGCTCCCGCGGGGGGTGGATTCCACCATCTACGAGTTGCACGTACGCGACTTCTCCCGTCACGACGAGTCGGTGACGCCGGAGCATCGAGGTTCCTACCTCGCATTCGCCGACCGACGAGGCGCTGGCGGCCGACATCTACGCAGGCTGGCGCAAGCCGGCCTCAACTCGATCCACCTGCTTCCGACCTTCGACATCGCCTCGATCGAGGAGGATCCGGCTCGTCAGAGGACGCCGGCGGGTGACCTGTCGTCGTATCCGCCCGACAGTGACGAACAGCAGGCCCGGATCGCCGCCGTAGCGGCCGAGGATGCCTTCAACTGGGGCTACGACCCGTGGCACTGGATGGTGCCCGAGGGGTCGTACGCGTCGTCGGTCGCCAGCGCTGCCGGCGGCGGACGGGTTGCGGAGTTTCGCGCCATGGTCGGTGCTCTGCATCGCTCCGGCCTTCGGGTCATCTTGGATCAGGTGTTCAACCACACGAACGCGTCCGGGCAGGACTCGACCTCGGTACTGGACAAGATCGTCCCGGGCTACTATCACCGCCTCGATGCCGACGGTGCCGTCCAGACATCCACCTGCTGTCAGAACGTGGCCACCGAACACCGCATGGCGCAGAAGATCATGGTCGACGCCGTGGTGCTGTGGGCCAGGCACTACCGAGTGGACGGGTTCCGATTCGACCTGATGGGTCACCACAGCAGGGCAAACCTGCTCGCAGTCCGCGCCGGCCTGGACCGGCTGACGCGTCGAAAGGACGGCGTCGACGGCAGGTCGATCTACATCTATGGGGAGGGCTGGAATTTCGGCGAGGTAGCCAACAACGCCCGCTTCACCCAGGCCGTCCAGGGCCAGCTGGGCGGGACCGGCATCGGAACGTTCTCCGACCGGCTGCGCGACGCCGTCCGCGGCGGCTCGCCGCTCGACGACGAGCCCTTCAGACAGGGTCTGGCCACCGGGCTGCTGGTCGACCCGAACGACGCGCCCCAGCCCGACGCCCGCGCGCGGATGCGAACCGCTACCGACCTCGCGCAGCTCGGACTGGCCGGGAACCTTCGCAGCTACCGCTTCACCAGCAGCACGGGCAGGCCGGTCTCCGGCGAGCAGGTCCGCTACAACGGTGCGGCGGCCGGGTATGCCGACGAGCCGGACGAGGTGGTCAGCTACGTCGACGCTCATGACAACGAGACGCTGTTCGACGAGCTGGCGTACAAGCTGCCCCGTTCCACCGCGATGGCTGACCGGATTCGGATGAACACCCTCGCGCTGTCGATGACAGCTCTCGCTCAGACACCGTGTCTGTGGCATGCCGGAACGGATCTGCTGCGAAGCAAGAGTCTGGATCGCAACTCCTACAACTCCGGTGACTGGTTCAACGTCTTGGACTGGACCGGGGCGAACAACGGGTTCGGTCGTGGACTTCCACCGGCGGCCGACAACCAGACGAGATGGACCTACGCGCGGCCACTGCTCCGCGACCCAGCGTTGAAGCCAACCGCCCAGCAGGTACGCACGGCCGCAACGGCTGCCGAGGAGCTGTTGAAGCTGCGGTTCTCCTCGCCGCTGTTCCGGCTGGGATCGGCCGCGCTGATCAACCACAAGGTGTCCTTCCCGGTGTCGGGAACTCCCCGGGCACACGAGGGTGTGATCCTGATGCGAATCGACGACACCGTCGGTCCTGACATTGACCGCGCCCTCCGCAACGTGGTCGTCGTCTTCAACTTCACTCCGCGGGAGGTGCACCAACACGTCCCCGACCTCGCGGGCGTCAAGCTGACCTTGTCACCGATCCAGGCCAGAGGAACCGACCCGGTGGTGAAGACCTCAGCCTGGAACGTTCGCGGGCAGACGCTCAGCATTCCCGCTCGGACCGTCGCCGTGTTCTTGCAGCGCTGACGGGTAAGGATCGAGCGGCCGGTTCTGGACCGCGCTCCGCAGACGCTTCGGGCCGGTCGGTTGCCGCCTGGGAGACGCCGTCCGGAATACTGGTATCGACTGGTCTACCCCGATCAGGCCGACGGCAGGAGACGCAGTGGACTTCGAGTATGACCACGCCGAAATCGGCCGCTACCGTCGCGAGCGGCAGATCACCGTCGCGCCGACCAAACGCGCGCAGGTGCGCGGCATCCTCGAGGAGCTGATCAAAGCCGAGCTCAGCCCGGGTGACGCGATCCCTTCCGAGCGCGCCCTGGTCATTCGGCTGGGGGTCAGTCGGGTCACCATCCGTCAGGCCATCGCCGATCTGGTCGAGGGCGGGGTGCTGGAGCGGGTGCACGGCAAAGGAACCTACGTCACCGGCCCGCAGGTGGACTCGCGGCTGCACCTGACCTCCTTCTCGCGGGAGATGAGGGACCGAGGGCTCGTCCCGGCCACCGTCGTACTCGCCGCAGCCGAGGAGGTAGCCGACGACGAGGTTGGCTTTGCGCTCCGAATCCGGCCGGGTCGACCGGTGATCCGGGTGGAGCGACTGCGGACTGCGGACGGAACCCCGATGGCGTACGAGGTCGGCTACTACCCGTCCATGCTGTTTCCAGGCCTGCTCAACCGCGAGCTCGGCTCCCTGTACGACGTCTTCGCCAGCGAGTACGGGGTCGTGGTCACCAGTGGCGAGCAGACGGTACGCGCGGAGTCCGCCGACGCCTCACAAGCCAGGATCCTCGGAATCGCCAAGCGCGCTCCGCTGCTGGTGCAGGAGCGGGTCACCTACGCCGGCGAGCGAGCCATCGAGCTGTCCACGTCGTGGTACCGAGCCGACCGCTACCGCATCCACATGGCGATCACCCCGCGCGGGGCCCGGGAGAACTGAGCCCTGCCCCAGCCGGCCCTGACACACTGGGATGGTGACGCTAGAACCGATCGAAGAGCTGCGTGTGCCCTTCGACCCAAGCCCGGCTGAGCAGAAGGTGCTGCGCTGGCGTCGGCTGCTCCGTGGCCGCGTCGTCGGCTTCGTGCTGACCTGCGCCATCCTGGTTGGGCTCTACCTCTGGCGTGGCGACGAGATGGCCGGGCCTGGGCTCGTGGTCGTCTACGCGGTGGTCATCGGCACCTCCTTGATCTGGCTCCTGATCTACCTGGTGGTCTACCGGCGAGCCAAGAAGTTCGCGTCGGACGTCGGCACCGGCACGGCCTTGTGCATCGACCGCTACGGGGTGGAGGTGACCGGTGTCCGAGTGCCCTGGTCAGAGCTGGCGGGCATCGCGGCGGTCCGTGGCGGGCCGGGCCGCGCGCCACGGCTGGAGGTCCGGCCGGTCACCGGTGAGCCCCTCAGTGTGTCCTTCGACCACATGGATGTCCGTCCCGCGACCCTTGACCTGACTGCGCGCGCGTACTCGGGCGGCCGGCATGGAGTGGATCTGCAGGCACTGGACAACTGACTGCGAGCCTGGTCACCGCACGATCGCCATCGCCGACCCCGTGAGTCGAAATGGGACCACTCCTTGGTGCGGTATTCACGCCGACACCATCGTTTGACAGACTGACGAGTGGCCGGGCCAACCGTCCGGTCGCCGCACGTCACCGATCCGAACTGAGCAGAAAGAGTCGACATGCCAATCGCAACTCCTGAGGTGTACGCCGAGATGCTGGACGCGGCCAAGAAGGGCTCCTTTGCCTACCCGGCGATCAACGTGAGTTCCTCCCAGACGCTGAACGCAGCCTTGCAGGGCTTCAGTGAGGCTGGTTCAGATGGCATCGTCCAGGTGTCCACCGGCGGTGGCGAGTACGCCTCCGGCCCGACCATCAAGAACATGATCTCCGGCTCCTGCGCGCTGGCCGCGTACGCCCACGAGGTCGCCAAGAACTATCCGGTCAACATCGCGCTGCACACCGACCACTGCCCTAAGGACAAGCTGGACAAGTTCGTCCGTCCGCTGCTGGCCATCTCCGCTGAGCGCGTCGCTCGTGGCGAGAACCCGCTCTTCCAGTCCCACATGTGGGACGGCTCCGCGGTACCCGTCGAGGAGAACCTGGCGATCGCCGATGAGCTGCTCGCGCAGACGTCCAAGGCGAAGGTGATCTTGGAGATCGAGGTCGGCGTCGTCGGCGGCGAGGAGGACGGCGTCAGCCACGAGATCAACGACAAGCTGTACACGACCGTCGAGGACGGCCTGCGGACCATCGAGGTGCTGGGCTCCGGTGAGAAGGGTCGCTACATCACCGCCCTGACCTTCGGCAACGTGCACGGGGTCTACAAGCCCGGCTCGGTCAAGCTGCGTCCCGAGGTGCTGAAGGAGATCCAGGAGGCCGTCGGCGCCAAGATCGGCAAGGAGAACCCCTTCGACCTGGTCTTCCACGGTGGCTCCGGATCAACGCTGGAAGAGATCCGCGCGGCCGTCGACTACGGCGTCATCAAGATGAACATCGACACCGACACCCAGTACGCGTTCACCCGTCCGGCTGCCGGCCACATGTTCCAAAACTACGACGGCGTACTGAAGGTCGACGGTGAGGTCGGCAACAAGAAGGCCTATGACCCGCGCGCCTGGGGCAAGCTGGCCGAGGCAGGCATGGCTCAGCGCATCGTGACCGCATGCGAGGACCTGCGCAGCACCGGTACCTCCCTGAACTCCTGAACACCTCTCCACGCCCGCTCATCGTCAAATTCGGTGCGTAGGCGCAGATCTGCTGCCCGTCAGCGGGTCTACGCTCGGGGTGTGACCGACACGGTGGCTGCCCGACCGACACCCCTGAGCCGGGTGTGGTCGGGCAGCAAGATCATCGCCGAGGACCTGGACGGCGGGGAGCTGGCCGACGTTCTGGAGCTGCACTCGGACGCGTCGGCGTGGTGGGTGCTTCGCCGACGTCCCGACGAAGTCGGTCCGCAGCTTCGCGATGTTGCCGGCGCGCTCGACCTTGACCGGGTCGCGATCGCCGATCTGGTGGCTGAGGACCGCCGGGCCAAGTTCGAGCAGCTGGGACACTCGCGGCTGGTGATCACCAATGTGGTGACAGTGGACCAGGCCGCAGCGGAGCTGTCGGTGCATCCCACCTCGATGGTGGTCACCGACCGCGCGCTGATCTGTCTTACCGGGGACGACGCGGGAGGGCTGAACGTACCTCAGCTGCTTGCTCGCGGACACGCCGTGCTGACCGACGGCGGAATCTCTCGGGCCCTGCAGCTCATCTTGGGCGAGGTGATCAACACCTATGAGGATGCTGTGGAGTGGCTGGAGGATGCCAGCGACCAGCTGGCCGACGCCTTGTTCGAGGAGCGACCGCTCAACCACGACGAGCAACTGCGGGCGTTCCGGCTGCGGTCGGTGCTGTCACAGCTTCGTCGGCTGACCGATCCGATGCGGATGGTGATGACCGAGCTGGCGGACACCTACGCCGACTCCGACGTCGGGTCGGCGCGGCAGTGGAATGCCCTTGCAGAGAAGCATTATCGCGTGGCGAACGCGGCCGACGCCCTGCGCGAGGCGCTGTCATCGGTGTTCGACACCAGCCTTGCGCTGGCCGACCTGCGCATGAACATGATCATGAAGAAGTTGACCGGGTGGGCGGCGGTGATCGCTGTGCCGACGCTGGTCACCAGCTTCGTCGGCATGAACGTCGGGTTTCCGCTGTCAGGTACGGTCTCCGGCTTCTGGCTGTACTCCACGGTGATGCTGGCGGCGATCGTGGTGCTCTATCTGGTGTTCAACCGCAAGGGCTGGCTCTGACGCGTCACCGGCGCGTCCGCCGGTCCGCACCCCGGCGGCGGTGTCCGGTGCTGACGACAGGTCCGTGCAAAGCAACGAACGGGCACTAGATTGGCGGCGTGACTGAATCCGCCCCGCATCGCAACCTGCTCTCCACCTCGGGCGCCGGGCCGGCAGCGACCCTACTGCCGGCTGATCCGGCGGCAGCGAAGCTGATCGAATCGAGCCCCGACAACCTGGTCGCCGTCGTCGCGGCCCATCCCGCGTCCAGCCTGGGTTGGGCGGTGCTCGCCGAGCAGTCACTGGACCTCGGTACGCTCGCAGCCGACGTCGCCGCGTACGCGTACGCGCGGACCGGGTACCACCGGGGGCTGGACGCACTGCGCCGATCCGGCTGGAAGGGTGCGGGACCGATCCCGTGGGAGCACGAGCCCAACCGGGGATTTCTGCGGGCGCTGTGGGCGCTGAGCCGGGCGGCCGAGCGGATCGGTGATCACGAGGAGCAGGTACGGTGCTCGCAGTTCTTGCGAGACTCCTCCGAACAGGCTTATCAGGAGCTGGTCAGCTGAGGCCCAGACCCGGCCGAGTCGGCTAAGGTGTGGTTGCAAGAGCCCCTGGCGAACTGCGCCAAGGGCTTCACTCTTTTCCGAAGGGCGGCGATCACATGCCGGGCATTGTGGTGGTAGGCGCACAGTGGGGCGACGAGGGCAAGGGCAAGGCGACTGACCAGCTCGGAGACCGGGTGGACTACTGCGTCCGCTACTCCGGAGGCAACAACGCCGGCCACACCCTGGTGGTGAATGGTGAGCGCTATGCGCTGCACCTGCTGCCGTCGGGGATTCTCAACCCCAAGTGTGTTCCCGTGATCGGCAACGGGGTCGTTGTCGACCTCGACGTGCTGTTCAGCGAGATCGACGGTCTGGCGGCCCGCGGTGTGGATGCCTCCCACCTACTCGTCTCGGCGAACGCCCACATCATCGCCTCCTATCACCAGGTGATCGACAAGGTGACCGAGCGCTTCCTTGGCAAAGCCAAGATCGGCACCACCGGTCGAGGCGTCGGACCGGCGTACTCGGACAAGGTCAACCGGATCGGCATTCGGATCCAAGATCTTTTTGACGAGTCAATCCTGGCGCAGAAGGTGGAGGCTGCCCTCGATCAGAAGAACCATCTGCTGGTCAAGGTCTACAACCGCCGAGCACTGGATCCAGCCCAGATCACCGAGCACCTGCTGTCTCATGCCGATCGGATCAAGCCGCACGTCGGCGACGTCAGCCGCGTGCTCAACAACGCCCTGGACGCAGACAAGGTGGTGCTGTTCGAAGGCGCTCAGGCTCACCACCTCGACGTCGACCACGGTACCTATCCCTACGTGACCTCCTCCAATCCGATCGCGGCCGGTGCCTGTGTCGGCTCGGGCGTCGGGCCAACACGGATCAGCCGTACGGTCGGGATCGCCAAGGCTTACACCACCCGGGTCGGGGAGGGACCGATGCCGACCGAGCTACTCGGGGCGGAGGGGGAGAAGCTCCGCACCGACGGCGCCGAGTTCGGCACCACCACCGGACGGAAGCGACGCTGCGGTTGGTTCGACGCCCTGGTGGTGGAGTCGGCGACCAAGGCCAACGCCTTCACCGACATCTTCTTGACGAAGCTGGACATTCTCACCGGCTGGGAGAAGATCCCCGTCTGCGTTGCCTACGACGTGAACGGCACCCGGCATGACACCATGCCCGCATCCCAGAGCGACTTCCACCATGCCACCCCGATCTATGAGGAGCTCGACGGCTGGACCGAAGACATCACCGGGTGCCGGACCTTCGACGATCTGCCCAAGACGACCCAGGCGTACGTGGAGCGGCTGCAGGAGCTCTGCGGCACCCGGATCTCTGGAATCGGCGTCGGGCCGAGCCGGGAGCAGTCGATCGCGATCCACGACCTGCTGTGAGCTCCCGCATACCGTACGAGCCCTCGGACAGCCTGCGCAGTGTGCGAGGGCACGTACGATGTGCGACGCTCGCCGACCCGGACCTCAGGCGGTAGCCAACAGGACGCGGACGTCCCAGGGGCCGAGCTCGAGCCGGTCGACCGGACCTGACTCCGGGTCGAGCAGGTCCCGCAGCGGGCCCGGGGTGCTGACGACGCAGGGCTGCCAGCTCCAGTTGTGCACGACGTGCAGCCTGCTGCCGTCCGTAGTCGTGGCCGATGAGATGGTGACCGACTCCGGCAGCACACCCCATCCCGCTCGGGCGTCGGGAACCAGCCACCGCATGATGTCGGCCGAAAGCGCAGTGTTCGGCAGCGTCCCGATGGTGGTCACCCGGCCCCGACCATGCTCGGTGGTCACCACGGCGGGGAACCGGCCGAAGTGCGGATGGTCGTACTCCGCCATCACCTTGGCGCCACGCTCGACCAGGAAGTCGATCCAGTCGATCGCCCGGGCGTCCGGACCGATGACCAGGTCGTCGGTGCTGGACGCAATGGCGACGGGGGTGTTCACGTTCGAGAACTCCTGATAGCTGACGCCGGCCGCATCGGCCAGCAGCGCCGGCTTCTGCTCCAGCCGAGCTCGACCTTCCGCGTCTCCATAGCCGGTGCGGATGCCGAGTACCAGGTGTCCGCCCGCTGCTGCGTACGCCTTCAGGAAACCGAGCAGCTCGTCGTCGGCGATCAGCAGCCCGGGAACCACCAGTACCCTCAGCTCCGCGGCCAACGCCGCCGGGTCGAAGGTGGCGTCCGGCCCGACCAGCTGGTCGTCGTGCACCATCCGTACCCCGACGCCGGCGTCGAACGCGCCGCGATAGTAGGCGTCGAAGATCCGCTGATAGGACCGGGAGTCCATGTCGGCCAAGGAGCTGACAAAGGTCTTCTCGGCAGCGGAGAAGGCCGCCTGGTAGGCCAGCCCCCACTTGGACCGGGAGGAGTACACCATGCCGATCTGCGCGTCCGGCTTCAGCCCGATCACCGCGCTGCCGGCCGTGTTCAGCTCGGCACCCAGCTGGGCCAGCTGCTCATAGACCCTGCCCGGCTGCTGATCATGGGGAAGAACTCCGATCCAGTAGGTCTCGGTGCCGAAGTGGTTCGTCGCCCAGTGCCAGTACTCGATCATCTCGGCGCCGCGGGAGATGAACGCCCAGGCGGCCTGCCGCCACTGCCCGTCGAAAGCCGGATAATTGATTGACGAGCCACCGATAGCGCCGGCGTTGGTCTCGGTGATCAGGTACGGCGCCTGCTTGGACGAGAACATCCGATCGCCGCTCTGGAACAACGTCCACGCGCCGGCTGTGGTCCAACCCTGCGGTTTCATGTCCTGCGACGGAACCGCGAGCGCATCCTGCATCGCGTAGTAGGGGTTCCCTGCGGTCACATCGAGCGCCTTCGTCAGGTTCGCGTCGTCCACTGTCGGCCGGTCATACGCGATGCAGGTCGTGACGAACTGGTCCTCGCGGGCGTACTCGCGGACGATGCCAGCCTGCCAGGCGATGAACTCGGTGGTCAGCCTCGCCTGGAACTTACGCCAGGCCAGGTCGTACTGCGGCTGGGCGTTCCCGTCCGGCGTCCACAGGTCCGCCCAGGTGGAGAGCTTGTGCGACCAGTAGACCAGCCCCCACGCCTCATTGAGGGCCTCGACCGTGCCGTAGGTCGCGCGCAGCTCGTCGACGAACCGTTGGAAGACGCCGTGGTTGTGGAACAGCAGCATGCCTGGCTCGTTGTCCACCTGGAAGCCGATCACTGCCGGATGGTCGGCGTAGCGCGCGATGATCTTGCGGATCACCCGCTCGGCGTGGAACTTGAAGGCCGGATGGGTGTAGTCGATCTCCTGCCGGGCGCCCCAGGGCACCCGCCGGCCGGTGCCCGACTCGGCGGCGATCTCCGGATACTTCCGCGCGAGCCAGGGAGGCGCGGCATAGGTTGGCGTGCCCAGGATGACGGAGATGCCCCGGGCATGCGCACCGTCCAGCACCGGAGCTAGCCACTCCAGGTCGAACCGGCCGTCTTCGGGCTCCCAGGTGGTCCAGACCGACTCGCCGACGCGGATGACGGAGAAGTTGGCGGCGACCATCAGGTCCAGGTCGGTGTCCAGCCGGGGTGACGGCTGGTACTCGTGGTAGTAGGCAGCGCCGAACAGGACGCGGCTGGGACGGGAGTTCATCGGTGGTCCTTCGCGGTACGAGATGAGAGGGGGAGGGGAGTCACGCCTTGACGCCGCCGGTCGACAGTCCGGACTGCCAGAAGCGCTGCAGGAACAAGAAGGCCAGGATCAACGGCACGATCGACACCAGCGAGCCGGTGATCACGGTGGAGAACAACGCCTGCGACCCTGAGCCGCCGGCGGCAGTGGACTGCCATTGGGCCAGCCCGACCGGGAGCGGGAACTTCTCCGGAGAGTTCAGCATGATCAGCGGGAGGAAGTAGTTGTTCCAGGTCGCCACCAGCGTGAACAGCAACACGGTGACGGCCCCGGGGATCAGCAGTCGGAGGGCGACGGTGAAGAAGATCCGGATCTCTCCGACGCCATCACAGCGGGCCGCCTCGATCAAGGAGTAGTCGACCGCGTCGGCGGCGTAGACCCGCATGAGGTAGACGCCGAACGGGCTGACCAAGGACGGCAGGATGATCGCCCAGTAGGTGTCGGTCAGCTCGGCGCGGGCGAAGAGGAGATAGGTCGGGATGGCCAGTGCGGTGGTCGGGATCATGATCGCACCGAGGATGATCGAGAACAGCGCCTTGCCACCCGGGAACTCGTACTTGGCGAAGGCGTACCCCGCAGCGGTGGCCAGGACGGATGCGCCGACAGCACTCACCACGGAGTAGAGCAGCGAGTTCAGCACCCACTGGCTGAAGATGCCGTTCTGGAAGGTGAATACTGCCTTGACGTTCTCGATCAAGTTGAAGTCGGCGAACCAGAGGCCGAAGGTACTGAAAAGATCGGCGTTGGACTTCGTCGAGGCAACGAGCAGCCAGTAGAGCGGGAACAGGAAGTACGCGGCGCCGGCGATCATCATCACCGTCAGCAGCACGCTGGTGCGTTGCTTCGGCTCCTTGCCGACGAATCCCATGGTGCTGGGTTTGGTGGTGACGTCGACCTCTGTGTCAGTGAGGGTGCTCATGACTGGTTCTCCTTTCGCTGGTTCCACAGCTGGACGGCGTAGGACAGGGCCATGATCAAGATGCCCAGCAGGAACGCGATGGCCGCGGCATAGTTGGCGTCCTGGTTGACGAAGGCCAGAGTGTAGGCGTACAGGTTCGGCGTGTAGGAGTTGCCGATCACTGTCGGCGCGATCGACTTGAGCAGATTGGGCTCGTTGAACAGCTGGAAGGTGCCGATCACCGAGAAGATCACCGTCAGGATCAGAGCCGGACGAACGGCCGGGATCTTGATCGACCAGGCGATTCTCTTCTCCGACGCACCGTCAACGCGTGCGGCCTCGAACAGCTCGGTCGGGATCGACCGCAGAGCTGCATAGATGATGATCATGTTGTACCCGATGAACTCCCAGTTCACGATGTTCACGATGGAGAACAACATGAACTGGTCAGTGAGGAACGGTGGTGCTGGCAGGCCAAGCAGTCCGGCGAACTGAGCGAACGGTCCGAAGTCACGGCCGTAGAGGTAGCCCCACATCAGCGCTGCCACAACGCTCGGGACGGCGTACGGCATGAAGATGCCGAGTCGGATGAACTTGGCAAGCCGCGTCATGCCGCTGTCCAGCGCGAGCGCGAAGAACAGCGAGAGAGCGAGCATCACCGGCACCTGAACCACCAGGAACAGGCCCATCCGGGCCACACCGGACAGGAACTCCGGGTCGGTCAGCGCGCGGGTGTAGTTGTCGAGTCCAGCGAAGGACAGACCGCCGACCAGCTGCTTGCGGAACAGGGAGATGTAACCCGCATAGGCGAGCGGGACGATGATGGTGCCGAGGAACAGCACGAAGAACGGGAGGACGAAGAGGTAGGCGGCGCGGAACTGCCGTTTCTTCGCGACGGTCAGCGGCTTGCGCTTGGACGCGGTGGTGTCAGACAGGTGGGGTGGTGCCGTGGTCACCGTAGCCATGTCTCGCTCCTTTCAGGACGTGGGGTGCAGCGGAGAGGCTGCGCCGCCCGCATTTCGGCGGGCGGCGCCGCTGGGAGGTTCAGGAGACCGTGAAACCCTGGTCCTTGGCGTACTTGGCAACCTGGTCCTGCCATGCCTGCAGACCGGCGACAAGGTCGGACTTGTCGGCGATCGACTTGCCGAGCGTGACGTTGAAGCTGGAGTAGACGAAGTCCATGAACGGCACCCACTCGAAGTCGGGTGTCACGGTCTTGGAGATCTCGGTGAACTTGGCGTTCACCTTCTGGCCCCCGTAGAACGGCGACGCCTGCTCGGCAAACTTCGGGTCGTTGAGGATCTCGTTGGACGCGGGGAACAGGAACTGCTCCGTGGCCAGCTTGAGCGCCGACTCCTTGTCGGTGTTGATGAAGAGCGCGAGCTGCGCCGCAGCGATCGGGTTCTTGGTGCTCTTCAGCACGGCGTCGGTCGAACCACCCCAGTTACCGGCGCTCGGCTTGGCGGGATCCCACTGCGGCAGGTCTGTGGCGCGCCACTTGCCGGAGGTCTTCTTGGCGGTGCCCTGCAGGAAGACCGGACCCCAGGCGGCTGTCGGCCAGCTGGCGTACTTCCCGTTCGACAGCCCCTGGTACCAGGAGTCGGTGAAGTCCGGATCCACCGAGGCGGCGCCCTTGGCGATCAGGTCACCCCAATACGTCGCGACCTGCTTCGCCTGGTCGCTGGCCAGGTCCACCTTGACGGTCTTCTCGCCGTCGAAGGAGAACGGCCGGGCACCGGTCTGCCAGACGTAGGACAGGAACTGCCCGGCCTCGTTCGGGGCGAAGTTGGACAGATAGCTCTTGGGGTTGGCCGCGTGGTACTTCTGCGAGGCGGTCGCGAACTCCTCCCAGGTCTTCGGCACCGCGATGCCGGCCGCCTTCAACAGGTCGTCGCGGTAGAGCAGCCCGGTGGGGCCGACGTCCTGCGGGACTGCGTAGACGGCCTCACCCTTCACCACCTGGGACCACACCCAGTCGGGGTACTGGTCCTTGATCTCCGCGGCGCCGTACGGGGAGATGTCGAGCAGGTCGCCGCCGAGAGTGAAGGAGGGGATGTGCTGGAACTCGACCTGGGTCACGTCCGGGGCGCCCTGGCCGGCCTGGATGGCGGCCCGCATCTTCTGGTAGTGAGCGGCACCCTGACCGACGTTGACCACCTTCACCTTGATCTTCGGGTACTTCTTCTCGAACAGGTCGACCTCCTTTTGGATGTCGGGTACCCAGGTCCAGAAGGTCAGCGTGGTGTCAGTGTTCATCGCGGCGTCGATCTCAGACTGGCCCACCTTCTGAGCCGCCGGAGCCGGGTCCGTGCCGCCACCGCCTCCGCAACCCGCGAAGAAGAGCGCACTCGTGAGGGTGGCTGTGGTGCCGATCAGAAAACGTCGGCGGTTGAATGGGTTGGACATGTCTTCCTCTTCCATGGGGTAGTTACCAGCGATGGCGTCGCGCGATCGGTTGTGCAACGCCGGTCCCTGGACGTGCCGGAGTGGAGCTCTCGCAACCCCAGGGGGTTGACGAAGGCTTGTCGACAGAGAGGTCCCGGGGGCCCTCCCTGACTTGCGACCGTGCCCGGTGTGGGCAGCAACCGCGTTAGTTGTGGTGCCGATCTGCGCGCGGTGGCCCGCTCGATCTGCGGACGACCAGCTCGCAGGGGACATCAATGCCGTCCGACTCCGGCTTGCCGTGTTCAATTAGCGCAACCAGCTCGGCCAGCACACGTCGTGAGGTGGTGTGGCTGTCCATACGTACGGTGGTCAGGGGGACCATCTGGAACTCGGCCTCGGGAACATCATCGAAGCCGACGACCGAGACGTCGTCGGGAATCGACCTGCCGGCCTCCACCAGTGCCCGCATCAGGCCGATTGCCTGGTGGTCGTTTGCCGCGAACACCGCTGTGAGGTCCTTCCGGCCGGCAATGTGCTGACCCAGCTCGAAGCCACTTCTGGCCGACCAGTCGCCCACCAGCAGCGGTGGTACCGGTCGCCGGGCCGCAGCCAGTGCATCGCTCCAGCCGTCTCGCCGTTGTTGGGAGGCATCCCACTCCAGCGGTCCGGCGATATGGAACACGGTCTCGTGCCCCAGGTCGAGCAGATGCTGGGTGGCCAGTCGGCCTGCCTCTCGCTGGCTGGAGTTGACCACCGCCTGGTGCGTGACCCCAGGGATGCGCTCGACGCTGGTGACCACGGGCAACCCGCCGAAGGTCGAGTCGTCGACGTCGGTGAGATGAGTGGGCACCTCGAGGATGATGCCTTCGACACCGCGCTTCAGCAGGCTCTGGACGCCACGGCTGAAGCTTGCTGCGGTGGTGTCCGGGAGACTGGCCAGAGCCAACTCGTAGCCGAGCTCGCGGCCCGCTTGTTCGAGGCTGAAGACTCGCTGTGCGGGCCCATAGAGCGGCGTGCCCACGACCAGTAGGCCGATGACATGCGTGCGCTGGGTGACCAGAGCCCGGGCGGCCAGGTTGGGCCGGTAGCCCAGCTCCGCGATGGCGGCGAGCACCCGGTCACGGATCTCAGGTCGCACATGCGGAGCGTCGTTGATCACCCGGGAGACCGTCTTCTGAGAGACGCCGGCGAGTCGCGCAACATCAACCATGACCACCCCGCGGCTCTCCCGAGTCGTCATCGTCATCTGTGCCGCCTCCGTTGGCCCGCCCTGTCCGTGCCTTGACTGCGTAGTCAACACGACCCTGACTGCGTTGTCAAGAGGCTCGGGGAATCGCGCCAACGGCGGCTTCCGCTTGCCGGAGCTCGGGCCGGGCTACTGCTCGGCCGGCAGCGCGAGCCGGTACAGCGTCACATCGTCGGCGCGTGCCCGGAGCTCCCAAAAGCTGTTGCTCCCCGGGTAAGCACGGGTCGTGGTCGCCATCTCGCCGGTGAAGATTTCGATCATGCTGCCATCCACCAGTACGCGGGCCGGCTTGGTCAGCTCGGCGACCGTCTGCTGGATGCGTCCGTCGACCAGCACCAGCGACAGCGGACCCTGGCTTTCGACCTCGAACGAGGTTTCGGTCAGCATGTCGCCGGGCTGCCAGGCGAGCTCCTGGTGCCGGAGTCTGACCAGCTCAGCGGCCGGGCTCGAGACGAGCCGCCCGTCGACCACCCGCAGCTCTCGGGGGAAGGTCAACACTCCGGCCCATCCGGCGGCCGCGACCTGCGCCTCGGTCCGGTCCTGCTCAAACGCCCAGCCCCAGAGCAGCGCGCGGTCGCCGGTGGACAGCACCTGCGGGGCGTAGAAGGTGGCCCCGTCGTCGACAGATCCACCACGGGTGGGGATGAACCTCAAGCCGTCGGCGTCCCGTTGCAGGTCGCCAATCAGGTACTGCACACCAGCCAGCGAGTGCGTTCCCTGGATCCAGCGCCACATCGACACCAGCAGCACCCAGGTGCCGTCGAGATAGAAGAGGTTGGGGCACTCCCAGATGTTCGCCGGCGCAACCTCCGCCGCGATCGGGTCGTCGAAGGTCAGCAGGGAGCCCAGTGGTGCCCACTCGTTCAGGTCGTCGCAGGCATACGCCAGGATCCGGGGCTCGCCCTGCTGCTGGCCGGCGCCCTGGACGGCGTACCGGTGTCCTTCGAACGTGAAGACGAACGGGTCGCGTACCTCCGCAATGTCGGGGTCGGTGGGGTGCGGCATCTGAGGGACCTCATCCTGCACCCAGTCCACCATCGAGCGGTCACTTCGTGCCAGCACCACCGCGGCATTCCAGGCATGGTCTGGAACCGCGCTGTAGACCGCTGTCGGCACGCCGCCGTCGTCGACGACACACCCGGACCAGCAGCCTGCGGCATCGATCTTCCCGGCCCGCGGCACCAGCGCCAGCGGCTCTTCCCGCCAGTGCAGCAGGTCATCCGAGCTCACGTGACCCCAGGCGATGTCCCCGTGGGTCGGAGCGCCGGGGTTGTACTGGAAGAACACGTGGTACCGGCCGTCGACCAGGCTCACGCCGTTCGGGTCGTTCAGCCAGCCGGTCCGGGGGCGGATGTGGAGGCTCGGGAAGATCGGGTCGACCGGCGCTGCAGCGGTAGTGCTCATGGGCTCGCTCCTGGGCTGGTCAGCACCACCTGTTGGATGCTGATGGGGGTGAACACGAACGGGAACGGCCGAAACGCTACCGGTAGGCTGTCCGACCGTGGTGAAAGACCTGCGGGTTCTCGTCGTCGGCTCCGGCGGACGCGAGCATGCGCTCGCGTTGGCGCTCAGTCGGGACCCGGCCGTCACGGAACTGCACGTCGCTCCGGGTAATCCGGGGACCCGCCTTATCGCCACCAACCATCCGGTGGACCCGATGGATGCCGCCGCCGTTGCGTTGCTGGCGAGGCGGCTGCCGGTTGATCTTGTCGTCGTGGGTCCGGAGGCGCCGCTGGTCGCCGGAGTCGCCGACGCTGTCCGGGGGGCAGGGATCGCCTGTTTCGGCCCGACGGCTGCGGCGGCCCGGATCGAGGGCAGCAAGGCGTTCGCCAAAGAGGTGATGTCGGCCGCCGGCGTCCCGACCGGAAGCTCGAGGGTGTGTGGCAACGAGGCGGAGGTGGCCGCGGCACTGGACGCCTTCGGGGCCCCGTACGTGGTCAAGGACGACGGACTGGCCTCCGGCAAGGGGGTCGTGGTGACCTCGGACCGGCAGGTCGCGCAGCAGCACGCCGCCCGCTGCCAGCGGGTCGTCGTCGAGGAATACCTCGACGGGCCCGAGGTGAGCCTGTTTGCGATCACCGACGGGACGACAGTGCTGCCGATGCAGCCGGCGCAGGACTTCAAGCGGATGGGCGACGGTGACACCGGACCCAACACCGGCGGCATGGGAGCCTACTCGCCGCTGCCATGGGCGCCCGCCGACCTGGTCGACGAGGTGGTCCGCACAGTACTGCAGCCAACCGTCGATGAGATGAAGAGGCGTGGGACGCCGTTCTCCGGCCTGCTTTACGCCGGTCTCGCCCTCACCAGTCGCGGGGTCAAAGTCATCGAGTTCAACGCCCGCTTCGGTGACCCGGAGACCCAGGTGTTGCTGGCGCGGCTACGTACCCCGGTTGGGCAGCTGCTCTACGCGGCGGCCACCGGCGAGCTCGCCGCTCACCCGGCCTTGGAGTGGGCTGACGGGGCGGCTGTGGCGGTCGTGCTGGGGGCGGAAGGATATCCACAGCAGCCGGTCACCGCGGGCGTCATCACCGGGGCCGACGAGCCGCACTTCGACGGTACGCATGTCATCCACGCCGGCACCGCGATGGACGACGAAGGCCGGCTGGTCAGCGCCGGGGGACGGGTGCTCGCGGTGGTGGGCACGGGGGCTGATCTTGCCGTCGCCCGACAGGCGGCGTACCGGGCGATCGCCGACATCCGGCTAGAGGGATCCTTCTACCGAAGTGATATCGCCGCACTCGCGGCAGAGCAGGTGGGTAGTTGATCATGAAGGTGCCCAACGTCCTCGCCACTCGGTACGCCTCGGCGCAGATGCGGGAGATCTGGTCGCCGGAGAACAAGATCATCTCCGAGCGACGCCTGTGGATCGCCGTGCTGGCAGCACAACGGGACCTCGGCGTGGACTTCGGGGGCGCGACACCGGACGTCGTGATCAAGGCCTACGAGGCTGTGCTGACCGACGTCGACCTGGACAGTATCGCGGCCCGTGAGCGAGTCACACGGCACGACGTCAAGGCGCGAATCGAGGAGTTCAACGCGCTGGCCGGCTATCAGCAGATTCACAAGGGCATGACCAGCAGGGACCTGACTGAGAACGTCGAGCAGCTCCAGATCGTCTCCTCACTGACGGTGATCCGGGATCGGGTGGTGGCCACGTTGGTCCGCCTCAGCCAGCTCGCCGTCCAGTACGCAGACACGGCCATCGCGGGCCGCTCGCACAACGTGGCTGCGCAGATCACCACGCTCGGCAAGCGTTTCGCCACCGCCGCAGATGAGCTGCTGGTGGCCTACGCGCGCGTGGAGGAGCTGATCAACCGTTACCCGCTGCGAGGCATCAAGGGTCCTGTCGGCACGGGTCAGGACATGCTGGACCTGGTGGGGGGCGATCGAGCCAAGCTGACTGACCTGGAGCAGCGCATCGCCGCGCACCTCGGCGTCCCGCAGGTGTTCACCAGCACCGGACAGGTCTACCCCCGCTCGCTCGACTACGACGTGGTCACCGCCTTGGCCCAGGTCAGCGCCGCGCCGTCCAACGTCGCCACCAGCATCCGTTTGATGGCCGGCCACGAGCTGGTGACCGAGGGGTTCAAGCCGGGCCAGGTCGGCTCCAGCGCGATGCCGCACAAGATGAACACCCGATCCTGTGAGCGGGTCAACGGGCTGGCGGTCGTCATCCGTGGCTATGTCTCGATGATCGGCGAGCTGGCGGGCGACCAGTGGAATGAGGGCGACGTCTCATGCTCGGTGGTGCGACGGGTGGCCCTGCCCGACGCCTTCTTCGCTCTGGACGGGTTGTTCGAGACGTTCTTGTCGGTGCTGAGCGACTTCGGCGCGTTCCCAGCCGTCATCGACGCCGAACTCCGTCGCTACCTGCCCTTCCTGACCACCACCAAGGTGCTGATGGCGGCCGTCCGCAAAGGGGTCGGTCGAGAGGCCGCGCACGAGGCCATCAAGGAGCACGCGGTGGCGGTGGCGCTGGAGATGCGGCAGACCGGCCGCAGCGACAATGACCTTTTCGATCGGCTGGCGGCAGACGATCGCCTCGGCCTCACTCGGACTGAGCTCGCGGAGCTGGTCACCTCCCCGCTGGAGCTCACCGGAACCGCCGGTCATCAGGTCGAGGTGATCGCCGCCCACGTCGACGCAATTGCGGCGGACCGTCCGGAAGCGGCCGCGTACGTCCCCGGGCTGGTGCTCTGAGGGCTCGTCCGACCCCGATGACATGCGAACGGCCTTCCCAATGCCGCAGCAGTGGGAAGGCCGCAAGATCCAACCGTTCCGCCGAGGTCGGCGGGTAGGAATCAGTACTTCTCGTCGGGCATCAGGATCCATCCGGCAAGGTAGATCAGGATCTGTGGGCCGGGAAGAAACATGCTCAGCACGAAAGCAATCCGGACGATCTTCGGATCCAGGCCGAAGCGCCGTGCAATGCCGGAGCAGACCCCGGCGACGATCCGGTCGTTTCGTGGGCGGACCAGCGCAACAGTTGACATGGGTGTCCTTTCGCAGACTAAACCAGGTGGTCTCTCCACTGTGCACCATTGGTGATCGTTCGGGGAGCTTTTGGCTGGATGACCGGGCCGATTCAGGGTGGGTCTGCGGGTGGCCCCTACAGCAGGCCCAGCCGTGCACGCCGCGTTACTTCGTGACAGCTGCGTCGGGCAACGTCGGAGTTCACGACTGGCAGGATGGGGGTGCCGGAACCGGGCGTCGCTTCGAGAACTGTGAGTCGAGAATCATGTACGAGAACCAGCTGGGCCTGCCGCTGTTGCACACCGGCAAAGTGCGCGAACTGTATGCAATTGATGACCACCGGCTGCTGATGGTGGCGACCGACAGCATCTCCGCCTTCGACCATGTGCTGACCGGCCACATCCCCGACAAAGGGATCATCTTGAACCAGCTGTCGCTGTGGTGGTTCCAGCAGCTTGGCATGGTGGTGGACAACCACGTGCTGTCCACCGACGTGCCGGAGGCCGTCGCGGGACGCGCGGTGATCTGCGAGCGGCTTCGGATGATACCGGTGGAGTGCGTCGCGCGTGGGTATCTCACCGGTTCGGGTTGGGTGGAGTACCAGCAGACCGGCGAGGCCTGTGGAATCGCTCTACCGGCCGGGCTGGTCAACGGATCGCGGCTTCCTGAGCCGATCTTCACCCCGGCCACCAAAGCCGCCGTCGGGGAGCATGATGAGAACGTCTCGTTCGAGGTGGTGGCGAAGCTGATCGGGACCGAGCAGGCGGTGAAGATCCGCGATATCACCCTCACCGTGTACGCCAAGGCCGAGGCCATCGCCCGGGACCGGGGGATCATCCTGGCCGACACCAAGTTCGAGTTCGGCCACCGGGCCGATGACTCCGTGATCTTGGCCGACGAGGTGCTGACGCCGGACTCGTCCCGGTTCTGGGATGCGGAGACCTGGCAGCCCGGCGGCCGGCTGGAGTCCTTCGACAAGCAGTACGTCCGCGACTGGCTGCTGCACGACTCGGGCTGGGACAAGGACGCCGCCGACGCGGGTCCGCCGCCGCCGCTGCCGGCAGAGGTGATCGCGGCCACCCGCGCCAAGTACGTCGATGCCTACCAGCGACTGACAGGTTCGGTCTTCACACCCTGACGCCGAAGCGACGTACCCTCCGCACCACACTGCTGTCCGGGGTGAACGTGCCGGCATCTGCCGGGCAGGGTGCCGGATAGGATCGCTGCCATGGCGCGAGTAGTGGTCGACGTGATGCCCAAGCCGGAGATCTTGGACCCCCAGGGCAAGGCGGTGACCGGGGCTCTCGCGCGGCTGGGATTCGTCGGGATGTCAGTGCGTCAGGGGAAGCGGTTTGAGGTCGAGGTCGACGGCGACCTCAGCGAAGACCGGCTGGAGCAGGTGCGCCGGGCCGCCGAGACATTGCTCGCCAACACCGTGATCGAGAGCTTCGACGTACGCGTGGAGTCCCCGAGCGACCAGGTCAGCTCCTGATGGTGGCTCGGATCGGCGTGGTGACGTTCCCGGGATCATTGGACGACCACGACGCACGGCGGGCGGTCCGACTGTCAGGCGCTGAGCCGGTACCACTGTGGCATGCAGCCGACACGCTCGACGACGTCGACGCCGTGATCCTTCCCGGCGGCTTCTCCTACGGGGACTATCTGCGCTGTGGGGCGATCTCCCGGTTCTCACCCGTGATGGACGAGCTGATCAAGGCATCGCGGGCCGGCATGCCGGTACTGGGTATCTGCAACGGTTTCCAGATTCTCTGCGAGGCGCACCTGCTTCCCGGCGCACTGATCCGCAACGACGTCCGTACCTTCGTGTGCAAGGACCAGCGACTGCGGGTGGAGTCCGTCGCCACCGCCTGGACGTCGGGGTTCGAGCCAGGTCAGGAGATCACCATTGTGCTGAAGAACGGCGAGGGAGGCTACGTCGCCGACCGGGAGACGCTGGACCGACTGGAAGGCGACGGCCGGGTCGTCTTCCGTTATCTGGGCGGCAACCCGAACGGGTCGTTCCACGACATCGCCGGGATCTGCAACGAGGCGGGCAATGTGGTGGGGCTGATGCCGCACCCTGAGCACAACGTCGAACCGCTGACCGGCCCCTCCGTGGACGGCCTGCCGTTCTTCTCCAGTGTGCTGGACTTCCTGAGCACCAGGGTCTGAGCCGCTCGAAGCGTTGGTCGGACGCCTGCGGATGAGCTCGGCCTCGGCAGACTCGGTTCGCCGCTGGCCCGTGTCACGACGGTGGACCGGGGCCCTGCTGGCGCTCGGGCTGCTTTTTGTCGGGCTTCGGGTGGTGCACGCCTTGCAGCCCGCGCCGGTGGAAGCGCCGAGGAGCGGCACCTCCGTGGTCGTGGTCGGAGTCACCGGCCGGTACGCGCTGACCCCGACCGACCGGTCGGTGATCGCCGAGCACGCCGGTGAGGCTGAGGTGGGCTCGGTCGCGATCCGGCCTCGCTATGTCGGCGACTGCTCTGCCGCCGGCTGGCTGACGCTGGGCGCCGGTCGCCGGACCGTGGCGGGAACCTGCCAACCGGCAGTCATTGCCGGGCAGGATAGCGGTGGGCAGGCCGGGGGCTGGCAGGTCAGGGACTGGCAGCGGCACCTGTCGTCGGCTGCCGCCAACAACGGCGATGCCCATCCCGGCACCCTGAACGACGCCGCCGAAGGCTGCGTGGAGGCAATCGGGCCCGGAGCCGCGCTCGCAGGTGCCCGCTCCGACGGCCGGCTGGATCGCTACCGGACCCCGGTGGACTTCGAGACCGACGGGTTCTCCACCACCTGTCCGCTGACTTTGGTGGACGCCGGTGCCTCATCGGATGCCGTCATCGCGGCCGTCGCGACCCGCCCGGACAGCGCCCTGATCGTCACCGGCGTTGGCCCTGTCAACGGCTCCAACGACCCCAACCTGCAGGTGATCTATCGGCTCAGCGGTGGGCCTCCCGGATGGCTGACCTCGGCGAGCACCCGACGGTCGGGGATCGTGACCCTGACTGACCTGACCCAGACGCTGATCGTCAGTCGCCCGGGTTCGCCGCCGGCCGCGGTCGACGGTAGTGCCTTCGCCATCGACCGCGATGACATCACCGTGCCCCGGTACCAGCGGCACCTCCGATCAGTGGCAGCGATCTCCGCTGCCGCCCCGCGGGCGTACGCGGTTCTCGGGCTGCTCGGTCTGCCGGCCCTCGCCCTGGCGGTAGGCGGGGTGATCCGACGCCGCTTCGCCGTGCCGCGGCTGATCCTACTGGCAGGCACCGGCCTTGGGGCGGCGATGCTGCTGGCGGGTGCGATGCCCTGGGCCCGGTCCGCAGCGCCGACCCTGTTCCTTGTGCTGGCGGTGGTGGTCGCGATGGTGGTCCTCGCCGTGCTCGCGCGAGGGATCGGTCGGCGGCTCTTGGTGCCGCCCGAGGTGGTCGCCGTGGCACTGGTGGTGGCCGCGTTCACGGCGGACGCCGCGTTGGGCGGGGTGATGCAGCCCGGTTCCCTGCTCAACTCACGGCCGATCTTTGCGCTGCGCTGGTACGGGTTCGGCAATGTCACCTTCGCGGTCTACGCCGTCGCGGGGTTGACCTTGGCAGGCTATCTGGCGCATCGGCTCCGACAGCACGGCCAGCCCCGCGCCGCTCTGGTCGCGGTCGCGGCGATCGGTTTCGGGGTGGTGGTGTGCGAGGGCTGGCCGTCGATGGGGAGTGACTTCGGCGGCGTCATCGCGCTGACACCGCCGGTGCTGTGGCTGCTGCTGGTGCTGTCCGGGATCGGGATCACCTGGGTGAAGCTGCTCTGGGTGGCGGCGGGCGCCGTGCTGGCCATCAGCGTCATCTCGGTGCTCGACTGGCGGCGGGGACCTGGCCGGCGCAGCCACCTCGGGGACTTCGTCCAACGGATTCTCGACGGTGACGCCGTCGATGTCGTGGCGCGCAAGGCGGTCGCCTCGTTCGACACCATCGTCAGCGTGCCGGGGGTGGCTGCGGTGTTACTTGGGGCAGCGGCCTGGGTGCTGCTGTTTCGCCATGTGCTGCCAGTGCTGGCCGCGGACTTCTCGACGCTGCCGTCGGTCGCCTGGGCGGTGTTGGGAGTGGCCGTGCTCGGGACGCTGCTGAATGACGGTGGGATCAGTGTGTGGGCCGCTGCCACGGCCGTCTTCTTGATCACCGTCGGGTCGATGTGGCTTGGTCTGGCGGTCCGCGACGGACACCTGTCCTGGACAGGACGCGCCGAACGATAGCGTTGACCCGTGGCCGACACAGTCGACAGTGCGTCGCGAACCCCCGATACGTCCCAGCCGTGGCGGGAGCTGGGTCTCAAGGAGGACGAGTACGCCCGCATCCGCGACATCCTTGGTCGGCGACCCACCTCCTCGGAGCTCGCGATGTACTCGGTGATGTGGTCGGAGCACTGCTCGTACAAGTCGTCAAAGGTGCACCTGCGCAAGTTCAGCGAGCTGACCCAGGAAACCCCGATCGGCAAGCTGCTCGCCGGCATCGGTGAGAACGCCGGCGTGATCGACGTCGGCCAGGGATACGCTGTCACGTTCAAGATCGAGTCCCACAACCACCCGAGCTACGTCGAGCCGTACCAGGGTGCCGCGACTGGTGTGGGCGGTATCGTCCGCGACATCTTGGCGATGGGTGCCCGGCCGATCGGGATCATGGACCCGCTGCGTTTTGGTCCCCTGGACGCCCCCGACACCGCCCGCGTGCTACCTGGCGTGGTCGCCGGAGTTGGCGGCTACGGGAACTGCCTCGGGCTGCCGAACGTCGGCGGTGAGATGGTCTTCGACAAGACGTACCTCGGCAACCCGCTGGTGAACGCGCTCTGCGTCGGCGTGCTCCGGCACGAGGACCTGCACCTGGCGCACGCCACCGGCGCGGGCAACAAGGTGATCCTGTACGGCGCCGCCACCGGTGGCGACGGGATCGGCGGCGTCAGTGTCCTCGCCAGCGAGACGTTTGAGGCGAATGGCCCGGCAAAGCGGCCCAGTGTTCAGGTCGGCGACCCCTTCATGGAGAAGCTGCTGATCGAGTGCACCCTGGACATCTTCGCCGCGGGCATCGTGAGCGGTATCCAGGACCTTGGTGGTGCCGGACTGTCGTGCGCAACCTCTGAGCTGGCGAGCGCCGGCGACGGGGGCATGCATGTCGACTTGGACCTGGTCCCGCTTCGCGACTCGACGCTGAGTCCGGAGGAGATCTTGATGAGTGAATCGCAGGAACGGATGATGGCGGTCGTCGAGCCGCACAACGTCGAGGCGTTCCTGCAGATCTGCGCCAAGTGGGACGTGCTGGCCACGGTCGTCGGTGAGGTGACCGACGGTGACCGGCTGGTGATCGACTGGCACGGCGAGACAGTCGTCGATGTCCCGCCCCGGACCGTGGCCCACGAAGGTCCGGTCTACGACCGGCCGTACGCGCGGCCGGCGTGGCAGGACGACGTCCAGGCCGACGATCCCGGCTCGCTGGCCAGACCCGTCACCGGTCCCGACCTCGCGTTGACCCTGCTGGCACTGGTGGGATCTCCCAACCTGTGTGACAAGTCGTGGGTGACGAACCAGTACGACCGCTATGTCCGCGGGAACTCGGTGCTGGCGCAGCCAGAGGACGCCGGCATGCTGAGGATCGACGAGGACACTCAGCTCGGCGTCTCCCTGGCCACCGACTGCAACGGCCGCTTCGCCTACCTGGACCCGTACGCCGGTGCGCGGCTGGCGTTGGCGGAGGCGTACCGGAACGTCGCGGTGAGCGGTGCTCAGCCCGTCGCGATCACGGACTGCCTGAACTTCGGGTCGCCCGAGGACCCGTCGGTGATGTGGCAGTTCACCGAGGCGATCAGCGGCCTGGTGGACGGCTGCAAGGAACTCGGTACGCCCGTGACCGGCGGCAACGTGAGCTTCTACAACCAGACGGCGGAAACCGCGATCCTGCCGACACCCGTGGTCGGCGTTCTTGGGGTGATCGAGGACGTCACCCGTCGTACCGGAATCGGGTTCTCGAACGAGGGGGACGAGGTCTGGCTACTCGGCGAGACCCGCGACGAGCTCGCCGGATCTGCCTGGGCCGACGTGATCCACGATCATCTCGGTGGTCGGCCGCCGTCGGTCGACCTCGATCATGAGCGTCGGCTGGCCGCGATCATGATCACTGCCGCCCGCGAGGGCATCTTGTCGAGTGCCCATGACTGCGCTGATGGGGGCCTGGCCCAGTCGTTGGTGGAGTCCTGCCTGCGGCGCGGCTTCGGTGTCTCGGTGACGGTGCCCGAGGGCGTCGACCCGTTCGTGTTCATGTTCTCCGAGAGCACCGGCCGAGTGCTGGTGTCGCTGCCGGCCGGGTCAGCCGACCGGCTCGAGCAGCTGGCCGCTGAGCACCGCGTCGCCGCAACCCGGATCGGCGTGGTCGGCACCGACGGGCCGGATGCCATCTTGTCCATGCACGGTCTGTTCAACCTGGAGCTCACCGAGATCACGATGGTCTGGGAGCGGCCCATCCCAGCCGCTCTCGGTGTCGGGACCTCTGCCTGAACCGTGGGCTCTAGGCTCGCTGCCATGACCCTGCGAGAGGACGTGGAGAAGCTGGTCCCGGCCGTTCTGGAGGATCTCCAGCGGTTGGTCTCCATCCAGTCCGTCGGGGCTGACCCGGCCCGCGCCGGCGAGCTGCAGCGCAGCGCGGAGGCTGTCGCCGGCCTGGTTCGCGACCTCGGTTGCCTGGACGTGCGGATCGCTCATGCGGGTGGCGCGCCGGCCGTGATCGCCCGGTTCCCGGCTCCGCCCGGCAAGCCGACCGTCTGCCTGTACGCCCATCACGACGTCCAGCCGGAGGGCGACCCGGGCGACTGGGCGACTGAACCGTTCACCGCGGTGACTCGGGGGGACCGGATGTTCGGCCGAGGTGTGGCCGACGACAAGGGCGGGCTCGCCGTCCATCTGGCGGCGCTGCGCTACTTCGGCGGACGGCCGCCGGTGGGCGTCACGCTTTTCGTCGAGGGGGAGGAGGAGGTCGGGTCGCCCACTCTCACCGCGCTGCTGGCGACGAATGCCGACGACCTCGCCGCCGACGTGTACGTGATTGCGGACTCGCTCAACTGGTCCGTCGGCGCGCCCGCGTTCACCACCTCGCTGCGGGGGCTCGCCGACTGCGTGGTGGAGGTGCGGACCCTCGACCACCCCATCCACTCCGGCTCCTTCGGTGGGGTGGTGCCCGACGCGCTGACTACCCTCTGCCGGCTGCTGGCCACCTTGCACGACGAAGTTGGCAACGTGGCGGTCAGCGGGTTGCGTGCCGGACCTGGGCCGGACCTGGACTATCCGGCCGATCGGCTACGGATCGAGTCGGGGATCCTCGACGGCGTGCACTACATCGGCGACGGCACCGTGGTGGAGCGGATCTGGACCCGGCCGGCTCTCTCGGTGATCGCGCTGGATGCCACCCCGATCTCGGAAGCGTCCAACACGCTGATCCCGGCGGCCCGGGCGAAGCTCAGCCTTCGGGTGGCGCCCGGTGATGACGCCGTCCGCGCGCTCGGACTGCTGACCGAACACCTGCGGAGCCACGCCCCGTGGGGAGCCCAGATCAGCGTCATCCCGGGTGATCTCGGCCAGCCTTCCGTGGTGCCGTTCGCCGGGCCGTACGCCGAAGCCGCGCAGGCGGCCGTTCGCGAGGCGTGGGGGGTGGAGCCGGTGCTCATCGGTCAAGGTGGGTCGATACCGATGGTGGCGGAGTTCGCCGACACCTTCCCCGAGTCCACGGTGCTGGTCACGGCGGTGAGCGACCCCGACTCGCGGATGCACGGCGTCAACGAGTCGTTGCACCTGGGCGAGTTCGCCTCGGCCTGCGTTGCCGAGACGCTCTTTTTGGCGACACTGAGCCAGCAGTGAGGCCCTGCCGCTGATATACCCGCCCGACCGGAGTCGGCGGTGCCGTCCGCGCGCCCACCGGCGGAGCATCTCCTCCTGGTCGGGCGGGTATATCAGCGGCTGAGGACAGGCAGCCTCAGCGGTCGCCGTCGATGATGCGGCCCGCCTCCAGCAGGAACCGTTCCGCGGCATGGGGTCCGAGCTGATCCCCCAGGCAGTAGGAGCGGTACGCCAGCCGCTCCGCCCGGAGCGGGTCGGTGCCGCACAACTGGTCGATCACCTCGGACAGGTTGTCCAGTTCCGGGTCAATCACGTACGCGACCCGCGCGAGCGCGAACGCCTGCCGGAAGCCCTCCACCGACAGATCGGTGGCGACCATCGCGAGCGGCTTACCCGACGCCAGGTAGTCGGTCGCCACGGAGGAGACATCGGTCACCAGCGCAGCCGAGGCGTTGAAGCAGTCAGGCAGGTCCCAGTCCCGTTCCGCCTGACGACCCCACGCGTGCCGGCGTCCGGAGGCGGCGGCATCCGCGGCCAGGATCTTCTGGATGCGGCGGGCTCGGTCCGCATCCTCGGTCTGCGACCAGGTCAGCGGGTGTGGACGGAACAGCACCGTGATCCCCCGCTCCAGCAGGGCGGCCACGATCGGTTCACCCACGGGCAGGGACGAGTAGTTCGTGCTGCGGCGGCCACCCCTCCAGGTCGGGGCGTACAGCACCGTCCGCGGGGCGCCTGGAGGCAGCGGTGTGTCCCGAACCTCGATCGCCTCGATCTGAGGCCGGCCGACCAGCACGAACCTGTCCGCCGGCACCGCGATCCCATGATTCGCGTACCGGTCCCGGCCCAACTGGCCGGACACGAACAGCTTGTCGTAGGTGGCGTGCCGCGGATCGTAGTTGGCTTGCTTGTCCGAGTCGCCGTGGTTGAGCCAGACGTGGGTCAGGCCACGGTTGCGCTGGAAGGTCTCGTTCGCGCTGCTGCCCTGGACGTAGAACGCGGCCTTCAGGCTCGGGACGACAAACTCCTCAAGGCTCGGCAGCAGGTCCTTGCGCCGTGGGCTGAGCACCGGTGCCGATGTCATCGCGGCGATGGTGTCCACCGTGGACGGGTGTCGGGTGATCACCACGAAGGGCCGGTTCAGTCGTTCCAGGTACGGCAGCCACATGCCTACCTGGTACTGAACTCCCTGCTCGGAGGCGTAGTAGAGCGCGAAGGCCGGTGCGTACCGAATGAGGGCGGGGGACAGCTCCCGCTGGATTCGGGCGGCGGCCGCATGGGCGCGAAGCGCATACAGCACCGTTATCCCCAGGGCCGGCACCGCTGGCAGCGCCAGCAGCAGAAAGAGCCAGCCCGGCGCCGCCACCGCGGCCAGTAGTGCGCCCAGCACCAAGGTGGCCAGCGACAGCGAGGTCAGCCAGCCCGCGGGGAAGGGCTCCGACGGCATCCGCGCCACGCCGGAGAGGTTGGCCACCTTCTGCGCGTCGACGGCGAGCACGGACTTCACGGCGGGCTCGACCAGCGTGGCTATCAGGGCCGTTGCCATCGCCGCACAGATCCACCACCGGTCGTCGGGGCGTCTGGCCAGATAGCCGGCTCCGACGGCCACGGCGAGCACCGCCCGCACGCTGACGTAGGTGCCGAAGAGCCCGAGCTGGGTGCGGTTGGTCAGTGCCGGCCATTTCCGGAGCACGACGACGCCGAGCGCGAGTGCGGGCAGCAGAGCCGCCACGACCCAGGAGACGGGCTCGTTGGCGGCCAGTCCGACCGCCAGTCCGACAGCGGCCAGCACGGCGGGCCGGGTGCTGAACAGCAGGTCACGAAGGATGGCGCGCCGGGATCGGCGCCGTACCCCGGCCCCGGGCCGCCTTCGCGACTTCGGTGGGGTGGGCGACACCGGTTTCGAGGACCTCAGACCCGGACCTGCCTGCTCTGCCATGCAGAGAACGTTAGCGACGCTGACAGGTCGCGACTGCCGGCGGCGGGGCCGGAGGTTCGGCGTATCGAACCGGGCACGTTACGATGGCTCGATGGCACGCGCAGATGGTCGCCTGACCAACGACCTGGATCCTCACGACCGTGGCCCCCAGGATGCCTGTGGCGTCTTCGGTGTCTGGGCCCCCGGTGAGGAGGTAGCCAAGCTCACCTACTTCGGCCTGTACGCCCTGCAGCACCGTGGCCAGGAGTCCGCCGGGATCGCGGTCAGCAACGGCTCGCAGATCATGGTCTTCAAGGACATGGGGCTGGTCTCACAGGTGTTCGACGAGTCAACCCTGAACTCCCTGCGCGGCCACCTTGCCATCGGCCACGCCCGCTACTCCACCACCGGCGCCAGCGTGTGGAAGAACGCCCAACCGACCTTCCGACCCACCGCCTCGGGCGGTCTGGCGCTCGGTCACAACGGCAACCTGACCAACACCGTCGAGCTTGAGACCTGGCTGGACGAGCGGGACAAGCCCGGAGACTCGCTGACGCCCGGCGCCCTCTCCAGCGAGGCGACCAACGACACCTCACTGATCACCGCGTTGATGTCCACCTATCCCGGACTGACGATCGAGGAGGCCGCGGCGGAGGTGCTGCCGCATCTCAAGGGTGCTTTCAGCCTCGTGTTCATGGACGAGGAGACGTTGTACGCCGCCCGCGATCCCCAGGGGATCCGTCCGCTGGTGCTCGGCAGACTGGAGCGCGGTTGGGTGGTCGCCAGCGAGACAGCTGCACTGGACATCGTCGGTGCCTCCTTCATTCGTGAGGTGGAGCCCGGCGAGCTGATCGCGATCGACTCCGCCGGACTGCGTACCCAGAAGTTCGCCGCGCCAGAGCCCAAGGGCTGCCTGTTCGAGTTCGTCTACCTGGCCCGGCCCGACACCACCATCTCAGGCAAGCGGCTGCACTCCGTCCGGGTCGAGGTGGGACGCACCCTGGCTCGGGAGTTCCCGGCGGACGCCGACCTGGTGATTCCCGTCCCGGAGTCCGGTACGCCGGCCGCAATCGGTTTTGCCGAGCAGTCCGGGATCCCGTACGGACAGGGGCTGGTCAAGAACTCCTATGTCGGTCGCACCTTCATCCAGCCCAGCCAGACCATCCGTCAGCTCGGTATCCGCCTCAAGCTGAACCCGCTGCGGGACGTGATCGCCGGCAAGCGGCTGGTGGTGGTCGACGACTCGATCGTCCGTGGCAACACCCAGCGAGCACTGATCCGGATGCTTCGCGAAGCGGGTGCACTCGAGATCCACGTCCGGATCTCGTCCCCTCCGGTTCAGTGGCCCTGTTTCTACGGCATCGACTTCGCCAGCCGCGCGGAGCTGATCGCCACCGGCTTGAACACCGACGAGATCTGTCGCTCCATCGGCGCCGACTCGCTGGGGTACGTCTCCCTGGACGGTCTGGTTGCCGCCACCGAGGTACCGAAGGATGACCTCTGCCGCGCCTGCTTCGACGGGATCTACCCGGTGGAGATCCCGCTGAAGGAGCGGATCGGCACGAACCTGTTGTCGGAGTCGCCCCGAACCGACGTCGACGGCCTGCAGGCGTCCGTTGCCGGTGTCGGCGCCGCCGACGCTCTGACCAGACCCTGACGCCGGACCATCGGCCGTGCACCTCCACGATCGGCAGGGGCACGGCGCAGGAGTCAGCCACCCGCAGTCATCGACGAGACAGGCAACCATGACGAAAACTTCGGCGTATGCCGCGGCCGGCGTCGACATCGAGGCCGGCGACCGTGCCGTCGACGCGATGAAGGAGTGGGTGGCCAGGACCCGCCGCCCCGAGGTGCTCGGCGGCATCGGCGGCTTCGCGGGCCTGTTCGACGCCGCTGACCTGGCCCGGTACCGCCACCCTGTTCTCGCCACGTCCACCGACGGGGTGGGCACCAAGGTAGCCATCGCGCAAGCCATGGACATCCACGACAGCATCGGCCTCGACCTGGTCGGCATGGTGGTCGACGACCTCGTCGTCTGTGGTGCGGAGCCGCTGTTCATGACCGACTACATCGCCTGCGGCAAGGTGCACCCGGACCGGATTGCGGCCATCGTGCAAGGCATCGCCGAGGGGTGCGTCCAGGCCGGCTGTGCGCTGCTGGGCGGGGAGACGGCTGAACACCCCGGGCTGCTGGACCCCGACGAGTACGACCTCGCCGGTGCGGCCACAGGCGTGGTGGAGCGGGATCGACTGCTCGGCGCCGACCGCGTCACCTCAGGCGACGTCGTGCTGGCGATGGCGTCCTCCGGTTTGCACTCCAACGGCTACTCCCTGGTACGGCACGTGCTGCAGGACCGGGCCGGGTGGGCGCTGGACCGCCACGTGCCGGAGCTGGGCAGAACCCTCGGAGAGGAGCTGCTGGTGCCGACCCGGGTGTACGCCCGGGACTGCCTCGACCTGATCGAGGCGGCGGAGGTGCACGCCATGAGCCACATCACCGGCGGCGGGCTGGCGAACAACCTGGCACGCGTCCTCCCAGCCGGTGTCCGGGCGAGAATCGACCGCGCAAGCTGGCAGCCCGCCCCGGTCTTCGGCCTCATCCAGCAACTCGGGTCGATCTCCCAACCCGACGTCGAGGCGACCCTCAACATGGGCGTCGGGATGGTGGCGATCCTGCCGGAGAGCGCGGTCGACGCCGCGATCGCCCTGCTGGCCGATCGCCGTCTGCCCGCCTGGGTCGCAGGTTCGGTGGAGAAAGCCGACGGCGCCAACAAGCCGTCCGTGCAGCTGTTCGGAGCACACGCGCGCTGATTTCGGCCCTCCAATTTGCAGCCTTGCTCCCATTGGGTAGCCTGTCTCTCACGACATCAACCAACCTGAGCCGCGGCTAGCCCGCTGGCGGACACATGCGAGGGGGTCGACCCGATATGGGGCGCGGCCGTGCGAAGGCAAAGCAGACGAAGGTTGCCCGCGAACTCAAGTACCGCTCATTCGAGACGGACTTCACGTCGCTGGAGCGCGAACTTCGAGGCAGTTCTGATGAGTACGAAGTGCCGCCTGCTTATGCAGAGCTTGCAGAAGAGTACGTCGACGACCCGGTTGAGTCGCCGCCCGACCCCAGCTTCGAGCACCTGCGCAAGTCGGGATAACACGGCCCTGGCAGCCTCCGCCGCCGCTCGCCCGCCGGGCATGAGCAACCTAGCCGAGACGTTGATCTCGGTCGGCTGATCTCCCTCAACTCTGCGCCGGCCGGCCGGTCGCGTCCTGACGCCGCCGTGGGGGGCGAAACCGACGATCTGCGCACTGGTGGCCGTCTGGCAGGGTGAAGGTGTGACGACCTGGCATCCGGATTTCCTCGAGGGCTACCAGAGCACCGATCTGCCACTGACGGAGGCAGAACGGGCCCTCGGCGAACCGGCAGACACCGAGCTGGTAGCGACTCTCGTCCGGCGGGAACCGGCCGACCAGCACCGCAAGGCCGTGCTGTACGTCCACGGTTGGAACGACTATTTCTTCCAGACCCATCTTGCCGATGTCTGGGACGCGGCCGGCTTCGACTTCTATGCGCTCGACCTCAGACGGTATGGCCGAAGCAAGCGTCCCGGTCAGTTCCACGGCTACATCACCAATCTGGACGACTACGGCGTGGAGCTGTTGGCTGCCGCCGACGTGATCGGAAAGAACCATGATCGGCTGACGCTGATGGGACACTCAACCGGGGGCTTGATCCTCGCCTTGTGGGCTGCCCGCGAGCCGGAGCGCATCAACGGTCTGGTGCTGAACTCACCGTGGCTGGATCTGCAGGGTTCCGCCATGGTCCGAGCCATCGGTGCGCCGGTGATCGACAGGCTCGGCAACACTCTGCCGACCGCCGTCCTGCGGCTACCGGACAGCGGGTTCTATGCCCGGGCCCTGCATGCCGCCTACGGTGGAGAGTGGCACTACGACCTGGACCTGAAGGTCACGCCGTCACCTCCGGTCCGGGTCGGCTGGCTGCGAGCGGTTCTGCTCGGCCACCAAAGGGTCGCCGCCGGGCTGCGCCTGCCGATGCCGGCATTGGTGATGGCGGCCGGGCTGACCGACTTTCGGCGCCGGTGGCACGAGGATCTTCGGTACGCCGACACGGTGCTGGACGTGGAGCAGATCGCCCAGCGGGCGGTGCGGTTGGGACGCCACGTGACCATGGTGCGGTTCGACCGCGGCATACACGACCTCGTGCTGTCGGAGGCGCCGGTGCGCCAACAGGTGTTCGGCGAAATCACCCGCTGGCTCGCCGCGTATGTCAAGTAGTTTCGTGAAGTTATGGATGCGCCTTACGGTGCCGCACAGGTCACTGCCAGAATGAGCCCGTGACTGACATGCCTCATGTTGTTGTGCTGGGTGCCGGCTTCGCCGGCCTGGCGGCTACCAACCAACTCGCGAAGGACGGCTTCCGGGTGACGCTGCTCGACCGTCACCCGTACAACACCTTCCAGCCGTTGCTCTATCAGGTTGCCACCGGCGGCTTGAACGCCGGTGACGTCACCTACTCGCTGCGCTTCTTCAGTGCGAAACGCAACGGCGTACGGTTCCGGCGGACCAGCGTGGTCGGCATCGACCACGACGCGCACCAGGTCCTCTGCGACGATGGCGTCAACATCGGCTATGACTACCTGATCGTGGCGAACGGCATCACCACAAACCACTTCGGTATCCCTGGCGCCGCAAAGTACACCCTGTCGATGTACACGCGTGCCGAGGCGCTCCATGTGCGTGATGTGATCTTCGGCGGGATCGAGACCATCGCCGGCGCCTCCGACCCGCATAGCGGTGGGTTCACCATCGTGATCGTCGGCGGCGGCGCCACTGGTGTGGAAATGGCAGGCCAGCTTGCGGAGCTGAAGGGGACCGCGATCCCGAAGGTGTACCCAGAGCTCAACCCGGCGCTGGTGCACATTGTGTTGGTCGAAATGGGTGAGCACCTGCTGGCCCCGTTCGACGACAAGCTGCGCAAGTACACGCTCCGCGAGCTGGTGAAGCGTGGCGTCGACGTGCGGCTTCGGACGGCGATCTCGGAGGTGCACCCGGACAAGGTCGACTTCAAGGACGGCACGTCGATGCCGGTCGACCTGGTCATCTGGGCGGCCGGTGTGTCTGGCAACGCGGCGCTGCGTGACTGGGGCCTGCCGATCGGACGAGCCGGTCGGGTGGAGGTGAACTCGGACCTGCGGACCATCAACGACGACGTGGTCTTCGCTATCGGCGACACCAGCCTCATCGTGGACAACCCGCTGCCGCAGCTGGCACAGCCGGCCATCCAGATGGGCAAGCATGCAGCAGGTCAGATCCTCAACCTGCACCGCGGTCAGCCGACCGAGCCGTTCGTGTACCACAACAAGGGCACGATGGCCACCATCGGCCGCGCCGATGCTGTCTTGCAGATGCCCAACGGCGTCAAGATGACCGGACTGATCGCCTGGCTGGGTTGGATTGCGCTGCACATCATGTTCCTGCTCGGCAGCCGGAACCGGATCCAGACCTTGATCAACTTGTCAGTGCGGTACCTCGGTCTGGGTCGGTCCGGTGTGATCGTCGGCGACGTCGCCGAGACGCCGAAACTGCAGGCGATCAAGCGCGACTGACCGGTGGCCGACTGGTGGCGGACGGCCGTGATCTACCAGATCTACCCACGGTCGTTCGCCGACTCCAACGCAGACGGCATCGGCGACCTGGCAGGCATCACTGAACGGCTTGATGCCCTGTCGGCGCTGGGAGTGGACGCCGTCTGGCTGTCACCGTTCTATCGGTCACCGCAAGCCGACGCCGGGTACGACGTTGCGGACTACTGCGACGTCGACCCGATGTTTGGCACCCTTGCCGACTTCGACTCCCTCGTGGCGCGTGCCCACGCGCTGGACCTGCGGGTGATCGTCGATCTTGTTCCCAACCACACCTCCACCGCACACCCGTGGTTTCAGGCAGCACTGGCCGCGGGGCCCGGGAGCCCGGAACGTGCCCGCTACCTCTTCGCCGATGAACCCAACGACTGGCTGAGCGTCTTCGGCGGCAGCGCCTGGACGCAGGTGGCCGACGGACAGTGGTATCTGCATCTGTACGACGCGTCGCAGCCCGACCTGAACTGGCAGTCGGCAGACGTTCGGGCGCTGTTCGAGCATGTCCTGCGATTCTGGCTGGATCGAGACGTCGACGGGTTCCGGGTGGATGTGGCCCACGGGCTGGTCAAGGACCTGAGTTTTCGCAGTTTTCCCGATGACCCGCTGTGCCCACATGCGAAGCTCGCCGCGCCGTACTGGGACCAAGACGGTGTCCACGAGATCTACCGGTCCTGGCGAGCGATCGTGGACTCCTACGCCGCACACGATCCGAGCCGACCCCGGATCCTGTGCGCTGAGGCGAACGTCCCTGTCGCTCGGGCCGTCCGCTACGTGCGGTCGGATGAGATGCACCAGGCCTTCAACTTCGCGTACCTGCACACGCCCTGGAGCGCACCGGCGCTGCGCCGGGTGATCGAGGAGTCGCTGGAGGAGTACGGGGCGGTCGGCGCGCCGGCGACCTGGGTGCTGTCCAACCACGACGTCGTACGGCACGCAAGCCGACTGGGCTTCCCCGACTCCAGGCCCACAGGTGGCATCGGCGCGGACGATCCGCAACCGGATCGTGAGCTCGGCCTGCGGCGCGCCCGGGCTGCCACCATGGTGATGCTTGCGTTGCCGGGATCCGCCTACCTGTACCAGGGCGAGGAGCTAGGCCTGCCGGAGTCGACGCAGATGCCCGACGAGTTCCGGCAGGACCCGAACTGGGTCCGGAAGAACTACACCGAGAAGGGCCGCGACGGCGCGCGTGTCCCGCTGCCGTGGGTATCCACCGCGATGGCGTTCGGGTTCGGCGGGATGGGCGCCACTTGGCTGCCTCAGCCCGCCGACTACGCGGATTACGCCCGTGATCTCCAGGAGGCATCGGAAACCTCGACGTTGCAGCTGTACAAGACGGCCCTTGCCTGGCGCCGCAAGCTCGGACTGGCATCCGGCGACCTGGTCTGGGAGAGCGAGCCCGGCTCGAAGGTGCTGCGCTTTCGCCGCCGCGGCGTCCAGGTCGTCTGCAATGTGAGTGGTGCACCGTACGAGCTGCCGGCAGGCGCCGAGGTGCTGGTCGCGAGCGCTGGGGACCTGGAAGGCCGGCACCCGAGCGTCGGCCACGATGAGTGCGTCTGGCTCAGGGTCTCCTAGCCCGCACTCTCTGAGATATCTCGCGTACCCGTACCCTCAAATATCGAGCGTCCCCCGCACGACTGTATTGCCGGAGTGCGCCAGATTGGTGTCGTTCAGCGGCTCGTCGGAGATGTCCACGATCGGGAACTGACTCAGCGTCATGGTGGTGGGCAGTGGCAACCGTGCTCGGCCGTTCTCGTTCAGGAAACCGAGAGCTCGCATCTGGGTACCGGTCGTCTTGATCATCCACACCTGCATCTCCTGGACGCGGTCCGGGGTGCTGACCTCCACCACCAGGAAGCGGCTGCCGTCGGGATCGGTCTCCACCACCGCTCGGCCCGTGGAGCCCGGATACTTCGGGAACGCGTCGAGGGTTGCATCGGCGACCACGATCTCCTCGAAGCGTCGGAGCTGCTGCCAGCCGGCGCCGACACCGATTCCGGCTATCAGCGCCAAGACGGCGGCCAATGCCATCCAGCGGAGGCTGCGTCTCGACATCGGGGCGCGTGGTGGAAGTGCCGCGCCGGCACCCGATGGCTCGCTGTTCGCCGGCGCCTCATCCGTGGCCTCCGCGCGATCCTCCGCTCCGGGCGCCACGGGGTCCTCAAAGGCCAGCTCGGCCCGAATCCGATCCCAGACGGCAGCGGACGGTCGGGCCAGCCGGTCCTCGGCCGTGGCTGACCGTCCGATGACCGTCAGCGCTGTCAGTTCCGCTAGCTCCTGGGAGCAGATCGGGCACTGGGACACGTGTGCACGCTCTTCGGCGTCGCCGGCCTGCTCACCGAGAGCGAGGAGCGCGAGCAACTCAGGATCCGGATGCATCGGCGCGTACCTCCAATCGGCTCCTGAGTTTCAGCAGGCTGCGTCGGATGTGACTCTTGACCGTCCCGGGCGGCATTTGGAGGCGTTCGGCGATCTCGGCATGGGTAAGGTCCTCGTAGAAAGCCATCCGGAGCACGCGCTGGGGTACGGCGTCCAGCCGGGCGATCTCGTCGGCGATCATCAACCGGGTGGCCAGGTCCATCGGCTCCTCGGTCAGGCGTGAGTCGCTCTGCACGCTCAACTGGGACCGGATCCGGGCCTGCTTGGTACGGGCCTCGTGCGCGTCGACCACCTTGTTGCGGGTGATGCCCACCAGCCAGGCCGCGAGTCCGCCGCGATCTGGGCGATAGCCCTCTCGGCCACGCCAGGCGTCGACGAAGACCTTCTGGGTGACATCCTCTGCTTCGGGTACGTCTCCCAGCGACCGCAGGGCGATGCTGTACACCAGCGGGGACCAGCGCTGGTAGATCTCGGCGAGTGCCGGCTCCTGTCCGTCGAGGAATCTGACGAGAACGTCGTCGGGGTCGTTTTCCGGCACGACCGTCACGACCCCGGATTTCCTCTCCACGACTGCTGTTGAGATCACTGCTGCTCGGGTCCTCCGCGGCGACGACGTTTCGGCCGTAGCCAGCGAATTGATCGTACTGGGAGCCGCAGGGCGTCACGATGACGGTGTCGTTGGTCGCACATGGTTGCCTGTTGTTCCGCCCGGATCAGCGGTCTGGATGCATCGGGGCGTCCGCAAGCAGTTCAGAGTCCGCCGGGGGCGAGTGGTGTCAATGGCCAGGTTGCGGTCCCCGCTGGTGGCCAGCTGAAAGTCCCCACCCTTCGCGGTGAGTTCAGCTGGTCTTGAGTCGGGTTCCTCCCTTCGCTCGGGCCTGTTTCATTCGGTAGGAGTCGCCGTCGGTGACGAC
>DASTIW010000038.1:0-52071 GCA_035717205.1 Propionibacteriaceae bacterium | reverse complement strand
CGTCATACTGCAGCGCACCCTTGCCGTCGAACATCGCATCCGACAACGTCAACGCCACATCGAACTCACCCTGCGGCAACAGCGCCCGCTCCATCGCATCATGCAGGTGATACTGCGCCGCCAACCCCGAGTACGCATTCTGGGCGGTGTAGTGGATGCCGTGGTCGTGGTACCACAGCGTCCGGGCCGGCTGGAAGTTCGGGTAGTGGTAGTACTTCTTCTGGCCCGGCAGGGTCACATCGGAGGCGTAGCCGTCGTACTGGGGCAGCGACGCGGACCCGTGCAGGTGGGTCGAAATGTGCATCGGCGTGCCGAAGTTCGGGTGCACCTTCGGGAGCCGGTTCCGCATCGTCATCACGATCCGGGTGCCCTTGTTCACATCGATCCGGCGGCCCGGGACCCGGCCCTCGTAGCCCATCACCGGGGTCGTCATCCCCGGAATGATCTGGGCCGTTCCCTGAGTTGCGCTGATGTCGTAGTAGTGGATCGGGCCGTCGGCATCGTTACCGACAGCCGGCTTCAGCACCTCCAGGCGCTTGAACGCCGCCCGGAACGGGACCGGCATCTTCCTTTCATCCAGCGAGCTGGCCGACTTGCCACTCACCCCGCCCAGCGGCAACGCCGCCCCTACCGTGCCGACAGCCGCCAGCCCACCCAACCTCAACATGTCACGTCGCGAAAAAGTCATGATCCCCCCCGGGTCATCAACGCAGAAAATTGCGGTGACACACAGGGTCTGCGAACGCATCCCGAGAACCGGCTGGTCGACCCGTCCCCCCATTGGGATCCAACATTGCGTGGCTTGCCCCCTGCGCCACTGCGACAAGCATGGCTGAAGTCGGCCCCGGGCATAACCCCAGTCAGGGGGAGGCGACCCCCCCAATAATTGGGGGGTCGGGGGGTGGCGGGACGGCGCTGGGCACGATCGAACGTGCCCGAACGCCGGGGAACTACTCGAAGAAACCGTCGGCGATGGGCGCGCCGGCCACTGCCAGGCCGGTAAGCAGCCGGACACCGACCTGGATGCAGCGCTCGTCAACGGCGAAGGTCGACTGGTGGATGTCGGGGAAGCCGGACACGCCCGGGGTGCGAACGCCGAGTCGGCCCATCGCGCCGGGGACCTGCTGCAGCATCCAGGAGAAGTCCTCACCACCCAGGGACTGCTCGGTGGCGGTGACCGCGTCGGGACCGACGAAGTCGACGGCCGCTTCCGTCAGCCGCTGCACACCGCCCGGGTGGTTCACCGTCGGCGGCACGCCCGGCGTCACGTCCACGGCGATGGAGACCCCGTACGGTGCCACTATCTGGGCGAAGAGCTCTGGCACCAGCTTCTGGGCAGCGTGCCAGACGTCCAGCCGGAGGGCCCGCAGCGTTCCGTAGATGTCGCCCGCGCGCGGAATCGCGTTGCCTGTGGTGCCGGCGTCGATCCGGCCCCAGATCAACGACGCTCCGCCGCGCGGGTCCACGCGCCGGGACAGCAGCAGCGGCGCGCTGGTGGCGAGTGCTCCCAGCGCCCCGACGATGTCGGCCGTCAGGTGCGGCCGCGAGGTGTGGCCTCCGGGCCCTGTCAGGCTGACGTGGACGCCGTCCAGAGCCGAGGTGATCGGGCCGGACTTCAGCCCGACCTGGCCCACGTCGGTACGCGGGTCGCAGTGCAGCGCGTAGGCCTCGATGACGCCTTTGAGGGCGCCCGAGTCGATGGCGTCCAAGGCACCGCTCGGGCTGGTCTCCTCCGCCGGCTGGAAGATCAGCCGTACGCCACGGGTCATCAGGCCCCGGTTGCGCAGCCGCGCCAGCACCAGTCCGAGGCCGAGCACGATGGTCGTGTGTACGTCGTGGCCGCAGGCGTGGCAGACGCCGGGGTTGGTGGAGGCGAAGGACACCGACTTGCCATCGGGGATCGGCAGCGCGTCGATGTCGGCCCGGAAGCCGATCAGCCCGTCGGAGCAGTCGTAGCCATCGGGCACGATGTCGCAGAGCGCGCCGGTCCCGACCGACAGCACCTCCGCCTTCAGACCTGCACGCCCGAGGATCTCGACGATCTTCTCGGTGGTGCGGAACTCGGCATGGCTGACTTCGGGGTGAGCGTGGATGTCTCGGCGGATGGCTACCAGGGAATCGTGCAACGCCTCGGTCTCGTGGGCAATTGCTGCCTGAAGCAGGTCGTGGGCGGGCACAGCGTCAGTTTCTCATGCCGCCCGATCAGGCTGGCTCTACGCTGAACTGTGCCCGCTCCGACAGTCCTCGCCGCCTGGGGCGTGACGGCACCGCGAGGCTATCGACTGAGGCGCGTCGGCTGGCTGGAGCGGGCCGTACAGCAGTTGCTCACCGACCCGGCACTCGCCGCGAGCGCCGACGTCAGCTTCCTTGATGTGGTGGACGTCGTCTTGGCCGAGCGACACGGGACTGACGACGGCTGGCAGCCGGTGGGCTGTGGCGTGCTCGTGGAACGGGCAGGTCTGACTGAGACGAAGCTGGTCTATGTCGCGGCTGCCGACCGCCGCCGCGGTGTCGGGTCATCGATCCTGCAGGCCTTGGAGAGGCTTGCCGTGATCCACGGCGGCGGCCGGCTGCTAGCGGTAACGCCGGGCGAGCCAGGCGCGACGGCGCTGTACGCCCATGCCGGCTGGGAGCCGATCGCGAGTGAGAGCGGCGATGGGGCCGGCCGTTGTTGCTTCGCGCGGGAGCTCCCCGGCCCCGACTCCGCCTCGTCGAGGATTCGGTCGCGACGTGCAGCGCGGGCACTGGTGCTGGACCATGATCAGAACGTCTTGATGACGGAGAACCTGCTCAATGGGCAGATCCATTGGGGCCTGCCGGGCGGCGGCATCGACGGCGACGAGTCAGCCGTGGAAGCGGCGCAGCGCGAGCTTGCCGAAGAGACCGGGTTGACCGGCGTGCCGTTGGACGGACCGGTGGCGCGCCGGGAGTACTTCGACGACTTCCCCGACGTTGTGCTGCACCAGCGGGAGGAGATCTTCTGGGGACGAAGCGCCAGCACCGACGTCACGGTGGACGCAGTGCTGGAGGATGAGGCGTATCTGGTCGGTCTGCGCTGGTGGAGTCCGGCGGAGTTGGCAGCGAATCCCGACCAGGTGCATCCCAGCCGGTTGCTGGAGCTGTTGAGCGTGCTGCTGGAGGTGGGAACGCCGCCGGAGCCGCTGTGTCTGACCAGCGCGGCGGACTCGCTGCACCTGGTCTGAGCCGGCTCAGGAGAAGTGTTCGGTCGGCAGGTAGGTCCCCCAGACGTCGCGCAGCGCGTTGCAGACCTCGCCGATCGTGGCCCGCTGTGCCAGCGCGCCCTTCAGCGGGACGAGCACGTTCTCGGTGCCTGCAGCGGAGCGCCGTAGCTGCTCGAGCGCCCGTTCGACCGCTGCTGCGTCCCGCTGCCGGCGGAGCTGCGCCAGCCGCGCGCACTGCGCCGCCTCCAGGTTCGGGTCGACGGTGAGCGGCTGATAGCGGTCCTCGGAATCCACGCGAAACCGGTTGACCCCCACCACCACCCGCTCGGCCGCGTCGATCTGCTGGGCGACCTGGTACGCGGTGCGCTCGATCTCGATCTTCTGGAACCCCTGCTCGATGGCCGCCACAGCGCCGCCGCGTTCTGCGACCGCATTCATCAGCTGCAGGGCCGCGTGCTCGACGTCGTCGGTCAGGGACTCCACCACGTACGAGCCGGCGAACGGGTCGACGGTCTTGGTCAGGTCGGTCTCATAGGCGAGTACCTGCTGGGTCCGTAGTGCCAGCCGGGCGGACTTGGGGGTGGGCAGAGCCAGTGCCTCGTCGAACGCGTTGGTGTGCAGCGACTGGGTGCCACCGAGGACCGCCGCCAGAGCCTGAACGGCCACCCGTACCAGGTTGACCTCGGGCTGTTGGGCGGTCAGCTGCACGCCGGCCGTCTGGGTGTGAAACCGCAACATCATCGACCGCGGGTCGACTGCACCGAAGGTGTCGCGCATCAGGTGAGCCCAGATCCGGCGGGCGGCCCGGAACTTCGCCACCTCCTCCAGCAGCGTGGTCCGGGAGACGAAGAAGAACGACAGCCGCGGGGCGAAGTCGTCGACGGCGAGTCCGGCCTCCAGCGCCACCTGTACGTAGGCAATGCCATTGGCCAGCGTGAAGGCGATCTCTTGGGCCGGGGTGGCCCCGGCCTCCGCCATGTGGTAGCCGGAGATCGAGATGGTGTTCCACCTCGGGAGGTGCTGACGGCAGTAGGCGAAGGTGTCGCTGACCAGCCTCAGGGACGCCTGCGGCGGATAGATGTATGTGCCGCGGGCGATGTACTCCTTGAGGATGTCGTTCTGGATGGTTCCGCTGAGCTGGGCCGGATCGACGCCCTGCTCCTCGGCCACCAGCTGGTACAGCAGCAGCAGCACGGCAGCAGGGGCGTTGATCGTCATCGAGGTGGACACGCGGTCGAGCGGGATGGACCCGAACAGCGTCCGCATGTCGTCGATCGAGTCGATCGCCACCCCAACCTTGCCGACCTCGCCGGCCGCCGCCGGGTCGTCGGAGTCGAAGCCCATCTGAGTGGGCAGGTCGAAGGCCACCGACAGCCCCATGGTGCCGTGCCTGATCAGCTCCAGATACCGGGCATTCGACTCCGCGGCGGTGCCGAACCCTGCGTACTGACGCATGGTCCAGGGCCGGGAGGTGTACATCGTCGGGTGGACCCCACGGGTGTACGGGAAGTGGCCTGGCGCGCCCAGGGCGGTCTCGGGGTCGAAGCCCTCCAGGTCATCGGCGGTGTAGACCGTGCGGATCGGCGTTCCGGACTCCGTCTCGCTGCTCATCGCTCGTCCTCACCTGTTCGACATGAGAGCAATCTCACTCGCCGCTCATCTGCTGCCCCCGACCTTTTGGCATGCTTGCACAGTGGGCGCGGTTGGGGGGACTAAGGCGCGGGTCGCGCCGGTGGATGGTCGTACCCGCTCGCGCCGGTCGCTGTCGGTGCGGGGCCGGATCCTGACAGCGGTGCTGGTCACCACCGCGATCGGCATGCTCAGCGCCGGCGGCATTTCGTACCTGATCGCTCGAAAAGCTGTCTACCAAGGCATTGAGCAGGCGCTCGTGCAGCAGAACGACCAGATCCACACCGTCGCCGAGATCGCCCGGGACGGCCAGTCGGGCCGGCCCATCACCGGGCCAGGGGACGTGCTCTATCTGGCGATCCGGAGCTCGGTTCCCGATCCGAGGGAAGGCATTGTCGGGCTGGTCGACGGTCGGGTGGAGTGGGTGCCCGATCCCGGCCTGGGGAGTGGTTCGGAGTTCCAGCGTTCGCTCGCCGCCGACCGCGCGCTGATCGCCGCCGCGACCGCCGTCGGGCCCGCCGACAGCGTAACGGTGCATTCGCTCAGCACGGCGCTGCATCCGCGGCTGGCCTTCATCTCCGTGCCGGTACGCGTCGATGGTTCGGCGTCGGTGGGCCACTATCTGGCGGTCGTCGATGTCGGGGCGTACTTCAGGCCGGTGAACCGGACCCATCTCACGCTGGCCGTGATCTGCCTGGTGGCCCTCGCGGTGGTTGGCGCAGTCGGCTACCAGGTGGCGGGCAGGCTGCTTGCCCCGCTGCGGGCACTGCGCCGAACAGCCCAGCGGATCAATGACGCCGATCTGACCGACCGGATTCCAGAGGACCAGCTGTCCAGCAACGATGAGGTCGCCGATCTGGGCCGGACCATGAACGCCATGCTCGACCGGCTGGCCGGCTCCTTCGACAACCAGCGCCGCCTGCTGGACGACGCTGGTCATGAGCTTCGAACCCCCATCACCATCGTTCGCGGTCATCTCGAGCTGCTGGACGCTCACAACCCGCGCGAGGTTGCCGAGACTCGCGATCTCGCCCTGGATGAGCTGGACCGGATGCAGCGACTGGTCGACGACATCATGGTGCTGGCGAAGGCACGGCGGCCCGACTTCGTCCGTCCAGAGCCGATCGTGGTCTCGGCTCTGCTGGCCGGAGTGTTGGAGAAGATCGCCCCGCTGGCCCAGCGGAACTGGTTCATCGAAGCCTCCACCGACGCGGTCGCCATGCTCGACCGCCAGCGCATCACCCAGGCCCTGGTTCAGCTGGTTGCCAACGCCCTCCGTTTCACCACCGACGGCTCCGAGATCGCGCTCGGTGGCCGGCTGATCGGGACCGAGCTGCGGCTGTGGGTTCGTGACGAGGGCACCGGCATCCCGCCGGAGGCGCGGCCGCGGATCTTCGAGCGCTTCGGTCGCGAGAGCAACGACCGGGTCGACGTGAGCGACGACAACGGAGCCGGCCTCGGGCTGGCGATTGTGGCGGCCATCGCTCGCGCGCACCATGGCCGGGTGGCGATGGCCAGCACCGTGGGCAGCGGCTCCACCTTCAGCCTCTGCCTGCCGGGTGTCGTAGCCGACCCACCTCCGGCAGAGGCCGCCGGCACCGAACCGACAACGGCTGTGACGCGCCACCGGCAGCAACCGGCGAGCGTACGCACCGGCTCCTCCGCACTTGCGACGCTTCGCTCAGGGGGACCGTGGCGGCCATCCTGATCGCCGAGGACGAGTCCCGGATCGCGGCCTTCGTGGAGAAGGGCCTGCGGGCGGCTGGCCACACCTCCGCCATCGCCAGTGACGGGCAGGCCGCCCTCGACCATGCCACCAGCGGCCAGTTCGACCTGATGGTTCTCGACATCGGGCTGCCCGTGATTGACGGGTTCGCCGTCCTGGAGGCGCTGCGCGGGCAGGGATCACAGCTGCCGGTGATCGTGCTGACCGCTCGTGACTCGGTCACCGACACCGTCGCTGCGCTGGAGGGTGGCGCCGACGACTACATGGCGAAGCCGTTCCGTTTCGAGGAGCTGCTGGCCCGGGTCCGGATCCGGCTGCGCGACCAGCTCGGCACCCCGAGCGTCCGGCTCACCGCGGGCGACCTCACCTTGGACCTGCGCAGCCGCATCGTTGCGGTGGCCGGCCATGAGGTGGAGCTGTCCGCACGCGAGTTCGCCTTGCTGGAGACATTCATGAGCCACCCCGGGCAAGTCCTCAGCCGCGAGCAGCTGCTGTCTCGGGTGTGGGGCTACGACTTCGATCCCGGCTCCAACGTCGTCGACGTGTACGTCCGCTACCTCCGCAACAAGATCGGCAGCCCCCGCATCCTGACGGTCCGCGGCGCCGGCTACCGCCTGGCCCCAACCTAGGGGCCGCGTCGGTTTCCCACGTTCACGTGGGATGTTGGCACTCCCCGCGCGTTATAACGTGTGGGAAGTGCCAACATCGTGGATGAAGCGGTGCCCCGCCAGAAGTTTCCGGGCCCGTCCGCCAACCGGCGAAGCCTTCGTCTGAGTCCTTGGGGTCTGCGACCATGAGGACGTGCAGGTAGCTCTTGGCATCCTTGCGGTCGTCGCCACCGTGGTGGCCGTCACCGCCCTTGCCGAACGGATCCGGTTCCCGGCTCCGCTGCTGCTCATGCTGGTCGGCATCGCGGGCTCGTTCGTACCCTTCATCGACGAGCCGCGACTGTCCGCCGATCTGGTTCTGCTGGGTCTGCTGCCCCCCTTGCTGTACGCCGCCGCGATCCGCACGTCGCTGATCGACTTCCGGGCCAACCGTCGACCGATCGCGTTCCTCTCCATCCTGCTGGTGGTGATCACCGCTTTCGGCATCGGTTTGATCACCTGGCTCATCCTGCCGGTGCCGTTCGCGGTCGCATTCGCCCTCGGTGCGGTGGTTGCGCCGCCTGATGCGGTGGCCGCGACGTCAATCGCCCGGCGGGTGGGTCTTCCTCGACAGCTGGTGACCATCCTCGAGGGCGAGTCGCTGGTCAACGACGCCACCGCGATCACCTGTCTACGAGTGGCGCTGCTCAGCATCGGCAGCGCCGTCGGTATCACCGAGATCACCGGTGGGTTCCTCGTCGCCGCTGTTGGTGGCGCGGCCGTGGGGGCCGGGGTGGCGCTGCTCGCCATCGTCATCCGCCGGCATATCCAAGAACCGGTTTTCGACACGGCGATCTCCTTCATGGTGCCCTTCGCCGCCTATCTTCCCGCGGAGGAGATCAAGCTCGGGAGCTTCCACGGTTCCGGCGTGATCGCCGTCGTGGTCGCCGGGCTCATCTTGGGCCACAAGTCGCCGATCATCCAGAGCGGCCGGTCCCGGCTCAGCGAGCGGGTCAACTGGGCGACGATCTCGTTCCTGCTGGAGAATGCCGTCTTCCTGCTCATCGGGCTGCAGGCCCGCCGGATCGTGGCCGGTGTCCAAGACGCCGACGTCTCGAGGGGCCGGCTGGCGCTCTTCTGCCTCGCTGTGCTGTTCGGCGTGATCGTCCTTCGGCTGCTGTGGGTGACGGCGGCGCGCATGGCGCTGTTTCGCCGGGACGACCCCGACCGGGCCGTGACGTCCACCTGGGCGGCCACCCTGGTCATCGGCTGGGCCGGGCTGCGTGGGGTGGTCACCCTGGCCGCGGCGCTGCTGATCCCCGCCGAGATTCCGCACCAGCCGGTGCTGCTGTTCGCTGCCATGGTCGTCACGGCCGGCACCCTGCTGCTGCAGGGCCTGACCTTGCCCTGGCTGGTACGGAAGCTGGGGCTCCGAGGGCCCGACGCCCGAACTGACGCGCTGCAGGCGGCGACCGTGCTGCAGACCTCCGGCAACGCCGCCCTGGCCGCACTGGACATCCTCCGCAAGCCGACCGACTCCACCCAGACGTTGGATCTGGTACGGCAGCGCATCCGATCCCGCGCCGACGGACTGTGGGAGCGCTTGGGGGCACCGGGCGACGTGGAGACACCGGCCGAGGAGTACCGACGGTTGCGCCTGCAGACGCTGCAGGTGGAACGCGACGAAGTACTCAAGATCCGATCCACCGGAGTGGTCGACCACGATGTCTTGGAGCAGGTGCTCGCCTCGCTCGACATCGAGGAGTCGATGCTCGCCCTGGCGACCGAACGCTCCGACGGGCTGGTCGACGAGATGGTGCAGGCGCCGCCGAACCCGGAGGGCGACTGCACCCACCTGGCGGCCGCCGCCGACATCGCACCCGTGGGCGCCGGCATATGCCAGGACTGTGTACGGGAGGGAACCCGGACCGTTCACCTGCGGGTGTGCCTGACCTGTGGGAACGTCGGCTGCTGCGACTCCTCTGTCGGCAGGCACGCCGACCGACACTTCCACCGCACCGGGCACCCGGTGATGCGCAGCCTCGAGCCGAACGAGTTCTGGCGGTGGTGCTACGTGGATGAGCGGATCGGATGACCAGAGCAGCTGCACCGGGGACCTCCCGCAGGAGAAATCCACGCAGACCCTCTCGCCCAGGTATCACCTGCACCGGTCAGGTCTCTTGTCCGATATGAATGGACCTGTCTGCTCGGTTGCCGACGCGGCACGAACGATGGGGGAATTCGGATGAGACCAGAACGACGGGCACGCCCGGAGAGAACCGCCGCCGTCCCTCGGAGCCGTCGGCCTTCGGAGCAGCCGCGGCGCGCGGCCCCGCGCCCGGAGGTGCTCGCCCGGCACAACGGCATGTCCCTCAACCCGGTGACCGCCGTTCGGTTCCGCAACCAGCGACTGGACTCCACCCTGTACGCGGGCGACCGGCTGCTGATCCGGCCCAGCGAGAACGAGCAGCAGGTGTTGGGCGAGCTGGCCGCGGCGGCCGACGAGCTCGGCCTGAACATCTCGGTCGACCCGATCGACCGGCGCCTCCGCCGGATGGCCCGCGACGCGGGCATCTCGGTTGCGGAGGCGCAGCCGCTGCTGGCACGCATCCACCTCACGCCGCAGTGGACCGATCAGCCGCTGCCGCCGCCCGACGCCTGGCCGGTGCTTCAGCTGTTCCGGGCGCGGCTGCGCCCCTCCGACCCCGACCGCAACTCCGTCCAGCTCGACCACCTGCTGACCTCCGCCAGCGACCCCGGCATCACCGGCGTCCCGTACTGGAAGGTGCCGGGAGTAGGCGGCAGCCCGTACTGGAAGGTTCCCGGAGGCGTCGGCGAGTACGCCGAACCCGGCTGGGGAGGCCGCACGCCGGTGAACTGGGTGGGTCGTGCCCCGCAGCGCTGGCCCGACGAGTGGCTGGACGGGCGTCGACGCCCCGTGGTTGCCGTCTTGGACACCGGAGTGGGCGAGCATGACTGGCTGCCGAAGTCGATCGTCGACCGCCGCCCCACCTGCGGCGCGCTGCGGATCGGCTTGACCGACCCGGACACCGATCCGGAGCTGACCGGCGCCGTGAGCGACGCGCTGAACGGCGGGCTGGACACCGACGCCGGCCACGGCACCTTCATCGCCGGACTGATCCGGCAGAAGTGCCCGGACGCCAACCTGCTGTCCATTCGGGTCATTCAGGGCGACGGCGTGGTCAGCGAGGGCGACCTGCTGGAGGCGCTCAACATGCTGTGGCTCCGGCAGAAGCTGGCGCTGATCAACAACCGGCCCGGGCAGCTGGTCGACGTCATCTCGCTGTCGTTGGGGTACTACCACGAGCAGCCGGCCGACGCCCGGTTCGACCCACTGCTGCTGACCCCCCTGCGGGCCCTCGGCGAGCTGGGAGTGGCTGTCGTTGCCTCCGCCGGTAACGACGCGACCACCCGGCCGATGTTCCCGGCCGCGTTCGCGCCGCATCCCAGCGGCCTGGTCAAGAAGAACGAAGCCAAGGTGCTGCCGATCGTCAGCGTCGGCGCCCTGAACCCCGACGGCTCGATCGCGATGTTCTCCAACGAGGGCCCCTGGATCCGGGTGCATCGCCCGGGCGCGGCGCTCGTCTCCACCCTGCCGGTCACCTTCGAGGGGTCAAGGGCGCCCTCACAGGAGGCGACCTTCCGCGGGGAGCAGCGGGCGACCATCGACCCGGACGACTTCTCCTCAGGTTTCGGGGTGTGGAGCGGCACGTCCTTCGCCGCACCCATCCTCGCCGGTGAGATCGCCGAGTGGCTGCACTCCAGCTCCCGGCTTCGCCCCCTCGACAGCGAGGACGGCGGGGATAGCCGGCGAAAGGCGTCAGTCGCCGGCGACGACGCAGCCGCCAAGGCACGAGCTGAGGCGGAGGCGGCAGCCGCACTCGATCGCGGCTGGGAAGCCCTGTCCACTTTCGTACCACGCCTGAGGAGGCCCAAATGAGTGGCGAGACGCTCGAAGACAGCCTGGCTGCCCGAGCCGGCCGACTGTTCGCGGCGTACCGCGACGGCGACGATGCCAAGATGGCGGAGCTGGTGCAGATCCTGACACCGATCCTGTGGCACACCGTTCGGGCCACCCGGCTCGACAGTGCAACCGCCGAGGACGTGCTGCAGACGGTCTGGCTCGCGCTGGTCCGCAAGGCAGACACCATCGCCGAGCCGCAGGCCATCCTGCAGTGGATGGTTGTCAGCACCAAGCGGGAGGCCTGGCGGCTGGCGAAGATGCAGGTCAAGACCCGGCCAGAAGATGTCGACGGCGCCACCTTCGCCCGGCTGGAGGGCAGCACCAACGTCGAGCAGGAGGTTCTCGCCGACGACGCACAAGCCCGGCTCTGGCGCCACATCGAGACTCTGCCGGAACGGTGCAGGACCTTGCTTCGGGTGATCGCCTTCGCCGACCGCCCGGACTACGCCGCCCTGGCGAAATCGTTAGGCATGCCACAGGGCAGCATCGGCCCCACCCGTGGGCGGTGTCTGGCCAAGCTTCGCATCTCACTCGCCACCGACCCCTCCTGGGAGATCCGATGAACGCACCCGAAACCGACTGGGAGTTCGAGCTCGCCCGCGAGCCGCTCGACCCGAGCGACGCCGCTCTGTTCAACGCCATCCGAGCGCTCTACGACGAGTCCGACCCGGTGCCCAGCGGGCTGGTGGAGCGCATCCAGTTCCAGCTGACGCTGGATGCCTTGCAGACCGAGGTGGCCACGCTGATGCAGCCGGAGTTCTCCACGTCAGGTGTCCGCAGCGGCTCGGCGACCGAGGCGGTCCGTACCGTCACCTTCAGCTCCGACAGCCTCACCACGATGGTGACCATCACGCCCCAGCCGGACCGCAGCATTCGGATCGATGGATGGGCGGCACCCGGTGCCGGCCTGAAGGTGGAGCTGCTGCTGCCGGACGGTCCGCGCGAGACCAACGCGGACGAGGACGGGCGGTTCGTCTTCGACTCCGTCCCGCCCGGCCTGGCCAAGTTCGTGTTGTACGTGGCCCGGGAGCACGGGCCCGCCACCGTTGTCAGCCCGACTATTCAGCTCTAGCGAATGGTTGATGTGCTGGAACGCTCAGCACAGCTGCAGCAGCAGGCCAAGCGTGACTGCGACCGCGGCCGGTTCGACCTCGCCGAGCGCCGGCTCCGCACGGCCTTGGACAAGCTGTCCGAGGCCGATGCGGACGCCGACCGGGTCGACGCCTCGGCGACGCGGGTCCGGGTGCTGGTCACTCTGTCCTCGGTTGAGGTGGAGCTGTACGGGCACGAGCACGGCCGGAAGTCCCTGGATGAGGCCCATCGGATCGCCGACGAGATGGCAGACTCCGGTCTGCGGTTCGCGGTCCACAATGCACTGGCTCTGCGGTCGCTTCGACTCGGGGAGAGCGACGAGGCGCTGGCCGAGTTCAGCGAAGCCGAGGAGGTTTCTGGGTCCGTACCGCCGCCCGAGCGGTGCACGTTGCTGCTCAACCGCGGAAACCTCTACCTCCACAAGCTCAGTCTCAAAGCGGCCCGCCGCGACCTGAGTCGCTGCATCGCGCTCGCCGACGAGCAGGTCGACACCTTCCCCGAGCTGGCGACGCACGCCTTCATGGCGCGGCACAATCTCGGCTGGCTGGAGTTCCTCGCCGGGAACCTGCCGGCAGCGTTGAGGTTGATGGATGAGGCCGCGGCCAGACCGGCGGAGGTCTCGTTGGCCATCTCCGCTCTGGACAAGGCTCGGGTGCTGATCGAGGCCGGCCTGAGTGACGCCGCGGACCGTACGCTGGCCGAGGCCGAGGCGGAGTTCCGTCGTGGCCGGCTGCATCAAGAACGAGCCGAGACCGAGCTGGCGCGGGCTGACTGCGCGATTCTCAGCAGCAACCTGCGCGCTGCTCGCCGGCGGGCCCGCTCCGCGCGTGATCGGTTCCGCCGCCGCGGCAGCGACCGCTGGTCCCAGATGGCCGAGCTGACGCTGCTGGCCACCGAACTTGCCGACGGTGAACGGCCGACCCAGCTGGTTGAGCCCGCAACCCGGCTGGCCGACGACTTCGCGACCCACCACCTGGACCAGCACGCTCGCTCGGCCACGCTGATCGCGGCTGACGCGCTGCTACGGGCGGGACGCACCGAGGAAGCCGGCAGCACGCTGGCCGGCCTCGGACCGGTGTCGACAACAGACCCGCTGCACGTGGCACTGCATCATCGCGCCGTCAGCGCCGGCCTGCTGGCCGCGACCGGCCTACGCTTGGCGGCGACCCGTGAGATCCGCCGGGGACTGGCTGAGCTCGCGCGGCACCAGGCCCAGTTCGGCAGCATCGACCTCCAGACGGCGGCTGCCATCCACGGGCGCGACCTCGTCCGGCTCGATCTGGACCTGGCGCTGGCTGACCCCACGCCGGCCCGGGTGTTCAACACCATCGAACGCGGTCGTGCGGTGTCTCGGCGGCTGACGGCGGTGACGCCCCGCACGGACGAGTCCGCTGAGCTGCTGGCGGAGCTGCGCCAGCTGAACGAGGTCAACAAGGCCATGGCCACGGATCCGTCGGCGAGCGGCGAGCTGGCGGCCGTACGCCAGCGGATCGCGGAGCTCTACCGCGATCTCAGCGCGCTGTCGTGGCGCACCGTCGGCGGCGGTGAGGTGCTGCATCCGGCCACCATGGCCCGGGTCGCCGACGCGGCCGAACGCGGCGGCCGGACGCTGGTGTCGTACTGCCAGCATCGCTCCCGCTGGTCCGCTGTCGTGCTCGGCGACGGCCGGCCGCACTTCGTGCCGCTTCCCGGCGATGACCAGATCCTCGAGCTGGTACGCCGCTCCCAAGCCGACCTGAACGTGCTCGCGCTGCCGCTGATCCCCGAACCGATGCGCCGAAGCGCACAGGCGTCGCTGCGGCGCAGCCTGGAAGGGATCGACCGGGCCCTGGTGGCTCCGCTACGGCTGCCGGACCGACCGCTGGCGATCGTCCCGACGGGTCCGATCGCCACCCTGGCCTGGAACTGTCTTCCGAGCCTGCGGGGACGTCCCGTTGAAGTCTCACCGAACGCCACCTCCTGGCTGTGGGGTACCGAGGCCGTCGACACCCACGGCGACGTCGACGTGCAGGCTTTCGCTGGGCCCGGGCTCACCTCGGCCCATTCCGAGGCGTCCCAGGTGGCCCAGGTGTGGGCTGGACGGCCGCTCCGGCAGCCCGACGCCGAACCCGGCCGGGGTGCCGGTGCGCAGCCGGACTTCGCGGCGACGCGAGACCGGCTGACCCGTGCGCTCGCCTCGGCGACCGTCGTGCACGTCGCCGCGCACGGGTCCCACATGCCGCAGAACCCGTTGTTCTCCTCACTCGAGCTCGCCGACGGGCCGCTGTTCGCCTACGAGCTCGCCGACCGTGAGGTGGCGCCCCATGTGGTGCTGTCGGCCTGCGAGCTCGGCCAGGCGACGCTGCGTTCGGGTGATGAGACGCTGGGACTGACGCGCGTGCTGCTGCAGCTGGGTGCCCAGTGTGTGGTGGCCGGCGTCTCCCAGGTGGAGGACGAGTGCGCGGCGACGGTGATGGTCGACTACCACCGCCGGCTATCGGCGGGGACCGACTCGGCCACCGCGCTGGCGGCCGCCACCGAGCACGCCGGCGACGTCCCGTTCGTGTGCTTCGGGTCCTCCTGGCGGGCGGTCGCGCCCGCGCGCTGATCATGCTCGCTCGGGCGAGGACAGCTGCTACCCTCGCGTGCTGCGTACGTCAGGCCATCCTCGCAGGCGGCTGCCTCAGCGGGCCGCCGGCGGCCGGGGCCGCAGGCCCACCTTCGCGTACACGTCCACCAGCGTGCGGGAGGCCACGTCGCGGGCACGGTCGGCACCGTCTGCGAGGATGGCCTCGAGCTCGGTCTTCTCCCCCATCAGGGCCAGGGTGCGCTCCCGGTACGGAGTGGCGAACGCTGTCACCGCGTCGGCGACGGCACCCTTCAGGTCCCCGTACCCCTTGCCCGCGAACTCCTCCACCAGCCGGGGAACTGCGACGTCGGTAAGTGCCGCGAGGATCGTCAACAGGTTCGCCACACCCGGCTTGGTCTCCGGGTCGAAGCGGATCACCCGGTCGGAGTCGGTGACTGCGGACTTGATCTTCTTGATGTTGATCTTGGGTTCGTCGAGCAGCTCGACGATGCCACTCGGTGACGAGGAGGACTTGCTCATCTTGGCGGTCGGGTCAGCCAGGTCTTGGATCTTGCCGACGGACTTCACGATGTAGGGCTCCGGCACCACGAAGGTGTTACCGAACCGGGAGTTGAACCGGACCGCCAGGTCGCGGGTCAGCTCCAGGTGCTGGCGTTGGTCCTCCCCCACCGGGACATGGTCGGCCTGGTACAGCAAGATGTCGGCGGCCATCAGCACCGGGTACGTGAAGAGCCCGACGCTGGTGCCCTCAGCGCCGACCTTGGCCGACTTGTCCTTGAACTGGGTCATCCTGCTGGCCTGGCCGAAGCCGGTCAGGCATCCGAGGATCCAGCTCAGCTGGGTGTGCTCAGGGATGTGCGACTGGACGAACACCGTTGCCTTCGCGGGGTCGATGCCGGCGGCCAGCAACTGAGCGGCCGCGCGCAGGGTGCGCTCCTGCAGCAGGCAGGGATCATGCTCGACAGTCAGGGCATGCAGGTCGGCGACCCCGTAGAAGGCTTCGTGGTCGTCCTGCAACGGCACCCACTGCCGAAGCGCGCCCAAGAAGTTGCCCAGATGGAGCGAGTCGGCGGTGGGTTGGGCGAGTGAGAACACCCGGGGCTTGGACGACATGGCCGATATTGTTCCATGCGGCTGCAGTGGCCCCAGACCGCTGCTCAAGCGGCCGATCGCGCTGTCAGCCGGCCGCGGACTCCGCTTGCTGCGGTTCCCTGACCGTCTCATCCGGGGCATCGACGGCAGTGTCGGGCGGAGCATCGGCGGCAGCGTCGCCGTCCAGTTGGCGCACCACGAACATGGCGGCCCGTCGGCCGTCCAGCTCGGTCACGCGGAGCTCGAGCGTGGCTGTCTCGTCCTGGTCCTCGCCATGGCGCACCTTGCCCTTGACCACGTCACCGACTTGGGGAAGTCGGCCGAGCTGAGCCATCACATATCCAGCGACGGTGTCGTAGGGGCCTTCGGGAAGCAAGAACCCGGTCTTCTCGAAGAACTCATCCAGCGTGGACAGCCCGTCCACTTCCTGGGCGCCGAAGAGGCTCACCCGCTCCTCCACGACCACGTCGTACTCGTCAGTGATGTCACCGACGAGCTCCTCGACGAGGTCCTCCATGGTGACGATGCCGGCTGTGCCGCCGTACTCATCCAACACGATGGCCAGGTGGGCTGAGCTGCGCCGCATGTCGGTCAGCGCGCGCAGCACCCGCACCGTGTCGGGCAGCGACAGCACCGGCCGCGCCACCTCACGCACCGGTGTGGTCCGTGTGCTGATCTCGGGATCGAGCAGGTCCCGGACGTGCACGAACCCGATGATGTCGTCGGCTGACTCCCCCATCACGGGATACCGCGAGTGCGGAGCCTGCAGCAGCTCCCGTACGGCCTTGTGGGCCGGCATGTTGCCGGGCAGGAAGTCGACCTCAGTTCGAGGCACCATCACCTCCCGGAGGCCGCGGTCCCCAGCAGCGAAGACGTCGTCGACGATCTGCCGCTCCTCAGCACCCAGAGTCGTCGAACCGCTGACCAGAGCCCGGATCTCCTCGTCGCTGACCTCCTCGCGGGAGGCCTCAGGATCGCCACCCAGCAGTTTCACCACTACGTTGGTGGAGACTCCCAGAAACCAGATGATCGGCCGGGCGAGCGTGGCGATCAAGTCCACCAGCGGCGCCAACGCCAGCGCGAAGGCCTCTGCCCGCTGCAGTGCCAGCCGTTTGGCGGCCAGCTCGCCGATCACGATGGAGGCGTACGAGATCAGCGCGGTGATCAGCACCAGCGAGGCCGGCCCGGCGACCGCCTCGGACAGCCCGAGGTCGACCAGCGTCGGCGACAGCTGGTTCGCCAGGGTTGCGCCACCGAATGCAGCGGACAGGAATCCGGACAGGGTGACACCCACCTGGACGGCCGACAGGAACCGGTTCGGGTCGGAGGTCAGCCGGCTGACCGTGCGACCACGCTTCCCCCGATGGCTGATCTGCTTGACCTGGCTGTCACGAAGGGAGACCAGGGCCATCTCGGCAGCGGCGAATACGCCGCCGATCCCGATGAACAAGAAGATCAGCGCGATGTTGACGATGGTGTTGTTGCTCATCGCAACCACGCACAGTCCACTGCGGCGCGGCAGGCTGTTACCCCAACCCCGCGCGTCGGCGCTGGGACCCCGAAGGGGTCCTTAGGTCTATGGACGTCGCCGTCGTCGGCTGCGAGGTCGGCTGAGGCCCAACCGGCCTCGGGCTCGCCCGCACAGTTCCTGATCACTGCTCAAGGGTAAGTGAATTCGATCGAGCCGAGCGACCATCGCACTTCTCCACCCGATGCTCCCGGCTCGGCGAAGTGCGCCCTCCGGGGCTCGCCCTCGCCGAGCTGGCTGGTTGGATGGCAGCATGTCTGAACAGGGCACCAAGGCCGGTGAACCCCACCTCCTGGCCGGGCAGGGCGGAGCGCCGGGTTCGGCGCTCGCCTTTCCCGACTGCGTGCCTACCTTGGTGGACACCGAGCGCGGTGTGACGCTGCGGGCGCACGATGCCGGCGACCTGCAGTCAATCGTCGAACAGGTCAACGACCCGGTCAGCCGACAATGGACCAGCGTGCCGCCAGAGATCGGCGACTACTCCCTGGCTGACGCTCGGAGGTTTTTGTTCCAGGTGGTGCCCGACGGCTGGGCCACTCGGCGGTCCCTTCGCTGGGCCATCGAAGCCCAGATCGATGGCACTCCACGCTTCTGCGGCTCCATCGACCTGTGGCTCGGCGCCGACCAGGAGGCGAGGGTCGGCTTCGGGCTGCACCCGGCCGCTCGAGGCCGGTCGGTGATGAGCTCGGCGCTGCGGATGGTGCGCGACCACGCGTTCGACGACCTCGGCATGGAGGTGATCCGATGGCGTTCTCCAGTCGGCAACTGGCCCTCCCGCCGGGTCGCCGCGGCAGCCGGCTTCCGCTTTGACGGCACCGTCCGGGACCTCCTGGTCAGGCGCCGACGACGGATCGACGGCTGGCTGGCCACCCTCAACGCTAACGACCCACGGGCGCCGCTGCGCTGGTTGGAGATCCCCGTGCTGTCGGCCGGAAGCTGCCGACTGAGACCCTTCGCCGAGCGGGATCTGGACCGGATCGTTGAGGCCACCAACGACCCACGGACCCAGTACTGGTTGGCTTCGCTGCCGTACCCGTACGGCGTCGAGGATGCTGAGGCGTATCTCGGCGCGACTCGCGAGTTGAGCGCCTCCCGTTCGGGGATCATCTGGTGTGTCGCCGACCCGGTCGAGGACCGCTGCCTGGGCGCCGTCAGCCTGGAGGGGTTCGGCGGGTACTCGCGTCGGGTCGAGATCGGCTACTGGACGCATCCGGCGGCCCGCGGCCGAGGCCTGATGACGACAGCGGTACGGGCGGTCACCCGCTATGCCGAGGACAACGACCTGGTCGACTCGGTGCTGATTCGCTGCGCCGCCGGCAACTCCGCCTCGCGGCAGGTCGCCGAATCGGCCGGCTACCGTGCGATCGGCGTGCAACCGCGCTGCGAACCGCTTGGGGACGGTTCGCTGTCGGACCTGGTGCTGTACGCCCGGCCTTGAGTGGGACGAGGCCTGGTGGGAGGGGGCTGGAGTGAGATGAAGGTCTGGAGTGGGACGAGGCTCGACCGGTTCCGAGGCGCACGCAGGCCGGTGTGGCAGGATTCGCCGCGTGACCCTCCACGTCAGCGTCATCGGCACCAACTACCTCGGCGCGACCCATGCGGCAGGCATGGCGGAGTTCGGCCACGAGGTGGTTGGCATCGACATCGACGAGGATCGCGTCAAGACACTGAACGCCGGGCGCTCGCATATCTTCGAAGTCGGTCTCGAGCCGCTGCTGGAAAAGCACACCGCCACCGGCAGACTGCGGTTCAGCACCGACTACAGGGAGATCGCCGACTGGGCCGATGTGCACTTCCTGGCTCTCGGGACGCCGTCCGGCCCCGGCGGTGGGGCAGACCTGAGCCAGCTGCACGCGGCTGTCGACACGCTCGCGCCGAAGCTCACCCACCCGACCCTGGTGGTCGGCAAGTCCACGGTCCCCGTGGGCACGGCGCGTGCGCTGGAGGACCGGCTGAGGCGTCAGGCTCCCGCCGGCGACGCGATCGAGGTTGCCTGGAACCCTGAGTTCCTGCGCGAGGCCTTCGCGGTCGACGACACGTTACGCCCGGACCGGCTGGTGTTTGGCGTGCAGTCCGACAGCGCCTTGGCGACGCTGCGGCGGATCTACGCCATCCCGCTGAGCGAGAAGACGCCCGTGGTCGTCTGCGACCTGGCGACCGCTGAGCTGATCAAGACCGCGGCGAACGCCTTTCTGGCGACCAAGATCAGCTTCATCAACGCCATGTCACAGATGTGTCAGGCGGCAGGCGGCGACGTCACCCTGCTCGCCGACGCGATCGGTTACGACAAGCGGATCGGCCGCGACTTCCTGAACGCCGGACTCGGCTTCGGCGGCGGCTGCCTGCCGAAGGACATCCGGGCGCTGGCGGTACGAGCCGAGGAGCTCGGCGTCGACGTTCTGACGGACTTCATCGCCAGCGTCGAAGCCATCAACGACGGTCAGCGCCGAGAGGTAGCCCAGCTGGCCGTGGAGCAGGCCGGTGGCACTGTCCAGGGCAAGCGGATAGCGGTCCTCGGTGCGGCGTTCAAGCCCGGCACCGACGACACGCGCAACTCCCCCGCCCTGACGGTGGCCGACTATCTGCACGCGCAGGGGGCGAAGGTCCGGATCTATGACCCGCAGGCTCGGCTGCCGCCACGCAAAGGCTTCACCCAGGTCGCCAGCGTGGATCAGGCGGTGCATCAAGCCGACGTGGTGCTGCACCTGACTGAGTGGCCGGAGTTCCGGTACCTCAACCCCGAGCACCTCGCGACGCTGGTTCGCACCAAGGTTCTGATCGACGGCCGGCTCAAGCTCAACGCCGCCACTTGGCAGCACGCCGGCTGGAAGGTCGTCCAGATCGGACGCTCCGCGACGATGTAGCCCGCTCAGGCAGGCCGGTACCCTGCCCAGCCCGGCGCCGCACCGGTGATCGGAGGGAGTGGCGAAGAAGGGAGAAGGGCCCCGGCTGCGAGCAGCGCGGGGCCCAACGTTGCGGTGGAGCTCAGCCGAGCTTTGCCGCCAGGTTCTCATCAAGAGCAGCGAGGAAGTCCTCGGTGGTCAAGAAGCTCTGGTCCGGTCCGACCAGCAGGGCCAGGTCCTTGGTCATCTTGCCCGACTCCACGGTGGAGATGCAGACCTGCTCCAGCGTCTCGGCGAACTGGGTGACCTCGGGAGTGCTGTCAAGCTTCCCGCGGTGCTTCAGGCCGCCGGTCCAGGCGAAGATCGAGGCGATCGGGTTGGTGGAGGTGGGCTTGCCCTGCTGGTGCTGGCGGTAGTGACGAGTCACCGTTCCGTGCGCCGCCTCGGCCTCGACTGTCTTGCCGTCCGGCGTCATCAGCACCGACGTCATCAAACCGAGCGACCCGAACCCCTGCGCCACCGTGTCGGACTGCACATCGCCGTCGTAGTTCTTGCAGGCCCACACGTAGCCGCCCTCCCACTTCATCGCGGCGGCCACCATGTCGTCGATCAGCCGGTGCTCGTAGGTCAGTCCGGCAGACTCGAAGTCGGCTTTGAACTCCGCCTCGAACACCTCGGCGAAGATGTCCTTGAACGCACCGTCGTACGCCTTGAGGATGGTGTTCTTGGTGGACAGATAGACCGGGTAGCTGCGCTGAAGCCCGTAAGAGAATGACGCCCGGGCGAAGTCGGCGATCGAGGCGTTGTAGTTGTACATCCCCATCGCGACTCCCCCCTCGGCCGGGTAGTTCGTCACCACGTGCTGGATCGGCTCCGAGCCGTCCTCAGGTGTGAACGTGATCGTCAGCTCGCCCGCGCCGGGCACCTTGAAGTTCGTTGCCTTGTACTGGTCCCCGTGAGCGTGACGACCGATCACAATCGGCTTGGTCCAGCCCGGCACCAGCCGAGGGATGTTCGAGATGATGATCGGCTCGCGGAACACCACCCCGCCCAAGATGTTGCGGATCGTGCCGTTGGGGGAGACCCACATCTTCTTCAGACCGAACTCCTCGACGCGCGCCTCGTCCGGAGTGATGGTGGCGCACTTGACACCGACGCCGTGCTGCTTGATGGCGTTCGCCGCGTCGATGGTGACCTGGTCCTCGCTCGCGTCGCGGGACTCGATGCCCAGGTCGAAGTACTCGAGGTTGACGTCGAGATAGGGGTGGATCAGCCGGTCCTTGATGAACTGCCAGATGATCCGGGTCATCTCATCGCCGTCGAGCTCGACGACCGTACCTTCGACCTTGATTTTCGCCATCAGCGGGACCTTCCAGATTGGGATCTGAGCGTTATGTTGACATCAAGATATCGCTAGCATGCCTGCCGTCAGCCAGCAGGCGCCGACTGCACGGTGTGGCCTCGACCAGCCGCCAAAACCGCGGTTCGCAGACTAGTCCGCGTGCACCACGAGGTCGACACGGGCCTGCGGTTTCTGGTTCCGCTCGTAGGCGTCCTCGCCGGGCATCCAGTCGGTCAGCCACCGATCGAGCATCCCGGGACCGTCCCTCTCCAGGGCACGTCGGAGCCGGAGCGGGCGAGGTGCCTCCAGCCAGAGGGTCACGTCCCAGGGCACCTCCAGACGAACGTCTGTGGCGGAGACACCCTCCACCACCACCGGGACCCCGTTCGGGATATCGAGCCAACCGGCGCCTCGGTTGTCGGCGAAGTCCCAGCGCTGATAGCGAGCCGGCCGTCCGGCGAGCAGTGGTTCGCGGACTTGCCGCACGAACCGGTCCCGTTCCCAGCCGGGTACGTCCGGGCGGGCGAAGTCGTCGATGTGCACCACCTCAGCCATCGGGATCGCGGCCGCGATCTCTGCTGCCAAAGTGGTCTTGCCGGCAGCCCCCTTGCCGTCCACGCCGATCCACACCGTCCGGTTCTGGGCTCGCGGCAGCCGGCACAGGACCGCCTCGACCGCCCGTGAGCGTGCGACCTGCACCGCCATCTGCTCCTCACCTCCGGGTCCCGTCGTCGAGCACAGGCGCGTTGCCGCTGTTGGGCTGGCACCCGCAGCCTGTCACCCAACCTCGGCTCTGCGCGCACGTCACTGCTAGCGTCGTCCTGCAGATCCACGCCTGCATATCGAAGCCAAAGCCCCGACCGTCCGGGACTCCAGCTGGTCCGCCCCCGGGACCATAAGAGAGGGAGATCGAAGTGAGCAACACCACCGTCGCCGGTAACGCCCAGCAAGACGCCGGTACCGGCAAGGCCCCGGTCAAGGTCGCCGTCACCGGCGCAGCCGGCCAGATCTGCTACAGCCTGCTGTTCCGGATCGCCAGCGGCTCCCTGCTCGGCCCCGACCAGCCGGTGGAACTTCGGTTGCTGGAGATCACACCGGCCCTACGTGCCCTCGAAGGCGTAGTGATGGAGCTGGACGACTGCGCCTTCCCGCTGCTCAGCTCGGTACAGATCGGCGACGACGCCAACCAGGTGTTCGACGGCGTCAACCTCGCCCTCCTGGTCGGCGCCCGCCCGAGGACCAAGGGGATGGAGCGCGGCGACCTGCTCGAGGCCAACGGTGCCATCTTCACCGCCCAGGGCAAGGCGCTGAATGACCACGCGGCAGACGACATCCGCGTGCTGGTGACCGGAAACCCGGCGAACACCAACGCTTTGATTGCGATGAGCAACGCCCCCGACATCCCGCGCGAGCGCTTCAACGCCTTGACCCGTCTCGACCACAACCGCGCCAAGGCCCAGCTCGCAGCCAAGACCCGATCACGGGTCACCGACATCACCCGGCTGACGATCTGGGGCAACCACTCCGCCACTCAGTACCCGGACATCTTTCACGCCCAGATCAACGGCCAGCCCGCCGCTGAGGTGGTGAACGACCAGAGCTGGATCGAGGACACCTTCTTGCCGACAGTCCAGCAGCGTGGCGCCGCCATCATCGAGGCGCGCGGCGCGAGCTCGGCGGCCAGCGCCGCCAACGCCACCGTCGAGCATGCCCGCGACTGGATCCTCGGCACCCCCGACGGTGACTGGGTCTCCCAAGCGGTCCCTTCGGACGGCTCCTACGGTGTGCCCGAGGGCCTGATCTCCTCGTTCCCGGTGACCACCGCGGGCGGCACGTACACGATCGTGTCCGACCTGGAGGTCAACGACTTCTCGCGCTCGAAGATCGACGCCAGCGTTGCCGAGCTGACCGAGGAGCGCGAGGCGGTCACCGCGCTGGGCCTGATCTCCTGACCATCGCGCCCCGCAGGTGAGGATCGCGGCGACAGGCGGCGAGGTGGTACCAGGAACGCTCGCTCAGTACGAGACACTAGAGGCATGAGCGACAGCGGCCGCCAGACCCCGGATGACCGAGACGAGCAGAACGGGCCGCCGGGGGGCCACGGAGCTTTCGGCGCGCCCAACCCGTTCAGCCGGGAAGGGGCACAGGGGCCCGCGGAGCCCGACGCCGCCCCGCCGGTTGCCTCGGCTGACTCCCCGGCGCCGCCGGCGCACTACGGGAGCCCGGCGCCCGGCGCCGGTCCCGGGTCGTCAGCGGGCTCCGGCTGGCCGAGCTACCCGTACGGCGCCGCGGGCGACCAGGCGGCCAGAGGGGGCCAGAACCCGTACCAGATGAACCCGTACCAGTCCACGCCCTACCAGCCGAATCCCTACGAGCCCAGTCCCTACCAGGCCGGCGGCGGCTACGGTCCGTACGGGGTGCCGCCGAGCAACCATCCGCAGGCGACGGTGGCATTGGTTCTCGGCGTGGTCGGTCTGACGCTGTGCCCGTTGCTGGGACCGGGCGCGCTGATCGTGGGAAACAAGGCCCGCAAGGCGATCGATGCCGAACCGTACCGCTTCACCGGGCGCGGGATGGCGACGGCCGGAATCGTTCTCGGCGTCGTGGGCACGCTCTACATGGTGTCGATCATCGTGTTGTTCCTGCTGGTCATCCCAAGCGGGTCATGATGACCCGTTCTGCACCGGCCTAGGGTCTGGATGGCCGACGATCCCGAGCCCCCGAGCGCCGATAAGAAACCCGACACCCCTACTGACGACCTGGTGACGACGTCCCACCAGATCGGCTCGGGACGGTCACGGCTGAAGTACACCGCGATGACCGGCCGGGTGGTGTTGCGGGAGGAAGTCATCGAGAAGGGCACCTTCGCCGGTCCACAGCCTCGCGCGCTGATGTTCTCCGCCTCCTACGTTCTCGACGACGTGGATCCGCAGACACGGCCGGTGACCTTCGCCTTCAACGGCGGGCCTGGCTCGTCGTCGGTATGGCTGCACCTGGGTCTGCTGGGTCCCCGCCGCGTGGTGATGGGTGATGTCGGAAGCCTCAACCCGCCCCCGTACGGGCTGACCGACAACCTGCAGTCGTTGCTGCAGGTGTCCGACCTGGTCTTTCTCGACCCGGTGACCACCGGGTACTCGCGGACCAGTGAGGGGCATCAGGCTGACGACTTTCATGGCTTCACCCGAGATCTGGAGTCCGTCAGCGAGTTCGTCCGGGTGTGGGTGTCTCGCAACAACCGCTGGCTGTCGCCGAAGTTCCTGGCCGGGGAGTCGTATGGCACCACCCGGGCTGCCGCACTGGCCGCCCAGCTGGCCGAAGGCGCCGGGATGTACCTCAATGGCATGATGCTGATCTCCTCGACTCTGCACCTGGGGTCGGTGCATTTCCGCGAAGGCAACGACCTGCCGTACGCGCTGTACCTGCCGACGTTCACTGCCGCGGCGCACTATCACCAGGTGATCGGGGGTGACCTGCGCACCAGAGTCGCCGAGGCCGAAGACTTCGCAGCGCGCGAGCTCTCCTGGGCGCTTGCCCGGGGCAGCCGCCTGCAGGGCCCGGAACGGGCAGCGGTGGTCAACCGGTATGCCGAGCTGAGCGGCCTGAGCCCGGACTACGTGGACCGGGCCGACCTGCGGATCAGCCAGCCAGCGTTCAGCGCGGAACTGCTGAGGAGCCGCCGTACGCTGATCGGCAGGCTGGACATGCGGTTCACCGGCTGGCTGGACGACCACAACGCCGACCGGAGCGACTACGACCCTTCCCAGGCAGCGATCACCGGGCCGTACGCCGCCGCATTGAATGCGTACGTGCGCCAAGAGTTGGGCTACGAGACCGATCTGGCTTACAACGTCTTGACGCCGAAGGTGCAACCGTGGTCGTACAAGGAGTTCGAGGGTGCACCGGTGGAGGTGGCCACCGCGTGCGCCAAGGCGATGCGGGCCAACCCGCACATGCGGATCCACGTCTCCTGCGGATACTACGACGGGGCGACGCCCCACTTCGCCGCCGAGCACGTCTTCTCCCACCTGCGGATCCCAGCGGACGCACGAGATCGGATCGAGTGGGCCTACTACGAGGCCGGGCACATGATGTACGTGCACGAGCCCAGCAGGCTGCAGCAGTCGGCCGACTTGATCGACTTCGTGCGTCGGGCCGCCTGAGCGACCGCGTCGTCCGGCGCTCTTTCGGCCAGCGGCGAGCGGTAGAGCCTATCGGCGCTCCGGGACCACGATCGCCAGCGCGACGATCGCGACGCCGGTGAACCCCATCACAACGGTGTCGAAGGCCCGGCTGCGCACCGAGAGCAGACCGGCATCGCGATCCGGCAGCACCAGTCGCTCGACGGCGCCAACCGCCAAGGACGCCCCGATGACCAGGCAGCCCAACCGCCAGGTGTCGCGGCTGAGCAGCGTGATGCCCAGTCCGCAGGCCACCCCGATGACCACCAGCAGCAGCGGCCACTGGCGGCACCCGGCTGTGCTCCCGGACTCGTTCCCGACCGTGATCATCTTTCTGCGGACACGCCCGCACCGGTGAGCTGCTCGGCGCGCTCCACCACGTTGGTCAGCAACATCGCCCGGGTCATCGGCCCCACACCTCCCGGCACGGGCGCCACCCAGCTGGCCACCTCCCGCACGCCGGGATGCAGGTCGCCGACCAGGCCGGCCTCCGTGCGGGTGATGCCCACATCGACGCAGATCGCGCCCGTCTTCACCATGCCGGCAGTGATCAGGCCGGGACGACCGGCGGCGGCAATCACGATGTCGGCCAAGCGCGTGTGAGAGGCGATGTCGGCGGTGCCGGTGTGGCACAGCGTGACGGTGGAGTTCTCGCTCTTGCGGGTCAGCAGCAGACCGAGGGGACGGCCAACGGTGGTGCCGCGGCCGACCACGCAGACCTCGGCACCGTTCAGGTCGACGCCGTGGCGGCGCAGCAGCTCAACGATGCCGCGCGGGGTGCACGGCAACGGCCCCGGCTCGCCGAGCACCAGCCGTCCGAGGTTGGACGGGTGCAGCCCGTCGGCGTCCTTGTCCGGATCAACCAGCGCCAGCGCCCAGTTGTCGTCCAGGCGCCCCGGCAGCGGTAGCTGGACGATGTACCCGGTGCAGTCCGGGTCCTCATTCAGCTCCTGGATCTTCGCCTCCAGCTCGGCCGCAGACACATCCGCCGGCAGCTCGACCTGGATCGAGGCGATCCCCACCTGGGCGCAGTCACGGTGCTTACCGGCGACGTAGGAGTGGCTGCCCGGGTCGTCGCCGACCAAGACCGTGCCGAGTCCAGGTCGCACCCCGGCCGCAGCCAACGCGGCGACCCGCTCCTTGAGCTCGTTCTTGATCTTGGCCGCGGTCGCCTTGCCGTCGAGGATCTGTGCGCTCATTAGCCCGCCTTCATGTGTGGTGGCCCGCGTTCATGTCTGATGGCCCGTCTGATCGTAGGATTTCGGTCCCCTGGTCCGGGGAACTGGTCAGGGGAAGCTGGTCAGTGGAAGAAGTGCCGTGCCCCGGTGAAGTACATCGAGGCCCCCGCCTGCTGGGCGGCCTCGATCACCTCCTGGTCGCGCACCGACCCACCAGGCTGCACGATGGCGGCGACGCCGGCCGTGAGCAGGATCTGCGGCCCGTCGGCGAACGGGAAGAACGCATCCGAGGCGGCGACCGAGCCACGGGCCCGGTCGCCGGCCCGCTCCACCGCGAGCTTGCAGGAGTCGACCCGGTTCACCTGCCCCATGCCGACACCTACGGAGGCCCCGTCCGAGGCGAGCAGGATGGCGTTGGACTTGACGCCTCGGACCGCGGCCCACGCGAACTCGAGGTCGGCCAGCGTCTGCTCGTCGGCCGGCTCACCCGACACCAGCTGCCAGTTCGCCAACCGGTCGTGGTCGGCCGAGGGCACGTCGACCGCCTGCATCAGCATGCCGCCGGAGATGTTGCGGGTCTCGACTCCGCCCGGCTGGTAGGGCTCGACCACGAGGATCCGGATGTTCTTCTTGGCAGCCAGCACCTCAACCGCCCCCGGGGCGTAGCCGGGGGCGAGGATCACCTCGGTGAACACCCCGGCCACCTGCTCCGCCATCTGCACGCTCACCTCCCGGTTGGCCGCGATCACGCCGCCGAACGCCGACACCGGGTCACAGGCATGCGCCTTGCGGTGCGCCTCGGCGATGTCGGACCCGACGGCGATCCCGCACGGATTGGCGTGCTTGATGATCGCGACAGCCGGCTGCTCGAAGTCCGCTGCGGAGCGTCGTGCTGCGTCGGCGTCCACGTAGTTGTTGTACGACATCTCCTTGCCGTGCATCTGCTCGGCGGTGGCCAGGCCACCGGCCTGGAAGCCGTTGCGGTAGAGCGCGGCCCGTTGATGCGGGTTCTCTCCGTACCGCAGCACCGCCGCCCTGTCCCAGGTGCCACCGATCCAGCCCGGGAACCCGGTGCCGTCGCTGGTGTCCGTGACCACGTTGCCCATCCAGCTTGCGACGTGGACGTCGTAGGTGGCTGTGTGAATGTACGCGGCCGCCGCCAGCGCCCGGCGCTGGGCGAGCGTGAACCCGCCAGAGGTCAGCGCGTCGCGCAACATGGGGTACTGCTCGGGTGAGGTCACCACCGCGACGTTGGCGTGGTTCTTCGCCGCGCCGCGGACCATGGAGGGGCCACCGATGTCGATCTGCTCGATGCACTCGTCCTGGCTGGCGCCAGACATCACCGTCGCGGTGAACGGGTAGAGGTTGCTGATCAGCAGCTCGAAGGGGGCCACGTCGAGGTCAGCCAGCTGGGTGCGATGGCTCTCCAGCCGGACGTCGGCCAGCAGCCCGGCGTGCACCTTGGGGTGCAGCGTCTTCACCCGGCCGCCGAGACACTCCGGAAAGCCGGTGACCTGTTCGAGCGGCGTCACCGGCAACCCGGCGTCGGAGATTCGGGCTGCCGTGGAGCCGGTGGAGACGATCTCCACGCCGGCGTCCACCAGAGCCCGAGCGATCTCGGCCACATCGGTCTTGTCGTACACCGAGATCAGGGCACGTCGAATCTGGCGACGCTCCTCCCCTGGACTCGGCGTCGAAGGGGCGGCTGTCTGGCTCATTCCCAGTGGACCTTTCTGTCGATCACGTGCCAACGGTGGCTGGCGAGCTGGCGGGTGGTGGCGACCAGGAGGTCTCGCTCGACGACCTTGATCCGCTCGTGCAGCGACTGTGCGGTGTCGTCGTCGGCCACCTCGACGGCCGACTGGGACAAGATCACTCCGGAGTCGACGCCCTCGTCGACCAGGAACACTGTCGCACCGCTGATCTTCACGCCGTACGCGATGGCGTCGCGGGGGCCGTGCATGCCGGGAAAGGACGGCAGCAGCGCCGGGTGCGTGTTGATCACCCGGCCACCGAACGCGCCCAGGAAGTCTGAGCCCAGCAGCTTCATGAAGCCGGCGCTGACCACCAGGTCCGGCTGGAACTCAGCCACCTGCCGCGTCAGCTGCCGATCCCACTCCATCCGGTCGGCGCCGCGAGCCAACGGGTGCACGAAAGTCGGGATGCCCGCACGTCGAGCGCGCTGCAGCCCTTCGATCTGGTCTCGGTCCGCGCCGACCGCGACGACCTCGGCGCCGTACGCCGGATCGGCACACGCGTCGATCAGGGCCTGCAGCAGGGTTCCGGTACCTGACACCAGCACGACCAGCCGGCAGGGCGCGTTGTCAGGCACGCGGCTCACCCTACTAAGCCCGGGACGCAATGCCCGCATCATGTCGGGCGGCCCAGCCGAGTGAGTAGAGCGGCCGCACCGGTCGGCTGTCAGACCGGTCGGCCCTTCGCGTGTCGGCAAAGCCCGACTGCGAGTCCGACGATCATCCCGGACAACCCCATGGTGGTGGCCGCCATCACGGTCAGCGGAGTGAGCTGTGGTCCCATCGCCGCCAGCCTGACCGTCCCCAGGTCGCCGCCGCTGGCCCATCCCAGCACCGCGAACAGCACACCGGCGCCGGCGCCGGCCAAGCCACCGACCAGGCTGGTCTCATCGAAGCGGGCCGCCGGGCGTGCGCGCACTACGCACACGGCTGCGGCTGCGCCGGCGAGGACCGCTACCACCAGCCACAGCAGCAGCAGCAGGCTGCCCGGGCCTTCGGGCGGCAGCGCGCCGAACACCGGGATGGCCGGCAGTAGTCCCAGATCGGTGTCGACCGGCATCACCAGCGAGCCGGTACCAAGTGAGAAGCCCACGCCAAGGGTGTACGACGCCGACCAGATGATCAGGTTGGGCGCGAAGGCCAGCTGTGCCAGCAGCAGTGCGATCCCACCAGCTACCCCGGTGTCGAGCGCCCGCGTCAGTTGCTCCACTCGTTCGAGGTTGGCCACCAAGGCGGTGACCAGTGCTGCCGCACCGCCGACGGTCATGGTCAGCGCGGCTACCAGGACAGCGCGGGGCAGCACTCGGGACCATGACGGCCAGCCCACGGTCGGGTCGTATCCAAGGGCTCGGCACGCACCCCAGGCAGTTGCCGCGCCCGCAACCAGAAGCGACACGAGGGCGCCGCGCAGGACCCCCGCGGACTGTCCGGCTGCGATCGTCGCCACCGCCACCGCCACCGTGTACGTGGCGCTGACCACCGCAACCACCTTGGCCACTGCCGCGCCACCAGCTGCTCGGCTCTGCCGGACAGCGAAGGCGGCAAACGAGGACAGCATCACCGCGAGTACGGCGGTGGCCCCCCACGGGATCAGCGTCAGGCTGGTCGCGCCCAGCCGGGCGCCCGCACCGTTGGCCAGCAGCCACAGCTGCGTACCGACGTCCAGAGCTCCGGCCAGGGAGCCGGGGGACGCCGCAAGCCACCCGACCACCGCAATGCCGGCCATCAGAACCCAGCCGAAGAACGCTGCCGCCAGCCCACCCGCCACGGCGGCAATCGGCCACCCCACCAGCGGCGCTCCGACCGCCTCCGCCTTCGCGCCGAGGGCGCGGACGAGCGGGATGGTGGCCTCCAGCCGGATGCCGATCTGCTTTCGACGAGACGCGGCTGCTTCGGTGCGGCGGGGGGTGAGTAACGAAGCCATGGTGACCCCACTCTGACCCAGCGCCGCAGCGAAAATCGTCGGGACACGCCAGCAGCAGGTAAAGTTTGCTCGATCTGCGCCGAGAGCGATACTGCGCCCGGTGCCGCTACATCGAGGGAGCATTCACCATGGTCGGCAAGGAGCCCGAGAGCTATCGGCCTCGTCGCGTCCAACCGGGAGACTCCGAACCGCCGGATTCGCAGGTGGAGGCACAATCCGGGGTGGACGCAAGGTCGGGGGCCGAGGCCGGATCGGGCCTGGATGCCGAATCCCGGGTGCAGGCCAGATCCCGGGTTGAGGGTGAGGACCGCAAGCCGCTGTTCCGCGACGAGTTGCCGGGAGACTCGGCCGCTACCGCGGCCCCGAGGGGCCACGAGCCTGACGACGCCACCACCATCTTGCCGAAGACCACCCGGCGGGCCGTCGACCCGGACGATATCGACGAGCCCTCGCGTGGGCAGCGCGGACGGACCGCGCTGCTGGTGGGTGCCGTCACGGCTGTGGTGATCTTGGGGCTGGCCATTGGGTACGCGGTGTTCTCCCTCAACGACCCGAAGACCGCCAACCAGCCGGCGCCGACCGCATCGGGCACCGGCACGTCCGCCGCCACCGACCCCTCCAGCATCGACGCCAGCGTGCTGCTGACCGACGAGCTGATGATGACCGCCGCCGATGCCAAGCTGGTTGACCCCAAGCGCACCTGGAAGGTGGCGCTCACCCAGAAGGGGCTGGACGACGAATCTCCGCAAGCGGCCTGCTTGGGGGGCGAGCCCGCGGAGGGTCAGCCCACTCCCCGACAGACGGTGTTGCGGCTGCTGAGCAGCTCCGGAGCTGCCGCACCCGGAATCTTGCATCAGGCCGACGCCTATGAGACGCCCGAGGAGGCGGCGCAAGCCTTTGTGCTGACGTCCAAGGCGCTTGGCGGCTGCAGCATGGCTGCCACCTCGATCGAGTCCGGCCAGACCGTCGCCGGCCTGGGAGACCAGGCTCTGAGCCTGATTCTGCGAATCGACGAAGCCGGCGGCCCCGAGTACCGCAACGTCATGCTGAGCCGGACGGGACGGGTCGTCAACGTCGTCGATGTGGCTCAGAAGAAGCGTGCCCTGGTGCCGCACGGGCTGCTGGCCGCACTGGCCAAGGTGGTGAACGTGCAGTGTGAGACCTCCGGCGGAGAATGTGCTGCCAAGCCCGGGATCCTGAGTGGTCCACCGCCGGTCGGCGGCGACCAGCCCGGCTTCCTTGCGACGGCGGACCTGCCGCCGGTGGGTGAGCCGGCCCGCACCTGGGTGGCGGATATCCCCACCGCTCCGAGCCCTGACTTCACCGGCAGCGGCTGCGAGGTCACCCGGTTCGACAAGGTGGACGCCAAGTCCGCCCGGGCCCGGACCTACCTCCTGGAGGACGTCCCCGGCGTCTTCGGTCTCGACGAGGTCGTGCTGACGATGAAGACCGCGAAAGCGGCCAGGGCGCTGGCCAAGGATCTGAAGGCAGAGATCAGTGGCTGCAAGACCCGCAAGCTGACCGCGACGGTGAGCCAACCGCAAACCGTGGCCGGACGGGGCGCCAAGGCGGCCGACATCAGCGGCTGGACGACCACGGTCACCCAGTCGACCAGTGCTGTCGACAAGAGCACCTACCGAGTCGGAGTGGCGGTTTCCGGCGCCAAGATCGCGTACCTGTTCCTGTCCACCGATCTGGACAAGAAGCTGAACACCACCGACGCCGACTGGAACCGGCTCACCGTACGCGCCGGCCAGCGGGCCACCCAGGTCAACTGAGCTGCCCCGTAGCCGCACGCGACCTGCCGCCGAAGACGACGGATGCCCTGAACCCGCTCCAGGTTCAGGGCATCCGTACGGCGAAGCCGCCGAGGGTTAGGAGCCGAAGTTCCGCATGATCTCGCGCATCAGGTCAGCTGTCTCGCTCGGGGTCTTGCCGACCTTCACCCCGGCCGCCTCCAGCGCCTCCTTCTTGGCCGCGGCCGTTCCAGACGAACCGGACACGATGGCGCCCGCATGGCCCATCGTCTTGCCCTCAGGGGCGGTGAACCCGGCCACGTAGCCCACAACCGGCTTGCTGACGTTGGCCGAGATGTACTCGGCGGCCCGCTCCTCGGCGTCGCCGCCGATCTCGCCGATCATCACGATCGCGTCGGTGTCCGGGTCGTCCTGGAACGCCTGCAGCGCGTCGATGTGGGTGGTGCCGATGATCGGGTCACCACCGATGCCGACGGCGGATGAGAACCCGAAGTCACGTAGCTCGTACATCATCTGGTAGGTCAGAGTGCCCGACTTCGACACCAGCCCGATCCGGCCGGCTTTGGTGATGTCGGCCGGGATGATGCCGGCATTGGACTGTCCCGGCGAGATCACTCCTGGGCAGTTGGGACCGACCAGCCGGGTTGAGGAGTTCTGCGCCAGCGCGAAGAACTCGGCAGTGTCCTTGACCGGGACGCCCTCGGTGATCACCACCGCCAGGTCGATCTTCGCCTCGATCGCTTCGATCACCGCGGCCTTGGTGAACTTGGCCGGCACGAAGATCACCGTGACGTTCGCACCGGTGGCCTCGATCGCCTCACCGACGGAGTTGAAGACCGGCACCGTTGTACCGCCCGCGGACGCGTCAGCTCCGTCAGCAGCGGGGAACTCCACCTGCTGTCCACCCTTGCCCGGGGTGACACCGCCGACGATCCGGGTGCCGGAGGCGAGCATTCGCTGGGTGTGCTTACGACCTTCAGAGCCTGTCATCCCCTGGACGATGACCAAGGACTCGGAGTTCAGGAAGATTGCCATCTCAGTTCGCCCCTCAGTTCCCGCTGGCGGAGCTTGCCGCCACAGCGTCTTGTGCCAGCTCGGCAGCTCTCTTGGCTGCCCCGTCCATCGTGTCCACCTGCTCCAGCCCGGGGAGGTTCGCCGCCGTCAAGATGGCGCGACCTTCCTCGGCGTTGTTGCCGTCCAGCCGTACCACCAAGGGCTTGTCGACGTGCTCGTCGCGGCTCGCCAGCAGCTCAAACGCCTGCACGATGCCGTTCGCGACAGCGTCGCAGGCGGTGATGCCACCGAAGACGTTGACGAACACGCTCATCACCTGCTTGTCGCTGATGATGATCTCCAAGCCGTTGGCCATCACCTCCGCGCTGGCACCTCCCCCGATGTCGAGGAAGTTGGCGGGCTTGGGCTGCCCGGCGAACTGCTCACCCGCGTACGCGACCACGTCCAGGGTGCTCATCACCAGGCCGGCGCCGTTTCCGATGATGCCAACGGACCCGTCCAGCTTGACGTAGTTGAGGCCCTTCTCCTTGGCCATGTTCTCCAGCGGGTCGGTGGCCGAGTTGTCCACCAGCGCCTCATGTTCGAGATGACGGAAGTCAGCGTTCTCGTCGAGTGACACCTTCCCGTCGAGAGCGACGATCGACCCGCTCCGGGTCTTCACCAGCGGGTTGACCTCCACCAGCGTGGCGTCCTCGGCCTGGTAGAGCTTGCCGAGGAGCTGGATGACCCGGGCGATCTCAGGGCGGTCGGCCTCGTCGAAGCCGGCAGCCCGGACGATCTCATCCGCCTTGGCCTGGTCGATGCCGGTAATCGGGTCGACCGGGATCCGCGCCAGCGCCTCGGGCCGCTCGACGGCCAACTGCTCGATGTCCATGCCGCCCTCTTTGCTGCACATGGCGAGGTAGGTGCGGTTCGCGCGGTCCAGCAGCAGGGAGAAGTAGTACTCCTCGGCAATGTCTGCTCCCTCGGCGACCATCACGGTTTTGACGGTGTGCCCCTTGATGTCGAGGCCGAGAATCTCCTCAGCCTTCGCGGCCGCCTCGTCGGGGCTGCGGGCGATCTTCACACCGCCTGCCTTACCGCGGCCCCCGGTCTTGACCTGCGCCTTGACCACCACGACGGGTGTGCCGAGCTCGGCGGCAGCCGCTCGGGCCTCTTCCGCGGTGGTGGCAGTGATGCCTTTGAGAACCGGGACTCCGTGGGCCTCAAAGGTGTCTCGCGCCTGGTACTCGTACAGATCCACGACGATCCATCCTCGCTTTCGTTGTGCGACGCCTCGGGGCGTCAGGACGCACCTGGGCAGAGTCGACCACAGGAAGTGGCCGACTTCGAGCCTAGTGGTCACGACCTGCCAGCAACCGGGTGGTCACGATTCCGGCGCTGCCGGCTCGCCGTCGGTAGGTCAGAGGTCGGCGCGCGGTGTGACGTTCGCCTGCACCCAGGACACGATGTCGGCCATGGTGGCGCCCGGAGTGAACACCTGGGCCACCCCTGCCTCAGCCAGCGGGCGACGGTCCGCCTCGGGAATGATGCCGCCACCGAAGACCACGATGTCGTCCGCTCCGGCGGAACGGAGCAGCTCCACGACCCGGGTGAAGAGCGTCATATGGGCGCCGGACAGCACCGACAGGCCAATCGCGTCGGCGTCCTCAGCCAACGCTGTCTGCACGATCTGTTCCGGAGTCTGGTGCAGGCCGGTGTAGATCACCTCCATGCCGGCGTCTCGGAGGGCCCGCGCCACCACCTTGGCTCCACGGTCATGGCCGTCCAGACCGGGCTTGGCCACCACGATCCGCAGCGGCGGGCTCCCCGGCACGGCATCCGACTCCACAGCCCGCAGCCTACCTGCGGAGTAACCTTCGTCCGTGCTGAACTTCGCGTTCGGAGGCTTCCCCCGGCTGCTCACCTCGACCACGCGACTTGTACCTTCCCGCGAGCCCGGCACGGCACGCTCGCGCCCCGACCTGGCCGTCGGCGTCGTCCGCGAGGTCGGCTGGTTGTCGGCGCATCTGATCATGTACCCGCTGGGCCTGATCACGGCGCCAACGCGGGATCGGATCCGTCACGACCTCAGTGGTCTGTCCCCGCACCAGCGCGGGCTGATGCACCACGGCGTTGACACCGCCGCCACCCCGATTCTGCTGGTCCACGGGATCATCGACAACCACTCGATCTTCAGCGTGATGGGCCGGGCGCTGCGGCGACGCGGCTTTCGCAACATCTCCTCCTTCGACTACGGACCCCTGACCCGGGACATCCGGCGCGCTGCCGAGGACCTGGCGGTCACGGTGGACGGCCTGATCCGCAGCTCCGGCTACGAGCGAATCCATCTGATCGGACACAGTCTCGGGGGCCTGATTGGCCGCTACTACGTGCAGCGGATGGCTGGCGACACCCGCGTACACACCCTGATCACTCTCGGCAGCCCGCATGCCGGCACCGCGCTGGCACGCGCGGGCCGCCTGATGCCCATCGTCGGTCAGCTGCGGCCCGATTCCGACGTCATCCAGGAGCTTGCTGAGCCAGCACCGGGATGCTCAACCAGGTTCGTCGCCTTCTACAGCGACCTCGACCATCTGATCGTCCCCAGCCGCAACGGCCGGATCAGCCACCCCGACCTGAATGCGCGCAATGTCGAGGTACGCGGTGTCGGACACCTCTCGATGCCGCACAGCAGACGAATAGCGTTCGAGATCGCCGAGACCCTCCGCAGCCTCGAGGAGGACGGCTCGAGCAGCTCCGCGCCCCGCTGAGGCTGCTGTCGCCTCAGCGGGACCTCCTTGCGACGCCCTCTCTCGGGGGTGTCCGGATCCCCAATCGGAGGTACTCGTGTTGAGGTTTGGTTACCAGTCCGTTATGTTCTTCCCAGCGTTCACTCTCAAACGGAGGGAACGCACTGGTTTGTTCTGATCTGGGGGCTTCTGACCTGGATGCGAATATGCCGGCGGGGTCGTACTGTAGATACCAGGTTCGAACCTCCCCCCGGCGTTGGACCAGGCAGTCGAGGACGAGGAGTAATGGACGTGTCACCGCAGACGCCGCCGCGCATTGCCGGCAAGGCGCTGATTGCCGATCTGAACCGGGATGACCGGCGAGGGTGGCTGTCGCACGGGCTGGCTGCGCTGGCAATCTCTGCGCTGGGGCTGGCCGTCGCCGGCTCAGTGACCATCACCACCAACGCCCAGCCAGTCACCTCATCCACCGTGACCACCACCGTGCGACCGAGCACGCAGCAGATCTCCCCACCTCCCGGACTCGCTCAGGCTTCACCTGCTGTGGATGAGACGACGCAGGCGCTGGCTGAAGCCTCACTCACGTCCTTTCAGACCCGCGACGCGGCTGCCAGCCAGACCTCCCGCAGCACGCTTCGGGTCGCCCAGGTGAAGGAACGGGTCGCAGCTCGCGCTGAAGACCTGTCGAAGACGGCGGAGAGCATCAGCCGAGCCGCTCGCAGCGAGACCGCGAAGTTGCGTTCCCGGGACCTGCAGGCCAGCGATCGGGCCGCACGAGAAAACGCGGTCAGGATCGCTGAGGAGGCTCGTGAGCGTGCCGTGGCGGCACGCGTTGCCGCCGCTCGAGCCCGCGCCGAGGCCGAGGTCGCCGCGCAGGCTCAGCGGGAGCTCGCCCGGCGGGAGCTTGCCCGCAGCAACCAGAACACGACGGTCGAGAGCCGACCCGCCCCCGAGGTTCGAGTCGAGCGGCCCGCAGCCCCAGAGCGCCGGGCGTCGGAGGAGAGCGCGTCGCGCGAGTCCTCGAGACCCCGCTCCAGTGGCGGATCCGCTTCCCCCGTACCAGGTGCCGTGATCGGTGCCCACTTCGGCCAGTACGGACTGTGGTCGCGCTACCACACCGGTTTGGACTTCCGCGCAGGCTACGGTGTGAAGATCCGCGCGGTGAAGTCGGGCGTTGTGCTCTTCGCCGGCAATTCCGGCGACTGGTCGGGCAACCACGTCGCCATCAAGCACGGCGACGGCAAGACCACGATGTCCTCGCACATGTCATCCATGGCGGTGAGCTCCGGCGAGCGCGTTGAAGCGGGCCAGGTCATCGGCTACGTGGGAGCGACCGGGCGTGCGTTCGGCGCTCACCTGCACTTCGAGCTCTATCCCGAGGGCGTCCGCTACGGCGACGTCTACAGCGCGATCGATCCTCAGCCCTGGCTCCGTGCCATCGGCGTCGACGTCAACTAAGAGACCTAACTCACACTTTTGTAGTTCGTCCGGCGGAGCTGCCGGCTGCCTGCGAGCCTGCGGGTGGGCGACCAGGTTTATCCCGTTCCGTACCACTTCAAACACTGGTCCGCCAGTTTTTTTACCCGCCGTTATCCTTCCGTTACTGTCGTTATCACGTCCACGGTTCAGCTAAGTGGGCGGACCACAATCGACGAGACAGTGCGGCTTCTCCCACATCGACGATTGGTGGACCTCACCCACTTCGCCGACCTAGGAGTCTTTCCCGTGCCACGACAGTCGCCGCAGCACAACCTCGCACGCCGAGCAGTAGTCGAGGAGACGCCGCGCCCCGCCCGTCGCTGGCTCCACCACGGGGTCGCCACTCTTGCGGTTTCTGTGCTGGGTCTGGGCGTCGCAGGGTCAATGATGATGACCGGATCGGCGCATCAGCGCTCGCAGGTCGGCACCGGAGCGGTTTCGGCAGTTGTGCAGGCCGGGGTTGCCCAGCCGTCGGAGTTCGACAGCCGCACGGAGCAGGTTTCCCGCTCCAGCGCTCGCACTGCGCTCGCCCCGGCGAAGGTGCAACAGCTCGCCGCCCAGCGCGCGGTCGGCCTCAGCAAGGCCGACGCCGCGGCCGCGAAGGTCGCGCAGCAGCGGGCGGCGAAGATTCGGGCCGCGAAGCTTGCAGCCGCGGCACGCGCCAAGGCTGCACAGCTCAAGGCCCAGCGCGCTCGGGCAGCGGCCGCAGCCAGGTCGAGCCTTCCGATGGCTGGCGGGTTCACCATCGCGGCGCGCTTCGGTGACGTCGGCTCGTGGTCCCGCTACCACACCGGGATCGACTTCTCCGCCGCCGTCGGCACCCCGATCCTTGCTCCGACCAGCGGCGTCGTCACCAACGCCGGCAGCGGCTCGGCCAGCGGCTGGGCCGGCAACTACGTCACCATCCGGCACGCTGACGGCAACACCAGCCTGTTCGCGCACATGTCTGACGTGACGGTCTCGGTAGGCCAGCGGGTGACCGCAGGTGAGAAGGTCGGCGCGGTCGGGATGACCGGTCGGACCTTCGGACCGCACATGCACTTCGAGATCTATCCGGCGGGCGTCGCCCCCGGTGACGTTTACCGAGCAGTGAACCCGGAGCCGTGGCTGGGCAAGCTGGGCGTTCGGGTCTGATCCGGTCAGAGCTTCTCCAGCGGCGCATGCCGCAACGAGAGCCTCTTCAAGCCATCCGAGCCGAAGTCGACATCAGCCTTGCGGTCATCGCCCGAGCCTGAGGTGGCCACCACGGTTCCCATCCCGAAGGTCGCGTGCAGGACCTTGTCACCGGGGTTGACCGACGCCACTCGCTTGGGCGCCGGCCGCGACGAGAGACCCACGGGGTTCCGCCACGATGACGGTGCTCGGCTGGTCGCCGACGTACTGCGCCAGCTGGTTACCGCCGACTCCGTCCGCCGCCAGTCGATCAGGTGCATCGGGATGTCGGAGAGGAAACGACTGGGCGGGTTGTGCTGCGGCGCACCCCATGCCGACCGAACGATCGCCCGCGAGAGGTACAGCCGCTGCCTCGCCCTGGTCACTCCCACATAGGCCAGCCGGCGCTCCTCCTGCAGCTCTGCTGCATCGGCTAGTGCCCGCTGGTGCGGGAATACGCCGTCCTCGAGCCCGGTCAAGAAGACGGTGTCGAACTCGAGTCCCTTCGCCGTGTGCAGCGTCATCAACGTCACCACACCGACTTCGTTCCCGTCGGGTGTGCTGGGGATCTGGTCGGAGTCCGCGACAAGTGCCACCCGCTCCAAGAACGCGCCCAACGATGCGTCCGGCTCCGGGGCACCGGCAGCCAGATCGAGCTCTGGGTCCAAGGCGGTGTCCAACTCCGCTACCGGCCTCAGCAGCGCCGGCACCTGGGGCACAGGCGTCGGGAACGCCATCTCCAGAGATGCCAGGTCCGGGTCGGTCTCCGCCTCGGGCGCCAGGCCGGCGCCTGCCCCGGCCACGAACTCCCGGGCGACCGCCACCAGCTCGACCAGGTTCTCCAGCCGCGTTTCGTCCTGCGGGTCGTCGGAGCGCTGCAGCTCAGCAAGGTAGCCGGACTCGGTCAGCACGCTGGTCAGGATCTGGTCGGCGGGAACGCCGTCGGCCACCATCCCCTCATGGACGTCCAGGAAGCTGGCGAACGCCGCGATCTGCTTGGCTGAGCGCGTCGCCAGGCCGGTGATCTCGTCGGTACGCCGAAGCGCCTCCGCGAAGCTGATCCGCTCCTTCGCAGCAAGCGCCTCGATCGCGGCCTCCGCCCGGTCGCCGATGCCACGCTTGGGCACATTGAGGATTCGGCGCACCGACACGTCGTCGGTACGGTTGGCGATGGCGCGCAGATAGGCGATCGCGTCTCGAACCTCCCGCCGCTCGTAGAAGCGGACCCCGCCGACGACCTTGTACGGCAGCCCGACCCGGATGAACACCTCCTCGAACGCACGTGACTGCGCATTGGTCCGATAGAAGACGGCCGTCTGCGACGGCTTGCTCTTCCGCTCATCGCTCAGGCGGTCGATCTCACCGGCGACGAACTGGGCCTCATCATGCTCGGAGTCGGCCACGTATCCGACGACCCGGTCGCCCTCGCCCGCATCGGACCAGAGCCGCTTGTCGGCCCGGCCCTGGTTCTTCGCGATCACCGAGTTGGCGGTGGTCAAGATCGTCTGGGTGGAGCGGTAGTTCTGCTCCAGCAGAATGGTCCGGGCACCGGGAAAGTCGGACTCGAAGTCCAAGATGTTGCGGATCGTGGCGCCCCGGAACGCGTAGATCGACTGGTCGGAGTCCCCGACCACCATCAGCTCCGGCGGGTCAGCCACCGGCCCGCCCACGCCTGCGACGACATCTGCGCCGCAGAGCTCGCGGATCAACGAGTACTGGGCGTGGTTGGTGTCTTGGTACTCATCGACCAAGACGTGTCGGAAGCGTCGGCGGTATTGCTCCCGAACGTCGGGGAACGCCTGGAACAGGTGCACGGTGGTCTGGATCAGGTCGTCGAAGTCCAACGCGTTGGCGGCCACCAGTCGGCGCTGATACTCCCGGTACGCCTCGGCGAACGTCTCCTCGTTGCCGTGGGTGGCCCGCTCAGCGGCGGTCTCGTGGTCGACCAGCTCGTTCTTGCAGGTGGAGACCCAGTTCAGGATGGAGCGGACCGGAAACCGCTTGGCGTCCAGGTCGAGGTCACGGGCGACCAGTTGCATCAGCCGCTTGGCGTCAGCGTCGTCGTAGATCGAGAACGTCCGGGAGAGTCCGAACCGACCGATCTCGGCCCGGAGGATGCGGACACAGGCTGAGTGGAAGGTCGAGACCCACATCAGCTTGGCCCGGTTGCCGACCAGCTCCAGCACCCGAGTGCGCATCTCGGCGGCAGCCTTGTTCGTGAAGGTGATCGCGAGCACCGAACCCGGGTGAACGTGGCGCTCGCTCACCAGGTAGGCGATCCGTCTGGTCAGCACCCGCGTCTTCCCCGAGCCGGCGCCGGCGACCACGAGCACCGGCGCCCCATCGTGCAGCACCGCTTCCCGCTGCGGCGGGTTGAGACCCGCCAGCAGCTCGTCTGGGTTCCGGGAGCCTCTGCGCGCCCGGGGCCGCGGCGCCGTCACCTGGGGGAATAGGTCGTCGGGCATCCCAGTCCTCCTCAAGGTGTCCGATACCGTCAAGGTGTCCGGCGTCGTGACGGAGTCCGGCATTCCCCATGAGGCCCGGAGGTCAGCGGATGAAAGAGGTTCGGGCAGGCTCGTCATGATTGGAGTCCACCCTAGACGGTTGGACCGACAGGCCCCAGCTGCCTCGCCGGGCCGGCTCGGCACTCGACGGTAGATTGAAGTCATGTGGCTTCGTCGCGTTCCGGTGCAAAAGATCATCAAGGAAGCGGCACTCGCCTTCGTCGCGGTGCAGGGCGCCACCATCGCCACGTTGATGGTGATCGACAGCCGTCGCAAACGGAACCGGGCGCCAGCGGTGTTTCCGCGGGTGCCGCCGCGGTCGGTGACCGTCGGTGGATCCGAGGTGACCGTGTACACCTACGGAGAGGACCTGTACTCCGACATGCTGGGTGCGATCCGGCAGGCCAAGAAGCGGATCTTCTTCGAGACGTTCATCTGGAAGTCCGACGAGATCGGACAGATGTTCAAGGATGCGCTGATCGAGGCGGCAGACCGAGGCGTGAAGGTGTACGTCGCGTTCGACCAGTTCGCCAACCTGGTGGTCCCACGGAGCTTCTTCTCCTTCCCTCCCCAGGTGTCGGTCCGGCGTCACCCGCTGATCGCCAGCGGGATTCGAATGCCCCGCAACAGCGGCCGCAACCACCGCAAGCTGCTGGTCGTCGACGACGACGCGGCGTTCATCGGCGGCTACAACATCGGCTCGCTGTACGCCACCGACTGGCGCGACACCCATGCCCGACTGACCGGTGATGTCGTCTGGGACGTCCAGAACGCCTTCATCGACTACTGGAACCTGTCGTCCAGCAAGCATCGGCAGTCATTGCCGGACACCGGCAGCGCGCACTGGCAGCCGAGTATTCGGATCCATCGCAACGTCCCCCGCAACATGGTGTATCCCATTCGGGGCATGTATCTGGAGGCGATCGACCGGGCTTCGGACCACATCTACCTCACGCATGCCTACCTGATCCCGGACGAGGACATGCTGCGCGCCCTGCTGCGGGCGGCCCAGCGCGGCGTGGACGTACGGATCATCGTGCCGGCGGCTTCCAACCACATCGTCGCCGACTGGCTGTCCCGCGGCTACTACAGCCAGTTCCTGCGAGCAGGCGTCCGGCTGTTCCTGTACCAGGACGCGATGGTGCACGCCAAGACCGCCACCATCGACGGTCAGTGGTCGACCATCGGGACGGCGAACATCGACCGCTTGAGCCTGCTCGGCAACTACGAGATCAACCTGGAGGTGTTCGACGCCGAGGTGGCCCGTCAGATGGAGGAAATCTTCGCCATCGACTCCTCCAACACCGTCGAGTTGACAGCTGAGAGCTGGTACCGCCGACATGCGATGGTCAAGTTCTCCGAGGCGGTGCTGACGCCGCTGCGGCCCTTGCTCTGACTGGCCGCGGCCGTGGCCGCGGCGGCAGGCATGCCCCCGCCGGCCCACCAGCGGTGATGCTCCTCAGGAGGCCAGAACCCGCTCGCGCTCAGCGTCGGCGGACGCGGCGGCGGTCCTCTTGACGCGCTGCGCGGCGATGGAGAGGCCGATCACGGTCACCAGCAGGACCACGCCGTACACCGCGAACCGAATCGGGTCAGGAGAGTCGAAGCTCTTCAGCAGCGTCCGCGCGTTCGTCAGCAAGATGATGCCGCCGACAGCCACGCCGAGCAGGTGCGCCGGCGCGATCCGGATCAGGTACGCGGCCAGCGGCGCAGCCACCAGGCCGCCCGCGAGCAGCGCAAGCGCGAATCCCCAGTTGATTCCCGCGGCTCCCAGGCCGACGAGGAAACCGAGGCTGGCGGCAACGCTGACCGCGAACTCGCTGGTGTCCACCGAGCCGATCACCTTGCGCGGTTCCAGCCGGCCATCCGCAAGCAGCGCAGGGGTCGCCACCGGGCCCCAGCCGCCCCCGCCGGTCGCGTCCACAAAGCCGGCGAACAGGCCCAGCGGAGCAAGGAACTTGGCCGGCACCTCCGACTTCAGCGACGGCTTGATGCCGCGGATGAAGCGGACCAGGATGTAGAGGCCCAGCAGCACCAAGATGCCGGACATGACGGGGGCGGCTGCGGCGGTGGAGAGCGCGGACAGCACTGTGGCACCGGCGAACGCGCCGATCGCTCCGGGTCCCGCAATACGGCTGACCACTCGCCAGTCGACGTTACGAAGCTTCCAGTGCGACAGGCCGGAGGCGACGTTGGTCCCGAGCTCGGAGAAGTGTACCGACGCCGACGCCGCGGCGGGCGCCAGCCCCGCCAGCATCAGCAGCGTCGATGACGTCACGCCGTAACCCATCCCAAGACTGCCGTCAACCAGCTGTGCCGCCATCCCGACGATGGCCAACACGATCAGTTTTCTCATGCCCCGGCTTCCGGCTGGTCCACATTCCTAGTGGTTTACTAGGAATTAGGGACAATCGTACCGCCACGGGGTGCGCATTTCGCACCGATGTCTCATGATGCAGACGCCCAGGGGCTATTCGAGTCTGCGCGGCCGGCGGATCCCGCGCGACGGCTCGGATCACACCCAGGCCGACGGGTTCGCCACTAGGGCAGCAACCGACTTGGGCATCCTTCCGGTTGCCACGTGCGCCAGCGTCACCTGCTCCAAGATGGCCCGCTCTGAGGCGCGCAGCGCGATCCAGACCTCCTGTAGCGGTGCTGCGGAGCCGACGTACTCGAGGTTCTCCGGTCGGCTGCCGCGAACGTTGGCGAGCTCGCCGTCGAGCGCCCGGATAACGTCGGCGATGCTGATCTCCTCGGCTGGCCTGGCCAGCCGGTAACCGCCATCAGGGCCGCGCTGGCTGCGGAGCAGACCGCCTCTGCGCAGCTCGCCCAGGATGCTCTCCAGATACTTGTGCGGAATCTTCTGTGCGGCGGAGAGCTGGTCGACGGTACGCGGCGCGTCAGCGGCCGCCAGCTCCGACACCGCGCGGAGGGCGTAGTCAACTCGGGCGGACAGTCTCATCTCAGTTCGACCCTACTGCCGCGCAGGCATGCCCGCCGGGAAACGGCGTCCGGTACACGAACCCAACGGCCCGAAGCTGACCTGAATGGGCGTGGTGCACGCACTCAGCCTAGTGGGACAGTAATTGTGGCGCCCGCGAGGACGTCGACGACACAGCCGCGACGGCTAGACCAGCCGCCGATCTGTCGCCCAACGGGTCAGCTGATGCCGGTTGGAGAGCTGGAGCTTGCGCAGCACGCTGCTGACATGGGTCTCGACCGTCTTGATCGAGATGAAGAGCTCCTTGGCGACCTCCTTGTACGCGTATCCGCGGGCGATCAGCCGCAGCACCTCCCGCTCTCGCTGGGAGAGCCGGTCGAGATCCTCATCGACGCTGGCGATGTCGATGGCGCCGGAGAAGGCGTCCAGCACAAAGCCGGCGAGCCGGGGCGAGAAGACCGCGTCGCCCTCGGCGACCCGACGGATCGCGTCGATGAGCTCCGGTCCGCTGATGGACTTGGTGACGTAGCCGCGGGCGCCGGCACGGATGACGCCGATCACGTCCTCGGCGGCGTCGGAGACCGACAGGGCGAGGAACCGCTGATCGGGCTGCTTCTCGTGCACCGCGCGCAGCACCTGCACACCACCGCCACCGGGCAGGTGCACGTCAAGCAGCACCACGTCCGGCTGGGTGGCCAGCACCACCCGGACTGCGGAGTCGGCGTCGGCGGCTTCGCCGAGGACGTCGACTGCCGTACCGATCTCGGCCCGCACGCCGGACCGGAACATCGCGTGGTCGTCGACCAGCACCACCCGCGTCCGGCGGCCGGGATCCACCGGCTGCTCCGGCTGGCTCTGTCTGGATGTCTGCGCACCGGTCGGTGGTTGGATCGGGTTGCCGGCAGGCTGCGGCGGTGGGGTCATCTCGGGATCTCCAGACGTACTTCGGTGCCGGCTCCGGGAGTGGAGCGGATCTGTGCGGTACCGCCGTGGCGGTTCATGCGGTCCATGATGCTGCCTCGGACCCCCATCCGGTCGTCCGCGATGGCCGAGACGTCGAACCCGGTGCCCCGATCACGGATGAACACCTCGACGGTCTTCTCGTCGACCTCGGCAAACACATCCACCTTGTCGGCGGTGGAGTGCTTGGCAGCGTTCACCATGGCCTCGCGGGCGGCCCGTACCATGGCCTGGACGGGGTCGGACGTCTGGCAGTCGCCCACTACCACCAGCTCCACCGGAACACCTTGCTCGTCCTCGACCTCGGCGGCCGCGGCGGCCAGAGCGGCCTTCAGCGTCAAGGCTGACAGCTGGTCCCCGTACAGCCAGCTGCGAAGCTGGCGCTCCTGCCGTCGGGCCAGCTGTTGGACGGCCTTCGGGTCCTCGGACTGGCGCTGGATCAGCGCCAGCGTCTGCAGCACCGAGTCGTGCAGGTGAGCTGCCATGTCGGCGCGAGCGTCAGCCCGTACCTTCTCCGCCCGCGCCACCGCCAGTGCCGCCCGGGTACGGTGCAGCCACGGTGCGGCCACGATGGCCAGCCCAGCGACAGCCAGTACGGTCATCGCCAGAACCTCCGGGAGAAGCTGGAACGACCCCTGCTGCGCCATCACCAGCCCGAAAGCGGCGCCAAGCAGACCCAGTCCGACGATCACGCGGATGATCGCCGGCCAGCCCCCCCGCGCCACGAACGGCGCCAGCCAGACCCGTCCGCCGGCTTCGGCCTTCCACTCCTGTTGACGTACGGTGTCCGCCTGCCGCCAGACCAGCGCCGCCCCCACACACGCGAACGCAATCGGCCAGAAGAGCCGCTGGGAGATCCCCCAGCCACTGATCTGCACGATCCACAGCAGGCCCGAACCCAGCGCCAGCAAAGCAGCCAGCACACCCCAGTCGACCCTGCTGGCCGACTTGGGAGGTCGCCGAAGCCCGGCACGGCTGGCGGACTCCAGCCCGGGCGCCTTGGTCGTCGGCTCGGGCGGAAGCAACAGCCAGAAGGCGCCGTAGGCGATCACGCCGATGAACTGCAGGACCACCAAGGCCACGAAGCCAACCCGGATCAACGTCACCGGCCAGCCCAGGTGCCGGGCGAGGCCGGTGCATACCCCACCCAGAATCGCGCCGTCGGCCACCCGGGTGGCGCGAGGTCTGACGGGCTCGGCCGCGATGTCGACCGGCGCGACAGGCGGGTCCGGTGCCGCGCCAGGCGGAGCGGTTGGCGCGAGCTCCTGGTGCCGGGCGGCAACCGGCGTCGGGCCGGGATCGGTCATGGACATGGTGACTCCAGAGTTGCACGCAGAAGCACACCTCACCAGCAGGGATGACCCGTAGCCGTCCCTGGACGCGAATTCGTCGAGGATGAGCGCTCTGCTCCCCGGCCGGGGCGCCTTCGGAGGGCGGGGGGTTTAGGGGTCGTCCCCGATGGCGTAGGCGCTGGAACTGAGCAGGATGGATCCCATGGGGTCCATCTGGAGTATCCGCCGCAGCGCGACGGATCGGAAGCTGACCGGTCTGTCGGCAGGTATCGCGGCGTACCTGGGCATCGACCCGGTGCTCGTCCGTGTGCTCTTCGTCGTCTTGGCGCTGAGTGGCGGAGTCGGAGTCGTTGTGTACGGAGCTGGCTGGTTGCTGTTCCCGGTCGAGGGCGAGGACACCGCGCGGATCGACCGGCTGCTCGGGTCGCGTGCTCGGGAGTGGTCGCCCGCCGCACGAGTAGTCGTTCTGGTGGTCTGCGGCATGGCGCTGCTCAACGTGCTGCACCAGGTCACCCCCTTCAGCGTCGTCCCAGCGGGAATCGTGGCGGCAATCTGGTATTTCGGCTACTACCGCAACCGGCCGACGAACCGGCCGACGCATCGGTCCGCACGGGCGCCGTGGCCCCCCCAGCCGTCCCAGGCTCCAAGCACGCCCTCCACGCCCGCTGACGCCACCCAGCGGATGCACGCACCGGACGCAGCTGAGCCCGCCGGACAGGCCGCCGATTGGCCGCAGGCGCAAGACCCGCGAGATGCCTTCCTCTCCTACCCTGATCCGGTCGGCCTCTACGGCGATCCAGAACCGGCCAAGCCGGCCGCTCCTTCGCTGCGGTCGTCCCGCTCAGCGAGAAGACTGCGCCTGGTCTCTCTGCTCGCCCTCGGGTTGACCGTCGCGGCGCTCTCCATCGCGGATGCGCTGGGAGCGACGGTCTCGGCCACCGCCTTTGTCGGGGCCGCGCTGCTGGTCGTCGGGCTGACCCTGATCGCCGCCACCTGGTTGGGCCGGGCCCGTGGCATCTTGGCGCTGGGGATACTCCTGCTCGTCGCGCTGCTGATCAGCGCAGTACCCCATCGTTCGGTGTCTGCGGAGGACTGGTCCGCTCCGGCACAGAGGTTCACGACGCTGGCCGACCTGCCCGCGGGGACCATCACTCAAGATGTCGGGCAGCTCAATCTCGACCTCAGCGATCTGACGATGGAGCACAGCGCCACCATCCCGGTCCACCTGGGCACCGGGATGATGACGGTGCGAGCCCCTGACGGGGTCAACGTGGTGGTGCGATACCACATCGGTGCCGGCGCCTTCATGGCGCCTGACGACATCTTCGACGCAGGCCCGGAGCTCGACAAAGAGGTCACGGTACAAAGCGTGCCGGGCGCTGACACCCTCACCTTGGATCTGTCGGTGAACCGTGGAGCGGTGGTGGTGGAACGATGAGAAACGTGGATGTCCTGGCCCTTATCAGCGGCCTGCTGCTGACCGTCGTCGCTGTGACTTCGCTGTGGTTCACCCACACCGGGTCGGTCGACTGGCAGCTGGTCCGGATGCTGGCCCCGTTGTCCTTGGTCGGGGCCGGCGTGCTGGGCCTGGCGGTATCCCGTACCAAGAACTGACCTCGACAACCGTCGAGAAGCTAAACCGTGAAGGAGAGGCATGACATGACCAACCCGTACCCACAACCGCCTCGCCGGCTGGAACGCAGCCGGAGCAACAAAGTGCTCGGCGGCGTCTGCGGCGGTATCGGCAACTACCTGAACATGGACCCCACTCTGGTCCGAGCCCTCTGGGTGATCGTCTCGCTGTTCACCGGCGTACCGATCGTGCTCTACATCGTTGCCCTGTTCGTGATCCCCGAAGAGGAGCGACGCCCACCGGACCAGCTCTACCCGCCGGTCCAACCACCGCAGCAGGACTGGGCCGGCGGGTTCGGATCGGCAGGGCACTTCGGACCCGGATACGCCGAGGATCCGGCTGCCCGAGACGCTCGCGAGCACTTCGGACCCCGTCATGGCGGCCACCGCCCGCCGTGGCGGCAGTCTCACGCCCCCGAACGTCCGGTCGACCCAGTCTGGGGTCCAGCAGGAGCGCCCTGGGAGCAGCCCCAGACCGGCGAGCCGCCCCATCCGCCGCAGGGTCCGGTGCCGCCTGCTCCACCCCGTGGGCCGGAAGACATCAAGGCCGAGCCGACCGATGAGGAGCTCAGGCGGAAGGACTAGGAGGCCGCGACCAGGTCCACGAAGTAGCGGTGCACCCGGAGGTCGCCGGTCACCTCCGGGTGGAAGGCCGTGGCGAAGCGATTGGCTTGCCGCACCGCGACCACCTTCGGGCCGATCCCGCCCGGTACATCCACCTCGCCCAGCACTGTCACCTCCGGCCCCACCTCCTCGACCCAAGGTGCCCGGATGAAGACGGCGTGCATGGCGCCGCCGGCGATCTCCTCGAGCTCCACGTCGGTCTCGAAAGACTCCGTCTGACGGCCGAAGGCGTTCCGACGCACGGTGATGTCCAAGGACCCGAAGGTCTGCTGGCCGGGGATGCCGTCGAGGATCCGATCAGCTAGCAAGATCATGCCCGCACACGAGCCGTAGGCCGGCAGACCGGCCCGCAGGGCGGCCATGAGCGGTTCCCGGATCTCGAAGATCTGAGACAGCTTGTCGATGGTGGTGGACTCACCACCCGGTAGCACGATGCCGTCGAGCGTGGCCAGTTCCTCAGGTCTGCGGACCAACCGCACGGCGGCACCACATGCGGCCAGCGCCGCGCGGTGCTCGCGAACATCTCCCTGCAGGGCGAGGACACCGATGGTCGGCGTTGTCACCAGCCGCGTTCGGCCAGCCGGTGCGGCTCCGGGATCTCGTCCACGTTGATACCGACCATGGCCTCGCCCAGTCCACGGGACACCTTCGCGATCACATCGGGGTCGTCGAAGAACGTGGTGGCCTTCACGATGGCGGCTGCCCGCTCGGCGGGGTTGCCCGACTTGAAGATGCCAGATCCGACGAACACGCCTTCAGCACCGAGCTGCATCATCATGGCCGCATCGGCCGGCGTCGCGATGCCACCCGCAGTGAACAACACCACCGGCAGCTTGCCTTGCTCGGCCACCTCAGCGACCAGGTCGTACGGAGCCTGCAGCTCCTTCGCCGCGACATACAGCTCGTCGCTCGACAGCGTGCTCAGCCGGCGGAGCTCTCCGCCGATCTTCCGCATGTGCATCGTCGCGTTGGAGACGTCGCCGGTGCCGGCCTCGCCCTTGGACCGGATCATCGCCGCGCCCTCGGTGATCCGCCGCAGCGCCTCGCCGAGGTTGGTGGCGCCGCACACGAACGGCACCGTGAACGCCCACTTGTCGATGTGGTTGGCGTAGTCGGGGCGTGAGCACCTCGGACTCGTCGATGTAGTCCACGCCGAGCGACTGCAGCACCTGCGCCTCGGCGAAGTGGCCGATCCGGGCCTTGGCCATCACCGGGATCGAGACCGCCTCGATGATGCCGTCGATCATGTCCGGGTCGCTCATCCGCGACACGCCGCCCTGGGCGCGGATGTCGGCGGGCACGCGCTCCAGCGCCATCACCGCGACCGCCCCGGCGTCCTCGGCGATCTTCGCCTGCTCGGGTGTGACCACGTCCATGATCACCCCGCCCTTGAGCATCTCGGCCATGCCGCGCTTCACGCGAGTGGTGCCGGTGGTGGGAACGTCTGCGGTGTTGCTGTCAACCATGCTTCAGATGTTAGTGCGGGACTCCGCCAGAGCTTGCTTCCGGACCACCCACACGCGCTGGACGACCGTGACGGTGGACGCGATCGCGAGTGCCCACAGTGCGACGTGGAGGAGCACGGGCAGGTCGAAGATCGCGCTGAGGCCGGTCATCACGAGGATCGCGACCAGCCGGTCGGCGCGCTCGGCGATGCCCACCTTCACCGAGAACCCGAGGGTCTCGCCGCGGGACCGGGCGTACGACGTGACGCCGCCCATCAGCAGGCAGACCAGGCTGAGCACCAGGTAGAGCCGGCTCGGCTCCTCCCAGGCGAAGTACAGCGCCAGGCCGATGAAGATCGCGCCGTCGCCGATCCGGTCGAGGGTGGAGTCCCAGAACGCGCCGAACTTGCTGACCCGCCCCGTGGTGCGGGCCATGTGCCCGTCGATCAGGTCGCTGAACACGAACGCCGTGATGACGAGCACGCCGATGAGCAGCTTCCCCTGCGGGAAGAACACCAGCGCCCCGGCGCACACCCCGAGGGTGCCGACCAGCGTCACGGCGTCGGGGCTCACCCCGAGCCGGATGAGGAGCGTGGCGACGGGCGTGAGGACCTTGGTCCAGAAGGCACGGAAACGTTCGAGCATGGCGGCAGCAGGCTACCGGTCTCTCAGCCCGCCCGCGGCACGGCCTGCGGGTGGTCGAGCACCGGCCCGAAGGCCAGCTCCGCGGCGCCGATCAGCGGCGAGTCGTCCTCCAGCGCGGCGGCGCGGATCACGACGTCCTCGCGCGGCGACATCATCGTGCTGCGGCTCAGCGCCGCGTCCACGCGGGCCTCCTCCGCGCGCCAGACCTGCGCCAGGCAGCCCCCGAGCACGACGACCTCGGGGTTGAAGAGGTTGACGATCGCCCGGATCCCGACGCCGCACCAGTCCGCGACCTCGGCGACGGCCGCGGCCGCGCGGGACTCCCCCGCCCGGGCCGCGGCGATCACCTCCGCCACCGCCGGCGGGCCGCCGCCCGGGAGCCGGCCGGCCTTCTGGAGCAGGACGTTCTCGCCGACCTTGGTCTCCCAGCACCCGGTCGCGCCGCAGCGGCAGTCCGGCCCGTTGCTGTCGACCTGCATGTGCCCGACCTCGCCGGCGTACCCGCTCGCACCGGCCAGCGGCCGGCCCGCGGTGAGGAAGCCGCCACCGATGCCGACGCTGGCGCTGAGGTAGACGACGTCGGAGAAGCCGACCGCCGCGCCCCGGACGTGCTCGGCGAGCACGCCCAGGTTCGCGTCGTTGCCGGTCGAGACCGGCCGGCCCAGCCGCCTGGCGAGCAGGTCGGTGAACGGCGCGTCCACCCAGCCCAGGTTCGGCGCGAACCGCACCAGCCCGTCGCTCGCGCGGACCGCGCCCGGCACCGCCACGCCGACGCCGAGGCAGCGCCGTCCCGACGCGTCGCCGAGCACCTCGTCGATCATCTGGGCGACGGCGTCGACCACGTGGTCGACGTCGTGCTCGCCCCGGTGGTGGGTGCGGGTGCGCCGGTCGAGGACCTCGCCGCCGAGGCCCACGAGGGCCACGGCGATCCGGTCCACGCCGACGTCCGCCGCCACCACCACGTTGTCGTCCCGCGGGACGACCAGGTGGGAGGGGCGCCCCGAGCGCCCTCCCACCGCGGCCGTCTCCTCGGTCACCAGCGCGAGGCTCTGCAGCTCGCTGGTGAGCGCACCGATCGTGCTCCGGTTCAGCCCGAGCTGCTTGGTGAGCGCCGCGCGGGTGGTGGGACCGTGCGTGTGCACCGTCTGGAGGATGGCGCGCAGGTTAGCGCGTCGCAGCTCCTCGGTGCCGACGCCGGTGGGAGTGGGCATCGGGTCAAGCCCGTCCGCTAGCTGTCGCTCGCCTACGGCTCAGGGCGTCGACCGCCGCCGCAATCAGCAGCACG
>DASTIW010000037.1:0-265758 GCA_035717205.1 Propionibacteriaceae bacterium | reverse complement strand
GGCGGCCGCCTCCCGGGCGGCGGCGAGGGCGTGCCGGAGCCGTACCAGGTACCCGCTGCGCAGGTCCTCCAGGGCCCGGCTCAGCTCGCGCTCAGCCGCGGCGTACGCGGGGTCGGCCTCGCTGATCTGCCGCCACCTCCGGTAGAGCTCCAGGTTGACCATCCGACCGCCGAGCACGTCTTCCAGCTCGCGGGTGTCGGACTCCCGTTCCTGCCACCCGGCGTTGACGGTGGCGACCGGACCGTGCGGCATCAGCTGTCCGACGGCCGTCCGGGCGCCGTTGGGCCGGCGTTGAGGCCCGAGGATGGTCACGTCCACGGGGTCAGGCCGCTCGCGGACAATCGACGGCGCTCCAGGTCACGGTTGCGATCGTATTGGGCCCTCAACGTATGTCTCCTACCCACACAGGCCCGGCTCACGGTTAGGCTGCGCCACGCACACGTTGCCTCATCGGCCCCGTCGTCCTGTGAAGGAGCATCTTCCCCATGGCCACCTACCAGCCCACCCCGCAGCCCGCAGCCGCCGACCCCGGACGCACCATGGGCATCGTCGGCCTCGTGCTCGCCATCTTCTGCAGCCTGATCGGCATGATCGTCAGCATCATCGCCTTCAACAAGTCGAAGGCCGCCGGCTACCAGAACAACATCGCTCTGGCCGGCATCATCGTCGGTGCCGTCCTGTTCGTGGTCGGCATCATCGTGAACATCACCACCGGGGCTCTGACGGGGCTGTACAACCGCTAGACCCCCACGACCCAGCCGGTCGGGGGGCACCCGACCAGTCGCCGCTGACCAGGGCTCAGCCGCCGCTGCGCCGCGAGGCCGGGAGCGTGGCCGTGGGTGCCCGGACGCGCACGGTCCCGATCCTGGCCACCACGGGCCAGTCGCGGACCTGCCTGCTGGTCGACCGGGCGAAGCCGGGGTGGTCGGCGAATCGGGTCACGACCGTCAGGTCACCGCGGCCGAGGTAGCCCAGCGCGTACCGCTGCCACGCACCGTTGGCCGCCCGGGCCACCGGTGCGGCAGTGGCCGACCGCAGGTCGTAGCTGTACCCCCCGAGGTCGATCACCAGCGGGCAGCCCCGGTCCAGGTTGCGTCCCAGGGTGTCGGACAGGATCAGGGTCGCGGGGTCGTCGGCGGTGACGCACCCGCGCGTGTCCACCAGCGCCGCGTGGAGCGCGACCCCGGGATAGGCCGCGCCGAAGTGGCTGCGAAAGGTCGGGCCCGCGTACGCGGCAAGTCCCGCGAGGAGCACCGCCGCGACCACGGCCCTCGCGGAAGTCCGGCGCATGGATCGGAGCGCCGTGGCCGTGCCGGCCCCGAGCGCGGTGGCCAGGGCCGGCCCGGCCAGGGCTGCGTAGTGCCGGAACCACGACGGTGTGAGGCAGAGCAGGACGATCGTCGCCCCGAGCGTGACGACCGCCAGCCGTCCCGTCCGGTCCCGGCAGGCCAGGACGACCGCCAGTCCCACCAGCACCGCCGCCAGGACCAGGACGCCGGCGTCGCTCCCGGTGGCAAAGCCGGAGGCGCCGAGGATCTCGGTCAGCCGGGATCGGAGCAGGACCGGGGTCTCGCCCCGCTGCAGCTGGTCGACGACGACCTCACGCCACATCGATCCGGGGGCGGCCAGGAAGAACGGCAGGCAGACCGCGGTGGCGCCGGCCGTCACCCCGGCCGCCACCCGCAGGTCCGCGCGGAGGCCGAGGGACACCAGGGCCCACCCGATCAGGACGGCGGCGGGCACCACACCCCAGATCTTGATTCCGCAGGCCACCCCGAGCGCCGCCCCGGCGAGGAGCAGCGGGACCGACGACCAGGCGGTCCGGCGTTGCCGACTGAGCAGGAGCAGCGCGAGCAGCAGGCAGGTCGCCTGCGGCCCCTCCAGCATCGTGGTCTGTTCGACGTACACCGCGGGCGGGAAGAGCGCGTACGCGGTGCCGCCGACCGCGGCCGCGACCGGTCCGTGGCGGCGGAGGGTGGCCACGACCAGGCCGGCGTTCAACGCGCCCAGCAGCACGAACGCGGCCCGGGCCCCGGCCAGGGCGTCCCGGTCCCCGACGACCCGACCGAGGGCGGCGAACGGCAGCAGGAGCACGGTGATGCCCGGCGGGTGCAGGAAGAGGAAGTCGCGGTAGGGCAGCAGCCCGTGAGCGAGTCCGACCGCCGACGCGTAGTCGACCCCGTCGTCGTAGTTGCCGAGTCCGGTGAGACCCACCCGCCAGGTCTGGTGAATCCGGGCCGCGAAGGCCAGCGCAGCGACGCCGACGAGGACCACGACCGTGGCCGCCCGCAGGGATGGTGCCTGCTCCGCCTCCGCCACGTGGGCATCGTCCGCCGACCGTCCTGTGACCGTCCTGAGCCGGAGCCCGGACGAACCACCCCGGTGGTTGTCAGACCCGGCGGTTAGGGTCTGGCTCGTGACGGGAGCACAGACGAGGAGGACCCTGGCGGTTGGCGGCCACGGCGACCAGGTCGACCCGGTCGCGGAGGCGGCGGCCCGGGGCGCGACCCTGGCCCAGTTCTTCCTGGGCGACCCACAGGCCTGGAAGGGTCCAGAGGTGGCCTACGCCGGTGGCGCTGCAGCCCTCAGGGCGGCGGCCGAGGCGGCCGGCATCGCGCTCTACGTGCACGCCCCGTACGTGCTGAACGTGGCCACCACCAACAACCGGATCCGGATCCCGAGCCGGAAGTTCCTGCAGCAGTACCTGCACGCCGCGGCCGAGGTCGGCGCCGCCGGGGTGATCGTGCACGGCGGTCACGCGCTGAAGAACGACGACCCGGCGGCCGGCTTCGACAACTGGCGCAAGTGCATCGACGGCCTGGAGATGCCGGTCCCGCTGCTGATCGAGAACACCGCGGGCGGCGACAACGCGATGGCCAGGCGGCTGGAGCGGGTCGCGCAGCTGTGGGACGCGATCGGCGGCGCCCGGGACGGGGACACCGTCGGCTTCTGCCTGGACACCTGCCACGCGCACGCAGGGGGTGAGGAGCTGGTCGGCCTGGTCGACCGGGTCCGGGCCATCACCGGCCGGATCGACCTGGTGCACGCCAACGACTCCCGGGACGCCTTCGACTCGGGGGCGGACCGGCACGCCAACTTCGGGGACGGACAGGTGGGCACCGACGCGCTGGCCGAGGTGGTGCGGACCGCCGCGGTGCCGGTGGTGGTGGAGACCCCGGGGGGCCGGCAGGGTCAGGCCGAGGACATCGCCTGGCTCAAGGAGAACGTCAAGGCCTGAGGGCGCGGACCCTCAGCGGCGGGAGGCGGGGTGACCCATCACCCGCTTCACCTGGACGTGCAGCGCGACCCGCAGCGGGTTCTCCCGCGGCTGGCGGTAGCGCTCGGCGTAGCGGCGCACCGCCTCGGCGACCTCGTCGGGGTCCCGGTGCACGGTCACCGGTCCGGAGAGCGTCAGCCAGCGGGCCCGGTCGACCTGGCAGAGCGAGGCGACGGCCCCGGGCCGGCCGGCGTTGCGCGCCTTCACCGACTCACCCGAGGTGATCACCCGGGCGATCCTGGTCGACGGGTCGAAGGTGAAGCCGACCGGCACCACGTGCGGCGACCCGTCGGCGCGCAGCGTGGTCAGCGTGGCCAGGTGCCGCTCCACCAGGAAGGCCAGCGCGTCCTCGCCCAGGTCGGCCGGGTCGAGGCTCACCGCGCCACGTCCTCGAGGTCGCCCTCCACGTCGAGGTAGACCTGCTGCAACTCGGCGAGCAGGTCGGCGTCCGGGTCGGCCCACAGGCCGCGGTCCACCGCCTCGTGCAGCTTCTCCACGATCCCGTGCAGCGCCCAGGGGTTGGCGTGCCGCAGGAAGTCCTGATTGGTCTTGTCCAGCACGTAGCTCTTGGCGAGCTGGGCGTACATCCAGTCAGGCACCACACCCGCCGTGGCGTCGAAGCCGAACAGGTAGTCGACCGTGGCGGCCAGCTCGAAGGCACCCTTGTATCCGTGCCGCTGCATCGCGGCGATCCAGCGCGGGTTCACCACCCGGGCCCGGAACACCCGGGCCGTCTCCTCGGTCAGCGAGCGGGTGCGTACCGCCTCCGGCGAGGTGGAGTCGCCGACGTACGCCTTCGGCTCGGCCCCGGTCAGCGCGCGGACGGTGGCAACCATGCCCCCGTGATACTGGAAGTAGTCGTCGGAGTCGGCGATGTCGTGCTCGCGGGTGTCGATGTTCTTCGCGGCTACGGTGATCCGGCGATAGTTGGCCTCCATGTCGCCGCGCGCCGGGACGCCGTCCAGGTCGCGCCCATACGCGAACCCGCCCCAGGTGGTGTACACCTCGGCCAGGTCGGAGTCATCGCGCCAGGTGCCGGCCTCCATCAACGGCAGGATGCCCGCGCCGTACGCACCGGGCTTGGAGCCGAAGATCCGGGTCGTCGCCCGACGCTGGTCACCGTGTGCCGCCAGGTCTGCCTGCGCGTGCCGGCGCGGGTAGTTGCGGTCCAAGGGCTCGTCCAGCCCGACCACCAACTGCACGGCGTCGTCCAGCATCGCCACCACATGTGGGAACGCGTCCCGGAAGAAGCCAGAGATCCGTACGGTGACGTCTATCCGCGGCCGGCCCAGCTCCGACAGCGGCACCGGCTCCAGCCCGACGACGCGACGGGATCCCTCGTCCCAGCGCGGCATCACCCCGAGCAGCGCCAGCACCTCAGCGATGTCGTCGCCAGAGGTTCGCATCGCCGAGGTTCCCCAGACCGACAGCCCGACCGACGGCGGGAAGTCGCCAGTCTCGCCGCGGTACCGCTCCACCAGGGAGTCCGCCATGGCCTGCCCGGTCTGGTAGGCCAGCCGCGATGGAATGGCCTTCGGGTCGACGGAGTAGAAGTTCCGGCCGGTGGGCAGCACGTTGACCAGGCCACGCAGCGGTGACCCGGACGGACCCGCCGGCACGTAGCCCCCGTCGAGCGCGTGCAAGGTGGCGCCGATCTCGTCGGGAGTGGCCGCCAGTCGAGGAATCACCTCCCGGCAGGCGAAGCACAAGGACGCAACCACCTCCGCCCGAGCCACACCGAGTTGATCTTCGACGATGTCTGCGACCGCGTCCTCCGACCATCCCGCCCCGTCCAGCGCGGTGACCAGCGCCCGGGCCTGCTGCTCGACGGCATCCACCTCACCCAGGAGCGAGTCGTTCTCCGACAACCCGAGTGCAACGCGCAATCCGGGCACGCCGTTGACCTGACCACCGAAGACCTGGTTCGACCGCAGGATTGCCAGCACCAGGTTGATCCGAGCCTCGCCCTCGGGCGCCTGTCCGAGCACGTGCAGACCATCGCGGATCTGCACATCCTTGATCTCGCACAACCAGCCGTCGACGTGCATCACGAACTCATCGAACCGCTCGTCGTCCGGCCGGCCCGCTAGACCAAGATCATGATCCATCTCGGCCGCCTTGATCAGCGTCCAGATCTCGGCCCGCAACGCAGGCAGCTTGGCCGGGTCCATGGCGGACACGTTGCCGTACTCATCCAGCAACTGCTCCAGCCGCGCGATCTCCCCGTAGGACTCGGCGCGCGCCATCGGCGGCACCAGATGATCGACGATGGTGGCATGCGCGCGGCGTTTCGCCTGGGTGCCTTCGCCCGGATCATTGACCAGGAACGGATAGATCAACGGCAAAGACCCGATCGCGGCATCCGCTCCACACGATGCGGACATGCCGATATTCTTACCCGGAAGCCATTCCAGGTTGCCGTGCTTACCGACGTGGATCACCGCGTGCGCGCCGAAGTCGCGTTCCAGCCAACGATAGACCGCCAGGTAGTGATGCGAGGGAGCAAGATCAGGATCGTGGTAGATCGCGATCGGATTCTCGCCGAAGCCACGCGGTGGCTGCACCAAGATCACCACATTGCCCCCACGGAGCGTGGCGGCGACGATCTCGCCGTCAGGGTCTGTGGACCTGTCGACGAAAAGATCGCCCGGCGCCTCACCCCACGCCGACGTGACCGCGGCCACCAGGTCGGCCGGCAGATCGGCCAGCCAGTCCCGATAGCTGCTGGCCGGAATCCGCACCGGCTGCCCGGACAGCTGGTCCTGGGTGAGCCACTCGGGGTCCTGCCCACCGGCGTCGATCAGCGCATGGATCAAAGCATTGCCCGCCGTCGTGTCGGGGTGTTCCCCGTCGACCTCCGGCAGCGGGCCGGTACCGGGGATCGTGCCTTCGGCCCCCAGGTCGTACCCCGCGGCGCGGAGTGCGCGGAGCAGCCGGATGACCGACACCGGCGTGTCCAGGCCGACGGCGTTGCCGATCCGGGAGTGCTTGGTCGGATACGCCGACAGCACGACGGCGATCCTCCGGTCGGCAGGGGCGATGTGTCGCAGCCTGGCATGAGCCACAGCGATGCCGGCCACCCGGGCGCAGCGCTCCGGATCCGGCACGTAGTGCGGCAGTCCGTCGGAGTCGGTTTCCTTGAAGGAGAACGGCACCGTGATGATCCGCCCGTCGAACTCCGGCACGGCCACCTGGGTGGCCACATCGAGCGGCGTCATGCCCTCATCGGACCCGCTCCATGAGGCGCGGTCCCAGGTCAGACACAGGCCTTGCAGGATCGGGATGTCCAGGGCGGCGAGCGCCCGCACGTCCCATCCCTCGTCGTTCTCTCCAGCGGAGGCGGCCGCGGGCCGGGTGCCGCCGGCGGCCAGCACTGTGGTGATCAGGGCGTCCATGGTCCCCAGATGAGCGAGCAGGTCCGCGGGCGCCTCACGCAGGGACGCCGCGAAGATCGGCACGCCGATGCCCCCGGCCGCGTCGACCGCATCGGCGAGCGCCGCCACGTAGGCGGTGTTGTCCGCGGTGTACTGCGCCCGGTAGAACAAGATGCCCACCCGCGGCCGAACACCGGCGCCGTCGGCCCCGTCTCTCTCGGGCCGGGGCAGCTCGCCCCAGCTCGGCTGTTCCACGGGCGGCTCGAAACCCTCACCGGTCAACAGCAAGGTGTCGGACAAGAAAGCATGCAGCTGCGCGAGGTTGGCCGCTCCACCCTGTGCCAGATATCGGTGTGCCTCCGCGGCCACGTTGATGGGCACCGTGGACAGTGCCATCAGGGCGGCGTCCGGCGTCTGCTCGCCCCCGAGCACCACCACAGGCTTTCCAGCCTGGCGGATGCCCTCGAACCCCCCGCAGAGCGACTGCGGCGAGCCCAGGATGCGGGCGACCACGAGGTCAGCTGCGGTCAGCACCTCGGCCATGTCGGTGTGCGCGCTCCGGCTCGGGTTCGCGTAGACGTAGTCGGCGCCACTGGCTCGCGCCGACAGCAGGTCGGTGTCGGATGTCGACACCAGCGCGATTCGCATGGATGTGCTCCTGTGAAGAGGTTCGTCCCGAGGAGAATCCGTCCACGGTTGAGGCTTCAGACAGAGCCGTCCCGCCGGACGCACTGCCGAGGTCGCTAAACCCTAACCCGTCCTACGATGTCGGCGTGACCATCCCGGAGCGGCGCCCGCTCGCCGACCGCTGCCCCGGCCTGCTGGTTCCGCACGCTGCCGAGGACGGGCTGCTGGTGCGGCTGCGCCTTCCCGGCGGTCAGACGACGGTGGCGCAGCTGGGTGCGCTGAGCCGCATTGCCGGCACCTTCGGGCAAGGGGACCTCCAGCTCACCTCCCGCGGCAACATCCAGATCCGCGGAATCGACCAGACGGCCCTCGAGCCGATGACCGAGGCGGTCGTCTCGGCGGGGTTCCTGCCTTCCCCCACTCACGAGCGGGTTCGCAACATCCTCGCCTCACCCCTGACCGGGATCCGGGGCGGGCTGGTGGACGTCCGGCCGGTGGTGGCGGATCTGGACCGCCGGCTGTGTCAGGACCCGCTGCTGGCCGCGCTCCCGGGCCGATTCCTGTTCGCCGTCGACGACGGCCGAGGAGACGTCACCTCGCTCAGCTTCGACCTCGCCGTACGCCTGCTCAGCCCCGACCGCGCAGTCGTTCTGGTCGGTGGGCCGGGCTACGGTTTCTCGGTGACGGCCGATGACGCGGTGGACACCGTACTGGCGCTGACACGCCGGTTCGTCTCTGCACGTGCGGGGCTGTCGCCCGCGCCGTGGCACATCCGGGAACTCGCCGCGAAGTCGCTGGACTCCCGCGTGGTTGCGATAGACGCACTGCCGACCGCCTTCCCACCCGCCCTGGGACGGGTCGGCGGCGCAGCGGTGGTTCAGGTTCCGTTGGCGCTGCTCACCGCCGCCCAGGTGCGCGCCCTCACCGATGCGGGTAGCGGGCAGCTGGTCGTCACTCCCTGGCGCGGCCTGGTCTTACCGGGCGCCGCCGACCGGCTGGAGGTGCTCACCGACGCCGGTCTGGTGAGCGACGAGACCTCTCCCTGGTTCGGGATCTCCGCGTGCATCGGCTCGCCCGGCTGCGCCCGTTCCCGCATCGACACCCGGCTGCTGGCAACCTCACTGGTCGGCCGGCACCCGTCGGCGCTGCCCAGGGTGCACGTTGCCGGGTGCGAGCGTCGGTGCGGGTCCCCTAGCGAGGTCCACCTCGGCCTGGTCGCGCCGGCCTCGGTCGACGACGCGCTCACGCAGGTTCTGGGCGGTCGGACGTGAGTGCTCGTCCGCCGCAGCTCTACGACTACTGCACCGACGGCGAGGAGATCTACCGGCGGTCGTTCGCCATGATCCGCGCGGAGGCGGATCTGGCTCGCTTCAGCGCGGTCGAACGGACGGTGGCGGTCCGGATGATCCACGCCAGCGGGGATGTGGCCCTGGCGGCGGCGCTGGCATTTCATCCCTTGCTGGTGGAAGCGACGCGCACCGCATTGGACAGCGGCCGGCCGATCTTCACCGACGCCACCATGATCGCCTCGGGGGTGACCCGGGCGCGGCTGCCCCGCGACAACGCGGTCCGCTGCCATCTCGGCGATCCGGGGGTTGCGGCGATCGCTCGGCGATGGCAGACCACCCGATCCGCTGCCGCGGTGTCGCTCTGGCTGGACGACCTGGACGGTGCGGTGGTTGCCATCGGCAACGCGCCCACGGCGTTGTTCCAGCTGCTCGAGCTGCTGCATGCCGGCGCTCCACGACCGGCCGCCGTCATCGGCGTGCCGGTGGGTTTCGTGGGCTCCGCGGAGAGCAAGCACGCGCTGGCCGGCAACCCTTTCGGCATTCCGTACCTGGTGGTGAACGGTCGTCGCGGCGGGTCCGCAATGGCTGCGTCGGCGATCAACGCCATCGCAGGCGAGCGGGAGATCTGAATGGCCGGCACTCTCTACGGGGTCGGCGTCGGACCCGGCGATCCCGAGCTGATCACGCTGCGCGCGGCTCGGCTGATCAAGGCGGCCGACGTCGTCGCGTACCACTCCGGCACCAAAGGCACGTCCATTGCCCGGTCGATCGCGACGGACCTGATCCGTCCTGGGGCGATCGAGGAGCTGCTCGCCTACCCCATCACGACCGGCGAGTCGGAGCACCCACTCGGCTACTACGGAGCAATCGACGACTTCTACGCCTCGTCGGCAGCCCGGCTGGCAACGCACCTGGAGGCGGGCCGCGACGTGGTCGTGCTGGCCGAGGGCGACCCGTTGTTCTACAGCTCCTACATGTATCTCCATGATCGTCTGAGTGGCCGCTTCCCCAGCGAGATCGTGCCGGGTGTGACGTCGGTGAGCGCAGCCACGGCGGCCGTCGGTACCGCGCTGGCCCGCCATGAGGACGTGATCACGGTGCTTCCCGGCACCCTGCCGGTTCCCGAGCTCGCCCGGCGGCTGGCCGACACCGAAGCGGCGGCGATTCTGAAACTCGGTCGCACCTTCGCCGGGGTACGGGAGGCCCTTGCCCAGGCGGGTCGGCTGGCCGACGCCATCTACGTCGAGCGGGCCAGCACCGGTCGCCAGCTCTCCCGCCCTGTCGTCGACGTCGACGCGGCATCCGTGCCGTACTTCTCCATGATCATCGTGCCGGGTCGCGACCGGCGGGCGGACGCAGCACATCGGGCAAATGAGGCGCCTCGGGTAAACGGGGCACCTCCGGCGGGGAGACCCGACGATGCTGACAGCGCCGCCAGGACCGCCGAACTGCTGGTGGTCGGGCTGGGGCCAGGACCCGACAGGTGGCTGACGCCTGAGGTGGCGGCCGCGCTGGCCGAGGTCGACCACGTCGTCGGGTACGGCCCGTACGTGGATCGGGTGCCGCAGCGAGCCGGTCTGCAGCGCCACGCATCAGGCAACACCGTCGAGGTGGACCGTGCCCGCTTCGCGATGGACCTGGCGTTGTCCGGTGGCCGGGTGGCTGTCGTCTCCGGAGGTGACGCCGGCGTGTTCGGAATGGCGGCAGCGGTGTTCGAGGCGGCCGAGCAGCCCCAGTACGGCGGCCTCAAGATCACTGTGCTTCCCGGCCTGACCGCGGCACAGGCGGTGGCAGCGCGGGCCGGCGCCCCGCTGGGTGGCGACTTCGCCACCATCTCGCTGTCAGATCGACTCAAGCCATGGTCGGTCATCGAGCATCGGTTGCGTGCCGTGGCCAGCGCCGACCTGGTGCTCGCTCTCTACAACCCGGCATCCCGCAGCAGGACGCGGCAGCTCACGCTCGCCAAGGAGATCCTGCTGGAGCTCCGGCCGGCGACGACGCCGGTCGTCATCGGCCGGGACGTCGGGCGGGCTGAGGAGTCGCTGCTGCTCACCAGTCTGGGTGATCTCGATCCGGACCTGGTGGACATGAGATGTCTGCTGATCGTCGGCTCCACGCAGACCAGAGTGACCGCCTCAGGCCTGGTCTGGACCGCCCGCTCAGTCCCGACGATGTAGCTCCTGCCCAGCCCGGAAACGCTTGCCGTACAGGTGGGAGTCCAGAAAGTCCCCGGTCCCGAGCGCCTCACCGACCAAAATCACCGCCGCCTGCCGCAGCCCGGCCGACTCCACGGCGTCGCCGATGTCGGCGAGGGTCCCACGCAGGATCTGTTCGGACGGTGTGGACGCGTTGGCCACCACCACCACCGGGCAGCCGGCGCCGTAGGAGTCTGCCAGCTCGTTCGCCAGTTCTCTGGTCCGCCGGATGGCCAGATGGAGGACCAGGGTGGCCTTCGACGCCGCCAGCCGGCGTAACGACTCGGTTTCTGGCATCTTGGTCGACGCCGCCTGCGCCCGAGTCAGGATCACCGTCTGGGCGACGTCGGGAACCGTCAGCTCCCGGCCGATGGCGGCGGCGGCGGCCGCGTACGCGGGGACCCCCGGAGTGACGTCCCAGGCAACGCCCAGCTGGTCGAGCCTCCGGGTCTGCTCAGCCATTGCGGAGTACAGCGACGGGTCACCCGAGCACAGCCTGGCGACGTCACGACCCTTTCGGTCTGCCGCCGCCAGGTGCTCGATGATCTGGTCGAGGTCGAGGTGCTGACTGTCGATCAGCTGCGCTTGCGGTGGGCAGTGAGCCAGGATCGCATCCTCGATGTAGGTGCCCGCATACAGACACACCGGCGACCGGTTGATCAGGCTCACCGCGCGCACCGTCAGCAGGTCGGCGGCTCCGGGCCCGGCACCGATGAAGTGCACCGTCATTGCTGGTCATCCTCGGTCAGCGGCTTGGTGATGCTCCACTGCACAACAGCGCGGGCCGGCTTCCAACCGGAGTACGACCCGAGCGGTTCCATCCGCTCAACCGAGATCCTGCAGAGTTCACCGCCTCGCCGAGACCACGCGTCCAGCAGCAACCGCTCGGACTCCGTCGTGACGGCGTGCGCCACCAGCCGGCCACCGCCGCGGAGAGCCTGCCAGCCCGCTCCCACCATCGCGGAGGACAGCCCACCGCCGAGGTAGACGGCATCCGGCCGAGGCAGATCGGCCACCACGGCACTCGTCTCGCCGTGCACGACCTCGACCCCAGGGACGCCGAGCCGGTCCGCGTTGCGCCGGATCCTGCTGGCCCGGTCGCCATCGCGCTCGACCGCCACGGCTCGACAGGCCGGGTGGGCGCGGACCCACTCGATGGCAACCGAGCCCGCCCCGGCGCCGAGATCCCAGAGCAGCTGGCCGGGCACGGGACGCAAGTGGGCCAGCGCGCTGGCTCGGACCTCCCGCTTGGTGAGTTGACCGTCGTGCTCGAACATGTCGTCGGGAAGGCCCGGAGACGGCGACCAGGCCGCACTGGCCCGGTCGGGAACGCATTCGACACAGATGAGATTGAGCCGTGGTACCGCCGTATGCTCCCAGCGGGCCGCGGTCTGAGTCCAGCAGGTCTCCGAGTCGGCGCCGAGATCGGCGTACACGATCATCGGGCTGGAGGCGAACCCGGTGTCGATCAGCGCCTGCGCGACGTGGGCCGGACTGAACTCGTCCCGAGAGAGGATCACCAGCCGGCGCGACGGCGCCAGCCGGGAGCGAACCACGGCAGCGCCCGCATCCACCAGCCGGATCACCTCGACCGACTCGGCCCGCCATCCCAGCCGAGCCCGGGCCAGGGCCACCGACGAGACCGCTGGATGGATTCGCACCTGCTTCGAGCCCAGCAGATCCACCAGCGTGGACCCGATACCGGCCAGCAGCGGATCGCCGCTGGCAAGGGCAACCACACGTCGGCCGCGGTGCTCGGCCAGCAGCTCATCCAGACCAGCGCGAAGCGGCGTCGGCCACGGCAGTCGCAGCTGACCGCTCTGCTCTGGCACCAGCGACAGCTGGCGGGATGCGCCCAGCAGCACGTCGGCCGAACCGATCAGGGAGCGTTCAGCTTCCGCAAGCGTTCGCCACCCGCTCGCCTCGATTCCGACGACATCGATCACGAACCTGACCCTAGTGGTCTCAGCGCAGGCGACCGAGCAGCAGCCACCGCAGCCGGAGCAGGCTGATCAGCTTCACCGCCAGACCCACCATGGCGACGGCCGCACCCAACGAGGCGGACCCTGTCAGCGCGGTCACCAGCACCACGCTGGTGGTGTTCAGCGCCTTCACCGGCGGCCACCAGTTCCAGCGGTAGAGCACCGGGTCGACAAGGTAGAAGTAGTTCGGGCTCAGCAGCGGCCAGCGCAGGAAACCCAACGACAGCATGAGATCCACCACGAGGAACTGGATGAGGAACACCGCTACCGGCAGGATCGTCCAGGGCAGGATGATCATCAAGGCGATTCCGACCGTGGCCGTCGACAGCCGGTCGCCACCGATGTCGGCCACCGCGCCGATTCGGGTCTCCTGGTGCAGGCGGCGGGCCAGATATCCGTCCAGGATGTCGCCGAGCCAGTACACGGCGTAGCCCGCGACCACGAGCTCCCACGCGCCGCTTGTTGCGGCCCACACCCCTAGCGCGACGGCGATGACGGTGCGCACCGCGGTGACGACGTTCGGCACCGTCGGGTAGCGCTCGACGGCCGGGTCGGCCACTCCCCGTACCCCGGCCGTGGCCCAGACCGGATGAGGTCCGCCCAGGTTCGGAGCCGGCATGCCAACCGGCAGTTCCGCCGGCTCGCCGTGGTCTCTGCCTCTGGTCTTCGCGGTTTTCGTCCTCGCCCCTCTCCTTGCTCTCATTGTGTCGCCGAATCGCTGCGCATACCCGGCTGACGGGCGCATCGGGAGCCATCCGAAACATTCCCCTGCTCGCGACGCACGGCTGGACTGGTCGCGGCGCGGCGCGGCGCAACGAGTCGCCTATGATCGTGGTCGGCGTCGGGAGAGGAATCCGGTGAGAGTCCGGAGCGGTCCCGCCACTGTGACCCCGCTATGCCGGGGGAGTCAGGATGTCTGTCGTCGCCGCCGACTGCGCAGGCTCAGCCGTCGGCCCGGCCCAGCAATGCAGGCGTGGACACCTGCCAGGAGGAACAGGTGCGGACTTTCCCTTTCTCCGCCGTCGTCGGATCAGACGACATGGCGCTGGCGTTGATCCTCACGACGGTCTCCCCGCAGGTCGGCGGTGTCTTGGTACGCGGCGAGAAGGGCACCGCCAAGTCCACCATGGTTCGAGCATTGGCGTCGCTGCTGCCGGAGCAGCAGGTCGTCCAGGGTTGCCGGTTCAGCTGCGATCCGGCGGATCCAGACCCCGGCTGCCCGGATGGGCCACATCTGACACCCGTCGGCGTGTCGCGTCCCGCCCGGCTGGTGGAACTGCCCGTTGGCGCCACCGAGGACCGCGTGATCGGCTCACTCGACCTGCAGAAAGCCCTGGGAAGCGGCCAGACCGTGTACGAGCCGGGCCTGCTCGCGGCAGCGCACCGCGGCATCCTGTACGTCGACGAAGTGAACCTGCTGCACGATCATCTCGTCGACCTGCTGCTGGACGCGGCAGCCATGGGCCGCTCGTCGGTCGAGCGCGAAGGCGTGTCGATCGCCCATGCCGCCCGGATGGTGCTGGTGGGCACGATGAACCCGGAGGAGGGAGAGCTGCGGCCGCAGCTGCTGGACCGGTTCGGACTGACCGTCGAGATCGCAGCCCCTCGCGACCCGGCAATGCGCGCCGAAGTCGTCCGCCGACGGATCGCCTTCGACTCCGACCCGGTGGCGTTCGTAGCTCGGTTCCAGGCCGCGGAGGACGAGCTGCAGCAGCGGATCCTCGGCGCGCAGGACCGGCTCGCCTCGGTCCGGCTGATCGACGACTCGCTGACCACCATCGCCGAGGTGTGCGCCGCCTTCGAGGTGGACGGGATGCGAGCCGACATCGTGACCGCCCGAGCCGCCGTGGCCCATGCCGCCTGGCACGGGCGGGACCAGGTGACCCGCGCCGACATTCGGGCGGCTGCGCGGCTGGCGCTGCCGCACCGGCGCCGCAGGAACCCCTTTGATGCCCCAGGCCTGGACGAGGACCTGCTGGACCGGCTGCTGGGGCCAGACGAGCCCGAGCCCGAACCCACCCGCCACGACGACCCAGACGGCGGCGCGCCCGACGCGGAGCCGGGCACAGCCCTCTCGACGGAGAACCAGTCCGGTCCGGAAGGGACGGAGGACAACGCACTGCGCTGCGACCCACCACGTGAGCAGCGAAGTACTGCCGAGGCGCCGGACGTTGGCCCGGGTGGATCAGCCGGCGCTGGCTCCAGGGCGGCCCCGACCCTTGTCGCTCAGGCCGGCGCCCCGTACCGGACCAAGTTGTTCACGGCGCGCGGCGTCGGGTACGGCGAGGCCGGCCATCGGAGCCGCGCCTACACCGCAGTCGGCCGATCCATCGGAGCAACCCAGAACCGGAGGTCAGCAAACCGGGTGCATCTCGTCGCTACCCTGCGCGCAGCGGCACCCCGGCAGCTGTCCCGGGGACGCCGCTCCGGGCGGCTGCGGCTCCATCCCGACGATTTCCGCCGCACCATGACCGAGGGCCGGGAGTCGAACCTGGTGCTGCTGTGCGTCGACGCTTCGGGCTCGATGGCGGCGCGACGGCGGATGGAGGCGGTCAAGACGGCAGTGCTGTCCCTGCTGCTCGACGCCTATCAACGCCGTGACAAGGTCGGGCTGATCACGTTCCGCCAGTCCAGCGCGGTGCTCACGCTTCCCCCGACCTCGTCGGTGGACACCGCCGCCCGCCGGATGGCAGAGCTGGCCAGTGGCGGACGGACTCCGCTGGCTGAAGGACTGCTCTGCGCCGCCGAGACCCTGAGGCTGGAGAAGCTCCGGGACCCGGCCCGTCGACCGCTGCTGATGGTGGTCACTGACGGTCGGGCCACGGCAGGAGCTGGCGCCCTTTCTCGGGCGCACCAAGCGGCTGAGCATCTGCGCAAAGCAGCAGTGAGCATCGTGGTGATCGACTGCGAGACCGGCCGGCTCTCGCTGGGACTGGCCCGGGATCTCAGTACGCGGCTGGACGCGCAGTACCTGCCCGTATCGGAGGTGGGTTCGGAAGTGATCATGGGAGCTGTGCACGGTCAGCGGCCCCCGGGAACCGGCAGGGCTGCCTGATGCCGCAAGGACAGCCCGAGATCGTCCCCAGTGACGGCATGACCACCCGTCAGCGGCGCAACCGGCCGCTGTTGATCATCCACACCGGCGACGGCAAGGGCAAGTCGACAGCCGCGTTCGGGCTCGCGCTGCGGGGGTGGAACCAGGGCTGGTCGGTCGGCGTGTTCCAGTTCGTCAAGTCGGCCAAGTGGCGGATCGGTGAGCAGACGGCGCTGGAGACCCTCGCCGAGCTGCACCAGGCCACGGGAGCGGGTGGGCCGATCGAATGGCACAAGATGGGTGCAGGGTGGTCCTGGACCCGGAAGGCCGGGAGCGCGGATGATCATGCTGAGGCGGCGGCCGATGGCTGGCGCGAGATCAAACGCCGACTGGCCGCCGAGACGCATGGACTGTACGTCCTGGACGAGTTCACCTACCCGATCAACTGGGGATGGGTGGACGTCGACGACGTGGTGCACACCCTGGCCAACCGGACAGGGCAGCAGCACGTGATCATCACCGGCCGGCGCGCCGACGACCGGCTGATTGGCATCGCGAACCTCGTCACCGAGATGACCAAGATCAAACATCCGTTTGACGAAGGCCAGAAGGGCCAACGAGGAATCGAATGGTGACCGCGCTGCCCAGGGTCGTGATCGCGGCACCCGGTTCCGGGCACGGAAAGACCACGGTCGCCACCGGGTTGATGGCTGCCCTGCGGCGCTCCGGTCTGGAGGTCGCGGGATTCAAGGTCGGGCCTGACTACATCGACCCGGGATACCACTCGCTGGCGACCGGGCGGCCAGGCCGCAACCTCGACCCGCACCTGTGCGGCCCGGACCAGCTGGCCCCGCTCCTGCTGCATGGCGCCCAAACCCCAGCCGCTGCCGATATCGCCGTTCTCGAAGGGGTGATGGGGCTGTTCGACGGCCAGCTCGGCGGCAACGGCTACGCGTCCACCGCCCATGTCGCCGCGCTCGTCGACTCGCCCGTCATCCTCGCGGTGGACATCTCGGCCGCCTCCCGTACCGTGGCCGCTGTCGTCCACGGCCTGTCCACCTTCGACCCGACGGTTCGGATCAGCGGGGTGATCTTGAATAAGGCGGGCTCGACGCGGCACGCCACCGAGGTCACCGAGGCGCTGGAGGCCACCGGAATCTCGGTCCTGGGCACCCTCCCGCGAGATGCCGGCATCTTCGTACCGTCTCGACACCTGGGTCTGGTTCCCGCAGCCGAACGCGACGAGGCCCGCGCAAGTCTGGATCGGCTGGCGGGACAGATCGCCGAGCACGTCTCGCTGACGCGTGTCCTCGAAATCGCCCACTCGGCCGCTCCGCTTGCGGCCATCCCGTGGCAGCCGGAGGCCGTCGTCCGCCCCAGCTCATCTGGGCGTCCGGTGGTGGCGATGGCCGGTGGCCGCGCTTTCACCTTCCGGTACGCCGAGACCGACGAGCTGCTCAGGGCAGCCGGTTGCGAGCCCGTGACATTCGATCCGGTCTCTGACAACCGGCTGCCCCCGGGGACGGCCGGAATCTATCTGGGCGGCGGTTTCCCCGAGATGCACGCCACCGAGCTCGCAGCCAACACCGCACTGAGGGCCGACATCGCAGCCGCCATCCGCGCCGGCGTACCAACCGTCGCCGAGTGCGCCGGATTGATCTACCTGTGTAGCTCGATGGACGGAACGCCCATGGTCGGAGCACTCCAGGCGCAGGCGCAGATGCAGCTGCGTCTCACCATCGGATACCGCACCGCGATCGCCGACCATGATCATCTATTGGCGGTCGCGGGCACTCGGGTGACGGGACACGAGTTCCACCGGACCACGGTCCAGCCTGCTGTCGGCGACGCCTCGGGCTGGCTGATCGACGGGGCGAGGTCCGGCTTCTCCGCCGACCCCGCAGGGCTGTGCCGGGACACGGTTCACGGCTCGTACCTGCATGTCCATTGGGCAGGACACCCGCACCTGGCGCAACGGTTCAGCGACGCCGTACACGCCTGCGCCGCCCGCAGCCCTGCCTGGCATGGCAGGCCGGCGGCGGCGGCAGTCAGCCTCGGGCATGACCTCGACTATCACGGCGACTCTGACATCGCCGCCGGCATGGTGGATCTGGCCGTCAACGTCCGCGTACAGGCGCCGCCACGCTTCCTGCGTGAGGCGATCGAGGAGTCACTGGACCACGTTGCGGCGTACCCGCGACCTCAGGCGGCGGTCAGCGCCATCGCCGCTGCACACCAGGTGCCCGAGTCTCAGGTGCTGCCCACATCCGGAGGCGCCGAGGCGTTCACGCTGGCGGCTCGCGCGCTCGCCCCCCGCAGTCCCCTGGTGGTGCATCCCCAGTTCACCGAGCCGGAGGCGGCCCTCCGAGCCGCGGGTCATCGGCCGAGACGGCTCACCCTCGACGCTGCCGAAGGGTTCGTGCTGAACCCGACCCGGGTGGACGACAACGCGGATCTGATCATGGTCGGCAACCCCACCAACCCGACCGGCGTGTTGCACCCGGCCGAGTCGATCCGGGCCCTCGTACGACCGGGGCGAGTCGTCGTCGTGGACGAGGCGTTCATGGACGCCGTGCCGGGTGAGACCGAATCGTTGCTGAGGCACAACTTGGACGGCGTGCTGGTGATCCGATCGCTGACCAAGACCTGGGGCCTCGCCGGAGTTCGTGCCGGCTATGTCGTCGGTGACGCCAAGATCATCTCCCTGCTTCGTGCCCAGCAGCAGCCGTGGGCCGTATCCACTCCCGCGCTGGCAGCAACCGTGGTCTGCCTCACTCCCGAGGCGCAGGCCATCGCAGCCGACGCCGCGGAGGAGTTCAGCCGGCGACGCGCCGTCCTGCTGGCCGCCCTCAGCTCGCTCGACTTGGACGTGGCCGGAACGCCCAGAGCGCCGTTCGTGCTGGTGGACACCACCAGCTGGGGCGGACCGGCGGGTTGGCTTCGGCTCGCGCTGCGTGAGCAGGGATTCGCGGTCCGTCGCGGCGACACCTTCCCCGGCCTGGGACCCCGCTGGATCCGGATCGCTGTTCGGGACGAGCAAACCACCGCGGCGCTGGCCAAGGCTCTGCAGGTGATCAAGGAGTCCCGTCCCGACCAGAAGGAAGCCAAGCGGTGACGTTTTCAGCCGAGCTGGACCTCCAACGGCGCCACGTCGTCGTGTGCGGTGGCACCGCTGCCGTCCTCGGCGTGGTCACCACCCTGCTCCAGTCCCAGGCGATCGTGACGCTGGTAGCCGTGGAACTTGCCACGTCGCTCCAGGACCTGGCCGAGCGGTCTCTGCTGAGCTGGCGGCCGGCCGTGCCGTCCGAAGACGATCTTGCCGGGGCGGCCCTGGTGATCACCGCTACCGGATCGGCCGAACTCGACCGCGACCTGGCGGAGTCGGCGCGTGCCGCCAACATTCCGCTGATGGCAGTCGACGCCAGCTCCGACGCGGCGGCTACCTCCGGCGGACGGGTCATCTTGATCGGCGGCGGCCCGGGCGATCCCGGACTGCTGACCGTGGCCGGGCTGGAGGCCATTCGTACGGCCGACGTGATCATCTGCGACCGGCTGGCGCCGCTGGCCGCCCTCCAGGATGCCAGGGCCGATGCCGAGATCATCGACGTGGGAAAGATTCCGCGCGGGAAGTTCACCCCCCAGGAGAGGATCAACCAGCTGCTCGTGGAGCACGCCTCGGCCGGCAAAACTGTCGCCCGCTTCAAGGGCGGCGACAGCTTCATCTTCGGCCGCGGGGCGGAGGAATGGCAGGCATGCGCGGCCGCCGGCATCGCGGTCGACGTCATCCCGGGAGTCTCCTCGGCGACCGCAGCTCCCGCATTGGCCGGCATCCCGCTGACCCACCGCAGCCTGACGCAGGGCTTCACCGTCGTGTCCGGCCATCTCCCTCCCGGTCACCCCGGGTCCACGCTGAACTGGACGGCGCTGGCCCAGTCCAACACCACTTTGGTGATCTTGATGGGCGTCGCCACCCTGGCGGACATCGGCATCGCCCTCCGTGCTGGCGGAATGCCCGGCGACACTGCCGCGGCCACCATCGCCGACGCCGGCCTTCCCAGCCAGCGCGCCGTACGAGGAACCGTAGAAGACATCGCCTCGCTCACCCAGCAGGCGGGCCTGAAACCGCCCGCGGTCACCGTCATCGGTGCTGTGGCAGGCTTCTCGGCCGAGGAGCCGGTCGCAGCGAGCCTCGACCCGGCGGGGGAGCTCGACTAGCCAGCCGAGGCGATCTGAATCAGGTTCCCGCAGGTGTCGTCGAAGACCGCCGTCGTGACGGGTCCCATCGGCGTGGGCGGCTGGACGAAGTTGACCCCCTTCGCGCGCAGCGCCTCGTGCGCCTCGGTGGCATCCTTGACCGCGAACGAGGTGAACGGAATCCCGTCCTCCACGAGCGCCTCCTTGAAAACCTTGGCGGCGGGATGGGCGTCCGGCTCGAGAAGCAGCTCGACGCCGTCGGGGTCGTCCGGGGCGACAACGGTGAGCCAGCGGAACTCGCCGACCGGCTCGTCGGTCTTCTTCACGAACCCGAGTACGTCGGTGTAGAAGGCCAGCGCCTTTGCCTGATCGTCGACCAGCACGCTGGTGAGATTGATCCGAAGCATGACACTCCTCATTCGTTGACGGGCCAGCGCTCGACGATGGAGCGCAGCGGTTGGGTGCACAGGTGGTGCAGTTTTGTACGGCCGTGCCGTTCGGTGGTGACCAGACCCGCAGCCTCGAGCACCGCCAGATGCTGCGAGATGGCCTGACGCGACGAGCCGATGCCGTGACGCATGGTCAGCCGCGCACACAGCTCGAACAGCGACTGTCCATCGCGATCGGCCAGCTCGTCCAGGATGGCTCGGCGAGTTGAGTCGGCCAGCGCCATGTAGACATCGGGCACAGAGTCCATGATAGGCAAGTCGCTACTTGCCTATCAAGAGGTACGGCGCGCCTCGGCCGCTCATCAGCCCTTGTGTGGGCGGTCCCGCTTCGGCAGCAGACTGTTGACGACCCTCGACGTGGAGCGGTCGGCTTGCAGCAGGCGCCTCCGCAGCGAACCTGTCGCGCCCCGAAGCTCCGCTGAGATCTGATACAGGCGCGCGGGCCGGCCGGAGGCGTACCGGGTTACCAGCGTCGGGATGTACTCGGCTCTGGTGACCGCGTATCTCGTCTCTCGCTGGCTGAAGGTGAACCGGGCGGTGACGCCCTCGTAACTGTGCAGCTGCTCGGATCGGTGCTGGGCGACGGTGTTACCGAGACCGTAGACGACCCATTTGTCGTGCACCTTGTCCCATGGCTGCACGACGTGGGCGTGGTGACCGTACACCAGGTCGATGTCGGGAGATGCGGTCAGTACGTTCGCGACACGTCGCTGTTGCTCGTCTTGGGTCGACGAGTACTCGGTGCCGGCATGCATGGCGGCGAGCACGATGTCGGCTCCGGCAGCACGGGCCCGCTGAGCCTGGCGCACCATCGCGCGGGCATCGAGCAGGTTGACGGCCCAACTCCTGCCCGCCGGCAGCGGGATGCCATTGAGGCTGAAGGTGGCCGCAACCACGGCCACCTTCACGCCCTGCCGAGTCGTATAGATGGCAGGCGTTCTCGACTCCTGCCTGCTCCGGCTGGTGCCGGCGTGCAGGATCCCCGCCCGGTCAAAATGATCAAGGGTGCGACGCAGCCCCGGATAACCCTGGTCGAGGCTGTGGTTGGACGATGTCGTGCACAGGTCGTAACCGGTGATCTTGATGGCGTCCACCACCTCTGGGGGAGCGGCAAAGATCGGATAGTTGCGATACGGGCCGCCGTCGGGCGCCAGCGGCACCTCTTCGTGACAGATGGCCATATCGGCGCCCGCGATTACCGGTCGCATCCCCGCCAGCAGGGGAGCAAAGTCGTAGTCGTCACGCCCCCGCTGGCCCGATCGCCGCGCATCCTCCTGCGCCCCGTACCAGAGCGTGTTGTGCCACAGCAGGTCACCATTCATCACAATCGTGACCGTCTTGGGCCGCTGGCGCTCGGCAGGCGTAACGGTGGGCGTCGTCGCCGGGGAAGTCGCCTGGCGTGGAGTCGCCGCTGGTGTGTCCGACGCGGGTTCCGACGCGGGTTCCGACGCCCTCGCGGATGGAGCCGTCGCACTGGTTGTCGGCGGCGATGATGCAGGTGGCGGCCCGGAGAAGCAGCCGGCCAGCAGCGCTGTCGTGAAAGCCGCGGCGAGAAGGCGCCGCGCCGCGGCCCCTGTCCGATGGGTAGCTGCGGGGCGTGGGGCGACCGCGATGCTCTCGTTCACTCTGCGTGCTCCTGACCCTGCAGGTGGGTGCTGCGGCGACCTTGCTGCCGACAAGCCTACGGCAGCCGCCCCCGCCGGCGGAGACCCGATCCCGCGGCCACGTTGCGCCGCGATCGCTGCGATGATGCCCCTCCGCTACGTCTCGTACGCTGCAGCGGCCGCAACGGGTGAGGAACGGGAGCGACGCCGTCCGCCCGACTACTCAACCAGCCGGATGGGAACGGCGGGCGCGTTACAGTCAGCGGAGCACACCTCGACCGATGGGACCGCCTCTTATGCCGCCGAAAACGCCGGAGGGACCGCCAACCCAGCCGCGAGGCGTCGTCGACAATGCGATCTATGTGAACGGGGTCCGAAGGGACAGCCCGCGGAGCCTCGAGGCGACCTACGAGCTGCTCCGCCGATCCGGCGGCCTGGCATGGATCGGTCTCTACCGGCCGTCAGAGAACGACATCCGGTCAGTTGCGCACGAGTTCAACCTCCATCAGCTGGCCGTCGATGACGCCATCGCCGCGCACCAGCGACCCAAGCTCGAGCGGTACGAGAGCCTGCTCTTCACTGTCCTGCGCCCCGCCCGCTATGTCGACGAGGAGGAGCGGGTCGAGTTCGGAGAGCTGCACATCTTCGCCGGCCCAGACTTCATCGTCACCGTCCGACATGCCGAGTCGCCGAACCTGGCTCAGGTGCGGCACCGCCTGGAGGACAATCCGGCGCTGCTGTGCATGGGTCCCGAGGCGGTCCTCTACGCGATTTTGGACCAGGTGGTCGACGAGTACGGGCCGGTGGTGGCGGGTCTCGAGAACGACATCGACGAGATCGAGGACCAGCTGTTCAGCGGGGACGAGGCGGTATCCCGCCGCATCTACGAGCTACTCCGCGAGGTGATCGAGTTCCAGCGGACCACCCGACCTCTGCTGGGCATCCTCGGTGGGTTGGAAGCCGGATTCGACAAGTACGGGGTCAACGTCGAGCTGCAGCGAAACCTCCGCGACGTTCACGACCACGTCATTCGGATCGTCGAGCGCGTCGACTCGTTTCGCGCGCTGCTGCAGAACGCCCTCACCGTGCACGCCGCTCTGGTGGGACAGCGACAAAACGACGAGATGCGGTCCCTTACCGAGACCAGCCTCGCGCAGAACGAGGAGGTGAAGCGGATCTCTGCCTGGGCCGCCATTCTCTTCGCACCGACCCTGGTGGGCACGATCTACGGAATGAACTTCGCGCACATGCCCGAGCTGCAGTGGCGGTTCGGATATCCGATGGCTGTTCTCGGCATGCTGGTCACCGGGCTGCTGCTGTATCTGGCCTTCAAGTCTCGTCGCTGGCTCTAGCCTGCTCGGATCGGCTCCGGCTACTCTCACCGGCATGTCAGTTCCTGAGGCTAGCGATGAAGCGCCGGCTGCCATTGACCTGCTGCTCGAGCAGGTTCGGGCCACCCTCCAACGCGTGCCGGCAACGGACCTGCCAGCGGCGGTCGACGCCGGCGCCCTGATCGTGGACATCCGACCGGTCGAGCAGCGGGAGCGTGACGGCGAGTTTCCCGGGGCCGTCGTGGTGGATCGCAACGTGCTGGAATGGCGACTGGATCCGACCAGCCAGTTTCGGCTGCCCGAAGCAGCTGATCCCGCACGTCGGATCATTATCGTCTGCAGCGAGGGGTACAGCTCAAGCCTGGCAGCAGCGACGTTGCAGCAGCTGGGCCGGTGGAACGCCACCGACCTGATCGGCGGCTTCCAAGCGTGGCTGGCCGACATCGGCACGATCAGCACTGGCGATCGAGTAGAGCGGCCTGATGGCACGCCGATGAAACAGCAACTTGACAGCCGTACTGCGAAGCCACACAATTACTTTGTGGTTGAACAAGCTTCGGGGGGAGCAAGTTCGTAACGGCACAGCCGGTCTGCGCGGGGGGCGCAGACCGGCTGTATCACGCTAGGGCCCAATATCGCCCGCAAGCAGAGCATCCAGCTTGGCGTAGCCCTCGTTGACCCCGACCTCCATGCCGCTGCGCAGCCAGGCATCCCGTCCCTCGAAGCTGTCGACGAGCGACTGGGCATGCAAGCGGGTACGGCCGTCGCCGAGATCTTCGAACCACAGCGTCTCCAGCGACACCCCGTCGGGCTCGCCGTCGTAGGTGAAGGTCTGCACGATCCGACCCGGACGTACCTCGTGAAAGCAGCCATGGAAGCCGAACTCGGCGCCATCGTGGATTGCGACGTATCTCCAGCTTCCACCGGTACGTGCGTCCCAGTGCTCGATGCGGGTGTCGATGGAGTTCGGGCCGACCCAGCGGGCGAAGAGCTCCGGATCGGTGTGAGCGCGGAACAACTGATCGGGGGTGCCTTCGAAGTCGCGGGTCATCCGGATCGCCGGCACCTTCGGGTCGGCTTCGATCTGCACGGTTGTGGCGGTGGTCATGATGCACTTCCTTTCTCCTTGGGACTGCGGCTCTCGTTCATGGCCGCTAGGACGTCGTCGAGTCGGCGGTACCGCTCCTCCGCCTGCCGTTGGTATCGCTCGATCCATTTCGTCATCAGGTCGAACACCTCCGCTTCGAGATGCGCGGGGCGGCGCTGCGCGTCGCGGCTTCGGCTCACCAGGCCCGCGTCCTCCAACACACTGAGGTGCTTGGAGACGGCTTGCACGCTGACGTCGTACGGCGCCGCCAGCTCGCCGACGGTGGCGTCCCCGCCGGCGAGCCGGGCGACGATGTCCCGGCGGGTCGGGTCGGCCAGAGCTGCGAACACTCGGGACAGCTGATCCGCCATGAGATTCCCCTCAACCAATCGGTTGAACACAACCGTAAGCCCCTCGACTGGCCGTTGTCAACCATTTGGTTGCAAAACATGCGCCGGTCTACCCGAACAACTCGGCGGCCACCGAGTCCAGCGAGTCCAGGTCCTCAGCCAGGCTTCGCACGATCCCCGGCACTGCGTCGCTTGCCGCCGCCTGTCGTTCCTCCGTCACGGCGCGGTGACCCAACGACAGCCACATCGAAAATGCCAGCCACATCAAGGTGACCCCTGTCGTCCGGCCGAGCGCCTCGCGAACCCGGGGACCGGCCGCCCCGCCGGCGCGCTGGTACGTCATGATCGTCTCCGCCGGCTTCCTCGAGCACGCCAGCGCAGCATCCACCGCCTCCAGCCACGGCACATCCAGGCCCGCGTACCCGAAGTCACAGAGCAGCGGACCCATCGCTGTGTGCAGCAGATTCGGCGGGTTGAGATCTCGGTGCGTCACGCACCGAGGCAGGTTGAGCCTCAGAGCGGCCAGCGACAGCTCGGTCGCCTCGGCCACCGCGTCCATCGCGTCCGACACCGCCGACGCCCAGCCAAGACCGGCTGCAGCCGCGTCCTCGACCCACCTTCGCCAGTCCGCTAACGGATGTACGCCATAGGCGCGGCTGAGCTCAGCCTCGTCGGTCGCCGGATCCGGCCATAGCCGATGCAGCCGAGCCAGAGTCTCCCCCAGCCATTCGGAGCCAACAGCCGAATCGCCGTCGCGAACTGTCTCCGCCCACCGGTGCAACACGACCAGGCAGTCGTCTACCTCGGCCGCTAGTCCCACGGCCGGCTCTCGGGGTTCCAGAAAGGGAACCACGTCCAGCCCGGCCGTCATGGCGCGTCGCTCAAGCTGCCCGGCCGTTCGAAGCTCGTCCAGGACGTAGCGCGGGGCGGAGCCGGGGCGCGCACTTAGCGCAAGATCGCCGTCTACGCACCGTAGCCGCCAGACGCCACTAGCTCCGAAGCGATACTCAACCAGATCCAGGCTCGGCAGCCCGAACGCCTTCGCCAGGCGTCCGAGATGGACCGGCACCTCCGGCTCCGCCACCGCCGCTACCTACCCCACCGCAAGGGCCCCGGATGATCACGCACTGCGCACGTTACGCCCCGCGCAGAACACAGCAGAGTCATCCGAGTCCGAGCAGGCGCCATCGATCCTTGCTCCGCGACATGGTCACCCTCCCAAGCGGCGCCACCTCCAGCCGGAAGATGGCCTCGGCTGAAACGTCGAGTGCGTGGACAGCGGCCGCCCGAGCCACTGTCGGGTGGACCACGAGCAGGTGTGTCCCGGGCGCCCAATCGGTGTTGTCGCAGACCGCGCCCACCCGCTGGACCAGGTCAGCAAAGCTCTCGCCACCGTGAGGCCGGGCCTGCGAATCGGCGAGCCAGCTGGCAAGGTCCTCGGGGGACCGGTCAGCGATCACAGCAAGAGTGTGGCCGCGCCACGACCCGGTGTCGAGGCCGGCCAACCGGTCGTCAACCGTCGCTCGCACCCCGAGCGCCTCAGCGGTCTCGACGCAGGCGGTTTCTGGCCCGCAGGAGCACGTGGCGGTGCGCTGGACGGGCCGCCGGTCCGGCTTGGGTTCGACGAGCGACGACTCGTCACCGAAGGTCAGCGCGCGCATCCCGGTCGTCATCCCGTGCGCCATCCAGACCAGCCGGACGGCCACTACGGCCGACCCGCCTCGGGACGTCTGCCGGAATGCACCGTCTTCTGACCCAGCCGAAGCGAGCGCGCCGCGACCAGGACTCCATCCGGACAGGTCGGCCCGGCTCCGGCTTTCTGCAGGTCAGTCCCCTCCACCGCACCGAGGCTATCCGCCGGACCTTTTGTATTGCTGCCCTTGCTGTCGCTGCGGGCGCGACGATACAGTGCACGGGTTCGCGAGAGGGACCTGGAAGTCGGTGGGAACCCGACACGGTCGCGCCACTGTATGAGCCCCGAATCGGAGCTCGAGCCAGACCCAACCCTCCTTCGAGCTCCAGCAGCATCGGCGTCCGTTGACGCCGGTCACGACGGGTCGCAGAAACCCCAGGAGGAACCCATGTCCATCGTGAAAGCGCAGACTGCGCCCGCAGCAACAAATCCCGCCATCTCGGGCAAGACCGCCCTTCCCTGGCTGTTGTTCGCCGGCCTGCTGCTGCTGGTCTCGATGTACTTCCTCTCGGCCGAACAAGGCGCGATGTCGTTGATCACGGGCAGCGGCGTGCACGAGTGGGTGCACGACGGTCGCCACCTGCTCGGTTTTCCCTGCCACTGATCAACCGATCAGCAACTCGTGTCTGCCTCTCGTTTCCTGGTCAGAGGTCTGCTCGCAGGCTTGCTCGCCGGCATTGCCGCCTTCGGCGTTGCGTACGTCATCGGTGAGCCGTCGGTCACCGCCGCCATCGCGCTCGAGGAGTCCGTACCGGCAGACCAGGCGACTCACTCGCACCAGGATCAGACGGCACCGACAGCCACCGGCGATGGGGCCGTCATCCCCCGGTCGCTGCAGTCGACCCTCGGGCTGCTGACGGCAACGGTGGTCGCCGGTGTCACTCTTGGCGGACTGTTCGGCGTACTTGGCGGCATCGCCTTGGGTCGGTTCGGGTCGGTAAGCGTCCGGGCGACCATGCTCGGCGCGACGGCCGCCGGTTTCGTCACCTTGTACGGGGTGCCCTTCCTGGCCTATCCGCCGAACCCGCCTGGCGTCGGGAGCGGTGACACCATCGAAGCGCGCACCGCGTCGTACTTCCTCCTCGTCGCCATCTCTGTGCTCGCCGCCGTGGTAGCCGTGCTCGCTGGCCGCTCGCTGCATCCCCGGATCGGCGGCTGGTACGCCTGGCTCACCGGACTCGCGGCTTACCTGGTGTTGAGCCTGGCCGCAGTAGCGCTGATGCCGCACTTCGACGAGGTTCCGGCGCGCTTTCCGGCCACGGTCCTGTACGACTTCCGCACGGCCAGCTTCATCATCCAGCTATCGCTGTGGACGGTGCTGGGACTGGCGCTCGCCGAACTCGTCCACCGGCTGCTTGTCGGCAGCGCCGCCCCGGGACGAAACGATCATGTCAAGGCCTGAACAACCGCCGATCCCACCGCCCTCGCGATCCGTCCTGCTCCAAGCCCAGGAGCGCCTGGACGCGCTGGCGAAACCCCTGGGCTCCCTCGGGGAGCTGGAGCGGCTTGCCGCCTGGATCGCCTCCTGCCAGGGGACCTGTCCGCCACGACCGATCGACCGGGTGCGGGCGGTCGTGCTTGCGGGCGACCACGGCGTCAGCTCCTACGGTGTCTCGGCCTATCCGCGTGAAGTCACAGCCGCTATGGTCCGCGCCTTCGTGGCCGGACAGGCCGGCGTCAGCGTGCTCGCCCGACAGCACGGCGTCTCCCTCGCGGTTTTCGATCTGGGAGTGGACGACGACCTGGCGGGCATACCGGCGTCGGTAACCGCACATAAAGTCAGGCGGTCTTCCGAGCCGATCCAGCTCCGCGACGCCCTGACGTCAGCAGAAGTCGATCAAGCACTGCGAGCAGGCGAGCTGATCGCCTCCAGCCAGATCTCCGCCGGAGCAGATCTCCTGATCGTCGGCGACATGGGCATCGGCAACACCACGCCGTCAGCTGCGCTGATCGCGGCATCGCTCGGGGTGAGCGCGAGTGAGGTGACCGGCAGAGGCACCGGCGTCAGTGACGAGGGCGTACGGCACAAGCTGCACATCATCGATAGCGCACTGTCGCGCGTTGGCGACCGCGCCGAGGATGCCCGGGTCCGGCTCGCCGCCCTCGGCTCCGCCGACCTGGCCGCCGGCGTCGGGTTTCTGGTCGCTGCTGCGCGCGCCGGAGTTCCCGTGCTGCTCGACGGGGTCGTCAGTCTCGCCGAGGCGGTTGTGGCCGAGGATCTGCTGCCCGGCGTCGTCGCCTGGTGCGCAGCGGGCCACCGATCGACCGAGCCCGCCCAGCAGCTTGCCTTGGAGAAGCTTGGGCTGCGCCCACTGCTCGACCTATCGCTCCGCCTCGGTGAAGGCAGCGGCGCGGTCGCCGCGGTTCCGCTGCTGCGATCCGCCGTGCAGCTTCTGCGTGAGATGGCGCTGCTGGCCGAGCTTGCCCCGACCGAAGCGTGACGAACCTAGGCAGCGCGTTTCGGTTGGCGGCCGGAACGTTGACCGTGTGGCCCGCCGGAGCGGTCGGTGACCTCGACACCACAGTGGCGCGGAACGCCATGTTGCTGGGCCCGGTGGCGGTGCTACCCCTCGCTCTGGCTGCTGGCGCCGGAGCGTGGATCTTCGACGCACTCGGAGCGCCCGACCTGGTCACCGGGCTGGCGGCTGTCTCCGTGCTAGCTCTGGGGACCCGAGCGCTGCACCTGGACGGGCTTGCCGATACCGCGGACGGGCTGGGCAGCGGCTGGGACCGCGACAAGGCGCTGGCGGTGATGCGGCGCGGCGATATCGGGCCCATGGGCGTCGTGGCCCTGGTTATCGTCATTGGACTCCAGGTCGCCGCGTTCGGCGAGCTTGCCCGAGACATCCGAGGTGCCGTCGGGCTTGCGGTGGTCATCTGCTGCTCCCGGGCGGCGCTCGCTGTGGTGTGCCTCCGCGGAATCCCCGCCGCCCGGCCACAAGGCCTGGGCGAGGCGGTTGCGCGTTCGGTACCCCCTTTCGCCGCAGCCATCGTCTGGGCGCTGGTACTGGCAGCGATGGCGGCCGTCACCTTCGTCGTGGACGGTTTCTGGCTGACCGGGGTGGTTGCGACCATGCTGGCCCTCGTCGCAACGGCACTTCTGCTTCGCCGTTGCGTTGTCCGCCTGGGCGGCGTCACCGGCGATGTCATGGGTGCCTGCGTGGAGGTGGCATGCACGGCTCTCGCGCTCGGTTCGGTGCTGCAATGGCCCAGCTAAACCCCGGCCCCCTACAACCGGAGCGCCCTACCGGCCCCCTACAACCGGAGCGCCCTACCGGCCCCCTACAACCGGAGCGCCCTACCGGCCCCCTACAACCGGAGCGCCCTACCGGCCCCCTACAACCGGAGCGCCCTACCGGCGACGACCAGCACCACCTCGTCGCTCGCGGCGGCGACCGCTTGGTTGAGCCAGCCCAGCAGATCGGTGAAAATCCGACCAGAGCGATACTCCGACACCAGACCCCAGCCAACCTCGTTGGTGACGGCGACCACCGGGCCGGTGGAGTGCGTCCAGGCATCGAGAAAGTCGTCGGTCACAGCGGAGAACTGATGCCGCCACCGAGCCAGCGGCACATCCCAAGTTCCGAGGTCGTCGACGATGCCGGTCAGCCACGTTCCGAGGCAGTCGATCAGGACCGGTCCGTCCGCGCCGCGGAGAAACCCAGCAAGATCAGTCGTTTCCACCGTCTCCCAGCTGGCCGGGCGGCGGGTCTGATGGGCGCGGATCCTCGCGGCCCACTCCGGGTCAAGATCGGGGGCGGGCCCCGGAGCGACGTACGCGACCCGCTGCTCGTCCGCCAGCAGCGACTCGGCGAAGCGGGACTTGCCGGATCGGACGCCGCCGGTCACCAGAGTCCGTCGAGGAGGCACGGACGATGACACTACCGCCACCCGGGCGAGTCGTCCCGAGTCGTCGTTGGGCGGCGGTTGGGCTTGTCCTCGGGTTCGTCGCCGATCAGCAGTGGGGCGATCCACGCCGGCTGCATCCAGTGGCAGGCTTCGGGAAGCTGGCCCAGCGGCTGGAACGGGCGACCTACACCGACCGCCGCCCCCGCGGAGTGCTGCACGTCGGCCTGCTGGTCGGCGGCACGGTAGCGACGGCGTCAGCAACGCAGCGGGCTCTCCATCCAGCGGCGATTTCCACCGTAGCGGCGACCGCACTGGCCACCTGGACGGTCCTCGGAGGGCGCTCACTCCAGCGTGAGGCGGACACAATTTCCGCGCAGTTGGAGAGCGGCGGGCTGCCTGCGGCCCGAGTGCAGGTGACCCATCTGGTCGGCCGGGACACATCGCAGCTCAGCGCCGACGAGGTCGCTCGGGCCTGTGTGGAGTCCGTCGCGGAGAACACCTGCGATGCCGTGGTGGCACCGCTGCTGTGGGGCGCGGTGGCAGGGCTGCCCGGCCTTCTGGGATACCGGGCCGTGAACACCTTGGACGCCATGATCGGCCACCGCTCACCGCGGTACCTACGCTTCGGCTGGGCCGCGGCCCGGCTGGACGACGTAGCCAACTGGGTGCCGGCGCGACTGAGCGGGCTACTGGCTGCGATCGCAGCACCCGCGGTCGATGGGTCCGCGCGGGCCGCTTTCGGCGCGGTACGGCGGGACGCCGGCCGCCATCCCAGTCCGAACGCCGGCGTGGTGGAGGCGGCTTTCGCCGGCGCGCTCGGCGTCCGGCTCGGCGGCGTCAACCGCTACGCCGGCACGGTGGAGGACCGGGGCACCCTTGGCTCCGGGCGGGCTGTTCGCAGCACCGATATCCCGCGGGCCAACCGGCTGGCTCGGCTGGTTGGTCTGGGCGCACTTGCCGTCGCGGTCGGGGTCCGAGCCCGATGACGGTCCTGATCCTGGGCGGCACCGCAGAGGCGCGCGAGCTGGCCCGACACCTGTCCCGCCAATCGACCCCGGTGGTCTCGTCGCTGGCCGGGCGGGTGGCCCGACCCGCCCTACCCGACGGCGACGTGCGGATCGGTGGCTTCGGCGGTCCCGATGGGCTGGTCGCCTTTCTTGAGGCCCGCGGCATTACCGCCATGGTCGACGCAACGCACCCGTTCGCGGCTCAGATGTCGCGAAACGCAGCGGTCGCCGCCAGCCGTTCCTCGATCCCCTTGCTGCGGCTGGCCCGGCCGGGCTGGCAGCACCATCCGCGGTCCAGCCGGTGGAGTTGGGTGCCCGACCTGCACGCGGCACGGGCAACGGCCGAGGCGGCCGCGCGGCCGTTTCTGACCACCGGCCGGCAGAGTCTGCCCACGTTCGCGGCCTGGCAGGACCGCTCGGTGATGGTTCGCGTCGTCGATCGGCCGGACCACCCGCTGCCCGCCCGGTGGCGGGTGATCCTTTCCCGCGGCCCGTACGCCTACCACGACGAACGACGACTGATGCGAGATCACCAGGTCGACGCGGTGATCACCAAGGACTCCGGCGGGCAGTACACGGTGGCGAAGCTGGAGGCCGCCACCGATCTCGGCATCCCCGTGGTGGTGGTGCTGCGGCCACCGCCGGAGCCGGGAGTTCGCGAGGCCGCCACGGTTGCCGAAGCCCTTGGCTGGCTTCAGGCCACCGAGTCCGCCCAGGCCTGATGCAAGGCTGCGTAATGACCATCTCGCCGCGACATCAGCTCTCGCGGCGTACCGTCCTCGATGATCTGGCCGTGCTGCAGCACCAGCACCCGGTCGGCGATCTCCACGGTGCTGAGCCGGTGCGCGATGATCACCGACGTCCGCTCCGACAAGATGGTTCCCAACGCCCGCTGCACCAGCCGCTCGCTCGGGACATCCAGGCTGGACGTGGCTTCATCGAGGATGAGCACGGTCGGATCGGCGAGGAAGGCGCGCGCGAACGCGACTAGCTGGCGTTGCCCTGCCGACAACCGGGCACCACGCTTGGCCACGTCTGTGTCGTAGCCTTGCGGGAAAGCGCGAATGAACGCATCGGCCCCCACCGCGGTGGCCGCGGAGACGATCTCTGCCCGGGTGGCATCCGGCTTGCCGAAGGCGATGTTCTCGGCCACGGTCCCGTCGAACATGAAGTTCTCCTGGGTCACCATCACCACCGCGCGGCGGAGGTCCTCGTCGGACAGTTGTCGCAGGTCGATGCCGTCCAGGGTGACCCGACCGTCAGTGGGGTCGTAGAAGCGGGCTATCAACTTGGCGATGGTGGTCTTGCCGGCGCCCGTGGTGCCTACCAGCGCCACCGTCTGGCCGGGGGGAATGGTCAGGTCAAGCCGTGGCAGCACCGGCCGGTCCTCGACGTAGGAGAAGGAGACCCGGTCGAAACGAACCTCGCCGTTGGCCGCCGCCAGCTTCACCGGCTGGTCGGGCTGCCGTACCGTCGGCTGCTCCTCCAGCACGCCGGAAGCGTTCTCCAGCGCCGACGACGCCGACTGGAAGGTGTTGTAGAACTGGCTGATCTCCTGCATCGGCTCGAAGAACATTCTCAGGTAGAGCAGGAACGCCGCCAGCACGCCGACGGTCATGTTGCCGTCGATAACCCGGTGGCCCCCGTACAGCAGCACGACCCCGACGGTGATGTTGCCGATCATCCGGATGCCCGGCATGAAGACCGCGACCAGCCGAAACGACCTCACGTTGGCATCGGCATACCGGTCGGCGAGATCGGCGAAGATCTGCTGGTTGCGCGGTTCGCGGCGGTAGGCCTGGACGGCGCGGATCCCGGTCAGGGTCTCGACGAGTTGCACGATCACCAGCGCCGACCTCTCCCGAACGGCCCGGTAGGTGACCGAGGACTGCCGGGAGAACCAGCGGACGAGCAGCAGCAGGATCGGGAAGCACAGCAGACAGACCGCTCCGAGCCTCAGGTCCAGCACCAAGAGCATGACCCCGACACCGAGCATGGTGAGCACCGCGGTCACCAGACCGTCGAAGCCGCCCGCGAGCAGCTCGGTGATGGCGTCGATGTCGCTGGTCAGTCTGGACACCACCCGCCCGGAGGTGTAGCGGTCGTGGAACTGCACGTCGAGCCGCTGGAACTGGCGAAACAGCCGCCGCCGAATCTCCAGCAGCACCTCCTGCCCCACCCGGCCGGACTGGCGCAGGAAGAGGATGCGGCTGACCGACTGAACGACCACTGCGGCCACCATCAGCCCCACGGTCTCGTACAGGAAAACCGCGCTGCCGCCACGAAGAATCGGTGGCACGCCGAAGTCGATGCCTCGATGGACCAGCCAGGGCACGCTCAGCCGGGCGGCGTTCTCCACCACGACCACGGCGACCAGCAGCCACACATAGACCCGGTACGGCCGAAGCAGCGACCCGAGCAGCGCCCGGCTCCGTCGCTTGAGGAAGACGCCCTTCCGCTCCGACATCGACGCCGACTGCTCGGCGCCGACGCCGCGCCACTCCTCGATGGCGTCCGTGTCGTCGGTCGGGGTGCTGGTTGCCTGAGGGGTGTTGGTCCGGGTGGTGCTGGTCATGAGGCAGCCCCTTCTTCCCGCCAGGTCTGCTCCAGATCGTCGAGCTGGGACTCCGGGTCGAACTCCGCCGAGAGCAGCTCGCGATATTCCGGCACGGTGGCCAGCAGCTCGCTGTGCGTGCCGACAGCGGTGATGGTTCCCTCTGAGAGGAGCGCGACGCGGTCGGCCAGCAGCACCGTTGAGGCCCGATGGGCCACCACGATCCCGGTGACGCCGACCAGCACCCGTTTGAGCGCCTCCTCCACCAGCGCCTCCGTGTGGATGTCGAGCGCGGACAGGGTGTCGTCCAGCACGAGCACGGCAGGCTGGGCGAGCACCGCACGCGCGAGCGCCAGCCGCTGCCGCTGACCGCCGGACAGACTCATGCCTTGCTCGCCGATCCTGGTCTGCAGTCCCCACGGCAGGTCGTACACGAAGTGCGCCTGGGCCACCTCGACAGCCTCGGCGATCTCGCCCTCGCTGGCATCCGGGCGGCCCAGCGTGAGGTTCTCCCGGGCCGACATCGAGAACAGCGTGGGATCCTCGAAGGCCGTTGCGACGATGGTGCGTAGCTGGCTCAGCCGAAGGTGGCGTACGTCGACGCCATCGATGGTGATCCTGCCCTCGGTCACGTCATAGAGTCGCGGCACCAGGGCGGTGAGGGTGGTTTTCCCGGTGCCCGTGGCACCCACCACGGCGACCGTCTCGCCCGGCGCGATCTCGAGGTTGAGGTTGTGCAGGACGGGAGCGTCAGCGTCGGGGAATCGGAAGCCCGCACCTTCGAGTCGAACTCGGCCGCGGACCTCCGTGATCTCGTCGCCACCGTCGGTGATGTCGGTGTCGGCGTCGAAGATCTCAACGATCCTGTCGGCCGCCGTCATCGCCTCCTGCGCCATCGAGAGCAGGAAGCCCAGCGCCGCCACCGGCCACACCAGGGACAACATTAACGTGATGAAGGCCACCAGGGTGCCGAGCGTCAGCCGGTTCTGACCGGCGGCTACGGCGCCGAAGCCCAGCACGACGATCAGCGTCAGGCTCGGGATGATCTCCAGGAACGTCCAGAACCGCGAAGTCAGCCGGACGCGTTCCATCGATGTGTTGAACAGCCGCACACTGCCCGCGTCGAACTTGGCGAAGACGTGCTCGCTGCGGCCGAACGCCTTGATGACGCGCAGCCCGTGCGCCCCCTCCTCGACCGCGGAGGCAACGTCGCCGGTCTGGTCCTGCACTCGACGCGACAGCCGGGTGAACTCCCGCTCGTTTCGAAGGCAGAGCCAGCTGATCGGCACGATCGAGGTCAGCACCACCAGCCCGAGCGGCCAGTACATGTTCAGCAGCAGGATCGTCACGACGGCGATCTGCACGATGTTCATCGTGATGAACAGCAGCCCGAAGCCGAGGAACCGGCGGATCGTGGACAGGTCGTTCATCATCCGGGACAGCAACTGTCCGGACTGCCACCGTCCGTGGAAGCTCATCGGCAGCCGCTGCAGCTTCGCGTAGAGGTCGACGCGGATGCCCGTCTCCGTGCCGAGCGTGCCTTTGGAGACGATCCACCGGCGGCAGAACATCAGCAGTGCCTCCACCACACCGAGGGCCAGGGCCAACAGGCCCAGGGCGTAGAGGCCGACGCGGTCGGAGTCGGCGACCGGGCCGTCGATGACTGCCTTGGTGACCAGCGGGATGACGATGCTCGCGGCCAGGCCGGCCGCGGCGAAGATCACCATCAGAATGAACCGCGCGCGGTACGGCAGCAGGTAGGGACGCAGACGCCATAGTGACTCGCTGTGCCGCCGAGGCCGCCCGGCCTGCCCGGACCGGAGCCGCGACGGCGGTGCAATGCGCGGAGGGTGGTCCAACGCCGAGATCACGGCAGACGCAGCGGCGGATCCGGACCACCCGGTGGGGCCGGAACGTCTTCGGCGCGTCCGAGACGCAGGAGCCGACACATCGGCAGGCATAGCGAGAAGTCCTCGGGGAGATCCGCCATCAAGATCGGCCGTTGATCGGCGGCGGTGACCCAGTTGCGGGGGATGGGCTCGGCACCGCGACCGCAGTGCCAGAAAACTCCGCCATTCTAACTGACCGTCCGCGGACGGCCGAATGAGATTGCGCTCGTCGCGGCGACGACCTCCACCGATGACGCCAGCCGCGCTCTATTACGCTCAGCCGTACGGTCGCTGCCGTAAGCGCGGCCCACAGAGCAGCACAACCGAGGAGGACTATGGCGCAGCAGGTCCAGGCAGTGATCGCTCGCAGCAAGGGCGAACCTGTCGAACTGGTCCCGATCCTTGTGCCGGACCCGGCCGCGGGGGAGGCGGTTGTCCGGATCCAGGCCTGCGGAGTCTGCCACACCGACCTTCACTACCGAGACGGCGGCATCGGCAGCGACTTCCCGTACCTGCTCGGACATGAGGCTGCTGGCATCGTCGAGTCGGTTGGCGAGGGCGTACGCGACCTGGCTCCAGGTGACTACGTGATCTTGAACTGGCGCGCTGTCTGCGGCGCCTGTCGGGCCTGCAAGCGAGGCCGGCCCTGGTACTGCTTCGACACCGCCAACGCCAGCCAGCGGATGACGCTGGAGGACGGTACCGAGCTGTCCCCCGCGCTGGGCATCGGCGCGTTCGCCGAGAAGACCCTGGTGGCTGCCGGTCAGTGCACCAAGGTCGACCCGGCTGCTCGGCCGGCAGCAGCCGGGCTTCTCGGCTGCGGAGTCATGGCCGGTCTGGGCGCCGCCATGAACACCGGCGATGTCGTCCGCGGGGATTCCGTCGCGGTGATCGGCTGCGGTGGCGTGGGCGCCGGAGCCATCGTCGGGGCGCGGCTGGCCGGCGCGACCACCATCATCGGGATCGACATCGATGACGCGAAGCTGGAGACGGCCGCCCGGCTCGGCGCGACCCACGTCGTCAACTCCACCGGCACCGACCCCGTTACCGCGATGCAGCAGCTCACCGGCGGGTTCGGGCCCGACCTGGTGGTCGATGCGGTCGGACGACCAGAAACCTGGAAGCAGGCCTTCTACGGTCGTGACCTCGCCGGGACCGTGGTGCTGGTGGGGGTTCCCACTCCGGAGATGACAGTCGAGCTGCCGCTGCTCGACGTCTTCGGACGCGGCGGTTCCCTGAAGTCCAGCTGGTACGGCGACTGCCTTCCCGAGCGTGACTTCCCGGTGCTGGTTGACCTCTATCTCCAGGGTCGACTGCCGCTGGACGCCTTCGTGTCCGAGGAGATTCGTCTGGACCAGGTGGAGGCGGCCTTCGCCACGATGCGGACGGGGCAGGTGCTGAGGTCCGTGGTGGTGCTGGACGAGGCCGGGAGGAAGGCGTCATGACAGCGCGCATCGACCACACGGTGACCTCTGGGACGTTCTCCCTGGACGGGCAGACCTTTGACGTGGACAACAACGTCTGGGTGGTCGGAGACGATGAGGAGTGCGTGGTGATCGACGCTCCGCACGACCCGGCCGCGATCAAGCAGCTGATCGGCGACCGAACTGTGCGGGCGATCCTGTGCACCCACGCACATGACGACCACATCCGGTTCGCACCGGTGCTCGGTGCCGCGGTAAGGGCGCCGATACTGCTGCATCCCGACGATCGCCGGGTCTGGGACCTCACCCACGACCGGCCACCGGACGGGGACCTGGCCGACGGCCAGCAGATCTCGGTGGCCGGCACTACCTTGCTGGTCATCCACACACCCGGTCACGCACCCGGCGCCGTCTGCTTCTATGCACCCGACCTCGGGACGGTCTTCACCGGCGACACCCTCTTTCGCGGCGGCCCCGGAGCGACCGGCCGCTCGTTCAGCGACTACGACACCATCGTCGCGAGCATTCGGAGCCGTCTGCTCAGCCTGCCCGACGAGACGGTGGTGAAGACCGGACACGGCGAGGACACCACCATCGGCGCCGAGAGGCAGGCACTCGTCTGACATCCGGCACGCCAGCCCCGGCGTTTCGGAGCGGGGTGACAGGATCAAGCTATGAGAACGATCCTTCGCCTGCTGGCCAACGCCGCCGCGCTCGCCGTGGCGACCTTCCTGGTGGAGGGCATCACGTTGACCGCTCAGAGCACCCAGAATCGGATCCTCGCGCTGCTGATCGTGGCCTTGATCTTCGGTGTCCTGAATGCGCTGGTCAAGCCGATCTTCAAGGTCGTCACCGCCCCGCTGCTGCTGCTGACGCTGGGGCTCTTCCTGCTCGTGATCAACGGCTGCATGCTGCTCCTGACCTCCTGGGTCGCCGACAAGGTGAACCTCGGCTGGCACGTCGACGGATTCGGCACCGCCGTGCTGGGCGCGCTGATCGTCTCGATCGTCAGCTTCCTGCTGAACGCGTTCTTGCCGGACCCCGACGAGCGCCGGCAGCGCTGACCCGCGGGGGGCTGTCGGCGCCGTCTGGCACGCTGGAGGCATGCGCATCCTTGTCGTCGACGATGACCAGGCGGTCCGTACCTCACTGAAGCGATCGCTTGCGTATCACGGGTACGAGGTCACGACCGCCGACGACGGGGTGGAGGCGCTGGCACGGCTGGCCGCCGTCCGGCCGGACGCAGTGATCATGGACGTGATGATGCCCCGCCTGGACGGGCTGGAGGCGACCCGGATGCTGCGGGCGGCCGGAAACGACGTACCGATCCTGATCCTCACGGCCCGCGACGCCGTCGGTGATCGGGTGGACGGGCTGGACGCCGGTAGTGACGACTACCTGGTGAAGCCGTTCGCGCTGGACGAGCTGCTGGCCCGGCTGCGTGCCCTGGTGAGGCGGGCCGGCACCGTCGCCGACTCCTCCGACCCGTCGACGCACAACCTGAGGTTCAGTGACCTGGTGCTCAACACGCACACGCGCGAGGTGATGCGCGGCTCGCGGTCGATCAGCCTGACCCGCACCGAGTTCGCCCTGCTGGAGGCCTTTCTGCGACATCCCCGGCGGGTGCTGGAGCGCAGCTGGCTGCTGAACGAGGTGTGGGGCTTCGACTTCCCCACCACCGCCAACTCGCTCGAGGTGTATATCGGCTACCTCCGCCGCAAGACCGAGGCCGAAGGGGAGCCGCGGCTGTTGCACACCGTCCGCGGCGTCGGGTACGTGCTCCGCGAGACGCCGCCGTGACCGACGGGACCCTTCGATGCTGCAGCGGCTGAGGACCGTTGCCCGATCGTTGACGCTGCAGCGCCGGGTCGCCTACCTGACCACCATGGCAGTCGCGGTCGCAGTGGCCAGCACCAGCGCTGCCGGCTACCTGACGCTGCGCTCGGAGCTGTACCAGACGCTGGACGACGAGCTGATCGACACGGCCCGATCCGTGGCCGTCCAGGCCGCACGGGACATTCGCAATCTCGGCGGGCTCAACGAGCAGGCTCAGCGTGCGGGCAACTTCAGCGTTGCCGCCATCAAGGCCGACGGGCGGAAGTACTTCGTCCCGGGGGAGGCGTACCACCTGGTGCTCACCGCCGATGAGCTGGCGATCGCCCGCCGACACCAGTCGTTCTCGACCAGGTCCGGAGTCACCACCGATGGGGAGGCGTACCGAATCGTCGCCGTGCCCATCGCCGGGTTGAACGACCACGCTCTGGTGCTGGGTCGACCGCTGAAACCGACCAACGACATCCTGAGCTCGCTGTGGCTGGTGCTGATCTCCTCGGGCGCCGCCGGAGTGCTGCTGGCCGGAATCGCTGGTGCGGCTGTCGCACGGTCGGGCCTGCGGCCGGTACGACAGCTGTCAGCGGCGGTCGAGCACGTTATCGCAACGGGCCACCTGGACCCGATCACCATCAGCGGAAACGACGAGCTGGCTCGCTTCGCGGACTCGTTCAACCGGATGCTGTTCTCGTTGGCGTCGTCGCGGGAGCGGCAGCGGCAGCTGATCGCCGACGCGGGACATGAGCTGCGGACCCCGCTGACCAGTCTCCGAACCAATATCGAGCTGCTCGCCGCCGACCAGGACACCGGCATGCTGACCGCCGAAGACCGGAGGGCGATCCTGGCGGACGTGGCGGCGCAGCTGGCGGAGTTCACCACGCTGATCGGCGACCTGGTCCAGCTGGCCAGGGATGATGCGGTGTCGGCATCCCCGGAGCCGATCGACTTCCGCGATGTGGTCAACGCGGCGTTGGAGAGGGTCCGGCGCCGCGGTCCTGGGCTGGTGTTTGATGTCGAGCTCAACCCGCTGTACGTGATCGGGGAAGCGGAGACGCTGGAGCGTGCGGTCGCGAACCTGCTGGACAACGCGGTCAAGTGGAGCCCGCCGGGCGGTACGGTCCGGGTGCAGCTGGAAGGGACGCGCCTCCGGGTGGCCGACCAGGGCCCCGGCATCCGGGAGGAGGACATGCCCTACGTGTTCGACCGGTTCTTCCGCTCCGATGCGGCGCGGAACACGCCGGGGACCGGGCTGGGACTGTCCATCGTCGCTCAGACGGTGGCCCGGCACGGCGGCCATGTGCGCGTCGGGCGGTCGGCGCAGGGCGGCGCCGAGTTCACCATCAGCCTGCCGGGGTCCACCACTCTCGAGGGTCTGTCCGCCGGTCCCCCGCCGGAGCCGGGCCCGGAACCAGGCCGCAGCAGGCCGCGGCCCGGCCAGCCACCGTGATCGGACTGCTACGACCTGCCGCGAGTCGCCCGCGGAGTGTGACTAGGCAATGTCATCCGGGGCCCGCGTCGCGGCGGTCGCAGTCCCGCCATCGCGAGCAGCATCTGCACCCGGAACCGGTGTCCGCGATAGGGCTGGAGGATCTCCTCGGTCGCGTCGTCGTCCAGCGCCTCCCCCGTCAGCGCCCAGCTGATCGCCTTGCCGACATGGAAGTCGCCGATGCTCCAGGCGTCGGCATCGCCGTGGGCGCGCTGCCGTACCTCCGCCGAGGTCCACGGACCGATCCCGGGCAGGCTCTGGAGCGCGCGGTCGGCCGAGCGGACATCGGTAGTCAAGGTCCGCTCGAGCGCGTCTGCCCGGGCTGCGGAACGGACCAAGGGGCGGCTTCGACGCTCCTCCACTCCCGCAGCCAGGTAGCGCCAGCTTGGGATGCTGGCCCATGCCTTCGGGCTGGGTGCCAGTCGCATCCCGTACGCCGGGGAAGTCGGATCCATGGTCGGGCCGGGGGCCGGTTCACCGAACTCGCGCACCAACAGCCGGAAGGCGAGGTACGCCTCCTTGCCGGTGACCACCTGCTCCAGGCAGGCCGGTGCGAGGGCCTCGAAAACGGCATCGGTGCGGCCCACCCGGAAGTCGGCGAAGCGGCGAGCCGCGTGCGCCAGCGTCGGATGCTCCGGACGAGGCTCGAAGGCCGCCACGTCGTCAGCCTGGCCGAGCAACCGTGGCAACTGCTCCAGGGCCCAGTCGGCTCCCGCCCCCCAGGCACGGGCCGAGACGCCGTCGCGCGTCACGATGACCTTGAGCAGCGCGGGGCCGATCGGAGTTCGGGTGGCCCGAAGCCACATGTTGCCGACCTGGCGGTGGGTGGGATCGGCCGGTCCCCGACGCAGCTGCCCGACGATCGGGCCCAACAGCACGGACCGGTCCACGCGCAGGTGCCGGGTGTACGCAGTGGTGGTCACCACGGTCGTGTCAGCCCATACGAGCCGTCGGGCTGGGGGCGAAAACCGGCGGACAGCAGCAGCCGTCGCGACGGGCTGTTCCCCGGTTCTGTGTCCGCGTGAATTTCCCGGGCACCGTCGGACCACGCCCGGTCGACCAGCGCAGCGCACGCTGCGGTCGCTATGCCGCGACCTCGCATCGACGGCACGACCGCGTAGCCGATGTCCACCCGCCCATCGTCTGCGCCCGGAGGCCCATGGAAGCCGATGTCGCCCACAACAACCGGCTTACCAGCAGCAGCGGACCCACCGGGATCCGACACACGTGGATCCGGCACACGAGGATCCGACACACATAGCTGGTACATCCACCAGGTCGGGGTGCGGTCCTGGCTCCAGCCGATGACCTGCTGAGCCGCGAGATTCATCGACAGCGCCAGCATCGATTCCAGCAGCGGGTACTCCGGATGCCACCGCTCACTCCCAGGGCGGAGCGGGCCGCCGTTGAGCACCGACAGCGCCGAGCGCAGCGAGATCGGCTGCAGGCTGAGCAGCAGCGCCGGTTCGCGAGTAACGGGTCGGGGGCCCGTACCGGCCGGTCCCGTCATCGTCGCGAGGCGTCCGGCCAAGGGTTGGCCCGACACCCGTCGAGACCCTTGGTCTGCTGCATCATCACTGGCGCGCTGGCTCCCCTGCGGGGACAATCCACGTGCTGTCGGCCGAGCAGGTGCCCGAACTCGTGGTTGACGAGGTAGCGCCGGTAGTCGGGAACGTTGCTGCCGTATGCCTGGGCGCCGAAGGCCCATCGGCGCGCGTTCAGCACTACCGACCTACCGTTCTGGCAGGACACGGACCCGCGGGTTTGCAAGGGGGCGCACAGCTTGTCGGTAGTTTTCGGCGTGGCGATGAAGGCGTGCGCGTCGGCCTTCCTCGGTGAGCTGACCAGCTCGAAGCGCCATTCGTTGGATCCCCGCCAGCTGCGGGGGTCGTTCAAGATCCCTTGCATGATGCGGGCTGCTTGCACGCTGTCGAAGGGAAGCCCGCGTTCCACCTGAACGTCATAGCGGATCAGGCGTCCTCTCGTGGTTGCGGCCTTCACGCTGACCGGAGCCCGAACGAACGTGCCGGGCCCCTTGGTCGCGATTCGAAGCGGCTGTGTCTGCGGCTTGGCGCGCGGTCGGCTTCCGGCAGGGCCGGGACCGGCCTGCTCGGCAGAGCCGTCCTTCGGGGAGGCGGACGCCGAGGATCCCTCTTCAGCCGAGTCCGCAGGCGCAGCGGCAGTGGGTTCGTTCGCCGGGCTTGCGCCCGCATCGGTGCGTGGGCTCGGTGGTCCCTGGAACGCCAGCGCAACGACGGCGACGGCTGCCACTGCGGCCAGCGCGGTGATCACTGCGGCGGGTCTGCGGTTCAGTGGAGTCCTTGGTGGAACGTTCGCCGACTCGTGCTCCTGGCGGAGCAGAGTAGATTGTGAGCCGCTGTGATCAGCCTCGTCACCTGCCCGGCGAGGCGCGGGAGGGACCGACTGGACGCCCTTCCAGTTCGCCGGCGACAAATTGCTCACGAGGAACAAGATTAGGCGGAGAACGTGTCCCACTCACATTCGCACACCGGACCCACCTCCGAGCAGGAGGCGAAACGGCATCGCAAGGCGCTCCGGATCATGGTGGTCGTCTTGATCCCGCTGGCCGTGTGGACGGTGGCTGGACTGATCGCCTTCTGGCCCGGGGACGTCTCAAGTCACATCCGCAAGGATCTGTCGCTCTACAGCGTCCCTGGCGTGACGTACCCAACGGCCAAGATCACCACCGTCACCCAGACCTCCTGCGAGGGCCTTGCCGGATCGACGCCAGGGGTGGACGACCAGACCTGCGCGACGGTCGCGGCCCAGCTGACCGAGGGCCCGGAGAAGGGGCAGACGGTCGAGGTGCCGCTCAACAACGCGATCTTCTCCTCCGGCACGAAGGTGGGGCAGGACATCAAGCTTTTGCGGCTGCCGGTTGAGGGGCAGCCGGCCAACTACCAGTTCGCAGACTTCGAACGTCGGACTCCGCTGGTAGCACTGACCTTGCTGTTCGCAGTTGCGGTGGTCGCGGTGGCGCGCTGGCGAGGGCTGGCCTCACTGCTGGGGCTGGGGTTCGCCGGGTTCATCCTGGTCAAGTTCATGTTTCCGGCGCTGGTAGCCGGCTCCAACCCCGTCCTGATCGGGCTGCTGGGATCCGCGGCGATCATGTTCGTCGTCCTCTACGCCGCGCACGGCTTCAGTGCCCGGACAACGACCGCCCTGATGGGGACGCTGTTCGGGCTGATCCTGAGCGCCGCGCTCGGATGGGGCGCGACCAAGTGGGCGCACCTGACCGGGGCGGCGTCGGAGGACGATCTGGTGCTGTCGGCCACCGCGCCCGATCTGGCGCTGACGTCGGTGGTGATCTGTGGCATCATCGTGGCCGGCCTCGGCGTGCTGAACGATGTCACCATCACCCAGGCATCGGCGGTGTGGGAGCTGGCGGACTCCGATCCTGACCAGAAGAAGCTGTTCTCCCGGGCGATGCGGATCGGCCGGGACCATATCGCTTCGACGGTGTACACGATTGCGTTCGCCACCGCTGGCGCGGTGCTGCCGGTGCTACTGCTGATCGTCATCTACGACCGACCGCTGTTCGAGGTGATCCAGACTGAGATGTTCGCTGGCGAGGTGGTACGTACCGTGGTTGGCTCTATCGGGCTGGTGCTCGCTGTCCCGCTGACGACAGCAATCGGCGTGGCGGTCGTGCGTGCCAGCCGCGGCAAGGCCGGCGAACCGGCGCTCGCCCACTCCGGTAGCCCGCACGCAGGACCAGGCGACGGGCCGGGCGCGGGTCCGACGAGTGCGGCAGCGGAGCGCGAGCGCAGGCTGCGACGCAAGCGGCGCGATGACTTCGACGACTTCGACGACTTCTCGGATCTGCGAGATCCCGACGACCGGACCACGTCCCGCAAGGACCGTCTGGGTCAGTGAGGGCGGTCGTCTACGACGCCTTCGGGGCTCCGCCGTCGGTGCGGGAGACCGAGGCACCGGCATGTCCCGACCGGGGGGTAGTGGTTCGAGTGGGCGCCACCGGCGTCTGCCGCTCGGATTGGCATGCTTGGCGCGGGCATGACCCAGTGGCCCTGCCACACGTCCCCGGCCACGAGCTCGCCGGCACGGTAGCGTCGGTCGGGTCAGACGTGCGTGACTTCCACGTCGGCGACCGGGTGACCGTACCGTTCGTCTGTGGTTGCGGGAGATTTGACACCTGCGCCGAAGGCAACCACCAGGTGTGTCCGTTTCAGACCCAGCCCGGCTTCACGGCCCCCGGATCGTTCGCCGAACTGGTGGCACTCGATGCCGCTGACACCAACCTCGTCCGGCTGCCTGACAGCGTTGACTTCGTCACCGCCGCCTCCCTGGGGTGTCGGTTCGCGACGGCGTTTCGGGCACTCACCAGCCACGGGCGGGTTCGTCCCGGCGACTGGGTGGCGGTGCACGGCTGCGGCGGCGTCGGACTGTCGGCAGTCATGATCGCCGCTGCACTGGGCGCTCGCGTCATCGGCGTCGACGTGTCGCCTGAAGCGCGGCGTCTCGCCGAATCGCTGGGCGCTACCCGCTGCGTGGACGGCTCAGTCGCGAACGTGGCCGAACGGGTGCGGTCGATCACCGCAGGCGGCGCTCAGATCTCGGTGGACGCCGTAGGTGCTCCGGGCACCGCGGCCGCGTCGGTACGGTCCCTGCGGCCCCGCGGCCGCTCCTTGCAGATCGGCCTGCTGGTGGGGCCCGGAGCCGCTCCAGAGCTTCCGATGGACCTGGTGATCGCTCGGGAGCTGGAGATTCACGGATGCCATGGGATGGCCGCACACGACTACCCGCCGATGCTGGCCATGATCACCGCCGGTCAGCTCGCGCCCCGGCGCCTGGTCGGCACCGTGATCGGCTTGGACGGGGCGCCGGCCGCACTGATGGCGATGGACCGGCCGGCCCAATCGGCCGGGATGACGGTGATTGACCTGACGCGCTAGGTCAGGCGCCGGCTGGGTCAGTCGCAGGCTGCCGGCGGCTCGGCGGCGGTTGCGGGATTCTCGTAGGAACGGATGGCGTCGACCTTGGCGGCCGAGGACGAACCGGGGTCGAATGCGTATCCCAACCACTCCTTGGCCAGTCGACGGGCCAGCTCGATGCCGACGACCCGCTGACCGAAGCAGAGCACCTGTGCGTCGTTGCTCAGCACCGAGCGTTCGACCGAGAAGGAGTCGTGTGCCGTCACCGCCCGGATGCCGGGGACCTTGTTGGCACTGATCGCCACGCCGAGTCCGGTGCCGCAGACCAGCAGGGCCCGGTCGGCCTTGCCGTCGGCGATCAGCCGCGCCGCCTCCACCGCAATGTGTGGATACGCCGTGTTCTCGGTCGGGTCAACACCAACGTCGACCACCTCGGCGACCCGCTCGTCTGCCTGAAGATCCAGCTTCAGGATCTCCTTGTAGTCCACCCCGGCATCGTCGGCTCCGACGACGATGCGCAGCTTGTGCGGTTGATTCACTGGGAAACCTCCTCTTTGTCGGCGTAGGTCTCGGCGACCGTGCGCATGCAGATCGCGAACGAGACGGCGCCAGCGTCTGGCGTACCGACGCTCCGTTCGGCCAGCGGTCGGGCTCGCCCGACCTTGGGCCGCAGCTTGGACGTCGACTCCGCGGCCTCAGTGGCCACATCGGCGGCCCTGCTCCAGACCTCAAGCCATGGGTCGCCAGCCGCGATTCCGGCTTCCACCGACTCGGTGAACGGCAGCCAGGCATCGAGCATCGTCTTGTCGCCCGGTTGCGCGCCGCCCAGGGCGATCAGCGCGTTGTACGACGCGCGCACCGCCTCGGCGATCACCGGTCCGTCAGGAACATCGGAGTCACCGAGCCGCTGGCCGAACGCGTTCAGCGCAGCACCCCACAGCACGCCGGAGGTCCCGCCCGCTCTGGCCGCCCACTCCGCACCGGCAGCGCTCAACACACCGCTGGGACCGGCGCCCCGGTCAGCCGCCGAACGAGCCGCAACCGCGGCGGCCGCCGAGCCCTTGACCATCCCGCGGCCGTGATCACCGTCGCCGGCCACCGCATCGATCCGGCCGAGCTCTTCCTCGGCTTCGAGCATCCGCGCCGCGATCGCCTCGATCGCGGTGGCGATCCGCGCCGCCGCCCGCTGCGCATCCTCGTCGGCCACGACGCCCCGGGCCATCCCGACCGTGCCCTGCGCCTGCCGAAGGACATCGTCAGCATTGCGCCGCTCGCCGCCAGCCTGAACTGCGCCACGACGAAAGGTCGGGGTGTCGGCTGGGGCGAGCCAGAGCCGATCGAGCTCCTCGTCCAGCCACATCACGGTGAGCGAGCAGCCGGCCATGTCAAGACTGGTCACCAGCTCGCCGACCTCCGGTCGAACGATCTCGTAGCCAGCGTCTCGGAGCAGCTGAGCAGCGGATCCCCAGACCACGAACAACTCTTCGTACTTGGTTCGACCTAGGCCGTTGAGGATCACCGCAATCCGGTTCCCGGCTCCTTCCGGTCTCTCGGCCAGCACGCCGCCGACCAGCAACGCGGCCAGGTCGGCGGCGCTGGGCAGCTCCTGCTCGGCGATGCCGGGCTCGCCGTGGATGCCGAGCCCTAGGCCCATCTTGCCAGCCGGCACGGTGAACAGCGGGTCCTTGGCACCCGGCATGGTGCAGCCGTCGAAGGCGACACCGAGGGTGCGGGTGCGGTCGTTGGCCAGCTGGCCGACCCGCACCACCTCGTCAAGGTCGTAGCCTTCCTCCGCGGCGGCGGAGGTGATCTTGAAAACGGTGAAGTCTCCCGCGATGCCGCGGCGCTTGGTGATCTCCTCGGGAGAGGCCGATGCGATGTCGTCGGTCACCGGCAGATAGCGGGCCGCGATCCCCTCCGACTCGAGTTGCTGGACGGCGAGGTTGAAGTTCATCACGTCCCCGGCGTAGTTGCCGGTGGTCAGCAGAACGCCTGCGTCACTGTGAGCGGCCCGTCCGACCGACGCCGCCTCGACCGCAGACGGTGAGGTGAAGACGTTGCCGACCACGGCACCGTCGGCGAAGCCCGGGCCCACCACCCCACAGAACGCGGGGTAGTGGCCCGAGCCGCCGCCCACGACCACGGCGACCTTGCCGGGGCGGGTGGCGGTCGCCCGGACCACCCCACCGGGGACGCCGACCACGTAGTCGGCGTTAGCGTCGAGGAAGCCGACCAGCATGTCCTCAGTGAACCGGGCCGGATCGTTGTGCAGCTTCGTCATGGGGCTTCACTCCTGAAAGCGTCGGGTAGAACGAGAAGCAGTCCGCATCGTCAGCGCAGCCGCTCGCCGGAGGCCGGGTCGAACAGGTAGATCCGCTCCGGCGGCGCTGAAACCGACGCGTGCGCGCCGGTTTCGAAGTGATCGAGCGCCGAGGTCTGAACGACCATCGAGTTCTCGGTGTTCGGCACGTCGACGGTAGCCAAGCCGAACTCCATCAGGTGCTCGAACACCGCCACCCGCACCTCGACGCCCTGCCCGGCGTCGTGGGTCAGCCGCGCATCCTGCGGCCGGATGCCAACCGTCACCGGCTGACCGGGCCGGCCGGACTCCAGCCGGACGGGCAGCAGACCGTTACCGAGCTCGACGACCAGGCCGGTGCCGGCGTCGTTGGCCGTCAACACGCCGTCGAACACGTTGATCTGCGGTTCGCCCACGAACCCGGCGGTGAACAGGTTGGCCGGGTCGTCGAACACCTCGTCCGGGGTGCCGAACTGCCGGATGATCCCGGCGTCCATCACGGCCAGCCGATCGGCCAGGCTGAGCGCCTCAACCTGATCGTGGGTGACCACGATCGTGGTGTAGCCGAACTCGCGCTGAAGCACCTTCAGCTCCCGCCGTACTCGATCGCGCGCCGAGGCGTCCAGGTGTGACAACGGCTCGTCCAGCAGCAGCACCGGCGGCTTGCGGACCAGAGCGCGGGCCAAGGCGACCCGCTGCTTCTGGCCGGACGAGAGCGACGACGACCGCAGCGGCAGCAGGTCTTTCATCTCCAGTCGCTCGGCAATCTCGTCGACCAGTCGGTACGCGTTCGGTACCTTGCGCGCTTTCAGTCCGTAGGCCAGGTTCTCCCGGATCGAGAGCGGCGGGTAGAGCGCGTAGGACTCGAAACCCACCCCGATACCCCGCTTGCCGGGTGGCAGCTGGCTGATCTCCCGGCCGCCGATCTTGATCGACCCGCTGGTGACGGTCTCGAGGCCGGCGATCATCCGCAGCGTGGTGGTCTTGCCGCAGCCCGACGGGCCGAGCAGGGCGATCAGCTCGCCCGGCTCGATCTCGAGATCGATGCCTTTGACCGCGTGGAAAGTGGGCCGACCCCGGGTGTTGTAGATCTTGTTGAGCGCAGTCAAGGTCAACGGTTGGGCGACACTCGCGGCCTTGCGCTCCATGGTGGCGGCGGTCATCGGGTTTCTCCTTCTCGCTCAACGGTGTTCATGCGGCGCCTCCCTCATCGGCGGACACGGGCTGGTCCAGGGCGGCGACGGTGGGATGGGAGGCCATGTACTCCCGGTGGGTCAAGTCTGAGCCGCCCGACGGATCGAGGTTGCCGATGCGTGCGCTGTCCTCACCGGCGGCGGCGGCGGCCCGGAACACGTGGACGTCCCAAATGGGGACGTGCACCACGATCTCGGCCCCCTCCTCGGCCAGCGATCCGCCGCGGGTGAGTCCGATCAGCCAGGTGCCACCCATGTCGATGGTCAGTTCGATGTTGCGACCCAGCCGCTCACTCAGCACCACCTTGCCCGGCAGACTGACGGTGCTGTCGTCCACGGCCGCCTCGCGATGGATGGAGATGTCGGCGGGCCGGATGCCGATCCTGGCCCGGTCGCCGGCCCGAAGGCCAAGACCATCGTGGATAGGCACCGAGATGGTGCTGTTCGGCACCACAAGCCGGCCGTCCTCGACCTCGGACTCGAAGAGGTTGATCTCCGGCTGACCCAGCGACTTGGCCACGAAGGTGTCGGCCGGCCGGTTCCAGATCTCCTCCGGGGTGGCGACCTGGATCAGCTTGCCGTCGCGCAGCACCGCAATCCGGTTACCCAACGACAGTGCCTCCTGGTAGTCGTGGGTGACGTAGACGGTGGTGATGCTGGACATCTGGCCGATGGCCTTGAGCTCGGCCCGCATCGAGGCTCGCAGCTTGGCGTCCAGGTGGGACAGCGGCTCGTCCAGCAGGTAGACGTCCGCCGGCCGGACCAGTACCCGCCCCAGCGCAACCCGCTGACGCTGTCCGTTGGACAGCTCCCGAGGCAGCCGGCCCTGTAGGTGGTTGACGCCCAGCGTTGTGGTCACCTGATCGATCCGCTCGGCCTGCTGAGCGGCGGTGAACCGGCCGGAGCGACCTGACTTCAACGGTGAGGCGAGATTTTCCTTCAGCGTCTTCTGCGGATAGAGCGCGTAGGACTCGAAGGCCATGGCGACGTTGCGGTGGTACGGCTCTGTCAGCGTGACGTCCCGCCCGCCGATGTGCACCTCACCCTCGTCGATGTCCACCAGGCCGGCGATGGACTTCAAGGTCGTGGTCTTGCCGGCGCCGGACGGGCCGAGGATGACGAAGAACTCCCCGTCCTCGATGTCCAGGCTGAGCCCATCCACCGCCCGTTTCTTGCCGTAGTTCTTGACGACGTTGTTGATCTTCAAGGTTGCCATCAGGCTTTCACCGCCCCAAACGACAGGCCACGCACCAGGTAGCGCTGAATGGTCAATGCGAGTACCAACGGCGGAAGGGCGGCGATGATCGCCGCAGCCGCGGTCAGGTTGTAGTACGCCTGGCCGCCACCGCCGAGGAACTTGGTGATCGCGATGGTCACCGTGCCGGCGTTGCTGCCGGCCAGCACCAGCGGGAACACGTAGCTGTTCCACGCGAAGATGAAGGCCAGCAGGGCGGCTGCCGCGATGCCTGGCCTGACCATCGGCAGGGCGACCATCAGGAACGCCCGCCGTCGGGTGTAGCCGTCCAGCAGCGCCGCCTGCTCGAGGTCCTCGGGCAGGTCTTGGAAGTAGGAGCGCAAGATCCACACGACCAGCGGCATCGTGACCAGTTGCAGCACCCAGATCATGCCGGCCTTGGTGTCGAACAACCCGATCGCGTTGTAGATCACGAAGAGCGGGACCAACACCATCAGCTCGGGCGCGAAGCGGAACGACAGCATCTGGAACATCAGGCCGTCGGAGCCTTTGAACTTCCAGCGACCGGCGGCATACGCGGCCGGGATGCCGATCAGCAACGAGACCAGCACGGCTCCGACGCAGACGATCAGCGAGGTGAGCATGGCAGACTTGAAGTCGACGCTGGTCAGGTCGGTGCCGCGCTGGCTGAGCACGGTGCCGAAGTTCTCAAGCGTCGGGGAGAAAGAGAAGTAGGTGGTGGTCTGCTCGGCCTGGGTCTTCATGGCGAGCAGCAACATCCACAGCAGCGGGAACAGCGAGAAGGTGAACCAGATGATCAACATCAGGTCTCCGCTGATGGATGCCGGGGTGAACCGCTTCTGACCCGGGAGAAGTTCTTGTGCCACAGTGATCACACATCCGATCCGGCGGCGCGGGCCTGAGCCTTGCTCAGGACCTTCACCAGTTGGTAGGCGGCGATGTAGACGATGATCCAGAGCAGGAACATGTACGTGGAACCGCGGGAGTAGTCGAACTTGGTGATCGAGTCCAGGTACGCGCCGACCTGGAGCGATCGGGTGGTGTCGCCGGGGCCACCGTTGGTCAGCACCTGGATGACGTCGAAGATCTTCAGGTTGTCCATGAACCGGAAGATCACCGCGACCAGGATGTAGGGCCAGATCATCGGCAGCATCAGCCGACGGAACATGTAGAACCAGCTCGCGCCGTCGACGTCACTGGCTTCGAAGGGCTCCTTGGGCAGTGACCGGATACCGGCCAGCACCAGGATCGCAACGAACGGGGTGAAGGTCCAGGCGTCGACCAAGATGATCGAGGCCAAGGCGTGTTCACGGCTCAGGAAGTCATAGGTGCCACCGAGGCCGAAGACGTAGTTCAAGACACCGAAGGTTGAGTTGAACATCAGTTTCCAGATGACGCCGGCGATCACCGGGGCGATCATCAGCGGCAGGATCAGCACCTTCTCCAACACCTTGCCGATCAGGGTGGACCGGTTGAGCAGCAGGGCGAGTGCGACACCGAGGATGGTTTCGATGCCGGTGGCGAGAACGGCGAACTCAACGGTGAACAGCACGCTGTGCCAGAACTTCGAGTCGGTGAGGACCGAGATGTAGTTGTTGAAGCCGACGAGCGCCGGATTGGGCCGGGTGGCAGAGTAGTTGTAGAAGGTGAACTGGATGCCGCGGATGAAGGGCAGCAGAATGCCGATGATCAGCGCCACCGCCGGGACCGAGAGCAGGTACGGCCGCAGTCGCCGCCGCCAGCGGGGTACCTCGGGAGCGCCCGGCGAGCGGTTGCCCGCAGGTCGCTTCGGAGGCGCACCGACCGACGCGTCTTGCGTGGTGGTCATTCGATGAACTCCTGTGTTCGATAAGGACGTGTCCTGGGCCAGGACTCCGATCGAGCCCTGAGCCCGGTCGAAGGCCGGTTCCCCGAGCGCTCAGGACGCGAGGAGCGCATCCGCGCTCCCTGAGCGCATCGGGGTGGAACCGTCACCTCAGCTGTTGACCGCCTCGGTGTTGGCCTTGGCCAAGGCATCGAGGCGGGACTTCGCGTCCTGACCGCCGTAGATGTCCTGGAGAGCGCCAGCCCACTCCTCGGTGGTGCCGAAGAACTGGGTCTGCGGGGTGAACTGGATCTTCGAGGATCCGATGACCTTCTCGAAGGCGTCGAGGTATCCCGGCTGGTCTTTCAACTGGTTCTTGAAGACCTCGTCGAACACCGACTGACGCACCGGATCGGCGTACTTCCCGCTGGCCACGGCTTTGCCCATGGCCTCCTTGCCGGTGGCCCACTGGATGAACAACCATGCGGCCAGCTTGTTCTTGGACTTGGCGTTCATGCCCCACGACCAGGTCCACAGGTTGGTCTTGTAGTTGCCGTCCGGACCGGCCGGTCCGGCATACCAGGCGATATTGCCGGCCTCCTTGGAGGCACCGCGGCGGTTCTTCGGATAGGTGGCCGAGTCGGCGTCGTAGCACATCATGGCCGTGCCATCACCGAGGTCGCCGGTGCAGTTCGGGTACTCGTAGCTGGTCCAAGACGTCGGGCCGCCCTTCTTCATCATCTCCACCCACTTCTTGGTGAAGTCGACGGCAACGTCGGAGTTCATCGCGGCGGTCAGCTTGCCGTCGGCAAAGGTGTAGTCGACGGCACCCTCGCGGGAGTACTGGGTCATGAATCCTGGGTGGATGGTCGCCCACGACTTCGAGCCGCGGGTGGCCACGCCATAGCGGTTGGCCCCACGGTCGGTGAGGTCGATCGCCAGCTGGATGAAGTCGTCAAATTTCTCGGGCAGGCTGATGCGCTTGGCGTCGAAGAACTTCTTGTTGTACGCCACGACGTTGTTCTCAAAGCCCCATGGGACGGCCCACTGCCCGCCGCTGCCCAGCGGACTGCCCAGCTTGAAGTCCCACGACGTCGAACTCCGCAGTCCCTCGAAGATGTCGTCGAAGGCGTAGTCGGCGTTGGTGGCCGAGGTGTTGTCGATCCAGGGCCGGAGATCCTCCAGCCAGTTCGCCGGACCGTACTGCCAGATGAAGTAGGCACCCAGCATGAACACGTCGTGGTCACCGGTGCCACCGGCCAGCTCGGTGTTGAGCTTGGTGAAGTAGTCAGCCTCCGGCACCAGGTCTGCCTTGACCTCAATGCCGGTGAGCTCGGTGAACTCCTTCAGCAGCGGCTGGAACGACTGCTGGTAAGGGTGTGGGGTCTGCAAGATGTTAATCGTGGTGCCGCTGGCCTTCTTCCAGTCGAAACCGCCGCTGACCGACGGTCCGCTGTCCGTGGGACCGGTGCTGCCGCCGACACAGGCGCTGAGCAGCGGCATGGACAGTGCCGCAGCGCTGGTGAGTCCAGCAGCTCGGAGGAGGGAACGACGATCGAATCGGCGCCCGGTGAAGTAGTTGTCGCTCATCTGGTTTGTGACTCCATTTATGTCGAGGGATTGACTACGGTGCGAACCCGCGCCCGGGCTAGGGGATCAGCGAGACCTTGACCGACTCTTTGCCGCTGGAGACCAGGTCAAGGCCCTTCTGGAATTCGGCCAGCGGCAGTTGATGGGTGCAGATCCTGTCCATCGGCAGGCGCCCGGACTCGATCATCCGGATGGCGGCCGGCCAGCAGTGAGGACCCAGGTGGGCGCCGCGGACGTCGAGTTCCTTGTCGTCGCTGATGATCGACCAGTCGACTGACACGTCACTGCCGAACACGCTGTACTCGACGTAGGTGCCGAGCTTACGGAGCAGGTTGAGGCCCTGACCGACCGCAGACGGATGACCGGTCCCCTCCAGGTAGACGTCCGCGCCGTAACCCCCGGTCAACTCCTTGACCTTGGCCACGGCGTCCTCCTCGGCGATGTTGATCACCAGGTCGGCACCGCAGTCGCTGGCCAAGGCAAGCTTGTCGGCGGCCATGTCCAGCCCGATGACCAGCTTGGGGTTCTTGGACTTGGCCCCCGCGATCATGCCGAGGCCGATCGGGCCGCAGCCAGCGACTACCACGACGTCCTCGAACGTGATCTGGGCCCGTTCCACCGCATGCAAGGCGCAGCTCAGCGGTTCGGCGAAGGCGGCATGGGCCGGTGGGAGGTCTGCGGATATCTTGTGAACCAGGGCGTCCTTGGAGTACAGCATGTACTCCGCCATGGCTCCCGGAGTGCGGCGCTTGAAACCGAACATGTCATGCGGGCCGCACATGTGGTAGTTGCCGTCCAAGCAGTAGCGACACTTCCAGCACGGCACGATCTGCTCGGCCACCACCCGATCACCGACGGCAATCCCCCACCGTTCGGCGGCTTCGTCGTCGAGCTGCACGACTGTTCCGGTGAATTCGTGACCGGGAATCGCTTCGGTATCGGCCCAAGCCGGGCGGTCGGCATCGCCCCAGAACTTGGCGGCACCGTGATAGCACTTCAGGTCACTGGCGCAGATGCCGACAGCCTCGACCTTGACCAACGCTTCGCCCGGCCCGGGTCGCGGTACCGCGACCTGCTCGAGCTGATAGTTCCTGGGCCCGTGGCAGATCACGGCATTCATCTGCTCGGGAATCACTGCGGCCGATCCGACCGACTGTGCGGACATTACGTACGCCTCCATCTGCTTCGTTGCGGGGAGCGAAACTCCGCGACCATTACCGTAAGACTTCTGGCCACCGCCATTGCCAGCACCCTAACCGGTGTGCAAACATTTGTCCAGAACAGATGTTCCACTAATTTGGGGAGGTGAACAGTCGTTCCGGCGTGTGTTCGTGCATGCCTGGAATACTTCTTCCATGGCCATCAGACAATCGGAGTCCGGCTTGCGGGTGGCCGACTCCGAAGGAGTCGGTCAGTTCGCTCCTTCCGTGCTCTACACCGCAGCACGCCTCTACTACGAGGAGGACGCGACGCAAGCTGAGATCGCCCTGCAACTGCACACCAGCCGGGCCACGGTGTCCCGACTGCTGTCTGAGGCCCGCCGCCGGGGCATCGTCAAGATCGAAGTCGTGCCGCCGGGCCAGGAGGGAGTCGGAGATCTTGCCGCTCAGGTCGCGGAGCGACTCCGACTGCAGGCGGTCTACCTCTCCAGCCCGCTGCCCACCCCGCCGCCGGGCAAGCAGCTCGAGGATGTGATCGGCAGCGTGCTGGCTCCGGCCGTCGGCCGTGCCCTGCAGGCCGTCGGGCTGTTGCCGGGTGAGGTGCTGCTGGTCTCGTCCGGGCGGACGATGTATGAGGTGGCACGCTTTGACCTGCCGAAGCTCCCGGGGGTGGTTGTTGCACCGACCGTCGGCGGCACTGACCAACCTGAGGCCTGGTATCAGACCAACGAGATCACTCGCCGGGTCGCGGAGCACATCGGCGGCCGGCCGACCTACCTGTTCGCCCCGGCCCTGCCTGGCCCCGACCTCTACAAGACCCTGCTGACCGATCCGGCGATCCAGCGGGTGTTGCACCTCTGGCCCTACGCCCGCTGCGTGCTGGCCGGTGTCGGCGCTCCACCCGCATTGCGGTCGCAGATCCCCCAGTTCGTGGACCTGAGCTCACCTGCCTTGCTGGACGCGGTCGGCGACGTATGCTCCCGGTTCTTCAATCGCGCCGGCAAGCCGATCAGCTTCCCTGGCAGCGAGCGGCTGATCGCCGTCGACTTGAAGACCTTGCAGAAACTGCCGACAGTGATTGCCGTGGCCGCCGGACGCGGGAAGGTCCCGCCGATCATCGCCGGTGCCAAAGCCCGCTACTTCAATCAACTGGTGACCGATCCGGCCACCGCACAGGAGGTGTTGGTTCACACATGAGCGATGTGCTCCAGGGGCGACGAGCTTTGATCACCGGCGCCACTCGTGGGATCGGCGCCGAGTTGGCCCGCGCGTACGCCGCAGCCGGCGCGAGCCTGGTGATCAGCGGCCGCGATCAGGCAACGCTGGCCGAGGCCGCGCAGCGACTCACCCAACAGCACGGCGTGCCGGTCACCCCGGTCGCCGCCGATCTGGCCGACCCCGACGGCGTCGAGCGGCTGGCCGAGCAGGCCGTGGCCGCGTACGGCGGACTGGATGTCTTGATCAACAACGCCGGCATCTCCTACCCCGAGCTGGTGGTGGACCTGAGCGCCGACCGGATGGACGAGGTCATCCGGGTCAACCTTCGGGCACCGGCGCTGCTGGCGGCGCGGATCGGCAAAGCCATGGCGGCGGCGGGTTCCGGCTCGATTATCAATCTCTGCTCGACCGCCGGCATCCGGGCGCTGAGCGAGCACTACGTGTACTGCATGACCAAAGCGGCGCTGATCATGGCCACCAAGGTGCTGGCCCTGGAGCTCGGACCGTCGGGCGTGCGGGCCAATGCCATCTGCCCCACCGTGACGTTGACCGACATGGGCCAGCGGGTCTGGCTGGATAATCCCGACAAGGCCGGACCGATGCTCAGCCGGATCCCCCTCGGCCGCTTCGTTCAGCCCGCCGAGGTCTCGGCCACCGCCGTCTGGCTCGCCTCTGACGCCGCCGCCACCATCAACGGCGTCGAGTTGCCGATCGACGGCGGGCTGCTGGTCACCTGACCTCGGTGCCCCGAGCCGGCCAGCCCCAGATCCCTCTTCGCGGATCCGCGCGGTCGATGAAACGTTACGCTGTTGCCCGGCTCGACGGAGAGGGGACGACGTGGGCGCGGTGCTGATCGGGATCGACCTGGGGACCGGCAGCAGCAAGGGGGTCCTCACGACCCCGGAGGGCGAGATCCTCGCAACGGCGATCAGGCCTCGGCCTCGCTCCATGGTCATGCCTCGGCCGAATTGGGCCGAGGTTGATGCCGACTTGGTGTGGTGGGCAGACGTTGCCTCCATCAGTGCCGAGCTGATGAGCCGGATTGGGAATGATCATGTGGCAGCGGTGTGCATCAGCGGCGCCGGGCCCTGCCTGGTGCTGACCGACGACGACGACCGGCCGGTCAGACCGGCGATCATGTATGGGATCGACATGCGAGCGACCGCCGAGATCGCCGAGCTGACCGCGGAGTTCGGAGCAGAGTTGATCTTCACGCGTTGTGGCAAGTCGTTGACCACCCAGGCCATCGGCCCGAAGATCCGTTGGGTCGCCCGACACGAGCCCGAGGTGTGGCAGCGGGCTCGGCGCTGGTTCAACTCCAGCAGCTATATCGTCCGACGGCTGACGGACGCGTACGTTGTCGATCATCTCACCGCCAGCCAGTGCGATCCGTTGTACGACATCATCGAGCGGAGATGGATCGAGCCGTGGACCGACGCCATCGTCGGCCACTTGGCCATGCCCGAGGTGGTCTGGGCAACCGAGGTGGTCGGCAGCGTGACGGACGAGGCGGCCGCTCTCACCGGGCTGCCGGCCGGAACCCCGGTCTGCGCCGGCACCATCGACGCTTGGTCCGAGGCATTCAGCGCCGGAGTGCGCCGACCGGGCGACGTGATGATCATGTACGGATCGACGATCTTCCTGGTCCAGGTGTTGCGAGAGGCGGTCTCCCATCCGCAGCTGTGGACCACCGCGGGTGTGGACCGGGAGTCCTACACGCTGGCCGCCGGTATGGCCACCTCGGGCAGTCTGACCAGCTGGATGCAGGACCTTACCGGCGGCGTACCGTTCGAGGATCTGGTGGCCGAGGCCGCCGAGGCACCGATCGGCTCGGCCGGACTGCTGATCTTGCCCTACTTCGCCGGGGAACGAACGCCGATCTTCGACGCCCGGGCCCGCGGCGTCATCGCCGGCCTCACCTTGCGCCACACGCGCGGCCACCTGTTCCGCGCCGTCTACGAGGGCATCGCCTTCGGCATCCGCCAGATTCTCGAACTGCTCGATTCCCGGCTCGGTTCGGTGGACCGTCTGGTGGCAGTCGGCGGGGGAACCAGGGGCGGACTGTGGACCCAGATCGTCAGCGACGTGACGGGCCGGGAACAGATCGTGCCAGCGCAGACGATTGGCGCGTCGTACGGCGACGCGCTGATGGCCGCGATCGGGGCCGGGCTGGTGGCTCCGGACACCGACTGGGCCCGCGCGTCCCAGGTCATCCGACCCAATCCGGCGGCGGCCGAGATTTACGATGAGCTCTACCGAAGCTACAACGAGCTCTACCCCGCCACCCGTGGCGTTGTTCACCGGCTAGCCCAGTTGCAGGAGCGCATCGGCTGAGACCCCGCCAGCACGCCGTAGTTTGCTGAAGCGACACGTTCCAACCGTCTGAGCGGTTCCGCCTGATCCCGCATCCCGGTTCTGCTCGATTGCGGGCTACGGGTCAGAGCGGGAGGCATCCGGCTCTCGCGCAGGAGGCCCGGGTGGCCCTCACACTGCGACTGGTCTGTGGCGTGGCGACGCCCGACATCGCCCGCGCCTTCTTGGTGGCGGAAACGGCTATGGCCGCCCGCCTCACCCGCGCCAAGAAGAAGATCGCCGGGTCCCGCATCCCCTTCCGCATTCCGCAGGCCAGCGAACTGCGGCTGGCCTGCTAGCGCTGCTGCTGGCCACCAACGCCCGCCGCGGCACCCGCGTGGACGGCCAGGGCCGGCCGCTACGTGTTGCAGGCGGCGATCGCCTGTCGGCACGCGGAGGCGCCGACCTCCGCCACGACGGGCTGGCCGCAGATCCTCGGCTCTACGACGCGCTACTCACCCTCTGGCGATCGCCCGTGGTCGCACTGAACCGGACTGTTGCCCTGGCCGAGGTCGCGGGGCCCGCAGCGGCGCTGAGCGAGGTGGAGGCGTTGGACCGCGCCGGACAGCTCGACGGCTACCACTAGCTCGCAGCCGTCAGAGCCGACCTCCTCCGGCGTCTCGGCCGTACGACCGACGCGGTCAACGCCTACCAGCAGGCGCACGAACTGACAGCAAACGAAGCCGAACGCCAGTTCCTCGCGGACCGGATCGCCACACTCGGCGGCGACCAGCCAGCGGGTTCAACCGGAACCCGTACCTGAGGGACCACAGCGGCCGGCGTCCGCAGGCCGCTCATCGACTGGCGGAGGATTATGGCTGCCCGGTGTCGAATCTGTGCTGGGCCGATCGTCGTGAGGTCACACCCAACGCTGACCGGAACCGATCGCTTGAGGAATGATCGTCCCCCGAGTTGTTCGAAGAGAGGAACCGACTATGAAGTACCTGATGTTCGTGGCCACCGATCCAGACCACACTGCAGCCGATGCGGAAGTGGCGCCAGACGTCAACGACTGGTTCGCTGAAGTCACCGGACGGGGCGCCTGGCTCAGCGGTGATCGGCTGCGCCCGGTGGAAGACGCGACGACGGTGCGAGTCCGCGATGGTGAGCTGCTCGTCACCGACGGCCCATTCACCGAGTCGAAGGAATGGATCGCAGGCTTCGACGTACTCGAGTGCGCCGATGTCGATGAGGCCATCACGATCGCCGCGAAGCACCCGATGGCCTACACAGGTCGGCTGGAACTGCGGCCCATCTGGCCGATGGATGAGAGCTGAGCGCCGTGCCGGCCTCTGTCCACACCTAGGCCCGCGTCCGCCCCCACCGCAACGACTGTTGACAAGATGTACCGGCTCGAGAGTTCACTCTGGGCGAGGACCTGGTGGCGCGACACTTCCACCGGGTTGCGGACGATATATCGTGCGCGGCCAGGGGGAACGTACGCGCGCCGGCCGAAGCAGCATAAGGCACGCGTCTAGCCGTGGAGTTCGCTCAGAGTGGCCCAGTGGGCGGCGCTGTGCGATGAGCCCGGCCGCGTGCAATCGTCCATGTGTTCGTGAGGGCCGGCAAGAGGCGCTGCGTCTGCGGCAGGAGGAGTAGAACGTGAACGCGACGGCACGTCGGATGTTCGAGCTGGTCGATCCGATTGGCGCCATCCCTTACTCGGCCGAGGAACCCAACGAGGCGATGTTCGCCTTGGGGTTCACCAACTATTGGGACACCTACTTCGCCGGACGCGCGGCGCCCCTGGGCCTGCCCACGGCGGAGGTGGTGGACGCGCTCTTCTACAACTTCGCACCCGGGGAGGTGGCTCGCCACATTCCGAAGGTGTGGCGCACCACCACCCCAGAAGCGGCGATCGCCGCTCGTCAGGCGGGCTGCGTCAAGGCGCTGCGGCGGATCCTCGGCGATCACGTCGAGGATCCCGCCTTTGCCCGCGCCGCTGAGCTGCTGATCAAGGCGGCGACCAGCGCACCGTCCGAGGGTCGACCGATGTACGCCGCGCTGCGCGCGATCCCGATTCCCGATGGCGTGGTGGCCCGCCTCTTTCATGCAGCTTCCCTGCTTCGAGAGCATCGTGGCGACGGGCACATCGCGGCCCTCATGGTCGAGGGTGTCGGCCGCCTCGAGGCTCACGTCCTCCTGGCCCTGGACATGAACGTGCCGGCGGAGAGATTCGGGCGCCTCCATCAGCTCCCAGCCGTCCAGATCGCCGCCGTGATCGACGGCATGCGCGATCGCGGCCTGATCGGGGATGACGGTTGGCTGAGCGAACTGGGTCGCGCCGTCAAACAGCGGGTCGAGGCGCTCACCGACGACCTCGCAGCCAAGCCCTACGAGAGCCTGGAGGCGGACGAGCTCGATGAGCTCGTGACCACACTGGAGCCGCTCGCCACGCTCCTACTCGACGCACAGGACTGACATGAGACCGTGCGAACCAGGAGGCGGCCGGGCTGCTTGCGGCCAGTCTTCGTTGTTGATTGTTAGCCACCCTGGCTACTGCCGGAGGCGACCGGTCGGCTGGGCCCGCCGTTCGACCTTCGTCGCCACCCGAGCAAAGGCTACGCAACGGCGAATCGAGGGGCGGGCGTTGCCGCATGCCGACCATCGACGCGGTCAAGCGACCGTTATCCGGAAGGCACGCAGTAGACGGCCGGCCAACGGAACACCAGGGGCCGACCGCTCAAGGACTTCAGTGCTTCGCAGCCTGTCGTGCTGTCACAGATCGAACGGGTGCGGCACGTCGACCAAGGCGGGCAGCCTCAACCAGCCAGCCTCCTCGACCGTCGTACGGGACGCACGCAGAGCGACCCTGGGTGCGGCGAAGCACGCAGACCGAGCCGCGTGCGGAGCAGGCAGACCGACCTCATGCGGGACGCGCTTCTGCGGGCCGCACCCAGCAGCCGACCCCTAATGGGTACCGAATTGACCTGGGCCGATCGAATCGAAATCAAGTTCGTCGCAGGCGACCCTGTCGACTTCCTCAACCGAGACGAACTCGGCAAAGTCGAGCGAGTTCTGGCTCACTACCTTGGCGTCCAGAACGTCAGCCCGCCGCGATCGTTCTAGGCGACCAATCGAGGACCGACTCCCGGTCGGACGGAAGACCCGTCAGAGGAACGTTCCCTGGAGCGCCTCAATCCGCGCCCCGCCGCGCCGGCGCCCGGCGCCCCAACCATGGCCACGACTTCATCGACGTCGGCGAGGACCACGGTGTGCCCGTCTGGGATACAGCGTGTCCGCGAGCCATCCGTCCTAGGAGGACCAGCGTCGCCGGAGGCCGACACCTCAACGGCGCAGCCAGCAGCATCACCACTGGCGTGCTGTGGATCGAAGGCTTGATGTCGGTGTTGCACAGCGCTCAGTGGCGCCCTGACTGCCCGCGCGCGGACCGTGCTGCGAGGACCGCCGCCCTGATCTGTTGTACAGCGGACGCAACCGGGGTTGTGGCGGAGTCAACCGTGACGCACGTTCTGTTCCAGGGTTCGTACTCCCGATTGACGACCTCGGCCCAGGTCGGCTTCACCAGGCCGTCTACGTCGGTTGCTCGATGCTCCACCCGGCGGCGATGCTCCGCCGGGTCGGAACAGATCACCTCCACCTCCACCAGGGTGGCGCCGGCAACCGACGCCGTAGCTGGCCAGGCATCGCGCGTCACCTGGACGGGGTTGACGCACTCGACGATGGCATCCAGGCCCAGCTTGAGCTGTTCGATCGCGAGTTGGTGCGCCACTGCGTAGCCGACCGGTCCAACTGGGTGAGACAGGGTCGACCAGGTCACGATCGCTTGCTCGATCCGGTCGACGCGAATGTAGGGTGTCGCCGTCTCGGTGGCGAGCGCCGCCGCGATCGTCGACTTGCCGGTCGCGGGCAAGCCGCCGATCACCACAAGCACTGGCTGCACGGAGGCATTCTTCCCTGTCGAGACGAAGCAGCTGAGCGCGGCCTGATCGGGAGGAGCGCCCGCGTACCCGCAGGGGACCGACTGCGGAATGCTTGGGGTACTTGCGGGTTTCACCTTCCGGAGAAAGCCCACCTCTAGAGCTTGCACGAACCCTCGACGCCATCACTGGTGCAACCGCTACCGCTAGTTTCGTCGAGAGTCCGAGTCTGGCACTGGCGGTACCATGGGCACGACGGCCCCGAGCCACCACCCCGCGGCCTGGAGGATCGATGTGGACTGGACCGGCCGTGCCTCGATGCATCTGCGCGTTCTCGGTGGTGCTGATCATGCTCGGTGCCGGGTGTGCGGGGGCGGTCACCCAGGGTGATCCGACGCCGATACCCGAGAGAGGGGCGACTGTGGATATGTCGTCGCCGGGCACGCCACCGGCGCTGGGCTGCGGTGCCCGATTCGAGGCCCCGCCACCGGCCGAGCTCGGCCTGACGGCCCGGTTCCCGGCGAGTGTGGTCTCCGGAAAGCAGCCGGTGCCGGGCACAGTGAAGGTCGTAGGCCGCACCGGCTCGGTCAGCGGGGTCATCACACCGACCGCGGACGCCTTCTTGGTGCGCGACGGGATCATCGTCTCCGAGCCCTTGCCGCAGGATCTCGTCGGCAGAAGGCTTCGGCTCGAGGCAAACGAGTCCGTCACGCTGCCGGCCCAGGTCAGCCTGCTGACCTGCGACGACGGAGATCCCGGCGAAGCCGTGCTGCCGGCTGGCCGCTATGACCTGTACGTCCGCGTGGTGCTGAACCATGACGACGGCACCGCCAGTGAGTCCATCGGCGACCCGCGCCCGCTCGTCCTGCGCTGAGTCCGCGCGGCGACGAGAGCGCTCGGCGCCCCGAAGTGCGCCGAGCGTTCAGTGCGTGCCTCAAGGCCGCGGCTGGATCACCCGGTCACGATGGAGACGCCGTAACGGCTCGCCACCTTCGTCCACTTCTCGACATAGCCCGTAGTGGAGCTCGATGCGATCACATGGCCGCGGATCCACACACCCGAGTTGCCGTCCTTGGCGTAGAAGGCGCCACCGGAGTCGCCGCCCTGCTGGATCGTGCCGCCGGTGTAGGCGATGACCGGGGACTTGCAGCCCGTCGCGGTGCAGACCTGCGCAGTCACACTTGTCGCGGTGTGGCCGCACTGCTCGCCGGTGGTCCGGCCGCTGTGACAATAGCCGTTGTAGCCGACGACGGCGTCTCCGGCAGCGACGACCGGGTTGCTCGTCGTGCTGGTCACGCCGCCGCTGAAGACGCGGCCCGCGTAGGACTGCCCGCCCAGCAACTCCATATCCACCGGTCCCGACCCCAGCGAGGCCAGTGCCCGGTTCGACACCGTACCGACCGTGCGCAGGTTGGACTCGGTCTGCACCGGGGTGCCGTTGGCATAGCAGTGCCCGGCGGTCACCATGAATCGTGTCCCGACGGAGTTCATCACCGCGTAGCCGGCCGAGCACAGTGCATTGGAGGCGAGGAGGCCACCGCCGCCGTAGTACGGCGCCGTGTCGTCGCGGCGGTTCCATGCGTCCTTGACCTTGCCCTTGTTGACCTTCACCTTGATGCTGTTGAGATTCTCGTCGCTGGACAGGTCGATCAGCGGGTCGAGCACGCTGTCTGGGGCGTCGGTGTCGACCACAACGGCACCAGTAGCCGGATCGGCGTAAGTGCCGAAGGTGTATGTCGTGCCGTTCTTGGCGACATCGGCGGCGATTCGCTTCTGAATCTTCGCCAGCGCTGCTCTCGATGACGGGCTGGACACCACGTGCTCGCTGGCGGCCTTCTCCTTGGCCGGGAAGGTCGGATCGGGACGGGCGGGGGTGGTCTGCACCGGCTCCTTCTCCCCCGGTGGATCCGCCGATGCCGGTGCACCGCCACCTGCAATCATCGCCACCGTCGCTGCGGCGCCGACCCAAGCCATCGCCATCCTTCGTGTCAGACGCATTCGCCGACCCTCTCTCTGAGCGGCCGCGACCCATTGCCGCGATCCCGAGTTCCAGAGGGTGCGTGTGCCGGGCGAAATACTTCTCGACCGCATCGTGGACGGTCGAGTTTTCGAGATCAGACCTGAGCGGTGGCCGCGTCCACGGGCTCGCGCCGCCGAGCTGGACGCAGCTTCCTTATCCTCACCCGGGACACCTGGATGCATCGGATCGACACCGCACGAGCCACCGGACGCCCCCTGGCCCTCACCCCCGACCACGACGGCTTTCTAGTCGCCGATGTGGTGGCCGAGTGGGCCGTCCGCCACGGCGCCCCGTTCACGTTGAACCTCACCGGCCCCGCCGGCGGCAGCTCGTCGGTGGGGACGGCTGGAGAGGAACTCAGCCTCGACGCCGTGCAGTTTGTCCGCACCCTGTCCGGCCGCGCGCCCGGATCTGGCCTGCTGGCGGTGTCGATTCCGTTCTGACGAGGCGCCGCACGGCGTGTACGACGATCGGCCTCTGCGTGGGTCCGCTGCGCTAACGATTCCGGCAGCCGAGCCTGCTGCCGAGGTCTGGCTCGGCTTGGGCACTGCCGCCGCTCCGAGCCGCTCACTGGCCGCTGATGACTACCTGATTGCCGTCCGGGTCGCAGAGGATCAACACCCTGGCGCCGCCGCCTGGCTGCGGGCCGCCATGGTCAAGACCATCTCCGGTGAGTCTGGCCGCAAGCGCGTCTAGATCAGACTCATCGATCACCATGGCGCTCTTGCCTGCTCGGGCCGGATCGAGCCAAACCTGGACGCCGAAAGTGCCAGCCAAGTGCCACTCCAGCAGCCCGTCCATCGGGCGGGCCTGCGGTTCGCCGCCCAGCAAGGTGGTGTACCACTGCTCAGCGACCTCAAGATCGGTGACGACTGCTTGGGCCAGGAGACGTTGAAAAGCCATACTGGGTCAGACCCGATGTAGCACCATAAATCATCGGCCCCGATAGCGAGCGTCCCATCTCCGACCGGTTACTCCGCCGGCTTCCCGGTTGCTCTTTCCACCGCGAGCCTGGGCCGCCGCGCGGGTCGTTCCTAGAAGTTGCAAGTTTCGCAGGACGGACGGCTGGCGGAACACTTGTGACTCTCAGGGCAACTAGGTCTCGACCTCGGCGAGGTAGCGGTTCCCGGCTGGGCCCGCAGGCCAGATCCCGTACGAAGTAGTACTGCTCCGCTCGCCATCGCGCTAACCACGCCGATGAGTGAGGCAGCATGACAGCAGTCTCGATTGGTCGACCCACACGAGTCCAGCAACACGCTGGTCCTCGACCCATGGTGTACGGGGTGAGGAGGCGGACCTGTGGCGCGGGACCGCAGGTTGACGACAGTGGCATCCGGGTAGGATGCCGGGGTGCTGCTGAGCGATGGCGTCTACCCGGCCACCTGTGACGCGGATATTGGTCACGTGGTCGTGACCCGGTACAACGTCCGGGCCCACCGCGAACAGCGCGGATTAGAGGACGCGGAGAAGTACCGGACCTGGCTCGAGGACAGGGCCCACCAGTTCGCCACCGTCTGCCTTCCGTCGCTGCTGCAACAGAAGAAGCGTCCAGACGGCTGGTTCATCGCCTTCGACGGCACCGACCGCGAGGCTGTAGCCGACATCGTGGGCATGCTGGAAGAGCACCCGTGGATCACGCCCGTCTGGCAGGAGGAAGGCGACCACCAGCTGCTGCCCCTGCGTCGGGCCCTGTCTCGGATGGCGAACCGATTCGACTACATCGCCAGCACCCGCCTGGACAACGACGACGCCATCGCCTTGAACTACATCAGCGACGCCGACACCTACGCCCGGGCCGTGCTCGCCAACCGGGACCTCGACGACTTCTGGATAGCGTTCACCCACGGGGTCCAGCGGGTAGAGGACCGCTTCTTCTCCTACATGCACGCCCAGCCGCATTTCTTGACCAGGGTGCGCCGAGGCGGCCTAGCCGACGGCCAGTTCGTTATGGGCCTCAACCACACCAAGCTCCGCACTGACCCCGATCGGGAGGTGGTGCTTCCTTCCACCCGGTTCCCGATGTGGCTGGAGAACGTCCATGGGCAAAACGTGCTGAACCGTCAGATCAAAGGACTGCTGGAGCTGTCGCCGGCGGCATCAGTCGCCGCAAGGTTCGGGCTCGACCTCGGTTGACGTGATCCAGAGGTGATTTCCGTACGCCTCTCAGGCGTCAGAGGTTGCGATCTGCAGCGCTGTCGTCGAGCACTCGGGCACGGTACAAACTAGCCGCGACTGCCAAAGTCCTCGCGGATCAGATCGCAGACGGAGCTGCTATAGCCAGCTTCATGTTCGGATTCCTAGCACCAATCCAGGCACTCCACCGTCCCATCGGGGTCGATAAAGTAATCGGGGACGGTGCTACACCAGGGCCATTCCCGATCGGGTCCTATCCCAGCATTCGGGTCGGACAATACCCTGCGATTTCCGTAAGAACGTCGAGGTCCATAAGGCCGTGGCCCGCCGACACATACTCGCGCCCGACGAGACATCCGGGCAGAAGTCCGCTGGAGCCGGGATGCCAACAGGCGACCCTCCTCTGTCCCAGGCTGCTTCAGCAGTGCGTCGGATGCCGCAACTGGCGATGAGCGGGCTTGTCACAGTCAGCCTTGCGGGTCGAGCCCGGCAAACGGCGCTCCAGGGCGCGCTGGCACATGGCGCCCGCCACTTCGACGCTCTGCCGCGCCTTTGTAAGACGCGGTTCTCCGGCAAAGTTCTCGGCAATAGAGTGGCGCGGGTGCCTCAGGTAACCCATATTGTTCTGGTGTCGTGGCAGAACGGTCGCGCGCGAGCCGTCGAAGACGCGATCAGACCAGCCATCCGAGACTTCCGGAAAAGCATCAACGGAATTCTCAGCGTCGTAGAGGGCCATTCGTCGAGCCCGGAAGGACTCGAGAGCGGGTACGACTACGGCTTCGTCGTGACCTTCGAGAGCGCCCAGGCGCGCGACTCCTACCTGACCGATCCAACCCACCAGGTGGTGGCGGAAGAGATTGGCGCGTGCGCGCGGCATCTGGCCGTCTTCGATATCTGAAGACAAGCGCCTCCCCGCATCAAAACACCAGCGGCCAATTGCGATTGACCTGTTCGTCACAGGAAGAACCCCACCACGTACACCGCCATGCCGGCCAACGCGCACGCCCCCAGAGTGCGCAGCACACCCCACTTGGCCCCAAAGATCAGCAGGAACCCCAGAACGGTGATGCCCAGCGCACCGACCTGCAGGGACGAGGGCACCGGCACATCGAAAGCCACCGGCCCCGCATTCACCGGCCGGGTGGTTCGAAAGAGGGTGTGCACGGCGAAGTAGGTCGCGAGATTGGCGATCACCCCCACAACGGCTGCGGTGATCCCGGTCAGCGCCGCCGCCAGCGCCCGGTTATGCCGGAGCCGTTCCACGTACGGGGCGCCCAACAGGATGAACAGGAAGCACGGCACGAAGGTCACCCACGTCGTCAGCAGAGCGGCCAGAACAGCGGCGAGCCAGGGATTCAGGCTGCCGGGGTCGCGGAACGCACCCAGAAAGGCGACGAACTGGACCACCATGATCAGCGGACCAGGGGTAGTTTCGGCCAGCGCCAGACCGCGCACCATCTCACCGGGAGCCAGCCAGCCGTACACGTTGACCGCCTGCTGTGCCACATAGGCCAGCACCGCGTACGCGCCCCCGAACGTGACCAGCGCCGCCCCGGAGAAGAACAGGCCCTGGTCCACGAACACACTGCCACCGCCGAACGCGAGGGCGGCCACGAACACCGGGACGGCCCAGACCATCAGCCCGATGACCAAGATGGTGGCGGCTCGCCGACCTGACGGCCGTTCAGTGTGCAGCGCGTCGTCGCTGATCAGCGGCGGCGGTCCATCATCGGCTTCGCTGGTTCGGGGCTCCATCACCGCAGGTTTCCAGCGACCCAACAACCAACCGATCCCGCCAGCCCCGAGGACCACCGCAGGGAACGGAACCTGGAAGAGGGCTAACGCGAGGAAGGAGGCGACGGCCAGGGCGCCCAGCAACGGGTGACCCAGGCCGCGCCGGCTGACCTTGATCACCGCTTGCACCACGATGGCGATCACGGCCGGCGCCAGTCCGAGGAAAACCGCCTCGACGAGGCTAATGTCGCCGTAGGCGACATAGATGCCAGACAGCGCAAGAAGTGCGACCACGCCAGGAAGCACGAACAGAATGCCGGCGATCAAGGCGCCCCGAACGCCGTTCAGCAGCCAGCCGATGTAGGTGGCAAGCTGCTGTGCCTCCGGGCCAGGCAGCAGCGTGCAGTAGCTCAGCGCGAACAGGAACCGGCGCTGCCCGATCCAGCGCTTGTCCTCAACCAGGGTGCGTTGCATGACCGCTATCTGCCCAGCCGGTCCGCCGAAGGTTTGCAGCGAGATCGCGAACCAGGTCTTGGTCGCCTCCCACAGCGGCAGCACATCGCCGTCGCGCGCTCCACTCGACTCCACCGCAGTCGCCTCCGGCAGGTCCTCAGGCGAGCCTTCGGTCAGCATGCCCTCGTCCTTCCTCAACCGGCTCCGACCGCGTCCTAGCCGGCGTAGCTCAGCACGGAGCGTCCCCGGATACCGGGTTCGGCGGTGAAGAGCGCCCCCGCAAGTGACTCGGCCGACTCGCCCATGCCTTCTCGGGAGGTGGTGATCACCAGGCGGTCCAGGTCCGGGCCGGCGAAGGTGACGGCGGTGACCTGGCTGACCGGGAGCTCGATGACAGCATCGAGCCGGCCGTCGGGGTCGTACCGGCGCACCGCAGATCCGCCGTAGAAGGCCACCCAGACACCGCCCTCGGCATCGACGGTGAGCCCGTCTGGCCCGCCACTCCCGGCAGGAGTGACGAACGGCCGCCGATTGGTCAGTCCGGCGAGCGGGCTCCAGTCGAAGACGTCGGTGCGTCCCACCGCGGTGTCGTTGTAGTAGGCGAGCGACCCGTCCGGGCTCCAGTCCAGGCCGTTGGAGATCGTCACAGCTTCCAGCACGACACTCGGTTGCCCATCCGGGCTGAAGCGATAGAGCCTTCCGCCACCCTCGTGAGCGTCGTACGACATCGAACCGACATACAGCTCTCCTGCCGGGTCGCAGCCACCCTCATTCATCCGTACGGACTCGTCGGTCCACACCTCCGGCAGGGCGCGCAGGGGCGAGTCCAGCGCGTCGCCGTCGGCCAGCAGCAGCCCACGTTCACCGACCACGACGTGGCCACCCCGGGAACGAGGACGGATCACCGCAGCCACCGAGCCGACGTGAAAACGATGCACCGAGCCGTCGTCGGCCAACTCCATGATGTCGCCGGCGATCATGTCCACCCACCGTGGTCCGGCCCAGCGCGCGCAGTAGACCGGACCCTCCCCGTGCGCGGTCACCACGTCGGTGAGCTGGCTTGCCTTCATGTCATCTCCTCTGGCTCGGTTCGCATCAGCCGCCGGGCTTGAGCAGCGGGAACAGGATCGTCTCCCGGATGCCGACGCCGGTGAACAACATCACCAGTCGGTCGATGCCCAGCCCGAGCCCGCCCATCGGTGGCGCCCCGAACTCCAGTGCGGCGAGGAAGTCCTCGTCCAACTGCATCGCCTCCACATCCCCGGCGGCCGCTGCCAGCGACTGGGCGGTCAGCCGCTCACGCTGAATGACCGGGTCGATCAGCTCGGAGAACCCGGTGCCACGCTCCATCCCGCCGATGATCAGGTCCCACGCCTCGATCAGGTCGGGGTCGCTGCGGTGGGGACGGGCCAGCGGCTGCGCTGACGGTGGATAGTCACAGACGAAGGTCGGCTGGATCAACGTGGGCTCCACGAGCTCACCGAACAGCTCCACCACCAGCTTCTGCGCCCCCCAGGCGGGGTCGATGGCTACCTGGCTCTTGTCGGCGATCGCCCGCAGCTCATCCGGACTCGTCCGCGGCGTCACCTCGACGCCCAGTGCCTCCGACAACCCGGGGTAGACGCCGAGCCAGCGCCACTGCCCGTCAAGGTCGATGACACCGGCGGCGGTATCGATCTGCCGTGAGCCGAGCTGGTCGGCGGCGTCGAGGATTATCTGCTGGATCAGCGCAGCGATGGTGTGCTGGTCGCCCCACGCCTGGTACGCCTCGAGCATGGTGAACTCGGCGCTGTGGGTGGAGTCGATCCCCTCGTTACGGAAGATCCTGCCGAGCTCGTAGACCCGCTCGACGCCTCCGATGACCGCGCGCTTGAGGAACAGCTCCAATGCGATCCGCAGCGTCATGTCGATGTCGAACGCATTCAGATGCGTCCGAAACGGCCGCGCATGGGCGCCACCGTGGACCAGCTGCAAGACGGGAGTCTCGATCTCGAGGTACCCGTCCCGGTGCAGCGTCTCCCGAATGCTGCGCGTGATGGCCGCCCGTGTCCGCACCATGTCCCGCGCGGCCTCGCGTACGGTCAGATCGGCGTAGCGCTGCCGTACCCGGGTCTCGTCGGACAATTCGCCGTGCAGGTTCGGCATCGGCCGGAGCGCCTTGGACGCCATCTCCCACCGGGTGGCCATCACCGACAACTCCCCCCTCTTCGAGGACAGCACCCGCCCCTCGACAAAGACGAAGTCGCCGCGGTCGACGTCAGCCTTCCAGGCCGCCAGCGACTCCTCGCCGACCTCGGCGAGCGACACCATCACCTGCAGCCGGACACCGGAGTCGTCCTGGGAGAGGCCCTCGGCCAGCGTGGCGAAGCACAGCTTGCCGGTGTTGCGGGCCAGCACGACGCGGCCGGTGACGCCTACAACGTCGGTGGTCTCCTCCCCCATCCCCAGGTGACCCCAGCGCTCCCGTACCTCGCGAAGGCTGTGGGTGCGCGGCACCGACACTGGGTACGCCTGGCGTCCTTCGGCCAGCAGCCGAGCGCGTTTCTCGGAGCGGACGCGGGTCTGCTCGGAGACGTCGGGGCCGAACTCCTCGAGGGAGGCTGCAGTCGGGTCAGGCACCGCACCACCCTATCGAGGACCGTCCGAGCGCCTCCATCCTTAACGTCGCGGTAACGCCGGAGTGAGTACGCTCACGCTATGGCGGACGTTTTCTCGCACTACCACCCGGGCGTGGCGTTCGACGAGATGGTGGACCACGAGGGAACGATCCGGCCGTCGTACCAGGCGGTGCACTCCGCGCTGCGGACCGCGACGTCGGATGAACTGAGGGGGATCGCCGAGTCACTGGCCAGCAGCTACACCCAGGCCGGCGTCACCTTCGACGTCGGTGGCGTGGAGCGGCCGTTCCCGTTGGACCTGGTCCCCCGGGTGATCGCAGCAGCGGAGTGGGAGACCATCGAAACCGGGGTCGCTCAGCGCGTCCGGGCATTGGAGGCGTTCCTCGCCGACGTCTACTCCGACGGCAAGGTGATCTCCGACGGCGTGATCCCCCGCCACCTGGTGTCCTCCTCCACGCATTACCACCGCGCTGTCTGGGGTGCGCAGCCGTCGAACGGCGTCCGGGTGCACGTAGCGGGGGTCGACCTGGTCCGCACCCCCGAGGGTGACGTGCGGGTGCTCGAGGACAACGTCCGGGTGCCCAGCGGCGTCTCGTACGTGATGACGAACCGCAGCGCGATGGTCAATGCCCTCCCCGACGCCTTCAGCAACCAGCGCATCAGGCCCGTGGCCGGCTACCCGCAGCGGTTGTTGACGGCGCTCCGCAGGGCCGCGCCGCCGGGAGTGGACGACCCGACCGTGGTGGTGCTGACCCCGGGCGTGTACAACTCGGCCTACTTCGAGCACACCCTGCTGGCGCGCACCATGGGAGTGGAACTGGTCGAAGGCCGCGATCTGGAGTGCCGACGCGGCCGGGTATTCATGCGGACCACCGCCGGCCTGCGTCGGGTTGACGTGATCTACCGCCGCATCGACGACGACTTCATCGATCCGGTGCACTTCCGCAGCGACTCCATGCTGGGCGTCCCAGGGCTGGTCAACGCGGTACGCAGCGGCGGAGTCGCGCTGGCCAACGCCATCGGCAACGGCGTCGCCGACGACAAGCTGATCTACACCTATGTGCCCGACCTGATCCGCTACTACCTCGGAGCCGAGCCGATCATCGGCAATATCGACACCTGGCGGCTGGAGGAGCCGGAGGCCTTGGAGGAGGTGCTGGACCGGCTGCACGAACTGGTCGTCAAGCCGGTGGACGGCTCCGGCGGCAAGGGCATCGTGATCGGCCCCCGCGCCAGCCGGAGCGAGCTTGAGGCGCTGCGCCGACGCGTGACCGCGGACCCGCGCGGCTGGATCGCGCAGCCGCTGGTCCAGCTGTCAACCGTACCCACACTGATCGAGGACCACCTGGCGCCTCGGCACGTCGACCTGCGGCCCTTCGCGGTCAACAATGGCGAGGACATCTGGGTGCTGCCAGGTGGGCTTACCCGGGTCGCGCTGCCGGAAGGGGAGCTGGTGGTGAACAGCAGCCAGGGCGGTGGCAGCAAGGACACCTGGGTGCTGAGCGCGCCGCTACACAAGCCGGCTCTGCTGCTGCCTGATCCAGAACCGGTAACTGAGGAGGTGCTGGCAGCGGAGATTCCGCCGCCGAAGCCGGCACCCGTACCGCTCACGGTGATGCGGCCGATGAGTGCACTGCGCCCGCTGCCGCCGCTCGGCCGTCGCGGCCAGCAGGAACAGCAGCAGCAGGCGGGAACTTGCCGATGCTGAGCCGGATCGCCGAGTCCCTGTTCTGGATCGGCCGCTACGTCGAGCGCGCCGACGACACCGCCCGGCTGCTGCAGACGCACCTCCGGGTTCTGGTAGAGGACAACACGTCCGCGGAGGTCGACGCCTGCCGCAACCTGCTCGCCCTGATGAGCATCGACCACGTCAAGGACCCCACCCATGAGGACCTGCTGCGGGTGCTGGGGTACGACCGCACCGAGCCGAGCTCGATCGTGGCCGCCTGGGCAGCCGCTCGCGACAACGCCCGCCGCGCCCGGGAGGTGATCCCGCTGGACCTGTGGGAGTCGATCAACACCACGTTCCACCAGCTGCCGTCCGGCCGGTTCCGGTCCACCCGGGCGCACACGTTCTTGGACTGGGCCCGCGAACGCAGCGCGCTGTTCACCGGGATCGCCCGCAACACCATGATGCGCGACGACGGCTGGCAGTTCCTGCTGCTGGGACGCAGCCTGGAACAGGTCGACATGACGTCGCGGATGGTCGCCTCGGCGGCTCTCACCACCGGAGGTACCCAGTGGCCGTCGGTGCTGCGCGGATGCGGCGGGCATGACGCCTTCCTGAGGACGTACCGCGGCTTTCACGCCGACCAGGAGGCGGCGGAGTTCCTGATCCTCGACGCTCGGTTCCCCCGCTCGCTGATGCACGGGTTGACTGCCTCGATCCACTGCCTGTCGGCGGTGGTGCAGGCGAACCCCTCGGCGTCCCAGGCCGCCGACGCCACTCGCGAGCTGGGGCGGCTGCGGGCGCACCTGGAGTACGCCCGGATGAGTGAGCTGCTCGCCAATCTCGAGAAGGAGATGAGCGCCGTGCAGGACTGCTGCGCCCGCGTCACCCAGACCGTCGCGACCAGCTTCTTCGCGGCCGAAGACCCGCGCGCATGGATTACGGAAGGAACCCGCTGACATGCGCCTCAGCATCAACCACACCACCGGCTTCCGCTACCAGTCGCCGGTCGCGTCGTCGTACAACGAGGCCCGGATGGTGCCGGCCACCACGCAGCACCAGACGGTGTGGACCAGCCGGGTGACGATCGAGCCGCAGGCCTGGAGCTTCGGCTACATCGACTACTGGGGGACGAACGTCACCACCTTCGAGGTGCACGAGCCGCACGAGCGGTTGACCGTGCACGCCCAAGCGGTCGTCGAGACCCGCGGGGACTATGACCCGTGGGACGAGGAGATGCGGGTCGGAGCCGCCGATGTGGGTTGGGACGCCCTGTACGACCGCAAGGTGATCGACTCCATGGCGGACTTCCTGTCGACCAGCACTCGGACCGAGCCGAGCGAGGAGCTCGCGACGCTGGCCAAGGAGTCTGCCGCCGACAACCCGCCACGGCTGGCAGCCTTGGATGTCTGCCGCAAGGTCGCCGAGCACCTGACGTACAAGCGCGGCTCGACGTCGGTGACCAGCACCGCGCGCGAGGTCTGGGACGGCGGGTTCGGTGTCTGTCAGGACTACACCCACGTCGTTTTAGGGGCGCTGCGGCTGATCGGGATGCCGGCCCGGTACGTGTCCGGGTACCTGCACCCGGGCGATGACGATCAGCCCAACGTGAAAGTGACCGGTGAGAGCCACTCCTGGGTCGAGTGGTGGTGCGGCAGTTGGGTGGCCTTCGACCCGACCGTGCAGCAGCGGCTGTCCGAGCACTACGTCCGGGTGGGGCACGGCCGCGACTACGGCGACGTCGCGCCGCTGCGTGGTACGTACTCCGGTGGGTCGTCGAAGATGTTCGTCACCGTGGAGATGACCCAGCTCGGGTGATCTGGCGGCCGCGCCCGTAGCGCTCGTAGATCACGTGCGAGTCGAAGGTCCTGGTCTCGATCAGGTCCAGCCGAATCGCTTCGGTGACCGGGGGCAGGAAGGGCGTGCCGCCGCCGAGGACAATCGGATGGCGGAATATGCGCAGCTCATCGACCAGGCCGAGCTCGATCGCCGCCGCGGCCAGGCCGGCGCCGCCGATCGAGATGTCCTTGTCGGTCGCGTCCTGGGCGGCAGCGACCTCCTCGGTCACCGACGCCCGAGCGAGCCGGGCGTTGCCCTGAACCCTGTCGAGCGTGCGGCTGAAGACGACCTTCGGGAGAGCGCACCAAACGTCGGCGAACGCCACCCCGAGTTCGTTGTCGCGCATCGAGGGATCCGTCTCCCATGGCAGCATGGTCTGGTAGAGCCTCCGGCCACACAGATAGCCGCCGAGTTCGCGCACCTGCTCGATGTGGAAAAGAAACTGCTCCTCAGTAACGTCTGTCCATCCGAACCAACCCTCGCGGTCGGTGATGAAGCCGTCCACCGAGACGCCCATCGAGAAGATCAGCATGGCTGCACGCTCAGCGCAGCAGCGGTGAACGATGACGGCAATAAGCTCACCACTAAACGTGACATCCGGCTCCCTTTCCCCTGCAGACTGCTCTGCCACAGTCTGCCCGAGCGAGTCCTCGTGCGCTGGTCGTTCACAGTCCTGCTTCAACCGTGGTCGACTCAAGCCCAGGAGTAGCCATGATCGGGACAGCGAAGAACCTGGTAAGAATGGCACCATGACCGCTAACCAAGACTCTCAGCCGCCGGCCGAAGAGACTGCCGAGGAAGCGACCAAGCGCAAGTTCCGGGAGGCGCTGGAGGCCAAGAAGGGCCGCCGCGGCGAGGACCACATCGATAGCGACCAGCCCCCGGTGCACGCCCACGGGCCGGTCGAGTCCAAGCGGGTCTTCCGCCGCAAGACCGGCTAGCCGTCTGCTGGCTGTGAAGCGGGCGCCGGCACGACCCGGATCCCGCCCTCCACGGTCTCGAACCGAACAGCCGCGAGGTTGGGCACCACCGCGTCGGCGTCCAGCTCCTCGACGGGCGTGGTGGTGATCACCGCCAGCGTGAAGCACCCAGCAGCCTTCGCCGCCAACAGCCCCTTCGGCGCATCTTCGACCACCAGGCAGCGCTTCGGGTCGACGCCAAGGCGGCGGGCCGCCTCCAGGAACGGGTCCGGATGCGGCTTGCCTCGCTGGACGTCGTCAACTGTCACCAGCACCGACGGCGGAATGAGTGCGGCAGCGGCAATGCGCGCCTGAGCCAGCGGGACGGTGCAGGACGTGGCAATCGCACTCTTGCCCTCTGCCAGCGACGCCAGGGCCTCGGCCGCGCCGGGGAGGACGATGATGTCATCGACGTCGGCCAGCTCGAGCTCGTTGATCCGGTCGAGGGCGGAGTCGTGCAGGTGCTCGGGCAGCACCGCCCGGACCACGCCCGCCGACGGCACACCGTGGTACCCCGCAGTGTGCTCGCGCGTCAGACCGTGCTCGAGGGCCCAGGTCGTCCAGGCTCGGTCGACCGCGGGGGTGGAGTCGATCAGCGTGCCGTCCATGTCGAAGATGACGGCGTCGAAGAGTTCGTCGGCGAGCCTGCCCAGATTCACTACGTCCTCGTTCCTCTTTCGTGTCGCACCGCCGGCCACCACTGCCGTACCGACTCTGCGAGATAGACCACCGCACAGTACCCGGCACCTGCGGCCAGGGCGAGCCGCAGCCAGCCGACAGGGTCCGCGGTCAGCGTCCCACTGAGCGCCAGCACCAGGGTCAGGGCCACCATCCGTCCATCCGGTCCGCCACCGAGCGCGCCGGTTCGGGGACCGGGCGCGGCGCTGACCAACTTGATCGAATAGATCAGGTCATACCTGCGGTACGCCACCACGGCCAGGAACATGAAGACCCAACCGCCCACAGGTGCCCGTGACAGCACGGCGGCAAACACGGCAGCTTCCGCACACCACACCAGCGGCAGCGCCTGCCAGGCCCAGCCGCTCGTCACGGGCGGACGGCAGCTCATCCCCAAGCTGGCAGCAGCCGCGACGGCTAGTGCCAGCGACACCCAAACCCAGCCGGCACACACGGTGGCGATGACCCCGAGCCAGATCAGCACCGTGAGGGCCAACCCGAACGTGAACGGCAGCCGGCCCGCACGAGCGGCCAGCTCGCACAAGGGGCCTAGATCCAGCTGCCGGTGCCAGGCGTCGGCGACACGCCGCGGACCCGCACCTGGCCGACCGGCGGCCGGACGAAGGAGCGCCATCACAGTCCGGCCCCCCTGGGTCCACAGCAGCGCAAATCCGGAGCAGGCGATGGCAGCAACCAGCACGCCGACCGGCGAGAGCAGGAGCAACCCGACGGATAGCACCAGATACCGCTCCGCGATTGGCACGTGGATGACCTTCTTCACCCAGAATTTCACCGCGGCGACAGGGGACGGTTGGGCCAGTGTCGTGCGTTCCCCGTTTCCCTCCACCCGCTCGGACAGGTCGAGCTGCACGGGCACACTGGTGCGCGTTGGTGCCAGCTGGTCGGTGAAGCTCTGGTCCTCCAGGTGGCGCGCGGTCACCACAGTCATCGCGATGATCGCTAACAGCCATCCCGATTCGTGACCGTCCCGGGTGGCCACGGCAGCCAGGGCGGCGAAGACGGCGTACTCCTTCACCCGGTCTCCGACACCGTCCAGCCACGCGCCCAGGCTGGAGAAGCGGCGGGTGAACCGGGCGATCTCCCCGTCCATGCAGTCGATCACCAGCGCCAACTGCAGGGTCGCGGCGGCCAGCACCCAGGCCCACCGCTGTCCTGACCAGATCAGTCCCGCGGTCGCCAGCCCGACGGCCAGACTGACCAGCGTCACCGCATTCGGCGACCAGTCATGCCGCAGCCCCAGCGCCGTCCCGCGACGCGACAGCGGGCGCAGCACCATGCTCGAGAAGAAGCCATCCCCGCCCCGACTGGCGGTCCGGAGCCGCTGCTGCCACGCGGACCCGGGCGTGCCGGGCTGGCGCACGCTGCCGCGCCGCCACCCGAAGTAGCCGAGCGGTACCGGCGCGACCCACAGGCCCGCCCGAACCAGCGCCAGCAACGCCAGGTCGAAAGGCTCGAGATCCGCTGAGTCATTCAAGCCCGCGGCTGCACGCCAGACTGCGGCGGCGCGCGGGCGATCTGCAGGCCCTACCCGGAGGATCCCCACCGACACCCGGTTGGGGTTGGTCACCTGGTGCCATGCTGTCCCCGCCGACTCGATCGCCGACCCGTCGGCACCGACGCGCACCAGCGCAGCGTTGTCCACGCCATCGACGGGCTGTGGCATCTCCACCGAGTACGGATCGGCCACCACGGCAGCCGTCCGCACGCCGGGGCGGTCGAGCAGGTCCAACACAGCTGGTAACGCGATCTCCAGGTCCGCCGCGGCCACCACCAGCGGTACGTCGTCGCGCCCGCCGGCCAGCTCAGCCAGGCCAGCCAACCCGACGGCTCGCTGAGGAGACCGCGTGCCCGCTTCGACGAGCACCTCACTCAAGCCGGATGTGACCGGCGAAATCCCGAGCAGCACCGCGTCGGCACCGGCTGAGAAGCCGTGCACCATGCGCGCAGCCGGACTTCCCACCACAGCCCCAGGCATGGCGCGAATGCTATCGCTGCCGCTGTGAGAACCCGCTCACTGCACTCGAGAGAAGCAAGAAGCCACCATCAGACTCGCTGATCGTTGATCAGCGGGTTTGGTGGTGGCTCTTCAGATACCCGCGTCGCGGCAGATCTTGTTCCCCCGGACTCCATCTGCCGCTTGCTTCGTCGATCCCCCCGGTTCGACAAGACAACTCTGTCGCGGCCACCTCAATGTTGGCTCAACAGAACCTCAAGGTAAGCCAAAAGTTTCAACGGTCAAGCGATCCGATGGTGGAGGATCATGCCGGCGCGGTCGGCGCGCCATCCGTCGTAACGCGCCGACCGGTTCAGCCCGTTGCTCGGACCGCGCTCGGGGGAGACCGCAGATCGACGAGGCAACTCGTTCACACGGTAAGCCGCAGCGATGTGCAGGGGTAACCCCAGATCGCGGAGGTGCCGCACCCCCAGTCTTTGGGATCCAGGTGGAGGATTGCGCGTCGTGACGCGCCGTGTGCGCGCCACCCTGGATCGCCTGCGACGGCCGCCGAGCAACGTGTCCCTGCGGCATCGCCCCCTGCCTGGCGCAGCATCTGATCGCGAAGATGCGGCAGCCCTCGGGTGCGCCACAGACCGGCGGTGGGAGGCGGGACGCACCCGACGGCATCCGGTGACGCATCGTGGTGCACAATTCCTGTCCCAACGGCAAACATCTCCAGCCCCGGACAGTGAGTGAGGTGCGACATGCAGGACAAGGTGGCGTTCATCAGCGGTGGCGGATCGGGTATCGGGCAGGCGGCGGCGACGTTGTTGGCGCGCCGCGGTGCCAAAGTTGCGCTGGCCGGCCGGACTCCTGATCAGCTCGTCGAGGTGGCCGAGGCGATCCGCAGCTCGGGCGGCACCGCCATCACCGTAACGTGCGACGTGAGCGACGAGGACTCCGTACGCGCAGCGATCGCCGCCACGGTCAAGGAATGGGGACAGCTCGACGTGGTGGTGGCCAACGCCGGGGTCAACGGCACCTGGGCCGGGATCGACGATCTCACCGTGGCGGACTTCCGTAGCACACTCGACATCAACCTCGTGGGCACCTTCACCACGATCAAGTACGCCGTCCCGCATCTGCGGCGCCGGGGAGGCTCGGTGATCGTTACCTCGTCAGTGAACGGCACCCGGATCTTCTCCAACTCCGGCGCGTCGGCCTACTCCAGCAGCAAGGCGGGTCAGGTGGCTCTAGCAAAGATGCTGGCAGTGGAACTGGGGCCGGACAAGATTCGGGTGAACGTGATCTGCCCGGGTGCGATCAGCACCGAGATCGCCGACAATACCAACGCTCAAAATGACGACGTCAAGATCCCCGTCGAGTACCCCGAGGGCAACATTCCTCTCACCGGCGGGGAGTCAGGCTCGGCCGAACAGGTCGGTCAGCTCATCGCCTTCTTGGCCTCCGACGAGGCGAGCCACATCAGCGGCACTGAAATGTGGATCGACGGTGCCCAATCCCTGCTGCAGGGCTGAGCCTGCCCGCCGCGCGGACGTCGCCTCGCCGAGGGATCACGGCCACGCAGGCGGATCACCAGAAGCGAGTAGCGCAAATAGCCGCCCAGTGCATTCGTTCGGTCAACGCACAGTTGTGCTCGGAGATGGGATCCGAAGACGTCCGGCGCTGTGTCCTGCTCGACAGTGTGCTGGATGGCCGGCGTCCCCGGCCGGTGGAGCGCACTTCCCGAATGACTTCGACTTCGACACTCCCGCGGCCGAGGACGCGGGGCGGCCGTGGACTGTTACGACGTGGACGCTGAAACACTCTCCGCGAATGGGGCCTTGACGCGGCCGCGATGGGCGCCACGGAAGACCTGCTGGCCGCGAACAGTCGCTGGGCGTACGACGATCTGCCGTACTGGGGCGGCGAGGTGGACTGCTGCATCAAACGCCTACACGCTCGCGAACGGAGCATGGCTCGGCGCAAAGGTCTCGGGCATCGCTCAATGGTTCCTTGACCACCGCATGGCGGACGGCACCTGGCTGCAGGAACGTCGCCATCCCGGCAAGGTCTGATTCGAGATCGACGTACCGCCCGGCGAGCCGTCGAAGTGGCTCACCTTGTACGGCACCCGGGTGCTTGCCTGGTGGGACGGAGCGACTCACGCAGATGCGAACCCCGGCACCAGCCGCCTGCGTTAGTGGTCTGCGCTGGCGTTGCTGGGCCGGGTCCAGGGGCCGGTGATGGCGAGGGTGAATCCTGGCGACTGGATGTTGACGAACAGGATCGATCCGTCGGCGTTGAAGGCGGGCCCGCAGAACTCGCTGTCGTTGTACTGGTTGCGGGCCAGCGGGTAGGCCTTGCCTTGGGAGGTGACGCCCACCAGGTGCTGGACGCCTTCGCCGTCTTCGGCAAGGATCAGGCCGCCGTGGGGGGAAACGGTGATGTTGTCGGGCCCGTCGAAGTTGCCCGCGTCAGTCTCTGGCGTGGCGTTCAGCCCGAAGAGGGTCTTCAGCGTGATGGTCTGGGATTCGGGGTCGTAGAACCAGACCTGTCCGTCGTGGGGGTTTCTGCTGCCATCGCTGAGGCGGGCGAAGCTCGATACGAAGTAGACACCACCGTCGGCCCACCACTGGCCTTCGAGCTTGCGGGACCTGGTGATCTCCTCCGACGTGAACTGCTTGCGAACCGACACCTCGACGGCATCCCGGTCCGGCACGTCGACCCACTCGACCCGGTAGTGGGTGCCGACCTTGGTTGCCTCGGAGAGGTCCTCGATGTGGCGGCTGCCGCGGTAGCAGGTCATCGCCTGCAGCCGGCCGGCGTTGCCGCCGCCGATGCTCAGCGCGAGTTCGCGGAGGGCGTTCTTGCCGCCGACGAATCCGGCCGGTGGGACCCAGCGGAAGTAGAGTCCATTGGGACTGCCGGCATCCTCGGTGAGATAGATGGTGTTTGTTCCCGGGTCGACGGCGACCGCCTCGTGGGAGTAGCGGCCCAGGAACGTGAGCGGGACCGCGCTCTTGCCGAGGTTCGCGTCCCGGCTGGCCGGGTCGACCTCGAAGACGTAGCCGTGGTTCTTGGTGTTTCCGGCTTGCCCGGCGCGGCGCTCGGTCTCCTCACAGGTCAGCCAGGTGCCCCAGGGCGTGATTCCGCCGGCACAGTTGTTGTCGGTGCCGGCGAGGCTGGTGTATTGAGTCACCCGGTTGCCGTTCCCGTCGACGACGATGGTCGACGTGCCGCCGATGGCGCCTGGATCGTAGGTGAGCTCTGGCGCACCCGTCACCGGAAATGGCTCGCCACCACCGTTCTCATGGTTGGTGACGAGCACCGACCCACCGTTCCTGCCTTCGAACACACCCATACCGTCGGGGTCGCTGGGGTGCACGCCATCGGCTGTCGGGCTGACCCCTGACCGCGCGATCAGCTTGTACGAGAATCCCTGCGGCAGCGCGAGAATCCCCTGCGGGTCCGGTATCAGCGGGCCGTACCCCCGGGCCGTGCGGGTGAGGGCCGACGACGGCCGGGCGAACGCGTCCAAGCTTCCGGAACCTGCGAACACAAAGCCCAGCCCAGCCGTGGCCGTGCCACCCATAAACGTGCGACGAGAAAGATCCATTGCCATCCTTCGAGAGAGGTAAACGCAAACTCAAGCAATTCGATCTTTTCGATCTCGACCAACGAAACGACGGCTCGCGGTGGTCGAGCAGGTGAACGCGGGTCCAACAATCGGCTCGGACGGTTGTGGAGCCGTCGGAACGATCGCCTGCCAGCGCTCGCGGCCCTTCGTACAGAGTAAGGAGACACCTCGGGTTCACGGAATGGACAGATCGCTTTCCTAGGGTGGCCGGCATGACCGCAAGCGAGTGCCGAGTTGTCGCCGTTATTCCCGCCCGCGGCGGCTCGAAGGGTGTGCCGGGCAAGAACCTGCGCACCGTTGGGGGTCGGTCGCTGATCTCGCGGGCTGTGATGGCGTGCTCTGCCTCCCGGCTGGTCGATCTGGTGTACGCCAGCACAGACGATGCGGCCATCGCGGCAGCCGCCCAGGCGTCCGGCGCCGACGTGATCTGGCGACCTCGTGATCTCGCGGGCGACCACGCATCTTCGGAATCGGCTCTGCTGCATGCCCTTGACCATCTCGCCACCGTGGGTGTGCAGCCCGAGGTCTTGATCTTCGTGCAGTGCACGAGTCCTTTCATCAATCCCGGGGACCTCGATGCGGCGGTGGAAATGATCTTGACCGGACACGCGGACACGGTCTTCTCCGGTGTCGCAACGCATGAGTTCTTGTGGCGCGAAGCACCCGATGTCCTCGGGCCCAAAGCGGCGGCAGTGGTCGGCCAGAATCATGATGCCGCCTCCCGTCCACGACGTCAGGATCGGCGACCAGACTTCCGCGAGACCGGAGCCTTCTATGCGATGAGGATCGACGACTTCCGCCGCTCGGGCCATCGCTTCTTCGGAACGACAGCGGTGGTGCCGGTGCCCGAGCTGACCTCGATGGAGATTGACACACCGGACGACCTGGTGCTCGCGAACGCGCTCGCCACGGTCCTCGAGCGCGCCAAGCCGGCTGCACTCGAGGTGGACGCGGTGGTCACCGATTTCGACGGCGTCCATACCGCTGACACCGCCTATCTCGACGAGACGGGCCGTGAGGCTGTCCGGGTCAGCCGTAGCGACGGGCTTGGCATCGCCAGACTTCGAGCGTCCGGCGTCCCGATGTTGATCTTGTCCAAGGAGTGCAACCCGGTGGTGAGTGCGCGCGGGCGCAAGGTCGGGGTCGAGGTGATGCAGGGCGTGGATGACAAAGCGGCAGCACTGCAGGAATGGCTGGACGAGCAGGGGATACCGCTGAGGCGCACGGCTTACCTGGGCAACGACGTCAACGACCTGCCAGCCATGCAGATCGTCGGCTGGCCCGTTGCCGTCAGTGATGCACATCCACGGGTGCGTGCGGCGGCTCGGCTGGTGCTGGCTCGAGCCGGCGGGCACGGAGCCGTGCGAGAGCTCTGCGACCTTGTCCTCGACTCGCACGTGAAGTAGTCCGCACCCGTCGCCAGGACCGCCGGAGGCTGGCCAATGCCGCCCAGGCCCGCGGCGGAAGCGCCAACCGGAGCTGCTGGCGAACGCGCTCCGCGGGCAGGCCGGTCCCACGGATCGGCCGGTCGGAGAGTCCGGTGGCGTGACGTTGCGCGAGCAGCCGCTGCATCAGCTCCAGCCAGTCCGAATCCTCCGCGGGATGGAAGTAGTTGCTGCGCAACCATCCGGGGTCAGGTGAGAAGAACCGCCGCTGTCGGACGTCGTCGAGAGTGCCCAGACAGCCAGACTGCTCGAAGACAAGATTGATCATCTCTGCGGACACACCGAAGTCGGAGAGGATGACGACTGGAATGTCAGCGGCGATCGCCTCCAGCGCCGCCGTGGATGAAACTGTGACCAATCCGGCCGCAGCGTCGAGAGCAGCTGACATCGCGCCGGTGCTGAACCGGAGGGCGGCCTCGGCAACCTTGCCTTCCGCGACCAGCTCAGCCCACAGATCGGGGTACGGCCAGAGCTCGCGATGAGTCTGCTGCTGCCCCGCGGAAGCGCGGAGCTTCACCACGATGGGTTGGGAGCCGGCTGCCTCAGCAAGCTCGAGTAGCAGGCTCCGACGGGCCTCCCGATCGGGGGGCACCTGTGCCTGGGCGGCGAACACGACTGGACGCTCGCAAGCCGGCTCGGTGCCTGCACGGACGGGGTTTCCGCGGCTGAGGAACGGTAAGCGTGCCAGGCCAAGGAGCATCCCGGGAGCCAGCGCCCGTCCGTAAGCGTCGAACTCCTCGCGTTCTCGATGGCTGTGGACAATGAGGAGATCGCATTCGGATCGGTGGGCGATCCCGCGCGGCTTCACCGGGACGCTGATGCCGGGCAACCCAGTCACCAACACGGGTCGCCGCCGACCGTGGCGCAGATACGGGATCGCCAGGATCGCTCGGACGACCGGTCCCGTGCAACCGAGCAGCAGCACATCCGGCTTGTCCCGAAGTATCTTCCAGGCCAGATGCACGTAGCCGAGCACCCACACCGGGCGGCTGGTAGCCGCGTGAATCTGGGCCAGCGACGGCGTAATGGGTGAAGTGAGGACAACCTGCTCGGCCGACCATCCCGGCGGCAACCCAGCCAGCACGGCTGCGCTCCATTTCAGGTACGAGTCAGAGTCGGCAACAGCGAGCACACGCACCATGGAGTCAGTGCAGTCTGCCGGTCAGAGGATGGCTCAGCATGCCACCGACAGGAGTCCATGGCTGGTGCGTGCACTCGTGGAGACCTGGCCAAGGAACAGCTGCCACCGCGGCGGCGCTTCCTGTGTGTACCAGTCGTCGGCGATGTCACACACACTCAGACGGGCGGCGGTGTCGGAGAGCACCAAGGGAAGAGTGTGCACGACGGTGGATGGAAAGCTGATCACTGACCTCCCGATCGAATCCCGACGAGCCACGATCTCCAGCGGGAGATCGGGAGACACAATCTCAAGCCCGTGGCGCGCAATCGTTGCGAGCTTGGCCGGATCCTCCTTCCGGTGAGCGAAGTATCGGTCAATCGAGTGCTGGTCGGCCAGCGACCGAACGCCAGCCACGTAATGATCAAGATCCACCACGCCCGTCTCGACGAGCGACGTTCCAATCAGGTCGCCACACTTCTTCACTGTGGGGGCCGAGAAGCGGTCGCGCACCCACGCGAAGTCGTTGCGCACCACCGAGACAGCCGCAAGCTGCAACGGCATGGAGGTGAACAACGTGAGCTGGCATCCAGACCCGTGAGCCAACCGCCGGCGGGCGGAGGACCCCAGCTGGCCCCTCGCGAAATCCAACACCTGTCCGCGGGCATCGGACCGGCCTCGGCGATGCCAGCGGGCCAGGTCTTCTCCGGCCGCATGTTGCCGGGCGAACTCCACCGTGGCCGAGCCGTCGTCGACAATCACCACCTCGCGTGGCCGACTGATGTTGAGAACAACCTGCATCACGCCGGAGAAGGGGTCACCCAGGATCAGCCGGTGGACACCAGACAGCACAGCGGCCAGCGACCGCACCGTACGTGCGGTGGAGGCACCGCCGAGCCGAGGCTCGTGCCACTGAACGGCGAGGCCCACCCCCCGGGCCAGGCCCGCCATCCGTCGCAGCTGGAGCCTCGACACCTCCTGTCGCGGTGCCAGCACCACGACGGCAAAACGCTGGCGCGAAGTGCCCGACACATGCCACCACTCCATCACGTTCAGCAACTGCGCCGGACTCTCCACCAGCGCGACCGTGGATTGATCAAGATCGGTCGACATCTGTCAGGCGCCGACCAGCTGCGGCGCGCCGGCCTCCACGACCACGCCGGGCACCCTTCGTAACTTCTTCATGGCGGCGCGTTCACCGTCGTAGACCCTTTTGACACCGTCGCCGAGGGATTCGCTGATGATGCGGATGTCCCGGACGAGACGCTGGAGCCCGGGCGGCTCGACCGACGCAGCCTGGTCAGATCCCCACATCGCGCGGTCCAAGGTGATGTGGCGTTCGACGAAGACAGCACCGAGCGCGACTGCCGCGACCGTGGTCTGCAGACCAGTTTCGTGCCCTGAATACCCGACCGGCACATTCGGGAACTCCGACTGCAGCGTGTGGATCATCCTCAAGTTGAGCTCGTTTGGCGGCGCCGGATAGGTGCTGGTCGCGTGGCAGAGGACGATGTTGTCGCTGCCGAGCACCTCGACAGCGTGTCGAATCTGACGCTGCGTCGACATGCCGGTGGAGAGGATGATCGTGCGGCCGGTACCGCGTAGTCGCCGAAGCAACTCGTCGTCGGTCAGCGAAGCGGACGCCACCTTGTGTGCCGGCACGTCGAACTGCTCCAAGAAGTCGACCGCCTCGACGTCCCAGGGTGAGGCGAACCAGGCGATCCCCCGAGTTTTGGCATAGTCATCGATCCGGCGATAGTCATCCGCGTCGAACTCCACCCGATGCCGATAGTCGATGTAGGTCATCCGTCCCCAGGGCGTGTCGCGCTCGATGTCCCACTGGTCACGGGGTGTGCAGATCTCCGGCGTCCGCTTCTGGAACTTGACTGCGTCGCAGCCGGCCGCGGCCGCTGCGTCGATTAGCGCAAAGGCGTTGGAAAGCTCGCCATTGTGGTTGATCCCGATCTCACCGGTGATATAGACCGGGCGCAACGGGCCGACCAATTTCTCGCCGAGCGCCCGAGTCGGCCCCCAAGCCTGTGATGAAGTGTCCATGGGCCGAACGCTATGCAGCCGACATGGACAAATGCCCAGCGACTTCTGAACGCCAGGAGAACAAATGCCGCCAGATCCAAGCTGTGGACTGCTAACACCGGCGTCACCTGGCCGTCGACTAATGATCATCTTTTGTTGTCCCACACGAGCGGTAGTTGACCCAGAGTTGAGGTGATGTCAAACGAGAGATGAGGAAACTGCATGAGCACCAGAACACTTTTCGATCTTGAAGGACTAGCGCATGCGATCGAGTTGTCGGATGTGGACTACCACGCTGCCCTCTACGCCGAGGCGGCTGAGCTGAAGACCGTGGATGCTGACCAACCCACGGCACGGCCAGCGGTCTACCGCGGCAAGCGAGCCATCAAGATCTGGCTTGATCAAGTTTCCGCGACCTGGGTTGACCACAAGGTCGTCAGCCTGGCGGCGACAGGCGACGAGGTGACCCTGACCGAGGAATGTCGCAGCAGAGAGGGCGTCCGGGTGACCTACACCTACGCTGCTGCGGTCAGTCGTGGCCAGATGAAGAGCTGCACCGTCACTCGGCGGCTCCTGAACCCGGTCATCAGGCCGACGACTTCAGCAGAGCAGCCCGTCGGCAGCATGCCGGTCACCGACACAACACCGCGCGTTCACCGACCCACCATGTCGGATTCGTAGTGTCTGCGGCATGTCCAGCTCCGCTCCCCTGTTGTCGGTCATCGTGCCGGCCAAGGACCAAGCCGATTTCGTCTCCGACTGCCTAACCAGCCTGACCCGCCAGGCGATTCATCCAGAATCACTAGAGGTCATCCTGGTCGACGACGGCTCCCGAGACGGCACCGGCGAGATCGCCGCCGACTTTCGGTGCCGGCTGCCCCTGATGCGGGTCCTATGCAATGAACTGCCCAGGGGACTGGCGTCGGCCCGGAACCAAGGACTGGAGGTGTCGACGGGCCGGCTGGTCACCTATCTCGACGCAGACGACTGGCTGGCTCCTGGCCACCTCGGACATCTCGTGGAACAGATCAACCGGCTTGACGTCGACTTCATCCGCACCGACCACGTCCGCAGCGCCGGCGCCATCCGTACCGTGCAACGGGCTCCGGAAGCCCGACGAAACACCCGGCTGCTGCCTCGCGAATCGATCCTGCCGCACACCCGGTCGACCATGGTCGACTACTGCTATGCCTGGGCCGGAATCTTCGACCGAAGAATCGAGCACCTGCTCCGATTCCCCGATGGGCTGCACACCGCTGAAGACCGCCCCTGGGCTTGGCGGCTGCATCTCCAGGCCACCTCCTACGCCGTCGTGAGCTCGCCGGGGATCTTGTACCGCCGCGGCGTTTCGACGTCCCTGACGCAGATCTCCGATCGCCGCCAACTCGACTTCCTTCGGTCGTTCAGGACAGTGTTCGACCTGGTCGACGCTGACGTCGACGCGGCCATCTACTGGCCCAAGGCTGCTCGAATGTTCCTGGCCGTGCTCGCGCATCATCTGACCCGATCCAACCAGATGGAGCGAGGCGACGCGAAGGACCTGGTGTCCGGCGGTCGCGCCGTCGTGCAGCGCATCCCGGAATCTGCGCTGCACGTTGCCACCGCCGGGCTGGCGCCCGCGCGGCTCACAGTGCTGTCCGCGGTGCTGCCGCGCCGTCCCGCTCGTCGGAGCCTTACCGGGCTGTCGGACCGGTTGGTCGGTCGGGCATGAAGCAGCTTGCGGTGGCCTCCACCTTCTATCAGTGCGTCTCACTCGCTGCCGCGGTCGACGCAGCAGCGCTTCCGGCAGTCGACGGAGAGCGAGTTCTGGTGCTGGCCAACAGCGCCCAGGCACCCGAGCTAGGGGTTCGGCTGCAGGACCAGCAAGGATTCGATCACGTACGCAGGCGATTCGACCGGATCATCGACCTCGCTGCACTGGTCTACCCGCGCAGGCCTCAGCAGTTCTCGCCGCGCAGCGAGGACCTGACCGCCTGGCACAACGTCCTACGGACAGCCTGGGATCTCGGCGGCGAGCCGGTCCAGCTGGTGATGGACTCAGTGCAGGTCAACCCGTCGCTCGCTCTGGCGCAAATCTTCTTCGACGCGGCGCTCTACGCCCACGCCGACGGTCTGATGGTCTACGCACCGACGCGCTCCGCCCTGCCGGCCAGCATCGAGCAACGGCTTGCGGGGCTGGTCTATGTCGACCTGGTGCCCGGCCTGCGACCCGCGCTGCTGACCGAGCACGGCATCAATCAGGTTCCGATTCCACCAGCGGCTGTCCGGGAGGTGATCGACGGCATCTCTGCCCCGGGCGGCCCGTCGACAAGCCCGTCGGCCGCATCGGGCCGGCGCAGCGCCCTCATCCTTGGGCAGTATCTGCCCAGCCTGGGGCTGCTGTCTCGGCAGGAGGAGCTGCACCTGCACGGCGCCATCCTGGCCGAAGCCGCCTCTCGGGGTTTTCGGCACTGCGTTTTCAAGCCTCATCCAAGTGCACCGCCTGCCGCCTGGCAGATGCTGCTGAACAGGGCGGCCGAGCTGGGGGTCACGGTCGAGCTCGACCGCAGCCCCTCGATCGCGGAGGTCGCGACCCGGCAGCTCAAGCCCGACCTGGTTCTTAGTTGCTTCTCCACCGGCTTGGCGACGGCCCGCTACCTGTTCGGACTGAGCTCGGTAGCCGTTGGGACCGAAGACCTGTTGGCCAAGCTGGCGCCGTATGAGAACAGCAACCGGATCCCCGTCGTGCTCGCCGACGCACTCTTCTCGGAAGGCTTCCACGCACCGGCTGACCAGCCGCCGGGGATCGCCGCGACCAGAGATCTTCAAGCTCTGGTGCACGCCGTGGCCTACTGTATGCAGCCGGTACGGTTGGCACGGCATGCGGACACGGCACGTCAGTACCTGACGGCCGTCACCTGCACCGACCCATTGCCACTGAAGTATTTCAAGCGCCGACGGCTTACGGCTTTGCAGCTGCCTGGCGGGCTTCCCCCCAGATCAGCTCGCCGCAGGTTGTCTCGCGTCTGGGGAGCTTCGACCCGCACCGATGGCTCTCAGAGCGGCATCCGGAGATAGGCGGACGTGGACGCCGAGCCGAGAAGCTCCAGCCGTCCACCGTCGGCGAGGTATCGGGTTGTCGCCGCTTCGACGCCTCGCCATCGCGGGTCGCCGAAGTCGTCCATCACCACGACAGCACCGGGTGCCGCGACCTGCTCGACCCACCAGAGGTCGGCGTAGACACCGTCTTCGGAGTGGTCGCCGTCAATGACCACCACCGCGTATCGGGAGTCGGCAGCGAGCTCGCGTACGGTGGGGTCGGTGGAGAGGCCCGGCAGGATCCGGACCTCATCGATACCGAGCCCACACTCGTGAAGGTTGCACCTGGCGACTCGCTCGACGACTGGTGTGCCGGTGGGATCGGCCGGCTCGGACGTACCGGGCTGAATCTGACTGCCACCCAGGGGATCGATGATAGTGAGCTCCCGAAAACCCCCGCCCCGGCGGAACTGGCGTACGAGTGCCGGCGCGAACAGTCCGTACAGCGTTCCGATCTCCAGCACCGGCCCCGGTGGTGGGTTCAGCATCACCGGAACGACCAATTTGCCTACGATGTTGTACGTCGTGCCGGCCATCCGCCCGAGCCCCCGGACCTCATGGTCGATCAGCGTCCGGAAGGCCTGCTGCATCAGCCAGTCCACGTCCCGGCGTCCAGTGAGGTCACGAATCTGCCGGCTCAGCTTGACCCATCCACCGCGGTCGAGCAGTCGGCTCGATGTCGCAGCGGCGGCGAAATACGTGTCAGTCGTGAAGTCCCGAGCCGCTCGAAGCCGCCTGTCCTCCGGGGTGGGCTCGCGGATGGCCAACTCCTCTTTCACCCGTTCGCCCAGCCGATCGCCCTGCAGGAGTGCCTCCAGTCGGTGGGCCACCTCGCGGCGCACACGCCGGTCGATGGAGTCGCTCATCCTTTGCTGGAAGCTGAACCACTCGGCAACGCCTCGTAGGTCAGCCAGGGCTTGAGACAACTTGAGGACAATGGGCTTAGCGAGGTCCATGACGGGAACGTACGGCGACCAGATGAACCTCTCGTAGCATCCGGGTGTCTAACCGATGGACGGGCGCTAAGGAGTACCCGGATCTGCTTCTGGCGATCTCCCGGCGCCCAGACTCACCTGAGCGGCACGTACGGGGTGACGACTGGACCTCTGGTCCAGTCCATGACCGTGCTCTGCGATTCGCTGCCGGAGATGATGTCAAGCGCGTTGGAGTCGCGGGTATCGGTGTCGCGGGACTGGGTGGTGTCAGTCCAGTTTCCTGCTCCGCCGCCGAACCGGTAGGGACCGACGAACCAGGGGCAGTTGACTCCCTGTGCGCATTCGGCGCTGTAGACGGGGCGGATGTTGCCGATGCCTTCGCTGTCTTCGGCGTCGCTGAACATCGACACCTGGTATCCGGCAGTGGCCAGATCAAGGCCGTTGAGAGTGTCGGCGGGGACCGACGCGATGATCTTGCCGGCGGGGTTCACGTCCAGGGTGATGTCGCCGACTCGCTGCTGGTTGTCCCCGTACACCCCGCTGCCGAATCGGGCGGTGTCGTAGCGGCCGTCGCCGACGATGGCGTACGTCCAGGCGCCCTTCGCGGAGGTGTTGGTTCCGGGCAGCAAGGGTGTGGTGGTGGTGGACTGTCCGTCGCTCAGGTAGATGTTGAGACGCTGGGTGCTCATCCCGTTGCCACCCCAGGGGTTGTTGATCGGGCCGGCGGTGGAGGCCACGAACCGGACTGTCTCACCGTCTTGGTAGACCTCCAGGCCGGTCAGGTCCAGGCTGCCGGCGTTGAACGCGCCGTCGGTGGGATAGGTGTAGGTGCCGGGACCGTTGTCGTCACCGGCGGGGTCGGTGATCGCGCCGACCTTGTCTCCGTACGCGGTGATGGTGCGCCGCTCGACCGTCATGACATCGTTCTTGCCGGCCGCGGTGATCACGATGCGGTTGGAGATGTCGGGCAGAGTGACGGTGGTGGAGAAGCTGCCGTGTCGCAGGGGGACCTCGGTGTCGGTGCCGTTGACCCGGATGGTCAGCTGTGCGGCGTTGGTGGTGCCGCTGAAGGTGACCTCACGGGAGCCGGCGACGGAGCCGTCGGCGGGGCCGTTGACTGTCAGGGTCGGGGCAGGGCCGGTGGGCTGGTCGTCGCTCGTGGCGTTCCAGCCGTCCCAGGTGTCGCCGTCGAAGTCGAGCCGGCCGGGTTCGTCACTGGCCCAGTTGTTGCCCGCCTTCACGATGGGGGTGCCGCCCACGGTGTAGTTGTGCAAGCGGAGGCCGTTGCCGGCGCTGGTTTCGTGCCCGAGGGTCACTTTCGCGCCGGTCCGGTCGGTGTACCGCTTGAGCTTGCTGGCCTGAGCGGCGACGTCCAGTGTGTTCCACTCATCGATGGCGAGGCCGTTGATGTTGATGTTTTCGGTGTTGGACAGCGCGAAGATCCGCGCGGCGCAGTTGACGGCTCCCTCGACGCGGGTGTCGGTGAAGGTCATGTTCTTGACCGTGGTGGCGCGGTCGGCCCGGTCGGTGGCGCCCATGTCCTCGTAGTGGGAGGAGGAGTTGAACACGCAGGTGTTGTACTTGACGTCCTTCCAGTACATCCGGTTGTGGATGATGTCGGTGTTGGCGACAGTCACTGTGTCGATGTCGCGGGGTACCCAGCCCCACTGGACGACGGGGCCGTTCTCGTTCTTCCAGATGACGGTGTTCTGGATGGCGACGCGGTTGTGGTAGATCTTCAAGACGTCGTCGTTGGAGTGGAAGAACGTGTTCTTCATGCGGCCGTCGTCGTAGAGCTCGATGCCGTCGGTCTGCCAGTACCAGCTGCCGACCTGCTTGTAGTTCTCCACGTTCATGCGGAAGTTCTCGACGCCGATCTCGGCGCCGTCCTTGTGTGCGTAGGTGACGAAGGAGTGGTAGGGCGGCTCGTTGATGGTGACGCCGTGTACCTGGAGAGTCTGGCCCGTGTTGGAGGACTCGAACTGCAGCATCTTCACGCAGGTGACATGGCAGTTCTCGTTGACGTTGTGCTGGTAGCCGTTGGTGGTGTCTGGCTCATAGACGTACTGCTCGCCGGACAGCACGCCGAGGCCAGTGACCTTGTAGGCGCTTTGGGTGTCGTGGAGGAACCGGAACGCGCCCTTCACGTACGCGCCAGGCGCTAGGTAGACCCACTTGACGTTCGCGGGGAGGACGGCGTGGTAGTCCGAACCCATGTAGTAGGTGCCGGGCTCGAAGTAGATGATCTCCTCGGTGACGTTGTTCAGGTTGTTCACCAGACCGGGCGAAGGCCGGTAGATCGAGCCCGACTTCTCGGTGGGAACGAGCTCAGCGGTCTGGGCGGCGGAGGGCTTCGGGTTGGCGAAGATCAGCATGGAGTTCTGCGGCTCGGTGTGCACGGCGCGGTTGCCGGCCGCCTCGGTGGTCAGGATGCCGCTGCCGCCGCTGAGGTCGTTGTACGCGGTGGCCAGCTGCGGGTCGAACTCGACCGAGAACCGGTAGCCGTCCTTGCTGTAGGGAACCAACACCGCGACGGTGGAGCTGTTCACCAGTTGCGTCTTCAGGCCCAGGTCGGTGGGACGGATCGTGACCTGGTCGGCGGAGGTGATCGGCTGCCCAGTCTTCAAGGTGACGTTGACCCAGACATCGGTGGCGTACTCGAAGCTCGACCAGCTCATGGTGTAGTCGGCCCTGGACGTGAACTCGGCGCCGTCTTCCTCGGAGTAGCCGATCTTCTCGTTGCCGCCGCGGGGAACGCTCATGTACACAAACGACTCGTAGGCAGTCTTCGGGCCCTTGGCCGGGATCACCGACGCGTCGTAGAACTGCGACCGGCGCACCTGGTCACCGGCGAGCCGCTCGGACGTGGCGGCCGCGTTGGTGTGAGTCCACGTCTTGAGCATGTCGGTGTTGGCGGGGGCCGCAGCGACGGTCGGATCGGTCGCGGGCTCGGCGTACGCGGCGACCGGCGGGCTGAGCAGGGACGCGACGACAGCGACGGCGCCGACGACCGCCAGCATCCCTCTCGGAGTGCGCTTCATAGTTCTGGGTTCCTTTCGCGGCGTGGTGGTGATGACGCTGGGTGCCGGCGTGTGTGCTGGCACAGGAGGCAGAGGATTCCCGAACGGCACCGACGAAGGACCTACCTGGTGGGGTCGTCGCCGCGGGGGCAGAGCAACCGGCCATGTAGCACTCGATGTACCGGAAAGGGTAACATAAGTTTCACACTGAAAGTGACGATGTGTCAAGCGGGCGGCCTCATTGCGCCGGGACCGCAGTCCTAGCCCGCCGCAGCCGCGACTATGTCCGGGCATAAGTGTTGTGGTGGAAGTCTTGCGTAGTTCAGCGCCCCGCCATCCGCCCGGCACGCATGCCTTCGGTGCTATCCCGCGAGGACGTAGTGGCGGATGGCGGCGGTGGCTGCACCTTTGGACCAGGGCTCGGACGACGGTGGTTCGATCTCGAGATGGATGGCGTCGGCTGCTGGCGGTCGGCTGTCGGCGATGGCCGAGGCCAGTTGGGGTGGGTCCAGTGTGGCGATGCCGACGGCTTCGCCCGCGATCACGACGTGGTCAGTCAGGGTGGTGGTGGTGACCAGAGCAATGAGTCGGCCGAGGGCCTGGATGCTGTCGTTGAGCGCGCGCCGAGCGGCGGGGTGGCCTTCCCGGGCAAGCTGGAGGCAGTCGTCGAATGCGACTGGTCGACCGAGGGCGATGCTTACGGTGGCGTGGATTGCTGCGATCGAGAGCATAGCCTGCGCGCACCCGCGGTGCCCGTCTGGGCAGAGCGGTCCGTACGGGTCGACCGGGAGGTGCCCGATGACGCCCAGGCCGATGTCTGGTCGTTCGATGACGTCTCGTTGGCGGGTGAGCGCGTAGCCGGTCGCAATGCCTAAGGTGATGAGGCAGAAGTCATTGGTGGTGCCGACGCCGAACCAGGCATGTAGACGAGCCAGTGCAGCGACGTCGTTGTCGATCACCACCGGAACGCCAAGTTGCGCGTTCAGGTCATCGGCGAGCGGGACGGGTCGATCCCAGGAGAAGAATGGGGCCCGGGTGACGACGCGGTGGTCGCGGACCAACCCACCGATGCTGACCCCGATCCCGCTGATGGCGCCGTGCCGGCGTAGCCGGTCCACCACCTCGACGATTGCGTCCCTCACCCCAGAAGGGTTCCGGTGGCGCAGCGGCATGGAGTCTGCGGCGATAACTTCGGCTCGAAGCGTCGTCAGCACACCCTGTGCTTCCCATTCGGTGAGTCTGATCCCGACGAAGAGGCGGGACTCCGGCACCACGTCCAGTGGGCGCGTTGGACGTCCGGTGTCACGGTCGACTTGAGGAGTGGTCTCGATGAAGATCTCTGAGCTGAGCAGATCCTTGGTCACCCTGCTCAAAGTGGGTGCGGACAGACCGAGTCGGCGAGCGAGATCGGTGCGGGATACCGGTCCGCGCAGCAGCACCTCCAACGCCACCGCGTGGCCTGTCTCAGTGGTGCCATCCCACGGGTTGCCTGTGGCAGTGGAGGAAGCGTGGCTCGCGCTCTCAGTCTGCTGCCCGACCACTTTTCAACCTCCGTGACTTTCGTGCCTGAATTTCCCTCACGACGATAGGGGCCCGGCCGCGGATGCCAATTCAGGGAGCATCCGAGTGCCGCAATGAGAGTTTCAGGGTAAAACTACAGCGCTGCATCCCGGGATGGAGCACGGCTACTAACCTCGGACCGCCTGCCGGCCGGGTGATCAGCCGAGTTCGGTCAGAAGACGATCAATCTCGGCTTCAGCAGCTGCCAAGGAGTCAGCGGCGTGCCTGGAATAGGGCGCAAGGTCGGAAACCCGGGTCGTCAATGTCAGTTCCGCAAGGACGGGGTGCACCACCATGTGCATGGAGCCCTCGAAGAGCTGGCGCAGCGCGGCGAGCTCGTGATCGACGTTTCCGCTGTCCGGCCCGTACGCCAGGCCGCGGCCAGAGGCGATGACAATCGGCTTGCCGTGCAGCGGCGCGCGATCATCGGCGCCGGCGGGAGCCGTCTTCCCGGGGACATGAACCCAGTCGATCCACGCCTTCAACGTCGATGGAACCGACCAGTTGTACATGGGTGCACCCAGCACAACGACGTCAGCGGCCAGCAGTTCGTCAATGAGTTGGTCTTGGTAACGCTCATGCTCGGGGTCGAGTGATTCGCCAGGACCAAGCAGATCGGGCGACCAATGGAGCAGGTGATGGGGGAGGTGGGGCGGTTGCTCGGTGAAGAGGTCCCGGCGCACTGTGGAGTGACCGTGCGCGGCCCAGCCCGCCGCGAACCGTGCCGTGAGCCGGCGGCTCGTCGAACCGACCAGGTCGGCCGAGGAATCCAGATGCAACAAGGTAGCCATCCGACGACGCTAGCGGGTCGGGGTCCGGATGACCTAGTGCGCCGCATCCCCCAGACTTCCAGTTCTCGCTGCCGTACGAATGGAGCAGGCGCGGCATGAGCCGATTTCACCTCCAACAGCTAGCAGACATCCGCTCGTCCAGTCCCCACGGCCGACTCGGCAATCGAAGAGGTCGCTGAGAAAGGGCGAGCTCGGGGATGATCTGCGAGGCTGGTTGTCAGGCTGGGGGGGATCACCCGCCTCGGCCCATCTTCACGAGGCGGATAATCCGGAACGCTGCTACCCCGCCAGCCCGACATCAGACATTTAGCGAGCGCAATGGCAGATCCCTCGTCGCAAGACACAGCAGCCGACGGACCCTTTGGGGGGAAAGGGCTCGTCGGCTGCCTGCTGCTTCAGAAGTGGGCGAGAATGCTCGGGGGTTCATCCCCGCCCACTGGTTTTAAGGTAGTGCATCGGTAGGCCCCTGGGAATAGTTTGTGGTGTCCAGAAATGGACATGGCCTAAAGATGACATTCGGGGGTGCCGTAGTTCGTACCCTTTGTACGTCGCACCGACGGCGCGCGGCAATCACTCTGCGCGCCTGGTCGCTGATCTCGGCTCCTGGTCGGTTCTTCGAGTGAGGGTCGGCTTTCGAGTGAGGCTGACGGGGCACTTGTCTGAGTGAGTACTCACTCAGTAGTGTGGGCCGCATGCCCCGCGCCCAACCCATGCCAGCCGACGAGCGGCGGGCCGCGCTGGTGGCCGCGACCGAGCCACTGCTGGAGTTGCACGGGCGCAACGTCAGCACTCGGCAGATCGCCGAGGCCGCCGGGATCGCCGAAGGAACCATCTTCCGGGTGTTCCCAACCAAGGAGGCGCTGATCGACGCCGTGATCGCCGACGCGTTCGACGTCCAGATCACCTGCGACGCAATTGCGCGTGTCGAGGCGGGCCTTGACCTGGAAAGCCGCCTGGTCGCCGTCGCGGACATCATCCAGCTTCGACTGCGTCGAGTCTTCGCGCTGTTCCACTCCCTCACGCTCACACAGTCACCGGAGCCCCGAGAGGCTTTCCACACCAAGGTGCGGCAGGACAACGCAGCCCTGAACACTGCGATCGCCGCCGTCATCGACCCTGACCGCGACCAGCTCACCGTCGATCCGGACGCCGCGGCCAGCCTGCTTCGTACCCTGACGTTCTCGGCGACCCACCCGATCCTCTCCGACCAGCGGCACTCGTCGCCGGAGCAGATCGTGGGAGTTCTGCTACACGGCATCATCAAGCCATCGGTTTGCTGCGCCACCTCGGATCGCTCCGACGTACCGCTGAGCCTGGAAGGGTTCCCATGTTGATCCGTCTGCTTCGCAGCTATCTGGCCCCCTACCGCGGCCTGCTGGTCGGCGTGACCCTGCTCCAGTTGGTCGGCACGATGGCCGCGCTCTACCTGCCCAGCCTGAACGCCGCCATCATCGACAAGGGCATCGCCAACGGCGACACCCCCTTCATCTGGCGCATCGGGGGGATCATGCTGGTTGTCAGCCTGCTGCAGATTCTCTGCGCTATCGCCGCCGTCTATCTCGGCTCGAAAGCGGCCATGTCGTTCGGCCGTGATGTCCGGGCCGGGGTCTTCGAACGGGTCCAGACGTTCTCCGCCCGCGAGCTGAACAGCTTCGGCGCGCCCTCGCTGATCACCCGCAGCACCAATGACGTCCAGCAGGTGCAGATGCTGGTGCTGCTGTCCAGCACCATGTTCGTGGCCGCCCCGATCACCATGATCGGCGGCATCATCATGGCGCTGCGGGAAGATGTGGGGCTGTCCTGGCTGGTCGTGGTGGCCGTTCCCCTACTCGCCGGCTCCATCGGCCTCGTGGTGATGCGGATGCGCCCGCTCTTTCGGCTCATGCAGACCCAGATCGATGCGGTGAACCGCGTGCTTCGTGAGCAGATCACCGGTATCCGGGTAGTTCGCGCTTTCGTGCGCGAGCCGTACGAGATCGCGCGATTCGGCCGGGCCAACGCCGACCTGACCGCGACGGCCACCTCCGTCGGTCGACTGATCGCCTCGATCTTCCCGATCGTGATGTTCTTGATGAACACGTCCAGCGTTGCCGTGCTGTGGTTCGGCGCTCGCCGAATCGCCAGCGGACAGATGGAGATCGGTTCCCTGACGGCCTTCCTCACCTATCTCGTCCAGATCCTGATGTCGGTGATGATGGCAACGTTCCTGTTGATGATCGCGCCCCGCGCCGCGGTCTGCGCCGAGCGGATCCAGGAGGTGCTGGACACCGACTCGTCGGTGGTGCTGCCGACGGAGCCGGTGACCGATCTGCCGCGGTCCGGCGTGGTCACGTTCGAGGCGTCCGAGTTCACCTATCCCGGAGCTGACCACCCCGTGGTCCGTGACGTCACGTTCGAGGCACGTGCCGGTGAGACGACGGCCATCATCGGGTCCACCGGCTCCGGGAAGACCACCCTGATCTCGCTGATCCCGCGGCTGTTCGATGCCACCGGCGGATCGGTGAAGGTCGACGGAGTGGAGGTACGCGCGATGGATGCGGACCTGCTCTGGAGCCGCATCGGCCTCGTCCCCCAAAAGCCGTTCCTGTTCTCCGGCACGATCGCGAGCAACCTGCGGTACGGCAAACCGGAGGCAACCGATGAGGAGCTGTGGGAGGCGCTGCGGGTGGCCCAGTCCGAGGACTTCGTCGCAGCGATGCCTGGCCAGCTCGAGGCCTCGATCAGCCAGGGGGGCACCAACGTCTCCGGCGGCCAGCGGCAACGGCTCTCGATCGCGCGGGCCCTGGTGAAACGGCCCGAGATCTTCATCTTCGACGACTCGTTCTCGGCGCTGGACGTCGCCACCGACGCGCGGCTTCGGCGCGCCCTCAAGGCCGAGACGCGGGACACCGCGGTGATCATCGTGGGACAGCGAGTGGCCACCATCGCCGATGCCGACAAGATCGTCGTCCTCGAAGACGGTGCCGTGGTCGGACAAGGCACCCATGACGAGCTGCTGGCCAGCTGTCCGACGTACCTCGAGATCGTGGACTCCCAGCTGAGCGCCGAGGAGGCAGCAGCATGACCGACACCTCCAACCGCACAGAAGCCGGCCAGGTCGAGACGACGACGCCGCCGAAGGCCCCGGAGCGGCCGAAGTACCAACCGCCGCCGGGCGCGCGGATGTTCGGTCAGGGACCGGCACCGGAGAAGTCGATGACCTTCGGCCCATCCCTGCGCCGTCTGTTGGGGCATCTCAAACCGGAGCGGCTGATCATGGTGGTGGTGATCGCGCTGGCGGTCGCCGGAATCACCATGAGCGTGCTGGGCCCGAAGATTCTCGGCCGCGCGACCGATGTGATCTTCGCCGGAGTTCTGGGCGCCCAGCTCCCGGCGGGGGTGACCAAGGACCAGACGGTCCAAGCGATGCGCGCCCGGGGCGACGACAACTTCGCCGACATGCTTCAGCGGCTCGACGTGGTCCCCGGTCAGGGGATCAACATCGATCTGCTGGGCCGGATCCTGTTCCTGGCGCTGATGCTGTACCTCGCCTCGTCATTGTTTCTATGGGTTCAGGGCTACCTGCTCAACGGTGCCGTACAGCGGTCGATCTTCACCATGCGCAACCGGGTCGAGGCGAAGATCAACAGGCTGCCGCTGAGCTACTTCGACCGCCAGACGCGTGGAGAGCTGCTCAGCCGCGTCACCAATGACATCGACAACGTCTCCCAGGCTCTCCAGCAGACCCTGAGCCAGCTGCTGACGTCGCTGCTGACGGTGATCGGCGTGACCGTGATGATGTTCGTCGTCTCCCCGCTGCTCGCGCTGATCGCACTGGTGACCATTCCGATCTCGGTGCTGATCACCGCCGTTATCGGCAAGCGGTCGCAGAAACTGTTCGTGCAGCAGTGGAAGAGCACCGGTGAGCTGAACGGCCACATCGAAGAGGCATTCACCGGGCACGCGTTGGTGAAGGTGTTCGGTCGCCAGCGTGAGGTGGCGGCAGTCTTCGCCAGCAAGAACGACAACCTGTACCAGGCCAGCTTCGGCGCACAGTTCGTTTCCGGCATCATCATGCCGGCGATGATGTTCGTCGGGAACCTCAACTACGTGGTCATTGCCGTCGTCGGCGGTCTCCGAGTTGCCAGCGGCACGATGAACCTCGGCGATGTCCAGGCCTTCATCCAGTACTCCCGGATGTTCACCCAACCGCTCACCCAGGTCGCCTCGATGGCCAACCTGCTGCAGTCTGGCGTGGCGTCGGCGGAGCGAGTGTTCGAGGTACTCGACGTCGAGGAGGAGTCGACCGAGGCCACCGGGTCACTCAACCCCACCCGTGGCCGGGTCGAGTTCGAGCACGTCGCGTTCAGCTACGACAAGGACAAGCCGCTGATCCGAGATCTGTCCCTGGTGGCCGAGCCGGGTCACACGGTGGCGATCGTTGGGCCCACCGGGGCCGGCAAGACGACACTGGTGAACCTCATTCTCCGGTTCTACGAGCTGGGCGCCGGCCGGATCACCTTGGACGGCGTGGACATCACCTCCGTGCCACGGTCGGCGCTGCGATCGAGCGTGGGCATGGTGCTGCAGGACACCTGGCTGTTCCACGGGACGATCCGCGAGAACATTGCGTACGGTCGCCCGAGCGCGACCGAGCAGGAGATCCTGGCGGCCGCGGAGGCGACCTACGTGGACAGGTTCGTGCATTCCTTGCCCGACGGCTACGACACCGTCATCGACGAGGAGGGCAGCAACATCAGCGCCGGGGAGAAGCAGTTGATCACGATCGCCCGGGCGTTCCTCGCCGACCCGGCACTGCTGATCTTGGACGAGGCAACCAGCTCGGTCGATACTCGAACCGAGGTGCTCGTCCAGCATGCGATGGCGGCCCTGCGCAGCGACCGGACCAGCTTCGTCATCGCTCACCGGCTCTCCACGATCAGAGACGCTGACGTGATCTTGGTGATGGAGGACGGCACCATCGTCGAACAGGGCAGCCACTCCGAGCTGCTGCGGCGCGAAGGCCACTACTTCGAGCTGTACAACTCCCAGTTCGCCGCGGCGGTGCAGGAGGAGATCACCGCGGAAGCAGCCGCCGTGACCGCTCGCCCGTTCTGACGCGGGTCGGTTCAATCCTTGGTGCCCGTGGGGGCGCTGGGTCCACCGTCGACGACCAGCACCCGGGCCGGGGCTGAGAAGGAGAGCAGCTCCATCCGCGGTGGACTTTCCTCCACCAGTGACAGGCCGGGAAGTGCCGCCGCGGTGCACTGCAGGACGGTCCGGGCCTCCAGCCGCGCGAGTCCCGCGCCAAGGCAGCGGTGAACGCCTACTCCGAACGCGGCATCCGCGCTGCCGCCGTTCCCGGTCAATGTCAGCAGCAGGTCGGCTCCGGCAGGCAGCACGGCTCCAGCCAGCTCGGTGGCTTCCCGTACGGTCCGGCGCCAGGTCGGCACCGAGGATTCCTCCCGCAAGGCAGCATCCAGCACGCTGGCCAGCAGATCGGTGTCGGTGGCGATCGGCCGCCAGGCCGGCGACCCGACCAACCGCTGGAAGAGGGTGGAGATCAGCATGCTGGTGGTCTCCTGACCCGCGATCAGCAGGAAGTAGCCGGTCGCGCACACCCTGTCATCATCTAGGCCGAGATCGATCAGCGCGCTGAACAGGTCGTCGGCCGGGCTCCGGCGCGCGCGACGGACCTGGCCGCGCAGCCAGCCGAAATACTCCCCCGCGCTCGCGGCGAGCTGCTCCTGACGTACGCCGACAGCCGTGCCCCAGAACAGCTCGAGGGAGTCACGGCTCCATCGTCGGAGATCCCGAAGATCTACGTCGCGCAGGCCGATCAGCTGCAGCAACGCCCGCGCAGGCACGTCGGCTGCCATCAGCTCGACCAGATCCGCCTGGCCGTGTTGTGCCAGGGCGCATCGGATCGACGGGATCCGCTCCTCAACCAGCCTGCGTACCAGCGGCTCGGCCGCAGCTACCCTGGCCGGGCTGAAGAACCTCGCCACCGTCGCTCGGATCGCTCGATGAGAGGCTCCGGAGTTGCTGGCCAAGGTCGGGGGAAGCCGAAACCCGGCCGCTGCCAGCATGCGCAGGCTCCGACCAGTCAGCCTCGTGTAGGCCGTCAGCGCATTGTCCGGCGGGAAGGCGTTCCAGTCCAAGAGGACGGAGCGGACGACTGCGGGGTCGTTCACGACCCACATCTGGCGGTCCTCGCTGAAGCTCACCGGACACTGACTGGCGGCGCTCACCACGGACCGCTCTCGCCGAAGGTGAACCACGCGGGCGCCTGCTCACGAAAGCGCTTCGGGTCCTGCTGTGGGGCGCCGGCCGGGATCCTGCCGATGATCGACACACCGGTGACAGCGGGAAGGTCGGCGAGGTTGTGCAGCATGGCCAGGTCGGGTGGTGAGGGCCAGCTGCCGATCATCACGCCTGCGCACCGGAGCCCGCGATGACGGAGCGCCTCGACGGTGAGTGCGGAGTGGTTGAGGGTTCCGAGTCCGGGCCGAGCGACGATCACGGTCTGTACGTCGGCGCCGGCGGCCGCGATCTGACCGGCGACGTCCGCGATCGTGCCGCCGTCGGCGTCGAAGGGAACCAGCAACCCGCCGGCGCCCTCGACGAGGACCACATCGAACTCGGAGATCAGCTCGAGCACCGTTCGAGCATGCTTCGCGACGCTCGGTAACGGCACGCCGGCGCTACGCCCGGCGGCGGTCGGCGACAGCGGATCGGGCAGCCGGACGAGCTCCCGAGTCGCCACCGGACCTGCCAGCCGTCGTACCTCGTCCAGATCCCCGGGCTCCCCCGGCCCGGCGCCGGTCTGCACCGGCTTGACCACGCAGACACTTCGGCCGGAGGCCGCGATGACCGCCGTCATCGCGGCCGTCGTCACCGTCTTGCCCACCCCGGTGTCGGTGCCCGACACCACCCACACGCTCACGGCGATGCCACCCGGGCTCTCACCGCGACACCACGCTTCTCAGCACCGCGGCGGCGAACGACAGCTCGTCATCGGTGTGCTGGGCGTGCGCCGTGAACCGGAGACGGGAGATACCGTCTGGAGTTGACGGTGGACGAAAGCATCCGATTCGTACCCCGGCCGCGGCGGCCGCTGTGACCGCGGCCAGCGCCTCCCGGGGCCCGGGCATCGGTACCGACAACACCGCTCCAGCAGGGATCTCGGCGCCGCAGGCCTCGGCCAGTCGGGTCGCGGCCGCACGGACCCGCGCCACCCGCTCCGGCTCCGACGCGATCACCGCTAGCGCCGCCCGGGCGCCTCCGGTGGCGGCCGGCGCCAGCCCGGTGTCGTAGATGAAGGGGCGGGCGCGGTTGACCAGATACTCACGCAGGGCCGGGCTGCCCAGTACCGCTCCCCCTTGGGTGCCCAGCGACTTCGACAGCGTCAAGGTAGCGACTACGTCGGTGCGCCGGCCGAGACCGGCCTCCGAGAGCAGCCCACGCCCACCGCACCCGGCAACACCGATGCCGTGGGCCTCATCGGCGACCAGGACGGCCCCATGCCTGCCGCACACCTCGGCCAGATCCTCGATCGGTGCCGCGTCGCCGAGCACCGAGTAGATCGTCTCGACCAGCACCAGCGCACGCGGCTGACTGCGGCCAGCGAGCAGCCGCTCGACGGCGCCGACATCGTTGTGCGGTGCCACCTCTACGGCACCGCGGGCCAGCCGGCAGCCGTCGACCAGCGAGGCATGCGCGTGGGCGTCGGACACGATGAGGGTGTCCGGTCCGGACAGAGCCGCCACAACACCGAGATTGGCGTGGTAGCCGGTGGAGAAGACCAAAGCGGACGGAAACCCGCAGAACTCCGCCAGCGCACGCTCCAGTTCGTCGTGCAGCGACAGAGTTCCCGAGACCAGCCGGGAGGCTCCGGAGCCCGCACCGAACCGCCGGGTTGCCTGCACGGCCGCGGCCACCACAGCCTTATGAGTCGATAGCCCGAGATAGTCGTTGCCGGCCAGGTCGAGGAGGTCAGGACCGGAGTCCCGCACGGACAGCGCGCGTGTCATGCCAGTCTGCTGCCGGCGTTGGGCCGCCCGCTCCAGCCAGGTGTCGAAAGCGGTCATCCGTGCACCCGTCCGACTGCCGAAACCAGGGCGGAGGTGATGGTGGCGATGTCCGCCGGGGTGCTGACGTACGGCGGCATCGTGTAGACGAGATTGCGGAAGGGCCGCACCCAGACCCCCGCGTCCAGCGCGGCCTCGGTCACCTCGCGGACGCGGACCGGCTCGCTCAGCTCGACCACGCCGACGGCACCAAGAACCCGGACGTCGACCACGCTGCGCAGCTCCGCGGCCGCCGCCAGTCCGGTGCTCAGCTCGGCGCTGATGCGGGCCACCCGGAGCGCCGGCTCGTACGTGGACAGCAGCCGCAGGTTGGCCGCCGCCACGGCGCAGGCCAGCGGGTTCGCCATGAAGGTGGGCCCGTGCATCATCGCGCCGGCCGGGCTGGCGGCCACCCGGGCCGCCACCTCAGCCGTGCAGAGGACAGCCGCCAGTGACAGGTAGCCGCCGGTCAGCGCCTTCCCGACGCAGAGGATGTCCGGAACGACGTCGCACCGGTCGGCGGCCCACCGGGTACCGGTACGCCAGAAGCCGGTGGCGATCTCGTCGAAGATCAGCAGCGCGCCGTGCTCGGAAGCGAGATCGGCCAACACCTTGACCACGTGCGGGCTGTAGATATACATGCCCCCTGCCCCCTGAAGCACGGGCTCGATGATCACGGCGGCGATGTCTGCGGCGTGCCTGGCGAACAGCTCCCGCGCCACGGCCTCCCACGCGATCAGCTCGGGGTCGTCCACAGGCCGGTCCAGCCCAGCCGGCGGCTGCGGCGCGAAAACGTGTCGCGGAAGCAGGCTCCCGTACATCGCGTGCATGCCCGCCTCCGGGTCGCACACGCTCATCGGGGAGAAGGTGTCACCGTGGTAGCCGCCCCGAATGGTGAACATGCGCCGCCGAGTGAGTCCGGCCGAGCCCTCCGCCTGCCACGCCATCTTCATCGCGACCTCGACCGAGACAGAGCCGGAGTCGGCGAAGAACACGTGCTGCAGCGGTGACGGGGCGACGCCGACCGACCCGGGCGCCAAGTCGACCAGCATCGACGCCAGCTCAGCCGCCGGACGGTGGGTCAGCCCCCCGAACATGACATGGCTCATCTGCGCCAGCTGGTCGTGGGCCGCTCGATCGAGCTCCGGGACGGCATAGCCGTGGATCGCGCACCACCACGACGACATCGCATCCACCACATCGAGCCACTCGTCTTGGCGGCGTAGCCGCAGCCGGGTGCCCTGAGCGGACTCGACCAGGTAGTTGTCAGCACCGCCCGGCGAGGTGGCGTACGGATGCCAGAGGTGCTGCCGGTCGACGGCAACCAGGGCATCGGGGTCGATCAGGGTCTGATCCACGTCGACCCGCTCACCTCCCCATGCTGGACACAGCGGCCCACCCAGCCGGACGGGACGACTTGGACGACCATCCGACGTCGGCAGTGTTGGCAGAACCGTGGCGGTTCCAACCTCAGTCGCTGGTCGCACTCGACATGGCCGACATCGGCCACCGGCTGCCCGCAATGACCGCAGAAGAGGTCGGCATGCTGGCTCACAGGGCCGCGTTCAGCGCCTTGATGGGCATCGAGAGCTCGGCCAGCAGGGCCAGGTCCTCCTTCGGGTCCCGACCCAGTGTGGTCAGATAGTTGCCGACGATGACAGCGTTGATGCCACCCAGCAGGCCGTCTCGGGTGCCCAGGTCGCCCAGCGTCAACTCGCGGCCACCCGCGTACCGCAGTACGGTCCGAGGCAGTGCCAGCCGGAAGGCGGCGATCGTTCGGAGCGCGTCCGCGGTGCTCATCAACGGCAGGTCTCCGAACGGGGTGCCCGGGCGGGGGTTCAAGAAGTTCAGCGGGACCTCGTGTGGCTCCAGGTCGCCGAGCTGCGCGGCGAGCTCGGCGCGTTGCTCGAGCGTCTCACCCATGCCGACCAGGCCGCCACAGCACAGCTCCATGCCGGAGTCCTTGACTCGCTGGCAGGTCTCCCAGCGCTCCTCCCACGAGTGCGTGGTGACCACCTGCGGGAAATAGGAGCGCCCGGCCTCAAGGTTGTGGTTGTACCGGTGCACGCCCATCGCCACCAGCTGGTCCACCTGGTCCTGGGTGAGCATGCCCAGCGATGCCGCGACCTGGATGTCGACGGCGTCGTGAATGGCGCGAACGCCCTCGCGCATCTGCGCCATCAGCCGCTCATCCGGACCGCGTACCGCGGCGACGATGCAAAACTCGGTGGCACCGGTGGACCGGGTCTGCTCGGCTGCCTTCACCAGTTCGGGGATGTTGAGCCACACCGATCTAACCGGGGAGGTGAACTGACCGCTTTGGCTGCAGAAATGGCAGTCCTCGGGGCAGCCGCCGGTCTTCAGCGACACGATGCCCTCGACCTCGATCTCCGGGCCGCACCACCGCATCCGGACCTCATGGGCGAGCGCCAGCAAGTCCGGCAGCGCGTCGTCGGGCAGTTGCAGCACGGCGACGATCTGCTCGTACGTCAGCGCCTGGCCGCGGACCAGCACCTGCTCACGCGCGACGGCGATGACCCCGCGGTCATCGGTGGACAGCTCGTCTTGGGCAACCTGCGATGACATGACCAGTCCTTACCTTGTGGTGGCTGGCCCATTCTGCCCGAGCGCGACCCGGGAAGTGACGCCGTCCCATCCAGCGCCTCAGGTGGCTGCCGCGGTTCCGGTGCGGGTGCCCGTCGGGCCTGGGTGTCCCTGGATCTTCCAGGATCGGCCATCGGGTACGACCCAGTCCCCGAACTCAGCCGACCAGGTCTGGCGGTCATGCGGTAGGACCTTGGTGAACGTCACCGCGGTTCCCTCCACCTGCATCGTGTCCGCCTCCAGGAGCTCGCAGATGTCGAGAAGGTTTGCCTCCTGGATTCGCACAGCTGCGACCCGAGCCGGCTGGCCGGCAGGTTCTGCTTGCACTGACGTCCCTCTTCTGTCGTACGTCCTTGTACTGAAGCGGTGTGGGCGAGGACGTTCGGGGGACCGCACCCGCCCACACCGGTTTACAACGTATACCCCGCGCACGGAATGCCATTCACGGCCGCCCACAAATCCCGCGGTCGTCCCAGTCCCGCCGAACCAGCAGTGCGACAGCGCTGGTTTGAGAGGGCCGCCGCAGTTAGTCCCTGTTCGAGGTGGGTACTGAATCGGCGTCACGGCGGCACCCAGTCGCGGAGCCACGAAAGCACGACCCGCGCGAGTGGCTCTGCGCAAGGCGCCGTTCGCTGGGACTTGAGGAGGCTTGGTGAAAGCGATGGTGTACCGGGGGCCGTACAAGGTCCGGGTGGAGGAGAAAGACATTCCACCGATAGAGCACCCCAATGACGCCATCGTCCAGGTCCGTCTCGCCGCGATCTGCGGCTCCGACTTACACCTCTACCACGGCATGATGCCCGACACCCGGGTCGGGATGACGTTCGGTCACGAGTTCATCGGTGTCGTACATGAGGTCGGGTCCTCGGTGCAGAACCTCAAGGTGGGCGATCGGGTGATGGTGCCGTTCAATGTCTTCTGCGGCTCCTGCTTCTTCTGCGCTCGCGGGCTCTACTCGAACTGCCATAACGTCAACCCGAATGCGACAGCCGTGGGCGGTATCTATGGCTATTCGCACACCTGCGGCGGGTACGACGGCGGGCAGGCGGAGTACGTCCGAGTGCCGTTTGCCGATGTCGGACCGAGCCTCATCCCCGATTGGCTGGAGGACGAGGACGCGGTCCTGATGACCGATGCCTTGGCCACCGGCTACTTCGGTGCCCAACTTGGCGATATCGTCGAAGGCGACGTCGTGGTGGTGTTCGGAGCCGGCCCTGTCGGTCTGTTCGCAGCCAAGTCGGCGTGGCTGATGGGCGCCGACCGAGTGATCGTCATCGACCATCTGGAGTACCGCCTTGAAAAGGCGCGCGCGTTCGCCCATGCCGAGACATACAACTTCGCCGAGTACGACGACGTCGTGGTCCAGCTGAAGATGATCACCGGCCATCTTGGTGCCGACGTGGTGATCGACGCCGTAGGTGCTGAGGCCGACGGAAACCTGTCGCAGCACCTCGCCGGAGCCACCTTCAAGCTGCAGGGCGGCTCGCCTGTGGCGCTCAACTGGGCGATCGACTCGGTACGCAAGGGAGGCACGGTCTCGGTCATGCATATGGACCGATCTTCAGCTCGGTGAAGTTCGGCGACGCGGTGAACAAGGGCCTGACGCTGCGAATGAACCAGTGCCCGGTGAAGCGCCAATGGCCCCGGCTCCTGGCGCACGTCCGCAACGGCTACCTGAAACCCAGCGACATCGTGACCCACCGCATCCCGCTCGAACACATCGCGGATGCCTACCACATCTTCTCCGCGAAGCTGGACGGCTGCATCAAGCCCCTCGTCGTGCCCGGTCTGTGAGGAAGGAACGTCCGTTGCCCTATACATCCGAGAAACCACCGCTAACTCTGAGCAGCGACGAGCTGCGTGCCCGAATCCCGGGCTGGGGAGTGGACCTGAATCCCGCGGACAGGCCGTCCGTACCTCGGGAGCGGTTCGATCCGGGCGCGACCGGCGCGCATTGGGACTTTCCCGAGCGCCAGCAAGAGAAATGGCCCCGGGAGCGCTCGATCGAGCACAGTCAGCTGACACCGGTTTTCGGCACCTCATGCCCGCCCAAAGGACTGTCCGGAATCATCCGAAGGTACGCGTACCGGTACAGCGAGGGACGTGCCGCGCACTGGCTTCTGCTGCTTGCCGGTGACCGGGTCGACGCCGTGGAGAGCCACCTGCGGTCGCTGCACACTCTTCGACCCGATAACCCGCTGACCGAGACAGGGATCGGCACCGAGTGGTCGTCACATGGCATCCGTTCACGGCGCGGTCAGAAACGGGTTGATCTCGTGCACCAGGCCCTCGATCCGTTGGTGGTAGCAGGTCCGTGGGCGCTGGCCGGGGGCACCGTCTATCTCGCCTTGCGCGCGTTGCGCGGTCGCGGCCATGGCTCTTCTCGATCTTGACAGCATGATCATTTCGGAGAAGAGTCCGCAACTGGCCCAGGTCTTCTGGTCGAGCGGGCTCCGATCCGCTCGAGTTCACGATCACGCCGGGACCCGCCCACCCTGACGGGCTGGAGCGGCACCATGTCACAGCCATAACGCAACCGCAAAGGAGCGCCTCCCATGTCAGTCCAGACCGCTGAGGTCACCGATATCGACCCGGATGACGAGCGCCGCCCGCTCATGACCACATCGAACATGGCGTGGATGAACCTCGGGTTCTTCGGCGTTCAGTTCAGCTTCGGGCTCACCCAGAGCGCGGTGAACCCGATCTTCTTGTTCCTGGGTGCGGAGGCGCACAGCCTGCCGATCCTTAACATCGCAGGGCCCATCACCGGCTTGCTGATCCAGCCGTTCATCGGCGCGATGAGTGACAAGACCTGGAGTGACCGCTGGGGCCGGCGCAAGCCGTACATCCTCGGCGGCAGCGTGGTGATGATCCTCATCTTGTTCCTCTTCCCGCTGGTGACCGCGCTATGGATGGCCGTGATCTGCCTGTGGCTGGTGGACGCGGGAAACAACACCTCCATGGAGCCCTACCGGGCGTTGATCTCGGACCGGCTGCGCAAGATACAGATACCCAAGGGCTTCCTGATCCAGAGCATGTTCACCGGCGCCGGGGCGGTGCTCGCGAACGTGTCGCTGTTCATCTTCCAGAAGCTCCTCCCCGGCGGAGGAGAGGGACAGGTCCCCACCTGGGTGTTCGTGGTCTTCTGGTTCGGCGCGGCGTGCGCGATCGTCACTGTTGGCCTCGCCATGATGCGGACCAAGGAGGTCACGCCGACCGATGAGGAACTGGCGCACATCCGGACGCAGTCGAAGGGTCCGGGCGCCACGATCAAGGAGATCGCGGAGGCCGTCAAGGTGATGCCGATGGGCATGCACAAGATCGGTCTGGCCTTCATGTTCCAGTGGTACGCGATGTTCATCTACTGGCAGTTCGTCAGCGTCAGCGTCGCCGAGTCGGTCTGGAACGCGGCCCCGGACACACCTGGCTATGAGGAAGCGGCCGGCTGGGTAGGGCTGATGAACGGCAGCTACAACTTCGTCACGATGCTCTCCGCCATGTTCCTGCTCCCCCTCTGCCACCGTTGGGGTGGCAAGCGGGTACACGCCGGCACGCTGACCCTGGCGGGGCTTTCTCTCGTCGCCCTTTCCCAGATCAGCAATCAGTGGCTGACACTCGTGCCGATGATCGGCCTTGGCATCTGCTGGGCCAGCATGGTGGGCGTGCCGTACCTGATGGTCGCGAGCATGGTTCCCCGGGAGCGTACCGGTGTGTACATGGGAATCCTCAACATGATGATCGTGGTCCCGATGCTCATCCAGACCCTCACCTTCGGGTGGATTTTCGAGAACCTGCTGGGCAGCCGGGGCACCAACGCGATCATGCTCGCCGGCGCGCTACTCGGATGCGCGGCGCTGGCGATGCTGTGGGTCAACCCGCCGGCGGCGGATGAGGACTCCTCGGTCATGCCGCTGGGCGGCCAGCGAGAGATCACCGTCTACGACCGGGTGATCGTCGGATCAGACGGCTCGCCGTCGGCACTGTACGCCGTAGGTCGTGCACACGAGGTCGCCGCAGCAGCAGAGGCCAGGATCGTCGTGGTAGCAGCCTTCGACCCAGGAACCGGGAGTCCTGGGAGCGAGTCGGCCGACGGGCGCAGGCTGCTGTACGGCAGGGACGCCGCCCGCTCTGCCCTGCACAAGACCGTGCGGGAACTCACGTCGGACCGGATTCGGGATGTGGAGCAAGTGATCGTCGCGGCAAGCCCGGCCGAGGCGCTGCTGAGAGTCGCCGGCCAGAGCCCCGCGAGCCTGATCGTCGTGGGCAACCGCGGCCTGGGGGCCCAAGAGGGCGAGGCGCTCGGATCGGTACCTCGGGAGATCGTCAAGAAGGCCGTCTGCGACGTGCTCGTCGTCCAGACCTCAGCCCTCGATGAGGACAGCCTGTTCAGTGCGGATGCATCCCCGGGCGCCACACACCACTAACGTCGGGCGCCGAACCGGACCTTGTCGAACCAGTACGAAGCTGGCGGGTTGCGATTGCAACCCGCCAGCTTCTTCGTTGGAGCGAACCTCAGCGCACCACGACGACAGGGCAGTCCGCGTGGGTGACCAGGTGCTGGCTGACGGAGCCAAGCAACATCCCGGCGAAGCCGCCGTGACCCCGCGACGCCACGACCAACAGGTCTGCCTCGCTGGATCGAGCGATCAGCACCTTGGCGGGGTTTCCCTCCTCGATCGAGGTCCGCACATCCACGGCAGGGTCGCGGTCCTCAAGCTCAGCGGTGAAGCGCTCGAGCATGGCCAAGGCGGCCTTCCTTGGCTGGGTCTCATAGCCCTCGGGAGGCAATGCCCCATACGGAGGAGTCGCAGGGATCCTCGGCGGCTGCCAAGCGCAGACAACGGTCAGGGAGGCGCCGTGGTGGGACGCTTCGTCGTAGGCCCATTGGAGAGCCGCTCGACTGCTCTCCGAGCCGTCCACCCCGACGACAATGAGTTTGATCTGGGTCATGGGTCACCCTAACCGACCCGCTATCAGTGCTGTCGGTGACCTCTTTCAGCAAGGCCCGGAAACAGGCTCACCGGACGTCGCCCGCCATCAGAAAACCAAGGAGCGCACGGATGCCGCGGGCCGTCTGGCTGACCTGTTGACGGACTGCGCACGAAGCTGCGTCTGCTGTCGGTGCTGCCGGCCGCCGTTTGATTCGACCGCGACTTCCAGCGCGGCGTGCCGAGCCGCTGGCCGGCGGTCGGCGATTTCCTGCGCGACCGCACCGCGTACGCCTTCCCTCTGCTGGCCGGACTCCGCTCGCACCGGGTGCGCCGCAGCGTGGCCTCCATGCTTGGGGAAAACCTGGATCCAGCTACCTCCGTCGTTGGCATCGACATCAAGGTTCTGGCTGGAGCTGTCTTCGCAGAGATCGTCGAGGATACTCAGCTCGCCGACGACATGCGGCAACTGGCAAGGAACCTCGGTGTCGACAGTCACCGTCTCCACCAGGCGGTCGCGGCGGCCCACGATGGAGGTCCACAGCAGGTCTTGGGAGGGGACCCGATGGCATCGGCTGCCTTGGCCCTGGCACGTGCCGCCTCGCACAGCCCGGCTCGTATCGACGCATCGACGATTCAGGCATGCCGCGATGGCGAGCTTTCCGCCGCGGCGATTGTCGAAATCATCACCTGGTTGTCGATCATGCAACTGCTGCACCGCCTGACCTGCTTCCTGATGGTCCCGAAGCGACCTGGCAGCCGTGGCCTACTACCCTCCAACGCCAGCGACGGTTGAAAACTCTCCCAGAGCCACCCGCGTCGTCTCCGACCGGCCATCAGCTCGACGAAAGGAACCCAAACTCATGACCAAGCGCCGACGCCACGACTCAGTATCGATCGACATCGACGCACCACCGCACCAGGTGTACGAGCTGGTGAGCGACATCTCGCGGATGGGTGAATGGAGCCCGGAGTGCCGCGACTGCGCCTGGACCGGCGGTGCCACCGGCCCCGTGGTCGGCGCCCGCTTCAAAGCCCGCAACAAGGGACGCCGCGGCCCGTCCTGGCTCAACACCCCCGTCGTCACCGTCGCGGAGCCCGGCCGGGAGTTCGCATTCAACCGCAGCGGGCCGGGGATAGGGTCCTACACCTGGCGGTACGCGCTCGAGCCGACCTCGACGGGTACTCGCCTGACGGAGTCATTCCACGTCGAACGCCCGATCCCCCAGGCCATGACGTGGCTGACCGAGAAATGGGTCGGCAGCGCCGATCGCGACGCAGACCTCCACGACGGCATGGAGATCACACTGTCGCGCATCAAGGCTGCGGCCGAAGCGCGGTGACCTGGCCAGCCGCAACCACGTACCTGACCCAGCGGCCGGTGCCACGCGCAGAGACGCCTCCCCGTCCTGACGGACGGAGAGGCGTTCTGATGCAGACGGTCGTCGGGCGGCAATCAGTCCCTTCCGACCTGCTCCCGCAACTCGGCGGTGATCCGGTCCAGAGCGTCGTGACTGAGGCTCATCCCGTCGAAGTTGGCCAGCGTGCTCATCGGCATCGTGCCGATGACGCTCAGCAGTTCCTCCTCCAGCACCGCAGCCGGCTGCCCGTTGGCCACCTCGCGCTCGATCAGGTGCCGACCGGCCGGGTTGCTCACCCACTCCTGCAGGGTGGAGTCCCTGGTCAGCGGGCCGGCGATGGGAGGCGCGTCGACCGCGATGGTCCTTGTCAGCGGCAGGTCGCGCGAGTGGGGGCCGACGGCGATGACGAAGTCACCCGCCTCCACGGCCCATCCGCCGTCTCGGATCGACCAGAAGGAGAAAGCGCGCTGGTCCAGCTCGATCGACACCTGCTCGGAGGATCCGGCGGCGAGTGAGACCTTGGCGAATCCCTTCAGCTCGCGTACCGGGCGGGCGACGGTGGACTCGACGTCTTGGACGTAGACCTGCACGACCTCGGAGCCGTCAACGGTCCCGGTGTTGGTTACGGTGGCCGTCACCGTGGCCGCCAGGGTGCCGTCGGCCACCGAACCGCCGATTGACACATCCAGATCCGACACCGCAAAGGTGGTGTAGGAGAGCCCGAAGCCGAACGGGAAGGCCACGTCCTGCTCTGACTTGTCGTAGCCCCGGTAGCCGATGAACAGTCCCTCGCCGTACCGAACCACCTGGGAGTCCCCGGGGAAGTTGAGGTAGGAGGAGTTGTCCTGCAGCCGGTGCGGAATGGTCTCGGCCAGCCGACCAGAAGGGTTGACCTTGCCGGTCACCACATCCGCGATCGCGCCGCCGGCGGCCTGTCCACCCAGCCATGCCTCCACCAGCGCCTTAGCGTGCGGGGTGACGTCGCCCAGCGCCACAGTGGAGCCGTTGACCAGCACCACGACGACATTCGGGTTGACCGCCGCAACTGCTTTGAGCGCCGCAATCTGGTTGGCCGGCAGGTTCATGTGGGTCCGGTCGAAGCCTTCGGACTCATCAGCTCCGGGCAGTCCGATGATCATGACGACGGTGTCGACCGAACCGGCAACGCGCTCGGCTTCGGCAAGCAGTACGTCGTCGTTGCCGGTGTCATCGATGCCGTAGCCGGCCGCGAACGGCAGCTCTGGGTAGACCGCGCGCAGCTCGTCGAGCAGCACGTCCACCTTGGTCGGGGTGACCTGCGACGACCCGGCTCCCTGGAACCGCGGTGTCCGGGCGAACTCGCCGACGACCGCGATCTTGGCGTCAGCGGGCAGCGGCAGGACTCCGTCGTTCTTCAGCAGCACGATCGACTCGCCGGCGGCCTCCCGAGCCAGGGCGTGATGGGCATCGGCGTCGAAGGATTCGTCGAGGTCCAGCACGGGCATGCCCTTGGACACCAGCTCGAGCACGGTGCGTACCCGGGCGTCCAGAACCTCGGTCGCCAGCTCACCGCTCTGGACGGCCGCGACGACAGCCTGAGGGCTGCGACCCAGGGCGGGAGGCATCTCCAGGTCGGTGCCGGCCAGCAGCGCCGGGACGCGGTTGTAGACCGCGCCCCAGTCGGAGACCACCAGTCCCTCGAAGCCGAACTCCTCACGCAAAACGGTGGTCAGCAGCCAGGTGTTCTCCGACGCGGACAGCCCGTTGACCTTGTTGTAGGAGCACATCACGGTCCACGGCTGCGACGCTGTCACGACCCGCTCGAATGCGGGCAGGTAGATCTCGCGCAGAGTGCGCTCGTCCACCTGCGCATCAACCCGGAGCCGGTCGGTCTCCTGGTTATTGGCGGCATAGTGCTTCACCGAGGTGCCGACACCGCCGGACTGGATGCCATCGATGATGCCCACTCCGAGCTCACCGGTCAGGAACGGGTCCTCGGAGAAGTACTCGAAGTTGCGGCCGCACAGCGGCGAGCGCTTCATGTTGATGCCCGGTCCCAAGATGACCGACAGGTTGCATGCCCGAGCCTCCTGGGCCAGGGCCTGGCCGATCCGGCTCAGCAGATCGGGGTTCCAGGCCGACGCCACAGCGGACGCGGTGGGGAAGCAGGTCGCCGGGATGGACCCGCCGATCCCGACGTGGTCGCCTTCGCCGGGCTGGGCGCGCAGACCGTGCGGTCCGTCGGACACCATGATCTTGGGGATACCGAGCCGCTCCACCGGGGTCGTGTACCAGAAGGAGGAGCCGCTGGTCAGCGATGCCTTCTCCTCCAGCGTCAGCTCGTTGAGCAGGTTGTCAACGTCGAGCATGTGAGATGTCACCGGACTTTCTTGATGGGTAGGACGACCAGGGCGCCGATGAGTGCGGCGACGCCGGCGGTGTAGAGCAGCAGGTCGTAGTTCTGGTTGTTGGTGCTGTTGATCGCGAGCAGGGTGGCGCCGAAGACGGGCGCGACGGTCTGCGGGAGGGCGTTGGCCATGTTGAACACGCCGAGGTCCTTGCCGGCGTCGTCGGGGTTGGGCAGCACATCGACGACCAGAGCCAGGTCCACGCCGACGTAGATGCCGTAGGCGACGCCGAGGACGGCCTCGACGACATAGAAGCCGGTGACTGTGGAGACGTGGGCCAGCAGCACGATGCCGATGCCGAACAGCAAGGTCGAGCCGGCCACCAGGAACTTCCGCCGACCGGTACGGTCGGAGATCTTGCCGGCGACCCAGCCGGAGGCGATCAGGGCGATGGTGTAGATCAGCACGCCGAGGGAGACGGCGGCGGGCGCGTCCTCCAGGGACAGGCCCAGCTTGTCTTGGAGGTAGAACAGACGGAATGCGGTGAACATGAACGTCGCGAGGGTGATCAGGAACCGTGACCACCAGGCGAGCGCGAAGTCGCGATGCTTGATCGGGTTCAGCCAGAAGGTGGTGATCCACTCCCCGGCGGTCATCTTCGGCGGCTTCACCCGCAGGTGCTGGTCGGGCAGGATGAAGGCGAACAGCAGCATGGCGCCGATCGCGAAGATCGAGGGCACCACGAACAAGATCACCATCTGGTCGGCGAACAGCTGTGCCAGATAGGTGCCGCCGAGGATGCCGATGTTCTGCGCGATGCCGAGCAGGGCGGACACGCTGCCCCGCTGGAACTTGGGCACCTGGTCGGAGATGGTGGCGATGAACGGCGCCAAGGTGGCGTTCGCGCCGAGCTGCGCCAGGCACCAGCCGACGGTCACGATCGGGACGTTCTGACCCAACGCGATGATCAAGAAGGCAATGGTCATCACCAGGGTGCCACCGACGATCCACGGCCGACGACGACCAAACCGAGACGTGGTGCGGTCCGACAGCCGGCCGAACAGCACGTTGCCGATGACGGCGAACAGTGCACCGACGCCGAAGACCAGGCCGGTGGCCGACGTCTTCTGCTCATCCGGCACGATCGTCTGCACCTTGACCGCGATACCGATGATCGCCGGACCCAACAGGGCGATGAAGAAGACCAGCTGGGCAAACAGCAGCCCGCCGATGAACTTCGCCTTGACCGGCTCCGTCGGCTCGGTGAACCAATGATGCTCGTGCGGATCCTTCACATCCAAGGCTGTGGCAGCCTCATCCGTGGGTGGCACATCCCCATAGGGACTACCGACAGTGCTCATAACAGCCTCCCGCTGATATCGCGGCCCTCAACTGTGGCCTCAAAGTGGTTCGCCTTCACGAATGGTCGCGATGCGATTTCTCTTGGACAGGTGATGGTCTCACCGATCCTCCTTCACTAGCCGCTCAGTACTTAACTGGGCCAGTGAAGCGCGTCAGTTGCACGCGTCAGTACTCTAGGGCATGGTTGAGCACATGGCAAAACGGGACGCAGACACGGACTCGACAAGGCTGACGGCGAAGCCTCAACGTCGCCGCCCCACCGGCGCCGACGTGGCGCGTCAGGCGGGGCTGTCCCGGGCGACGGTCAGCTATGTGCTGAACAACACTCCCCACCAGGTGATCCCCGAGCAGACCCGGCAGCGCGTGCTTGCCGCCGCGGCGGAGCTCGGCTACACCCCCTCGGCGGCCGCGCGCGCCCTCAGCAGCGGACGCTCCGAGGTGGTCCTCCTGCTGCTGCCGGACTGGCCGATCGGGCCCACCGTTGGCCAACTGCTCGAGCACTTGTCCGCCGCCCTGGCCGACCACGGGCTTACGTTCGTGGCCCACCCCCGGTCAGCACGGCGGCCGGTGTCGGAGGTTTGGAAGGCCATCACCCCGGCCGCCGTCGTCACGTTCGAGCACCTCGACGACGCCGAGACCGAGAGGCTTCAAGCTGCTGGCATCGAGTTGACCGTGGCACTGTTCGGCGGCGCTCGGGGACCACGAGCCATGGACATCCCGGAGCAGCGCACGGGCAGGCTCCAGGCCGAACACCTGGCCATCACCGGTCACCGCCATCTGGGCTACGCCTGGCCCGACGACCCGCGGGTCGTCACCTTCGCCCAAGCCCGCCTCGACGGCATGCGACAGGCTTGCGCCGACCTGGGCTTGGCTGATCCACAGGTCCTCACGGTCCCTTTGGCGCCTGACGGCGCGGCGGCCGCCATCCAAACGTGGCGAGCGGCGGACCCTTCGGTGACCGGCATCTGCGCGTACAACGACGAGGTCGCTCTGTCCGTGCTCTCGGGCGCACGACAACACGGACTCGACGTGCCGGGTGACCTTGCCGTCATCGGCGCGGACAACATCCCGGCTGCCGCCGTAGCGATCCCGCCGCTGACCACGGTCCAGCCCGACATGCCAGTCCTGTCCCGATATATCGCCGACACCATCATCCGACGGCTCGAGCGGCGCTCCGCGCCCAAGCGACCTGGGTCCGACATCCACTCAGTGATCCGCCGTGGGTCCGCCTGACTCGCGATGAGCGATGACGATGACGTCGTAGGCCTCTTTGTCGTAGGGACACGCGAAGGCGCATGCGACCAGGAGCTTGAGGAGGTCCAGACGTCGGGCGCGCCGTTGTGGATGCCATGCTGGTGGGGACCCAGGCAGTTCGAAAATCCTTCGCGACATGGTGGGACCAGAACATGAAAAAGATCGGATTTCTCTCGTTCGGCCACTGGACGCCGTCCCCGCAGTCGCAGACGCGCTCGGCCTCCGACGCACTGCTCCAGTCGATCGAGCTCGCGGTAGCGGCCGAGGAGCTCGGGGCCGATGGCGCGTATTTCCGGGTGCACCACTTCGCGCGTCAGCTGTCCTCTCCCTTTCCCCTGCTGGCCGCCATTGGGGCGAGGACCAGCCGGATCGAGATCGGAACCGGCGTCATCGACATGCGCTACGAGAACCCGCTCTACATGGCAGAAGACGCTGGTTCGGCCGACGGAATCTCCGGCGGGCGGCTTCAGCTCGGCATCAGCCGGGGGTCGCCAGAGCAGGTGATCGACGGGTTCCGCCATTTCGGTTACGTGCCGGCGGAGGGCTCTGACCACGCGGCCATGGCGCGCGAGCACACCCGGGTGTTCCTGGAGGTCATCACCGGTACGGGATTCGCCCAACCCAACCCGCGGCCGATGTTTCCCAACCCTCCCGGTCTGCTCCGGATCGAGCCGTACGCGTCCGGACTTCGCGACCGGATCTGGTGGGGCGCCGGATCGCGGGCGACCGCGGAATGGACCGCTCAACAGGGCATGAACCTGATGAGTTCCACGCTGCTGACGGAGGACACCGGGGTGCCGTTCTCCGAACTCCAGGCCGAACAGATCGAGCGGTTCCGGGACGCCTGGAAGTCAGCCGGGCACGAGCGTGAGCCGCGCGTCTCGGTGAGTCGCAGCATCTTCCCGCTCGTCAACGATCTGGACCGGGCCTACTTCGGACAGTCAGCCGGTAGTCAGGACCAGGTCGGTTACCTCGACGCCGGTGTGGCTCGATTCGGCAAGACGTACGCCGGGGAGCCCGACCAGCTGGTCGGTGATCTGGCCCAGGACGAGGCGATCGCGGCTGCAGACACGCTGCTGCTGACGGTTCCCAACCAGCTCGGCGTCGACTACAACGCGCATGTCATCGACAGTGTGCTGCGGCATCTCGCGCCGGCGCTCGGCTGGCGCTAGAGATGCCGACGGCTGGGCCCTGCGTTCGATCGGCCTGGCGACTGCGCGGCGCCTAATCCGCTTCATTCAGGTGTGATGAGGAGGCCGTGGTGGATCAGGCCAGGAGCTGTCGGAAGGTCAGGTTCATCCGAGGACCGATCTGCGCGCTCGTCTTGGGCAGGGCGTGCGCGTAGTCGGACTGCGACTCCTCGCTCATCAGGAGCAGATCGCCCTCGCCCAGCCGCCAGGTCCAGCGTTGCCTGGTCCCACGGTGACGCAGCACGAAGGGCCGCCGCTGGCCCAGGCTGACCGAGGCGATCACGGGTCGCGAGCCCAGCTCCGGCTCGTCATCGCTGTGGTAGCCCATCGAGTCGGAGCCGTCCCGGTAGAGATTTGCCAGGCAGGAGTTGAAGACCACGCCCGTCTGGGCGGCCAGTCTGTCCCGTAGCGCGGCCAGCTCCCGCGGCCACGGTTTGGGCTCGTTCACGACTCCGGAGTATCGGTACGGGGCGTCTGCAACCCACGACGTCAGCCGGGGATCGGCGCGGTGCGACCGAACAGCGTGATGCTGGGCTGCTCCCAGTCGATCGTGCTCCTGAGCAGCTCGAAGACCACCCGGTGATCAGCGACCCAATTGGGGAAGTACCGCACGCAGTCCGGGGGGTCGGCGTCGCCAATCGAACGCGCTCGGCCCGCCATGCAGCAACCGTATCGCTGGCGCATTGTCCGGCTGCTCAACCGGAGCGCAGTATGGAACCGTGCATCGAAGAGCCGGTACGGCAGCCAACGCAACGACCACCCGCGCCGGGTGGTGGGCGGCCGTCGCCGGCCTGGTGGCTGGTCTGGCCGGACTGGCGGTGGCGGACCTGCTGGCCGGGCTGCTGTGGCCCGCCGGCTCACCGGTCTCAGCGGTAGGTGAGACGATTATCGGCTTGCTGCCGGCCTCCTTGGTGAACTGGGGCAAGGACGTTCTCGGTACGGCCGACAAGCCGGTGCTTCTGGCGATCATCGCCGTCTTCGTGCTGCTGGTCAGCGGGATGGCCGGTGCACTGGAGCGACGGCGCAACGCCGGCGGCATCGTGTTTGCGGTGCTGGCAGCCATCGGTGGGGCCGCTGTGCTCAGCCGACCGAATGCGACGATCTTCAGCATCCTGCCGACCATCCTCGGGCTGGGGGTGGCGTACCTGATCCTGCGACAGCTGATCGGACGGCTGGCCCGCTGGTACCCGCGTCGACGCCACCGAGATGATGCCGCCGGCGCCGCTGTGCACCAGGCGCGCCGAAGCTTTCTTGGGCTGACGGCATTCGTCGGCGCCGGAGCTGTCATCGGCGCCATAGCCGGACGCGCGCTCTCGGCGGCGGCCAATGCTGCCCTGTCCGCGCGGTCGGCTCTGCGTCTTCCTGGCGCCACTGTTCCCGCGCCGCCCATCCCGCCGGGTGCCGACCTCGGTGTCGCCGATCTCAGCCCCTATGTCACCCCGAATGCCGACTTCTACCGGATCGACACGGCACTCCAGGTGCCCGTGATCAACCCGGAAAACTGGTCACTTCGAGTCCTCGGGATGGTGGAGAACGAGATCAGCATCACCTTCGACGAACTGCTGGCGAAGCCGCTGGTAGAGCACCTGGTGACCCTGTGCTGCGTATCGAACGAAGTCGGCGGCGACCTGATCGGTAACGCCGCCTGGTTGGGGTACCCCATTCGCGAGGTGTTGGCGCAGGCGAAGCCGCGTCCGGGTGCGGACATGGTGCTGTCCCGCAGTCACGACGGCTTCACCGCCGGCACACCCCTGGAGGTTCTGACGGACCCCCACCGGGAAGCACTGCTGGCCGTCGGAATGAACGGCGAACCGCTGCCGCTGGAGCACGGCTTTCCGGTTCGCATGGTCGTCCCCGGGCTGTACGGATATGTCTCCGCCACCAAGTGGGTGACCGAGCTCAAGGTGACCACCTTCGAGGACGACTACGGCTACTGGACTCCGCTGGGCTGGTCCGACCGCGGACCGATCAAGCTCTCCTCGCGGATCGACACCCCTCGCGGTTCCACGGTGGACGCCGGCGTCGTCGCCGTCGCCGGCGTGGCGTGGGCCCAGCACACCGGGATCAGCAAGGTGGAGGTACGAGTCGATGGCGGCGCCTGGCAGCAGGCGAAGCTCGCTGCGACAACAGGCCCCGACAGCTGGCGACAGTGGCGGGTGTCCTGGCAGGCCACCCGGGGGCAGCACACCCTTACTGTGCGCGCCACCGACACCAACGGAAACCTGCAGCTCGAGCAGTCCGCTCCTCCGCAGCCTGACGGAGCAACCGGCTGGCACAGCATCGCCGTCACGGTGCGCTGACCCAGCTAGCCCACCCAGACCAGGTCGAGTCCGGGCAGCGCAGCCGGGGGAAGCTGCGCCGAGAACCGAGACCAGGCAGTGATGTGCACTCGTGTCGGGGCGCCGGAGCTGGACCCTGTGTCGGCTGGCATAGGTTGCTAGCGTGCGGATCGCAATAGCCAGGGAGAGACAGTCGAGCGAGGCGCGGGTTGCGCTGGTGCCCGAGGTTCTCAGTGGCTTGGTGGCCGCCGGCTACGAGGTCGCGCTGGAGCCCGGAGCCGGCAAGGGGGCGATGATTCCCGACGACGCCTTCGAGCAAGCCGGTGGGGTGATCGACGATCGTGCGCTGTGGACCGCCGACCTGGTGGTCAGCGTCCAACCCCTGGAAGTCGGCCTGCTGCGTGGCCTGCGGTCCGGGACCGCGACGCTGTCCTTCTTTCCGGCCAACCAGCGGATCCCGGAGGTCATCGCGCGTCGAGAGCTGGGAATCACCACGTTCGCGATGGAGTATGTGCCGCGGATCTCGCGGGCTCAGTCGATGGACGCCTTGACCTCGCAGGCGATGGTCACCGGCTACCGCGGCGCGATCGTGGCAGCCGGGCTGCTGCGCCAGTTCTTTCCGCTCAGCATGACGGCGGCAGGCACCATCCCGCCGGCCCAGGTGGTGGTCCTCGGTGCCGGCGTGGCGGGACTCCAGGCGATCGCCACCTGTCGACGGCTCGGTGCCGTGGTGAAGGGGTACGACGTCCGCGCGGCAGCTGCCGAGGAGATCCGGTCGATGGGCGCGATAGCCATCGACCTCGAGCTGCCCACCTTGGAAGGTGCGGGCGGCTACGCTCGCGAGATGACTGAGGAGCGTGCCGCCCAGCAGCGGGAACGATTGACTCCCTATCTGGCGGCCGCCGATGCGTTGATCACCACCGCGGCGGTACCCGGGCGGCGTGCGCCGGTGCTGGTGACCCGGAGCATGGTGGAGCACATGAAGGCCGGTTCGGTGGTCATCGACCTGGCCGCTGACTCGGGCGGCAACGTGGAAGATGTGACCCCGGGCAAGGTGGTCCGGGTGGGTCAGGCACAGATCTGGGGCGGATCCAACGTGCCGAGCCAGATGCCCGGTCCGGCCAGCCGCCTGTTCGCGCAGAACGTACGGGCGGTGATCGCGCTGATGACCTCCGATGGCGCATTCGTCCCAGACTTCGCCGATGAGATCGTGGCCGCGATGTGCGTCACCACCGCGGGTGAGATCCGTCATGAACCGACCGCCCGGCTGCTGGTGGAGACGGGAGTCAACGCCGGTGAATGAGTCGATCGTCTGGCTGACCATCTTCGTGCTCGCCATCTCTGTGGGCATCGAGGTCATCTCCAAGGTGTCCACGATCTTGCACACCCCGCTGATGTCGGGGTCGAACGCCATCCACGGAGTCATACTCGTGGGCGCCATCTTGGTCACCGGCTCCGCTGACACCACCGGGGTGCTTGTTCTTGGGCTGGTGGCTGTGGTTCTGGCCGCGATCAACATGGCCGGTGGCTTTGTGGTCACCGACCGGATGCTGCACATGTTCTCCACCCGGCGCCGCAGCCTGGTCAAGGCCGACCGTAAGCGGGACGCATGAGCGGCACGCTGAGTCAGCTGGCGTACCTGCTGGCCGCGGTCTGCTTTGTGATCGCGTTGAAGGGCCTGTCCCAGCCGCGCACTGCCCGCCGAGGAAACCTGATCGGGGCTGCCGGTGCGGTTCTCGCCTGTCTGACCGTCCTTGTCACTCCGGGCCTGGATCATCGGCTCCCGATCTTGGTCGCCATCGGCGTCGGGGTGCTGGTCGGCGTGCTGGGCGCGTACCGGGTGCACATGACGCAGATGCCGCAGCTTGTCGCGCTGTTCAACGGAGTCGGCGGCGGTGCGGCCGCGATCGTTGCTCTGATCGAGCTGTACGACCTGAGACTCTCGACCGAGGGGTCGGTGATCCAGCTGGCGGCGACGGCGTTCACCATTCTTGTAGGCTCGGTGAGCTTCGCCGGCTCGATGGTCACCTTCGCCAAGCTCCAAGAGCTGATGACGACCCGGCCGGTGGTGTTCCCGGGCTACCCGATGGCGTACGGCAGCGTGCTGCTGGTGGGACTGGCCGCCGCGGTGGCGCTGGTCTTTGCGCCATCGCTGTCCTTGGGCATCCTGCTCACGCTGCTCGGCCTCGGTCTCGGTGTGCTGCTGGTGCTGCCCGTCGGCGGCGCCGACGTACCGATCGTGATCTCGCTGCTTAACGCGTTCACCGGACTCACGGTTGCGGCGGGCGGTTACGTCCTGGAGAACACGTTGCTCCTGGTGGCCGGCACGCTGGTCGGCGCATCAGGCACGCTGCTCACCAGACTGATGGCGGCGGCCATGGGCCGGTCCCTGGTCAGCACGTTGTTCGGCGCGCTGCGCGGCGGCTCGACTCTGGGCGCCACCGCCATCAGCAACCGGCCGGTGAAGTCGGCCGGCCCAGACGATGTCGCCGTCCTCCTGGGGTACGCGGACCGAGTGATCATCGTGCCGGGCTACGGACTCGCGGTTGCGCAGGCTCAGCACACCCTTCGGCAATTGGTGGACGTGCTGCTGGAGCGTGGCACCCGGGTGGACTACGCCATCCATCCGGTGGCTGGACGGATGCCCGGACACATGAACGTGTTGCTGGCTGAGGCGCAGGTGCCGTACTCCCAGCTGAAAGAGATGACGCAGATCGACCCCGAGTTCAAGCAGACCGACGTCGTGCTGGTGGTGGGCGCCAACGACGTGGTGAATCCAGCCGCAGAGAGCACGCCTTCCGCGCCCATCTATGGGATGCCCATCCTGCACGCGAACCACGCCAACCAGGTGGTCTTCCTCAAGCGTTCGATGCGTCCCGGTTTCGCCGGGATCGAGAACGAGCTGCTCTACGAGCCTGGCACCACCGTCCTGTTCGGTGATGCCAAGGACACCCTGGCCAAGTTGCTGGCCGCCGTCAAAGCACTGTGAGCTCCAGCGAACGCTGAGCCCCCGCGGTTCTTGATATGGCGCGCTAGTCCCATTCAGCCACTCGGCGGGTTGCGTCGCATGCTCGACCCCGTGGCGCTGACATGGCGATGCTCGGATTCCGGGGCCTGACTCCCCGGAAACCGAAGCACTGTGTCCCAGCTGCCCCTCGATGGTGGGCCGATCTGGGTCGTCTCGCGAGCTGCACCCCGCCACCGCGCGGAGGGCGGCGGGGGCAGTATCAGCGGTAGGGGTTGAACCGGTTGAGGGCGAAGACGTACCAGGACGTGGCGCCGATGTGCAGATTCGGAAAGTACCCGAACCCGAAACCGGTGTCGATTGGAGACGATGCAGCGACAAGGCCCCCGAGCGCCGGCTTCTGGCCGAAGGTCTGCCCCTGGCCGAGGTTGTCCTGCGCGGAACGGATCTGCTCGAACAGGGCAGCCGCGGCTGCCTCGTCGCCCCGTTGCCCGCGGTCACGAAATGCCAGTGCCAGGTGGGAGGTGCCTTCGAACCAGACGCCCGCGTCGTCAGGCTTGGGGTTGAAGTCCTGGTTAGCGATCCGAGTGTCAGTATCGGTCAGCATGGTGCCGCTTGCGAACACCACGCCGCTGACCGAGTAGCTCCCCGTCAGTGCGGAGTTGGCCCTAAGGGGGGTGTCGGTGGTCGCCATGTTGGCGGCGGCCCAGTCGATTGAGGCGGCGTACTGGCGATCCCGAGCCGCCAGCCAGGACCAGGTCTGGGTGTCCTCAGGCAGCTGCTTGGCGGCCTTGTTGATGGTCGCACCGTCATCGGAGCCGGTCCAGAAGAAGTTGAGGTCGGAGTTCCACATTTTCTCGACGAAGTCCCAGGCATGCCGGGCCCGCGCTCCCCACACGGGGTCACCTGTCAGGCCCTCGAGCAGCCGGAAGTACGCGTAGACGTCGATGTTGTGCTCGGTGGACTTGTGTCCCTCGAGGTTGGCCGTCTCACCGAAGGTGTAGCCCTGCAGCCCGGTGGTGGAGAACGTGTTGTCGTAGATCCACTGGCCGATCCGGACGGTCGCGGTCAGATAGCTACTGACCTGAGTCTTCTTGGCCAGCTGCGCCAAGGCGATGCCGCTCCAGGCCATGTCGCCGACCGCGGTCCCGACCAGACCGAACTCCCAGCCGAAATGAGCGGTGCCATCCGGGTTGGTGAAGGCCTTCGCGTGGTACGCCTGCCGCAAGCGGAAGTCGGTGAACGTCTCGTCGTGGGTGTGTGCATAGATCAGCGAGTCACCGATGGCGCGCGCTCGAGTGACGTCGCCTGCCGACAGCAGGGCCATCGACGTCAAGGCGTTGTCGTAGATGAAGCCGATATCCCCGAGTCCGGACTCATCCTGAAAGCTTTGGACGAACCGCGGCCCGGTTCGGTAGTGCGCGTCGGTCGCCTTCTGGAGGAATGAAACTGCCGCGTTGAGCGACTGCTTGGATTGACGCCCGCTCTGCGTCTCAGCTTGCGCCGAGGTGGCCGACAGTCCCGCAAGCGGAAGGCCGGCTCCTAGAGCAGCCCCCGTCCCCAGGATGGTCCGTCGGCTCATTGTTGGCTGTATATCTGACATTGGTAACCCCTTCTGCCCCACGAGTCTGTGAGAGCGCTCTCATGGAGATGACCGTACGGTCCTGTCACCGCCGTGTCAACGGCGTGTCAGTGGGGTAAATCGCCACCGGTCTCGTTCCAGTAACGGAACAGATTTCCGGCGTCGTTCAGCCCTGGGCTGGAAGGCCGAAAGGGTCACCCGCTCAGGCAGGCAGCAAGCGCCATCAGTGGTCGGCGTGGGGCGGAGATCAGCCGATGAGAAGTCGGCACCGAACTAGCGGGAGTCCCGGTCCCACCCAAGGTTGCGGGCTTCCGCCTCCATGTTCCGAGCAATGTCGTCGAGCGCCGAAATGGTGTGGGCAAGAACAGCGTTGTCAAAGCCATCGAAGATTCGGCTCATCGAGTTCGTACCCATGGTGACGACCTCACGCCCCTTCTTGGTCAGGCTGATCATGGTGCGGCGCCGGTCGGTCGGATGAGCCGTGCGCTGGGCCAAGCCCGCCGCCTCCAGCCGGTCGACCAGAGCCGTGGTGGCTCCGGTGGTGATGCCGAGCCGACCGGCAAGCTCTGACTGGCCCAACTCCCCCATGCTCAGGTGGTTGACCGCAACGGCTTCGGTCTGACCGAGGTCGAAATGGCTTGCGAGCGCCACCCGATACTGCTCTGCGGCCATCACGACATCGCGGAGCGCATCCAAGGCCGCCGCGCGCTCACGACTACTTACTTGAGTGGTCAAGTTACTCGGCCCCCTAACAGCAATTTCGGTGCAGTACTCGTCGAGCATACTACCTATGCGCCATGCCGCTTAGTCGCCAAGTTGTTTGATACGCCAATTGTTACCCGGCCTCTCCATCACGGTCACGTGCCCCCGGATCCCGCAGACGCGTCTCCGCAGGAAAGTGGCTCGTCGCGCCTCGGGCACCAAGGCGGGCGCTGGTTTGGTCGTCCGTGAACTGGGTAGGCCGCTCCAACACGAGGCACGAGTGGGTAGCCACTGGGTCGGCGCTCGTGCTGTAGTTTCTACCGCTGTACTAAGGAGGCTTGGTTGAGGACCGATCACATGGCGCACCTTAACGGGGAACCGTTTGCGAGCCCGGGTCGCGAGGTCGGCAGGGCCATGACCAACGCCCACCACGCCGGTGACCGCCAGGCGCTAGCTGTCTGCCATGAGCTGGCCGCCCACCGCGATTTCACCAACCCAGCGCAACCGCGGTAGGGCAGGCGAGTGGTTTCCCGACCGATTCCCACCCCGACCCAGAACCTGGCGGAACGGGTGACCGTGGTGTTGCTGACGTACAACTGCGCGAGCCGCATCGAGGAGGTCCTGCGCCACCTTCTGGACCTGGATGTCCCCGTGATCGCCGTAGACAATGCCTCGACCGACGGCACGGCTGACGTGGTGTCCCGATTCGACGTCGAGCTGATCCGGCTACCGCAGAATGTGGGCGCGGCTGGACGCAATGCCGGCGCAGCTGCGGCCACCACCGCGTACGTGGCGTTCTGTGACGACGACGGCTGGTATGAGCGGGAGGGCCTCGAAGCCGCCTGTGACCTGATGGACGCCCATCCTCGACTGGGGTTGGTCAACGCCCGGATCCTGGTCGGAACCCAGGGCCGCCTGGACCCCATCTCGGCTGAGATGAGTGAGAGTCCGATACCGGATCGGCTCGGTATTCCAGGCGCGGTGCTGCTGTCCTTCATGGCTGGCGCGGTCATCGTGCGCCGCACGGCGTACCAGGAGGTGGGTGGATACGACCCCCGGTTCTTCATCGGCGGGGAGGAGGAAACGGTGGGCTTTCCGCTCGCCAAGGCTGGCTGGGAGATGCGATACGTGCCCGAGGTGGTCGTACACCACCACCCGAGCCTCGCCAACGCTGGCAATCTCCGGGCCTACGGCATGCGGAACACCTTGTGGACGGCATGGCTGCACCGCCGCTGGCTCAGCGCCCTGCGGTACACGGCGTTCACATTGGCCGACACCCCGAAGAACAAGGACTACCTGGTTGGCCTCCGCATGGCAATGGCAGGCTTGCCGTGGGTTCTGGCGGAACGTAAGCCCATGTCGCGGCAGTTAGACGCAGATTTGAGCACTTTGGATCGGCGACGCTACGCCAACCGTCGCCCGATTCTCACCTCCAGCCATCCCACCCCATCGCGGTCCAAGACCACCAAACCGGTCGGGGTGGGTTAAACCAGGGCTGAGCCGCCACCTTCGGGAGCAGCAGCATGGCAACCAGAAAGCTTGGCATTGTGCCTGGCTCCCTAGATACGCGGGACATGCCGGAGCGCTGGGCATCCGGCTCGAGCGTGAGAACGGCGCTCAGGTCAGCGCCGGCCCGCTCTCGCTGCTACCCGAAAGATCTTTCAGGAACTCGTGGCACTTCGCGGCGCGCTCGGAATCTTCCTTCATCACCTGTTCGAAGAAGTCGGCGATGTCGTCGCGGCCGGCGTTACGGGCGTCGCGAACGTACTGCCCGTAGTCGTGTCCAGCCTTCAATGAGTGGTACTGAACGCTGATCAAATCGTAACTGACGTCGTCGAAGCCAGTCTCGCCCGTGGCCATGGTGCACCCTCCTCAACTCGTTGTCTCCCATTATGTTCAGACCCCATCCTGGCTGACCAGTGTCCGCCCTGGACTGCCGCTGATATTCCCGACCGACCGGAGCCATCCTGCCTCCATGGCGGCCGGACGGCATCGGTCGGGAGGGTCTGTCAGCGGCGGCCGGGCACAGACCGTGTCCGATTTGGAAACGGCCCTGTCCCCGCCCAGCCCAGAACACTACAGTCTTCAACTAACGGACGTGGTCGGCACGATCGGGGGATCACAAGACGCGTTTGGCGGGGACTTCCACGGGGGGCTAGGAGGTCCCCGCAGCCACGTCCAGGTGCTGGCACCGGGTCTGCGCGGAACGTTCGCGTGCACCTGCACCACTGTCGATTTCACGGGGTCGCACCGAGCTCGACAAGGCGGCAGACCAGCCGAGATCGGGGGTTTTCGGTTTCACCCCTGGACTTTGAGGTACTACTTCCTCGGCGGGCTTTGCACCCTATGAGTTTTGCAATCTCGGTGGCATCGCTCGACTGCGAAGCGCCGCCCGAATCACCGACCAAGTTCTGAGTCGGGATTTTGTCTGCGGCTGGGTCCCAAGTTTGAACTGCTGTATGCGGTCCAACGCTCTGTTTACGCCGTAAACGGAGGGGTACCCGGGCAGAGAGAGAGTTCGACAACTCGTAAGGAGACAGCATGGTCAGCAAGGAACAGGCTCAGACACTCGCAGCTGCAAAGGGCAACGTGCTCACAAGCGCGGGCGACAAGGTTGGCGGCATCGGTCAGATCTACGTCGACGACACGACGGGTGACCCGACATGGGTCACGGTGAAGACCGGGCTGTTCGGCACGTCCGAATCCTTCGTACCGCTGCAGGGTGCGGACATCGATGGAGACGACGTTCGCGTGGGTTATGACAAGGACACCATCAAGGACGCCCCGCGGGTGGATGCCGATGGCAACATCAGCCCAGAGGAGGAGGACCGCCTCTACTCCTACTACGGCCTTGGCGGCGGCGGAGTCGGAGACGGCTTCAGCGACCGCGACGGTGACAGCAGCGGCTACCGCGATGTGAGCACCGCAGGTACCGCGGGTGTTGGTGTGGTTGACGGCACTCGCAGCGACGACTACGACGGCGACGCCTCCGTCGAAGGCCGTCGGACTGTCGGGCACGACACCTCCGGACCGACGACCGACGACGCCATGACCCGGTCCGAGGAGCGGCTGAACGTCGGCACGCAGAAGCGTGAGTCGGGACGCGCGCGGCTCCGCAAGTACGTTGTGACCGAGAACGTTACGCACACCGTTCCAGTCAGCCGTGAAGAGGTCCGGATCGAGCGTGAGCCGATCACGGACGCCAACCGCGGCGCGGCGGAGTCCGGTCCGGCGATCAGCGACGAGGAGCACGAAGTCGTCCTGCACGAGGAGCGCCCGGTGGTTGAGAAGGAGGCCGTTCCGGTGGAGCGGGTTCGTTTGGACAAGGAAACTGTGACTGATCACGCCACAGTGTCTGAGGACGTTCGCAAGGAGCAGATCGACATGGACGGCGACCACACTCGCTGACCAGACTGGTCTGATCAACGCAGGACCTGACGTCGCACGGGTCTGAGCAGTGAAGGTGAGCCCCGGTGCAGACGCCCACACTCCGCGGTGGGCGTCTCGACACCGGGGCTTTCCTGTGTCCTAGCGCTTCTGAGCGCCGCCGCGAGCCACTCGCCGCAGCCGCTCGGCAAGCTCACGCCGAGATGATCCGGCCGCGCGCAGCCGCCCGCCAGCGTACGGGACGCCTCGACGCCGGTATCCCAGCGCCACCCAGACGCAGACCGCCCGCTCGACCAGCCACAGTGGCGTCCACAGGGCCGCTGAACTCGGGTAGACGGCGGCGCCGCCCGCCCGTCGGCGGCCGGCTTCCGCCACCGCGCACGCCGCGGCAGCTACCGCCGTCAGCCGCGCCGGTCTGCGGCAAGCCCAGACCAGGAACGGCAAGAGACCGAGCTCGATCAGCAGGCGACCCGGCTGAGCGAAGTCGTCATAGGCCTGGCGGACGCGCTGACCCACGAAGTGACGCCAGGTTGGTGGGGTACGGCCGACGTACACGGCGTGCGCTACGCACTCCTCGCCTCCCATCGCCCGCACTGTCCGGATCAGCTCCAGGTTCTCGAACAGCACGTCGCCGCGGTACCCGCCGGCCCCCTCTACTACCGACCGGCGGACGCCAAGCGTGCCAGGGAAATCGGCCCGAAATGCTCGGTTGACCAGCGTCCTGGCGGTGTCCCAGCGCGCGAACCACGGCAACTCGTTGTAGTAGTTGGTCGGCCGGACGAGGTCAACCCGCTCGAGCAGGGTGACGACAGCACACAAGACGTCCAGGTCGTAACGAACGTCGTCGTCGGCCAGCACCACCCGGTCGTGCCGCGCGTGTCGCAACCCCGTCATCACTCCGGCTACCTTGCCGTTGGGACCTGGCCACGGCTCCGGGCGAAGGTGCCTGATGGACGCTGGCCAGACGGCGGCGTGCGACTGGAAGATCGGGCCGGGCGATCCGTCCACAACGGTGACATCCACCCATTCCGTCAGCCGCTCCAGGTATCGGGTCAGCTCGCCAAGCTGGGCATCGTCGGACCATCGCAGCGGCAGCACATATTCGGCGTCAAGCCGGCCAGCGCCCGACCCGGGCGGCACCACCTCCGTACCCCGCAGCTCGTCTTGTCCGCTCGCCTGCGGGGTCACCGCGACTGCAGCAGAGCGGCTTGCACCACAGTGGGCAGATGCAGAGTCCGATATCCCACATCCTCGAAGAGCACGGTGAGTTGCTCGGCCTCGATGTCCATCACGATTCCGTCGCCGAAGTGGCTGTGGCGCACCTTGTCCTGCACCTCAAATGGTCCGAACGCCGACGGCTGAGGGGCCGCGCCTAGGCGGCAGTTGTCGCAGTCATTGCACAGCTCGGAGCCCTCCTCGCCGAAATAGCCCAGCAGGAACTCCCGCCGGCACCGCGACGTCTCGGCATAGCCACGCATCATCTCGATCCTCGACTTCTGCAGGGACTGCTGCGCCTCGGCACGGTTGAGCACCTGGTCCGGCCTCGGATGATTGTTGGCACCTTGCGTCGTCTCGTCGATCAGGTTCAGGATCCGGCCGAGCCGGCGTGGACTCAGTCCGAGACGCTTCGCCAGTCGACCTCGATGGACCGGTCCTGGGTGCTGTCTTATGGCGTCGAGTACGGCGTTGATGTCGATCGGGTCTGGCAGCCCGCCGGCGAAGAATCGAGCGCGTCCGAGGTCCTCGGGTCGATAGAACAGAATTCCCACTGCGGGCTTGCCGTCGCGACCGGCTCGGCCGATCTCTTGGTAGTAGCTATCCACAGACTCCGGCGCATGCGCGTGCAAGACGAATCGAATGTCTGGTTTGTCCACCCCCATGCCGAAGGCAGAGGTGGCCACCATGACCTCTACGGCACCGGCGAGGAAGGCACGATGTGCGTCCTCTCGTACGGGCTTGGCCAACCCGGCGTGGTAGGGCCTGGACTGCAACCCCGAGGCGGCCAGCTCGTCGGCGAAGCGCTCGGCAGCGGCCCGCGTTCGTACGTAGATCAGCCCCGGCCCGGCGGTGGCACAGGCGGCGTCCGCAACTGCTGCGCGCTGGTCCTCGACACTCACGCAGCGCACCACGCCGAGGTGGATGTTCTCCCGAGTGATGTCGGCGACGAACGTACGGGGGTTGCGCATCCGCAGCCGCTCGACGATGTCGTGGCGAACCGGAGGTGCCGCAGTTGCCGTCAAGGCGATGATCCGAGGGCTGCCCAGCTGCTCAATCAATTCCCCCAATCGGAGGTAGTCGGGGCGAAAGTCGTGTCCCCACGAAGACACGCAGTGCGCCTCGTCGACAGCAACCAGGGTCGGACGCAGCTGGGCCACCTCCGCGAGCATCTTCTCGTTCGCCAGCTGCTCCGGCGACATGAACAGGAACTCCACCCGTCCAGCCGCCGCCATGGCCAAGGCTTCCGCTCGCTCTGTCGGCGTCTCCGCCGAGCTGATTCGCCGAGCCTTGGTCTCGGCTCCGCCGGCCGCCAGCCCCCGAATCTGATCATGCTGAAGCGCCAGCAGCGGAGAGATCACCAGCGTCGGGCCGTCCACCAGAACTGCCGGCAGCTGGTACGCGAGTGACTTCCCAGCGCCGGTCGGAAGCACCAACAACACATCGTGGCCGGCCAGTACGGCAGCCGCCGCCTCGCGCTGGCCCGGGCGTAGGCTGTCGTGACCGAATACGCCTTGCGCGGTCGCGGAGATGCTCGGGTCAGGCATTGGAACGGACGGCAACGGAGTCGCTTGTCATGGTGGCTGTCGGTTACCCGAGCCGGTCCGCTTCCAACCCAACCTATTCCTGACCGCAGCCCTGGCGAGGGGTGCACAGCCAGCCCTTCGTGACCAACTGGGCTGACACGAACGTTTCGGCCTTCTAAACTAGGTGACGGAGTGGATCCCGCGGCCGAATCGTGTCGAATCGTGGCTGATTTCCGTGACGGCTTCGCTCCAGGGGGGATAGGGAGATCATGGTGGCGATGCTGGCATGCGGCCGGACCGGTGCGGGCATCATGGGCATGCCCTCGTGCGATGACAGTGTCGTCTGATGGCAGTCCAGCACCGGGGTCTGACGGCAGTTCCGGACGGCGGCGATGGCGCATCGCTGACCCGCGCACGCAGCCTCCGTGTGATGGCCGGTATGTTCGCGGCCGGGGTCGTGGTGGCCGTGGGGCTGCTCGCCGCCGTGGGTCAGTTCGGTCCAGTGCCGCTCGGTGTGCCGGACGCCGGCTTGGGCGTGCGGGTTGCTCTGCCGGTGGCTCGGACACTGCATGACTTGACCGCGGCGCTGTCGATAGGTCTCCTTGGGCTCGCGGTGTGGGCGGTGGCACCCGAGCCGCAGACGCCAGCTGATTCCTTGGTCGGCACTCGGCTGGCGATGGTTCGAGCTGCATCCTTCGCGCTCGGTGCGTGGTTGGCGGCCGCGGTTGCGGTGCTGCTGCTCACCGTCGCTGAGATCGCCGGCATGTCCTTGACCACGTCCGGCTTCGCGGGAGTGGTCGCCTCGTTCATCACCAACTTCGATCTGGGACGGGCGCTCACCATCAGCCTCGTCCTGGTGGCTGTCGCTGCGAACGTCAGTGTCTTGGCGACTCGGGTCGCGACAGCGGGCTGGGCCGCCGTGATCGCCCTGCTGGCGCTGCTTCCGCTGGCGTTCGGCGGGCACGCAGCCGGCGCCTCTGACCACCAGAACTCAGTGGACACGTTGGCATTTCACCTGGTCGGAGTATCACTGTGGGTCGGCGGTCTAGCTGCGCTGCTGCTGATGACCCGCCGGCTGGCGCACCAGCTGCCGGCCGCTGTTCGCCGGTACTCCACCCTGGCGGGTTGGTGCTTCGCCGTCGTGGCCGTCTCCGGGATCATCAATGCGGTGTTGCGGCTCGACTCCCTGGCAAACCTGACCTCGTCCTACGGCCTGATGGTGATAGGCAAGGCGGTCGCCCTCGGCCTCCTCGGACTGGCCGGTTATCGGCACCGAGCTGTCCTCATCGATCGCCTGGACAGCGCAGGGGATCGACGGCCGTTCTTCCGGCTGGTAGCGGTGGAGTTGCTCGTCATGGGTGCGGCGGTCGGACTCGGCGTCGCGTTGTCGCGTAGTGCCCCGGGTGGATCGGCAATCGGCGGGCACCCCGAGGGTGGCGGACTGCTCGGTTTCCCCGCGCCACCTCCGATCAGCGTGGGCAACTACTTCACACACTTCTACGCCGACGCCCTGTTGCTGGCAGTCGCTGCCGTCGCATTGGGCTGGTACCTGTACGCCCGGCGGGCGCTGCGTCGGGGCGGCTCCGCGTGGTCATGGTGGCGGACTGCCTTCTGGATGGCAGGGTGCTTCGCGTTAGCCTTCGTCAGCAGCGGTGGTGCTGCGGTGTACGGCCGGATGAGCTTCAGCGGACACATGCTCCAGCACATGGGACTGATGGTCGTCGTCCCACTGCTGCTGGTGCTGGGCGCACCTGTGACCCTGTTCTTGGCCACCGGCAAGCGCCGCGTCGATGGCAGCCTGGGCCCTCGGGAGACTCTTGAGTCGGTGATGGGTTCGGCCTTCTTCCGGATGGTCAGCGATCCGGTGACCGCGGCCGGCCTGTTCATCCTCAGCCTGCCGGCGTTCTACTACTACACCGGCGCGTTCAGTGCGGCGCTGTTCACCCATACCGGCCACGTCCTGATGAGCGTCGGGTTCCTAGCCATCGGCACCTTGCTGATCTGGGCCGTCCTAGGCGGACCCAGCCGCGACGCCCAACCCTACTCAGCGCGGCTGATCGTGCTGGCGGTGGTGATCGTGTTCCTGGTTCTGTTCGCGGTGACGTTGATGAGATTCGGGACGGTCCTCGCGCCGCGATGGTGGGAGGCCCTGAGCGGGCAGTCACCGGACACCTTGGCGCTGCTGGCTGATCAGCATCGGGGCGGTTGGATGGCACTGGTCGCTGGCGGTCTGCCCCTGCTCGCGCTCGGCGCGGGCCTGGCGGTCGCCTGGTCGCGGGACGTTCGGAGGGATCGAGCTGCAGACGCCGCTCGGGAGACTGGCGCCCCAGCCGCCACGAACGACCCCGAACTGTTGGCTACCCTCCCCGCTGATGAGCAGCAGTGACCGCCCGCTCCGCTGACCCGGCTCTGGCGGCTCCACTGCCTGCGGTTCCTGCGACTGGCCGCTCTCGGCTGCTGCGCGGAACCGTGCTCGGCCTTGCTTCGATGATGCTGGCCTGTGGCGCGCACCTCTGGGCCGGCGGGAATCTTCCCGACGTGGCTGTGTTGGCCGTCCTCTGTGCCATCGTGGGCTCAGCCGCGTTTGTGCTCACCGGCCGTCGCTGCAACTTCGCCGTACTGCTGGCAGTTCTCGCCGTGGAGCAGCCCCTGCTGCACTATGCGCTTACCGAGACGACCCGGTGTGTTGCTCCGGCCACACTCGCCGGGAGTCATGCCGGCGCGGGAGGGCTCGTCTGCCATCCGGCCGCCGGGCTTACCGCCGAGGTAGTGGCGAGCGGACCGGCTACGCACGCCTCCATGCTGGCAGCACACATCATCGCCACGCTGCTGACCGCGTGGATGCTGGCCAAAGGTGAAGCGGTGTTGTGGCGGCTGGCAGATCGGGTCATCGGTGCGGCCCACCGGACCGCAGGCTCCTGGCCACAGTCGAGAAATTCGCTGACTGCCTCGCGGCCATCCTGGCTGGTTCTCCCTGCCTTCGGTGACGACAGGTCTCCGCGGGGACCGCCGATGCGAACCGCGGCAGTGGCCTGAACGTCGGCGTTCTTGGCGTTCCACGCTGCTGGCACGACAAATCTCTGACTTTGATCGCGCTCTGACCTTGATCGCGGCACAGCCTTGGTGGTGCTGCCATCCCACCCGTCACGCCGCGACACCTGCGGCGCCCTTCCTACGGAGTTTCATGCATTCCACCCTCGTTCCTCCGCTACTTCGACTTTCGGCCATGATTCTGGTGGCCGCAGTCGCCCTGTCGCTGATCGCCGGCCCGGCACGGGCGCACGTGGGCGTACATGCAGACAGCACGGCCTCCGGCTCGTTCACCGAGCTCACGTTCCGGGTGCCCAACGAGTCCCCAACGGCCGGGACCACCAAGGTCGCCGTCACGCTGCCCCAGGACAAGCCATTCCCCTTCGTCAGCATCAAGCCGGTGCCCGGATGGAAGGGGACCATCCAGGAGGCGCCGCTGCCGGAACCGGTCGAGTCCGAGGGCACAACCATCACAAAGGCAGCGCGCACCGTCACCTGGACCGCGGCCGACGGCACACGGATCGAGCCCGGCGAGTACCAGGAGTTCTCTATCTCAGTCGGGCCGCTACCTGCCACTGGGCAACTGATGCTGCCGGCTACTCAGACCTACTCCGACGGCAAGGTCGTGATCTGGGACGAACCGACCCCAGCCTCAGGCGAGGAACCGGAACATCCTGCTCCGGCCCTGGAGGTGACAGCGGCGAACGCCGACTCCGACGGTCACGGCGCCGCCGGATCAGGCGATTCCGGGTCCGAGACGTCTGATTTGCGAACCTCCGAGTCCGACCATGCTGCAGATTCGACGTCGGCCAGCGACACTGCCGCTCGCTGGCTAGGTGGTGCGGCACTGGCGGTGGCGCTGGCCGCTCTGGCGCTCGCCGCTCTCACGCTGATCAAGGCTGGTCGGTCGGTAACCCGCACCCGGGGGGCGGCATGAGACCGACCTCTCCGCTGCGGTTGCGGCGGGTTTCCCGGGTGGTATTTGGGGTGCTGTGCGCTTGGGTCGGCGCGCTGGCTCTTCTCGGGTGGGCCGCCGTGCCAGCGTCGGCTCATAACGGGCTCCTCGGGACGAACCCGTCCGACGGTGCGACGCTGGACCGTACGCCTACATCGGTGGTGCTGACCTTCGACCAGCCGGCACTTGCCCTCGGCTCCGCTGTCGTCGTCACCGGGCCCACCGGGCCACTGCCGGGTGGGCCGCTGCGACTAGTCGACAACACCGTCAGCCAGGACATCGAACCTGGCGCGCCGGCCGGTGAGTACACGGTGACCTGGCGGGTCACCTCGGTCGACGGGCACCCCATCTCCGGGGAATTCTCGTTCAACTCCGCGGCGGCCTCCGATGCGGAAAAAACGCTCCCATCCGCAGCGGCGGAACCGGTTGACCCAGTCGCCGAGGATGGCCCGGATGGCAACGCCGTTCCTCTGTGGCTGATCGCTGTTGCGGTCGCTGCCGTACTGACCGTGGTCCTCAGCGTGGCGAAAGGCCACCGTGGCGTCGCCTCGCGAAGCGAGCGCCCCGGATGATCGCCTCACGAAGCGAGCGCCCAGGATGATCGTCTCAGACAAGATCCCGGCGGATGAAGAGCTGGTGACACCCGAAGTCGGCCTCGTCACATCCGTCACCGCGGAGGCGCTTGCTCGGGCGTCCGTAGGCGCGGGGCGGATGCTGGCCAGAGTGCAGCACCGTCAGCGCTCCGCGACCATCAAGGAACTAGCTCGAGCTTCAGCCGCCTGGGGAACCGACGGTGGGAAGCTCGGGATGCTTGACAAGTACATCGACCTGAATGCGTTCGGAGCGCTGCTTCCCGATCTCGTCGACAACTCCAGGCTGTCGGTGGACCAACGAAGGAGCCGGTTCGGCGAGGCACTCGGCCTGGATCTCATCGACTTGGCGCAGGCGCTCGCGGCGTCGCCGCTGGTCTCCCAGATGTTGCCGGAGTCGGTGACCCACGCGCCGGATATGCTTCCGCACCAGTTCGAGGGTGGGGACCCCACCGGTTCGTTGCTCGAACTTCTGCTTCATGGTCGTGCCGTGGAGAAGCGGGCCAACTCCCTGCCCCCGCGGCTCCAGCTGAGCGCCCCATGGACTCTGGCCCGAGCGAATCCCGCGGTCGACAAATCATCGGGCGTCGACGGCTGGCTCGAGGTGACCGCGGCGACAGGCGAGGGTGAGGTGGCCCAGTCCGCGGCGCTCTGCGGTGTTGTTCTGCGGATTCCGGCCCACGCCAGCTATGTCCGCGTCGCTGCGATCCCGCGCTACACCTGGGCCCTCACAGCCGGCGCGATCGCCGGATACACCCGCGGCGACATTCACCTCGGCCTTGGGATCTGGGAGGGCGGACACCAACTCGCGCTCAGTGAGGTCGCGCTGGGATCTGCCTACGCGCCGGCGTTGTGGCTAGCAGCGGTCGAAGGTCAGGGCGACATGTCACTGTCGGTCGACTACGCCCGGTCGCCGTCGGAAGCCGACCAGGATCTGACTGTCGCAGTCATCGCCCGTGCCAGCGTGGGCGGCGGCGGGGCGGTGCGGTCAGGCCACGCCAGCCTGTCCGCAGCCGTACCCCGAATCGGAGTGCAACTCGGTTACTGACGGGTCCACTGAACGGGCTCCGGCCCAGCCGGTCGACCATGCCTGCTCAGCTCAGGCGGGGCCTCCGGGCCGCTGTCTCAGGCAGGCACCTTCACCGTGCGTACCAGCAAGGATCGGAGAGAACGCCGGTGTCCCGCCGCAACGCTGCGAATGCCGTTCGAAACGTGGCCATGTTCGCGGACTGTCCGTCGGTGAGGCTCTGCCTCTCCGTGACGCGCGGCAGCTACGGGCCGCGTGGTCGCGGAGGAGGCGGCACACAAAGGTACGACCGGCTCCAGTGGCCTGAGGTCGGTCAATGCCTCGATCATCTCCGCAAGCGGGCCACCCTTGACGATGTAGGCAGAGGCACCTGCCTCGGCGGCTTGAGCGGCCCACACCGGGTCGGAACTGGCGCTTGCCGCGACGACCAACATGCCCGGATGCGCAGCGGACAGCTGCCGGATGGCCTGCAGTCCGGACCGATCAGGCAACTGGACATCAACGACCACGATGTCGGGCCTGCTGTCGCTGACCAGGTCGACGCCTTCGGAGGCGGTTCCCGCAACTCCGGTGCACTTCAGGCCGGAAACCGAGGACAGCGAGGCTACAAGCAGTTCGACGAAAGCCGGGCGATCGTCCACAACGACCATCGTCTTACCGGCTAGAGCACCCACCTCAGCGGGCCTGCCCAACTGGGCTACAGCATTCATCGACGTCCCCCCAGACATCTCACGTACAACGAATTGCTTCACGCAAATAATACACATTGCGGTTACTACTTTACAAGTGAACCATACACCGGAGGTTCCCGAGCATCCGGCTCGCCGGCCCTTGTCGGCCGGCGGGCCCGATGTGGTCCTCGTCGCGGCAGGTTTCGCTCCCCCCGAAGCTGCCTGCCCTTCCCCGTGGACGAACCTGGCCCCCCGACCTCAGTCCGTCCGCTGTGGCCTCCCCCCGGATCCACAACCCCGATTCTGGGTGTGCAACTGCAAGGAACTCCAAGGCCAAGCGCAGGAAATCCTCAAGAAGCTACAAACTTCAACCCTTTCCAGCCCCACCCCCGCGGAAGCCGTCGGCGGCGATGGGAGCCGCGAGGGAAGTCGTCGCCCTCGCCGCAAGGGCAGCCCGGCCAGCAGCCGCCACAGCGGTCGAGTGGGCGTTTTCGCCCTCGGTAGGCTGGCGAGAAGTCTCTTTCCTGAGAGCCGACAGCAGAAGTTGAAGGAGTATCCGATGACTGACGTGGCCAACAGCGGTTCCAGCCCCGGCGACGACCGGCCCATTCTGACCAATCGGCAGGGGCACCCGGTCTTCGACAACCAGAACCAGCGCACCGTGGGCGCCCGTGGGCCCGCGACGCTGGAGAACTACCAGTTCCTGGAGAAGATCTCCCACTTCGACCGTGAGCGTATTCCTGAGCGTGTCGTCCACGCGCGGGGCGCCGTCGCGTATGGCTACTTCGAGGCCACTGGGCGTTGGGGCGAGGAGCCGATCGCCCAGTACACCCGCGCGAAGCTGTTCGCGGAGGCCGGCAAGCGGACCGATCTGGCCATCCGGTTCTCGACTGTCATCGGTGGGCGGGACTCCTCCGAGGCCGCCCGGGACCCTCGTGGCTTCGCCGTCAAGTTCTACACCGAGGACGGCAACTGGGATCTCGTGGGCAACAACCTTGGCGTGTTCTTCATCCGCGACGCCATCAAGTTTCCCGACGTGATCCACGCCCTGAAGCCGGATCCGGTGACCTTCCGTCAAGAGCCCGCTCGCATCTTCGACTTCATGTCCCAGACTCCGGAGTCAATGCACATGCTGGTCAACCTTTTCAGCCCGCGCGGAATCCCGGCCGACTACCGTCACATGCAGGGCTTCGGCGTGAACACGTACAAATGGGTGAACGAGGCCGGCGAGACCCATCTGGTCAAGTACCACTGGCAGCCGAAGCAGGGAGTGAAGAGCCTGACCGCGGTGGACGCCGGGAAGATCCAAGCCAGTGAGTTAGGCCACGCGTCCCGCGATCTGTACGAGTCGATCGAGAACGGCAACTACCCCCAGTGGGATCTCTACGTCCAGCTGATGAGTGACGAGGAGCACCCCGAGCTCGGGTTCGACCCGCTCGACGACACGAAGACCTGGCCCGAGCAGGACTTCCCACCCAAGCTGGTGGGCACCATGACGCTGAACAGCAATGTCAGCGACCACCACAACGAGAACGAGCAGATTGCCTTCGGCACCGGTGTGCTGGTTGACGGTCTGGACTTCTCCGACGACAAGATGCTCGTCGGCCGGACGTTCAGCTACAGCGACACCCAGCGCTACCGGGTCGGGCCGAACTATCTGCAGATTCCGGTCAACAGCCCCAAGAATGCGACCGTGGCGACCAACCAACGCGGCGGTCAGATGTCGTACGGCGTCGACCTCGGCCAGGGTCAGAACCCGCACGTCAACTACGAGCCGTCAACGATGGGCGGGCTGCGCGAGGCGACGTACCCCACGGCCGACGTCCAGGGGCCCGAGATCGTCGGCCGGGTGACCCGTAAGCGCATCCCGTTGACCAACGACTATGAACAGGCGGGCCAGCGATTCCAGCTGATGGAGGACTGGGAGGCCGACGATCTTGTCCGCAACCTGGTCACGCTGATCTCGCAAGCCGACCGTGAGGTGCAGCAGAGAATGGTCTGGCACTTCCTGATGGCCGACGATGATCTCGGCCTACGCGTGGGCGAGGGTCTGGGCCTGACGCCGGATGACGTACGCCATCTCGAGCCGCTGGCCAGTCAGACTTTGACCGAGCCCGAGCTGGAGCGTCTCAACAAGCTGGGCAAGAACGGGCCGCGCAATGTCAGCGGGCTGACCATGACCCACTGCGTGCCTAACGAGCACGTTGTGATCGAACGGTAGGCGGGCTTGAGAGAAGGCTCACCATGCATCCGGCCGACACAGCTGGGGGGTACTGTGTCGGCCGAGACCCGCATTCGCGGGCGACAGGTGAAGTTTCGGGGGGAAAACTCGAGTATCTGTCGCCTGCCGATCCGTATAGCGTCTAGCGCTACGTTGTAGAGCGTATACGTATCGGGGTCCGCTTGCAAAAACCGAAAGTCGGATCCATTGAGGGGTGACAGAGTTGTCCGAGACGACCAGCGAAAAGCGCCTCGACCCACTCACCCGCGACAAGGTCCTCTCGGCCACGCTGCACATCATCGACACCGAAGGTGTTAACGCGTTGTCCATGCGTCGATTGGCGGCAGAGCTCGGACGTGACCCAATGAGGCTTTATGCCCACGCCGAAAACAAAGAGGCGCTGCTAGACGCTGTCGTCGCGTACGTCCTGCAGGAGTTCAGCGTTGCCAAGGTGCGAGACGCCGACTGGGAGGGAGCTCTCCGCGAGACCGCGCATCGACTCCATCGGATCGCGATCGCGCACCCCCGGGTGGTCCCGCTGCTCGTCACCCGCGGTCTGTCGCGGCCGATGGTGCTCCGTCCAAGGGAGGCGCTGGAACCAGCAGAGGATCTCCTCGAGCTGTTCGCTGGGGCTGGCTTTGATGCCCGCGGCGGAATGCATGCCACTCGGGTGTTCATCGCTTTCCTCCAGGGCCAGATCCTCAGCGATGTGCAGGAGGTCGTCGACAACCCAGAGGAAAGCGAAGCGCTGTTACGGGTTGGCCTGCAGCGACTTCCGCTTAGCAGGTTTCCTCGGCTACGCGGCCTGGCCGCTGAGATCAGCGGCTACGACGACACGGCCGCGCTCGATGAGTGCCTCGACACGGTGCTCACCGGTATCCGGGCCGATCTGGCGCGCCAACCAGATAACGGTCAGTCTCGGCGAGGGAGCTAGCGCCGTCTCCCCAGGCGGGTCAGACGTTCGCCTTCCGGCGGCCTGCGGCGACGCGAGAAAGCTTCAGGGCTCGTGGACAATATGGACGGCTGCTTCTTCCGCAGTCTGGTCCGCAGTATCGGAGACGCCGTAGCCGAGCAACTCCGACTCGGTGTCCTCACCGATTCCCTCGTTCGGCTCAACCAGACGTACGACTGCGTCGTCATCCATTTCGCCACCGTCATCAAGGTCTTCGGCGAGCAAATCATCAAGGTTTTCCGTTACGCCGTCCGCCGCTGGGGAGGTGGGCAGGTCGGCCTCGGTCAGGTCAGGGACCTCCTGGGCGATGCGCTGGTCCAGAGTCTCACCCTCGGACATTTCGGCGGGCGTGTTGCCGAAGCCTTGCCCGGCCGAGTAGTGCTCAGGAATCTCGTAACCACCGTCGAGCATGTCGTCCTTGCCGGTATCCAGCAGCATCTCCTCCGGCTGCAGATCTAGCTGCTCGGACTGCTCGGGAACATCTTCTGAAAAATCGGTCATGTCTCCAGCCTGTCACGCCAACGCTCTGGCCCGGCATTCGCCACCGGCAGAGGTCGGGTACGCGTCGCGGTCACGTCCAGACTGCTCCCTGCCGATCTCGCGGCGCCGGTTCAGGCAGCAACCGCGCCGTGCAGTTCCAGATGCTCGATTGCGGCGTTGGTGAAGTCGCTCAGCGTGGGCTCCCGCCGGGGCGTGATCAGCGGTCCACATACGGGGCACTGGAGGCCAAGCCATCCGTCGTGAAAGGTCATCGGCAAATCGTCATAGGTGTAGATCTGACTGTCATCCGGCTCGTGGTTCATGGTGCCCTCTCGTTGAAACCATCAGGTACCCAACTCTGAGAGGATGAAGAAACTTCAACCAGAAGGTAACCCGATTGTAACGGTACAGCGGCTCAGGCCGAGGCCCCGCTGTCAGCCGGGGCTGCGGGCAGCCGATCCAGGACGACGATTCCGCACGGCGGCGCGGGCAGTTTGACCAGTCCCCCGGCCAGTGAAGAACGATAGGTCTCCTGCACTCCGTCCGGGCGGACAATCGTGACCTGCACGTCAGCCGGCTCGGCGACGTCAAGCACCAGATGGTTGTTCCGGGTGCCGTTCAGCAGCGTGACCTGTTGCACGTCGGCGAGGTCGAGCGGCACATGGCTGGCTGCGTAGATCCCGATCAGGCCGTTGCCCGCGCCATCCCAGCTCTGGACCACTGGGTAGTGCTCGTCGGACGAGCCAACACTGAGCGTGCCGGCCAGAGCGAGGTCTCGTACGGATCGCCAGCGGGCGAGCGTGGACGCCAGTGCCGTGCGGGCGTCGGAGGAGAGGTGGGCGAGCCGCATCGAGATCTGAGGTACGGCGAAGAACACATTCAGCAACTGACGCGTGGCGGTCTCAAGGTCAGCGGCGGGATCCCACATCAGCATGTCGGAGTGGACCACCTGGCCGAACGACAGCAGCCTGCAGTCGATGATCGAGGTGCGGTTCACCACGGCATCAGCCGGGCAGTCGGCCGCTCGCAGGACATTGCCGTACGGCGCCAGCGACGGGCTGACGTAGGGCTGGCGGAACTCCAACAGTGGCGCGGCGAAGCCCGCGGAGGCCACCGCTTCCCGCAGCCGGCGCAGCAAGGCAAGCATCGCCAGTCCGACGTCGGGGACATCTCCTGAGCTGTCGGTGCCGGAATAGACCTCAGCCCGATCCAGGAAGTCGATCTTCAACCCGTCCAACCCGTAGTCCTTCATCATCCGGACGCAGATCTCGACCACATGGTCGCGTACCTCCGGCAGCCGGGGGTCCAGAATGTGCGTCTGGAGGACTTCGTCGAAGTGCGATGCCCACGACGCGAGCTGTGGAAACTGCTGCGCCAGCTCGCCGACCAGCAGCGGCGCGACCCACAGCACGACGGCCATTCCCAGTTGGTGCAGCCGGCCAACGTGGGCACGAAGGTCGGGGAACTTGTCGGGGTCGGGTCGCCAGTCGCCGCATCCGGCGTAGCCGCGGCCGTCGCCGAACTGCTGCCAGCCGTCATCGATGAAGACGGAGGCGCAGCCGATGGAGCGCGCGATCGCTGCCTCCTCCTCGATCACCTCCGCGCTGATCTGCTGGGTGAAGGTGTACCAGGTCGAGTAGACGGGCTCTAGAGCCGACGACGGCACCGGCAGCGGGTCAATCCCGAGCCCTTCGGCAAGCCATTCCCTCAGCACCGTCAGGACGTCGGTCCAGGGTGCATGACTCACCGACACCGCCAACCGGTTTGACCTGCCTGCTTTCGGTGCCAGCTCCAGGTGCACCACGAACGTCTTGCGTTCCTCGCAGACGCCGAACCGCATGGTGACCTCATCCACGGTCTCGTCGCAGGCGAAGCCCATCACCGCGGCGCCAGCTGCGTCGTACAGCACGCCGATGGGGGTCGAGCAAACCAGGCTGAGAGTCTCTCGCCCGGCCCAGTCCGCGGGCAGCGTCCGATAGTGGCGAGTGTTCGGATGCCAGAAGCCTGCGGCGTCCGCGAGCGGCACCTCGACGGAGAACATCAGCGATTCGGTATCGCGACGGCTTGTGGCCCGGATGACCTCCAGGCCACCGGCATGATCTCGTCGGACCGCGGCATTCCCGCTCACCCTCAGGAGGAGGGAGGGATCTGCTGCGGCCACCGCGGTCATCGACTCCGCGTAGGCGGCCAGCAACATAACCGTGCTCCTTGGGTGGAGGGATCGATCCCACCGAGTCTGCCGCAGACGACGTACGGCGCTGAGCCCGGGTTGCCGAGACTCAGCGCCGCACCCTTTGTGGACTACGGGATCTGTGGACTACGGGATGCGCGGAACCAGCCGGCTCCCGGCCGGGACCGGGAAGGGGAATCCCAGCACAGCGAGGCGTCCGCGGACCTGGTTCTGCGCCTGGCAGTCCTGCACGCATTCGGTCGGGGAGTTGGCCAGTTCGACCGCGTCCTCGCCGGTGACGAAGCCCATCCGTCCGCCGCTGGCGACATCCCAGATGGATCTGCCACCGCAGTGCGCGACGGTGGGAGTGATCGGATCTGCGGTGTTGCATTGGGGCTCATCCACCCGCTCGGCAACCTGTGCGCTGTCCCGGGCTACGAAGTCTGGCGAGAGGTCATTAGCGATGTTCACTCGGGCTCGCCCCTCGACGCAGAACTGGCTCGGTGGGCCGGTGGTCACACTGGTGCACGCCGAGCCCAAGAACTGGCCGATCCGAGCGCGGAAGTTCGGGTTGTCGAAGAAGAACGGCGTGAGGCCGGCTGTCGTGGAGGTCGCCAGTGTGTGCACGATCCGGGTCGTGGTCAGGTCGGCGCGTTCCGGCTCCATCTGGAAGATGCCACCCTGCGCACAGTCCTTGGCCTGGATCTTCATCGACAGGCCGGTGCCAGTGCGCTGCAGGGAGACGCTGTCCTCCCTCAACTCGACGGCAATCCCGCTGGTCAGCGTGAGCCCGCGATGGTTCGGGACCTTGCTGGCGAAGACCGGAGTGAACCGCCCTCCCGTTATGTCCTCCGGGTTGGCTGCGCCGGTGAATGCCTGGTTGAACACGGCGAAGTCGGAGGCGCGAACGTCGAACTGGGCGTATCGCCCACGGACGGCGAACATCGCGCCGAACTCCGCGGCCGGGATGGTCGTGCGGATGCGTTCCGCTCCCGACCTGGCGACGACGGTGCCGGTACTAGCGTTCACCAGCGAGAACCCGCCACCGGCGCAGGAATCGGAGGACGCCGCCTGGGCCGATCCGGTGACAGCGACGGCGAACGCGGGAATGAGGCTTACGACGGCGAGGGCGCTCTTGAGCTTGCGGGGCAGTGACCGTGTGGGGATCCGGCCGAAGGGCATGGCTACCTCTTCCATAGTTTGGTCCCTCCCACTCTGTGCCTCGCCGGGGACTAGCGGCAATCGGCAGTTGGTACTAGTACCAGGCCCCCTGACACCTCGGGGTGACCAGCGTCGGCACCTCGTGCTGTACGGTGCGTGACCCGAGCCGGCTTCCTCCGTATTGGGAAGACCTGCACTAGTCCTCCTGCCCATGGCCGCGTCACATGGGGGCGCCGCGGTAGTGATGGCACGATGGGGCCCATGAAATCCTGGGCTCGTGACCACGGCCTGATGCTGGCGAACCTGGCCCTCTTCCTGGCCTTCTTCCTCGGCATGGTGCTCACCGGTGTCCACGTCTACAACGACAACCAGCAAGCCCATGGCGAGTCAGTCGTCACAGTGGTCAGGTATCTGACCACGGGCGAGTTCTTGGAAGCCACCTTCGAGAACTGGGAGAGCGAGTTCCTGCAGATGGGCATGTACGTGGTGCTCACGGCTTTTCTCTTCCAACGCGGCTCATCGGAGTCGAAGCCGATGGATGGCTCGGCGCCCCAGGATAAGGACCCCCGGATGAAGCGGAACGATCCCAACGCGCCGTGGCCGGTGCGACGGGGCGGCCCGATCCTGAAGCTGTACGAGAACTCGCTCTCGATCCTGTTCTTCCTGCTGTTCTTCCTCTCGGTGGCACTCCATGCCATCGGCGGCGTGGACGCCTACAACTCCGAGCAGCTGGCCCACGGCGAAGCGGGAGTGACCCTGATGCGCTACTTCGGCACCTCGCAGTTCTGGTTCGAGTCCATGCAGAACTGGCAGAGCGAGTTCTTGGCGGTGGCCACCATTGTCGGGGGGTCCGTGTACCTGCGACAACGCGGCTCGCCCGAGTCCAAGCCCGTCGCAGAGCCGCACACGGAGACCGGCGCATAGGGCGGCCGGTCGATCCGAAGGCAGCCCGCTGACCCGCTGGTCGCCACTTACCCCTTGACGCGCCGTTTACACTGTAAACGATCGCTCGCGCTCCGGGGCTGCCCGGAGTCGAACTGCCAAGGGGAGGGGTCTCCCGCGCTATGTTGAAAACGCTCCAACTACTCGGCGGAGAGCACGGTACGTCATCGCCTGGAGGGTGCGTGGAGGAAGGACTGGCCAGCCAACTCGCTGAGATTGCCTTGGACTTGGCCGCCCAGCCCGATCTGGCATCGACGTTGGGCGGGATCTGCTCGCACGCCGTCGCAACCCTCGACGCGGACCGATGCGGCATCTTCTTGGTGGAGAACCGGCGGATCAAAGTCGCGGCCATGTCGGGACCCCATATCGAGGAAGCGGAGCGAGCGCAGACCGCGAGCGGTCAGGGGCCCTGCCTGGAGACCATATGGCACAGCGAGACGATCCACATCGCGGACATGCGTACCGAGACCCGGTGGCCCGACTGGACGCCGCGAATGGTCGAGCTCGGCTGGCTCTGCACATTGAGCCTGCGGCTGGTAGACCGTACCCGCACTATCGGCTCTTTGAACCTGTTCTGTCGAAAGGCGCACGCCTTCGGTCCCCGTCACCTCGATGTCGGGGAGCTCTTCGCCGGGCACGCATCGGTAGCGTTGCGCTCCGCGCGCGAGGAGCAGAACCTTCACCAGGCGATCGACGCCCGGCACCTCGTCGGCGTGGCGCAGGGCATCCTGATGGAACGCTACAACCTGGACCTGCAATCGGCCTTCGACGTGATGAAACGCCACTCCCAGCAGGGGAACGTCAAGCTGCATCGCGTTGCCGAGCACGTGATCGAGCACCGGGAGCTCCCGGCGTACGGACTGACCGACATCCCCGCGTCCGTGCGCTAGCGGAACGGGCCGCGCGGCTGTCGTCGCGATCAGTTCTCCCAGCCCAGGCCGCGTCGACCGATCCCGTTGAGTTCGGCCTCACAGAACCGGTTAGGCCAGCTAGCCTCGTAGTTCTCCGCCGGGAAGTCGAAGGGGTTGTTGCCCGCCAGGAACGACTCCCGTACCAGGTCGGCATTCTTTTTGACACCACGGTACGGCCGGGACGTACATCACGTTGCCCCTGCTGGTTGTTGACCGGTGCAACCGAGTCGATCATGTCGCAGTGCCACCAGACCGAATCGCCCGGCTGGACACTGGGCATCGCCGACACCGCTGCCATCAGCAGCGGTGCCACCGTGAGTTCGGGGGGAACGTACGGTTCGGCTTGACGCCACACATGTCGTCGTCATCGACATCGTCCAGCAGAGGACGGAGCATCGGGTAGGCCATCGCTTTCGGGATCGGCACCATGTGCAGCACCCCTTGGCGAAGTCGCCGGCGAACGTGCCGGAGGTGCTGCTGGTAGCCCGCAGTCATCCACAGGTCCAGGGTTCCGGGGTCGAGGTGCGTCCCAGTCCGGGTACAGCGCCAGAGTCTCCCGGCTCAGCGTGGCGCCCTCGACATCGGCGTACTCGAGAACCGGCCAGACCTCCTCACCCCGAGCAGTGACGGCCTGAATCCCAGCGACCTCCGCCGCGAGATGGGTCTCGACCTCAGCCTCGATGCCGGTGCCCCCTGGTCGGCGCGCGGGTCTGCGCGGTGGCCGCGGCGCGCAGGTGGTTGGTCAGTCGTCAGCCGATCGCGCACCCGGACGAGTTGGCGGACGGCTGACCCGCCGCCCCGTGATCACCGACGGTGTCAGCCGAAGGAACAGGGTCCGGTCCCCGCCCGCCCACGGCGCAAGTCTCGGCCATTCTGCTCGATCGACCAGCTGGTCGGGCGTCATAGCGGCCACCGAACCCTTGACCAGCACACTCCATCCCCGCGGGCCGGTGGTGCCGTGGTAGTCGACCTCGAAGGCCACATCCGGCTCGCCGCCGGCCAGTTGGGACAAGATCCCCGCGTGTGACGTGCAGAAGATCACTCCGCCGTCGTGCACGATGTAGTTCACCGGGATGATCTGCACGCCGTCGCGACTCACGAATGCGACGCGTCCCACTGTGGTCGACGACAGCAGCTCTCGACACTCCTGTTCCTCGATGGCGCTGATGGCCACGTTGGGGTCACGCTCAAGCGGTTGATCCATGATCTCCTCACCGGTGGTCGGCAGCTTCGCGAGCGTGTCCGTCATGGACACACGGCGCTTCCGTCTTTGGATCCTAGGGTGTGCCCAGTTCGCCCAGGTCCAGCAGGCTGGGGTGCAGGGTAACCGCTATTCCGCGCTGGCGGATGGCGGCTGCCAAGCTGGGCGGCTGTCCCACCGCTGACGGGTCACCAGGTAGACGGGCCAGCCGTCCGCGTTGCTGCCGGCGCGTTCCATCCCGAGACGCTCCAGCAGCCGCTGCGCCGGCAGATTGCCCGGTGCCGTCTCCGCCCCGATCCGGTCCAGACCGAGGTGAGTGAACCCGGCTTCCAGGCAGGCGATTGACGCCTCGATCGCGAGGCCCTGGTGCCAGAACTCCCGGGAACCGCGGCCACCCAGTCCGATCACTGCCTCATCCCAGCCGTAGTCCTCCTGCTGCAGGCCGACGTCGCCGACGATCCGCCCGGACTCCCGGTGCTCCACTGTCCACAGGCTCAGCCCGCCGGCCTCTTCGAACAGCTCGATCTTGCTGCGAACCCAGCCCTCGGCCTCCTCCAGGCTGGTCGGAACGTCAGGCGTCAGATGCCGCATCAGGTCGGCGTCGCCGTACACCGCGAACAGCTCCGCGGAATCGCCCAACCTCATGGGCCGGATCACAAGCCGCGGTGTCAGCAGAGGAAACGGGATTGCGGTCGACACGTTGCCAGTATTGCCCACGCGGTTGCCCTCATCGGCCGGGCTGTGCGGTTCGGCTCCCTCCGGCTCACACCATCGCCTCGGCGGATCGCTCCCGCTCCCGTCTGCTCCCTAGCGCGACCAGCTTCTCGAGGACGGCTCGGGCGCTGTCGATGTCGCCGAGCACGGAGCGGTAGGCCAACGGACGCGTACTCAAGACGCTGCCGCGCTCGACCACACCCCAGATCGGCGTTCCGCTGCCGGCGTAGTCCGACCACTTGGACGGCAGGTACGGATTCAGGCTGTGGCTCTCCGCGGTTCGCGCATCGTTGACCAGAAGCGCGTCGAAGAGCGTCGTCAGTCTGAGGAACTCCACATAGCTGACGTACTCATTCGCCACCACCACGTCATCAAGGCCAGCGGCACCCATCTCCTGCCGAAGCGCCTTGGGGTTGGCGGTGAACACGTGGAGCCGAAGCTTGGCACGCACCGCCGGCGACAGCGACTGCAGCGCGCCGACCACCTCGCTCAGCCCACGGGTCGCATAGAAGACCCCGAAGTAGGCGACGTTCACCAGATTCGGGTCCAGTGGGTACGACGACTCGGCAAGCGCGTAGAACTCCTTCGGCAGCGTCGGATGGGCCTCCACCTCCGAGTGGGCCAGCGCGCGTGACGTGAGCGCGGGATCCTCGCAGTAGCCCAGCATGTAGCTGCGCTGGTGCTCGTTGGTGAACAGGATTGTGTCGGCCAGCGCGTACACCAGCGCCTCGATCCATTGATACAGGTTGTCGCCCTCGGGCGGTGTAAACCCTCGCTGAACAAGCCCCGAGCTGAGCTCCTCCATCAATCCCGGATCAGGGTCTCCGGTGCTCAGGCGCTGCTCGCTCCGGGTTCCGTAGCGCAGCGGGTCCGAGAACTCCGCCAGCCAGGGGGTCTCGGGATGACGCAGCTTGTACAGCGCCGCCAGGAGATGCGCGGCCGGCCACATCGCCCGGCTGTAGACGCTGCGGTATGCCCCCTTGCGATCCTCCCAAGCCTCGATCTGCTCCAGCCCGGCATGACAGAAGGCGTTGATCCCGGGCCACCAGGCCGGGGTGGGGGCGGTCGCGGTCTCGCTCACCTGGTCGACGAACTCCTGCCAGATCACCCACGCCTGCTCGTCCCGGCCTCGCAGGGAACTCATATCGCTGGACAGCACATCGACCAGCACCTGCGCCTCCCGGATGCGCCGGGCCGCCACCAGCGCAGATGTGTCGGCGTACGGCAGTGCCACGTACAAGATCGCCAGGTGCCGAGCGACACCGCGGTTCAGCAGGTCGAAGCGGATGTTGGTCAGACCACGTCGACGGATCCCCATGATCGCCTCACGATGCCGTTCTGGCTGGGCCTGCAGGAAGCGGTTGACCATCATGGTGGAGGCGTCGATGAGGCGCGGGATGACGGTGCGCACCGACTGGCTCTTCGCGACGGTCGCTTCCAGTCGAGCGATGGTCGCAAGCCGGTCATCCACCTCCCGCTGGTAGGCGGCAGCAGCTGACGGCTCGTCGCATCGAAACTCGGCACGCCGGTACAGCGCACCCTTGTCGGCCCCGCACAGGTGGAGCGAGAACGGTGCGGCACGCAGCACGCGGACCCAGAACTCGGCCGCGGCACCGGTGCCCAGGTCGGGGTCGAAGCGCACTGAACGGGCGACGTCCGTCGACAGCATCTTGCCGGCAAGGTCGAGCAGCGCACCGGGGAGCTGCTCCGGTGGCACGACTGTGTCGCGGCTCCGCTCGAGCGGGCGACACGCCCGGTCGTCCGATGTACGGAACTCTTGCCCCGGTTGAGGAGCCGGCTGATCTGCGCCGGTGGTCTCGACCGCGACAACGCCTACCAGGCCTGGGCGGGACAGTTCGAGCAGCGTCTGTAGGAACTGCGGGGCGACGAAGTCGTGGTCGGTCACGAAAGTGACGTAAGCGCCACGGGCCGCGTGGAGGCCGACGTTGAGCGCCTGGTTGGTGTCTGCATCGCAGAGCTGCACCTGTCGGATGCGGACGTCGGGAAACTGCCTTCGCAGGTCTGCTGTCCACTCGCGGCACGCTGTGCTTCCGGTCCGCACGACAACGACCTCGAAGTGCTCAGGTGCCAGGGTCTGCCTAGCCAGCGACCAGAGGCAGGAGCTCAGCGAGGTCCCGCCAGACTGGGTCGGCACGATCACCGTGACGTCGAGCGTCGGGCCGGAGTCGTACCCGTGAACTGGATCGTGCACCTGGAAGCTCCCTCATTCGGCTCACCCCTACGATGCGGCACAGTAGTACGATTCGGTCTCGGCGTCGCCGGTCCTGAGCACGCCTCCATCCCGTATTCGAGGTTGCCCACCATGTCCTGTGACCAGCGCACCCGTGCCAGATGAAACTACGTCGGGACAGGCCGTGCCGACTGCCTCCCTGGCCACTCAACCCTCCCCCACTCAAGCCCGGCCCACTCAGGCTCCGTCGAGTGACCCTGTACCGACCCAATCCGTACGCGGGGACCACGGGCGGAGTGCCGATCGGCGCCACGCGTTCCCGGCCAGGTCCATAGTGCCGGAGCTGCCGGAGTCAGCAGTGATTGTGGCCGGGTCGATGGAGGCTGCAGCCGCTTTGACGTCCTCGTTCGACCACGTCGTCATGACGGCCCCGCAGGAGCTGGACGCGCGCCTGGTCGAGAGCGCTGACGTCTCCTGTGTCGTTGTCACCGATGTCCCGGTGGAGGATGGGCAGCTCGAGCAGGTGGTGCAGACGGTCCTGGACAGATGCCCCGCTGGCGTGACGGTCGTGCTTCGCCTTGACGACCAGATGAGCGAGGTCCTGGTCACCTCAGATGCGTCGGCGCTGGCGGGACTGATGTTGATCGGGTACTCGGAGGTGTCGGGCGTTCCGTGCCTGCTGCTCACTCCTGGTGCTCCCGACCAAGCTCCCGACCTGTCATTTCTCCAACCGGCGCTGGATGCTCTCACGTGGGCTCGAGAGCGTGCGCCCGGCGAGGCGGAGCGCTCGGCCGTATTGGCTGAAGCGCGCGCGGTGAAGCTCCGCGCTGCGGCGACCGACCGCGAGCTGGCCACCGCCAAGCAGAAGCTGCGGGTGGTACGCGAGCGCCTCGTGCGGACGAGGTCGGAGAAGCGGCGGCTCGCCCGTCAACTCCGTCGTCTGCGTAGCAACCCGTTCGGGCGGGCGGCCGGTCTGGTCGAACGGTGGCGGCGTCAGGGCCGTCGCGCATTGACCCAGTCGGGCAGCGCCCGCCGTCGTGCGGTTGTTGCGGCGCTTGCACTGCTCGCCGTGACGGTAACTGTTGCCGTGGCGTCCGTGGCCGCGGTTGTCACCGGCTCTGGCTATGTCGGGTGGCTGCTCACGGTGGTCGTCCTGCTGCTCGGCGCCCTGCTGCTCGGCTCTGGGCGGCCCCAACGCCGGCTGGCGGCTGGCGTCCGGAGGCTGACCAGATCGAGCCGGGCCGAGTTCGAGGGTTTGCGGGCTGAGCAGGTCGCGCTGTCGAAAGCGCAAAGCGGTCTGGAACGGGCGCTCGCCGAGTCGGACAAGCGCCGGGCACAGCAGGCGGCTGCGGATCGCGTCGATGACGCCCGCCAGGCACAGGCGGTGGCAAACCTCTTCAGCCTGCTGCCGGTGAACGCCGCCGTGCCAGCCATGGGCGGCTGGGCAGCGTCGGCTGATGTGGTGCTGCTTTTGGTCGACGACCTGCTGGCGCGTCGGCCAAGGCTGGTTGTGGAGTGCGGCAGCGGCGTGTCCACATTGTGGTTGGCGCTGGCTATCCAGAAGTACGGTGTCGATAGCCGGGTGGTGTCGCTGGAGCATGACGCACGATTCGGGAAGGCGACGGTCGAGACCTTGCGCCGTCATGGGGTCGACCACCTGGTCGAGGTCCGGGACGCGCCGTTGACGGTCGCCCTCGACGGGCATCGAACTCCGTGGTACTCGCCGTCGGCCTTTGAGGATCTGCACGATATCGGTCTGCTGTTCGTCGACGGGCCGCCCGAGGCCACCGGTCCGCTGGTGCGCTACCCCGCCGTACCACTGCTGCACGAGCGCTTCGCCTACGACGTCACGGTGGTACTGGACGACATGATCCGGGAGAGCGAGCGTACGGTCGCCCGCCGGTGGGCCGAGCTACTCCCCGACTTCCGCTACGAGCACCTCCGCCTGCAGAAGGGGGCGGGCGTGTTCCGCCGGGGCTGACGGTCATCGGTAGCGCATCCGGGCGGTGGTCCCGCCGGATCAGTCAGGACCGCTGGACCAGGTGGTCGGCAATCACGGCGGCGATCCGCTCGCCCGCGTGACCGTCCCACAACGGCGGGACCGGCCACTTCTTGGGCCGCCCCGCCGCCAGCACGGCCGACAGCCGCTCGACGACGCTTGCGGAGGTGACCAACTGGTTGGTGCCGTCGGTGATGGTCACGGGGCGCTCCGTGTTGGGCCGCAACGTCAGGCAGGGGACTCCGAGGACCGTGGTCTCCTCCTGGATGCCACCGGAGTCGGTGATCACGGCCTCGGCGCCGCTGACCAGGCCCATGAACTGCAGGTAGCCCAGTGGCTCGACGACAAGCACGCCCGGGTGGTCAAGCAGACCCTCGTCCCGTAGCCGGGCACTCCCCCGCGGGTGCAGCGGCAGGACCACCGGAATCAGGTCGGCGACCGCATGCAGCGCCGCCACCAGGTCCGAGATCACCGTCGGACGGTCGACATTGCTGGGCCGGTGCAGGGTCGTCAGCACGTACGGGCCCGAAAGCCCCAGACGGGTGCGTGGACCGTCGAGATCGAATCGCTCGCGTTGTCGGAGCAGGGTGTCAATCATGGGATTGCCGACCAGGAAGATCCGGCCGGCTTCGGTGCCCTCGTTGCGGAGGTGTTCGACGGCGTCCGCACTGGTCGCGAACAGCAGATCAGCGAGCCGATCAGTGACAACTCGATTGATCTCCTCGGGCATCGTCTTGTCGAAGCTGCGAAGGCCGGCCTCCACGTGCGCCAGCGGTATGCCCATCTTGGCAGCGACCAGCGCGGCAGCCACCGTGGAGTTGACGTCGCCGTACACGACCACCATTGCGGGGCGGCGCTGCGAGAAGAGCTTCTCAAGCTCGACCATGATTGCCGCGGTCTGGGTGGCGTGCGTACCGGATCCCACCCCGAGGTTGACGTCTGGAGTCGGCAGCCCGAGCTGGGTGAAGAACACCTCAGACAGGTTCGGGTCGTAGTGCTGTCCGGTGTGTACCAGGACCTGCGAGATCCCACGCAGCTGCAGGGCGCTGATCACGGCTGCCGCCTTGGGAAAGTTCGGTCGCGCACCGGTGATGTGCAGAGCGGCGTTCGGCACGGAAATCCCTTCCTGGGAAGTCGGGCGGCCCGGTGGGCCGGGCCGCCCACTGACGGCCAGCGAACACCCGATGCGGCTGCACCGCTGGCTCACCGCCACGATCGGATCAGGGTAGCGTTTCGGCCGCGCTGGTACGGCACACCGCACGGCCGCGCCGAGTTGCCGTCGGTCAGCTCCGAGGCCAGTGCGGGCAGCAGTTCCCACCCTCGAAGGGCCGCCGAACACGCGTGGATACTTCCCGGCTTGCGCGCGGGGGAGAATCATCGGTGTGATCGAGTATCGGACCAGTGAAGAGATCGAGCAGATGAGGCCGGCTGGCCGATTCGTGGCCGACGTGTTGGGTGAGCTGAGCAAGCGCGCCGACGTCGGCGTCAACCTCCTGGAACTGGATGCGATCGCGCACGAGATGATCCGTGATCGCGGGGCAACGTCGTGTTACATCGACTATCACCCCTCCTTCGGCGGCAGCCCGTTCGGCAAGGTGCTCTGCACCTCGGTCAACGATGCGGTCCTGCACGGGCTTCCGCACGACTATCCGCTTCAAGACGGCGACCTGCTCAGCCTGGACTTCGCCAGCGCCGTGGACGGCTGGGTGGCCGACTCTGCCGTGACCGTCATCGTCGGTACGCCGATCCCGCAGGACGCCGCGCTGATCGAGGTCACCCAGCAGGCGCTCGCCGCCGGCATCGAGGCGGCGCAGCCGGGGAACAAACTTGGCGACATCTCGTTCGCCATCGCGCGGATCGCCACCAAGGCGGGGCTGAAGATCAACACCGACTTCGGCGGGCACGGAGTCGGTCGGACGATGCATGGTGATCCACACGTGCCGAACAACGGCCGCCGGGGCCGCGGCCTGCCGCTGCGACCCGGTCTGGTGATCGCCATTGAACCGTGGTTCCTGCACGGCACCGACAAGATCTATACCGACGACGACGGCTGGACGTTACGCAGTCGGGATGGGTCGCGTGGCGCCCATGCGGAGCACACCATCGCGATCACCGAGGCCGGTCCGCTCGTCCTGACCGAGCGCTGAGTCAGCCGTCCGCTCGCTGGCCCAACTCGTAGCGCAACATCGCAAAGGTCCCGTCGGCCATGCTTGCCTCAACCAGCCGCATCGGCGGATTCGTGATCCTTCGCGGCAGCAGGGGCGCACCGGCTCCCAGAGTCACCGGGGCAACTCCGAGGATGATCTCGTCGAGCAGGCCGTGGTCGGCGAACTGGCCGACCAGGTCTCCGCCTCCGACAAGCCAGATGTTCTTGCCGGCCGCAGCCTGCACCATCTCCGCGTGGACGGGACGGACGTCGCCGGAGACGTACCGGATGTCGGCGCCGGCTATCGTGGGCTGGCCACGGCTGCTGAACACCCACGTGGGCATCGGATAAGACCACTTCGTCGGGTCGCTCAGCAGGTCGGTTTGCCGGACGATCCACTCAAAGGTCGTCGATCCCATTGCCACCGCGCCCACGTGGGCGATGAAGGTCGCATACTGCTCCCCGACCTCGGCGCTCTCGAACTGAAACAGCCACTCCAGCGAGTTGTCCGGATCGGCGATGAACCCGTCGATGCTGGTCGCCGTGTAGTACTGAGTTTTCATCTCAACAGCATCACATCGGGCACCGACAGAAATCGACGGATCGCCCGCGCCGATCTGGTCGCGGTGTCATGCCTCGGTGTCATGCCAGCCGGGCTCGGACCTGGCCTTCCATCACCTCCTGCATCAGGGACACGGTGTCGGGATCAAGGTCAACGCCGAGGGTGCGGGCGTGGGCAGCCAGTTGCAGGGTCAGTCGCTCCACGTCGGCGCGATTGCCGGCCTGATGCTCCGTGCTGATTCGGGCTCTGAGCAGCAGCTCATCGCCCGGTGCCGCTGCCAGTGCGCGAGCCGCCGCCCAGCGCGCGAGGTCGATGTCGTGATCGGCGAGCGCCCTCGTGGCCAGCTCGACCCCGATGTCACGTACCAGTGAGATCATGTCCGTGCGGAGTTCCTCCGCCCAATGCCACTGGACGGGAGCGGCATCCGCGAGCGGTGCGCCCCGTACCATCTCCAGGCCGGTCCGCAGCATCCGGGTGCTCGTCCTCGGCAGGCCACCCGATACCAGCAGCTGCAGCTGAATCCAGTCCGACGACACGGTCGGGTCCAGCATGATTCTTCCGGTGTACGCATCCGGAAGGTACGGCTCGCCGTCCGGCCCGCACCCGAGCCAGCTCCGCAGCCGGCTCATGTTAGAGCGCCGGGTGCCCTCGGCGACCAGCAGCGAAGCGGCCATCTGCTGGGCCGTGGCACCTCGGTGCTCCAACAACCAGCCGCAGTACTCCATGCACTGACGCGCAGCGCGAGCTGGGACCGGGCCCGCAGCCCCGACCAGCTCAATGGGACCGAGCAGCAGCAGAACGGGGCTGTGGACGCTGGCGTTGGTGATGCCTGCTGCATCCATGTCGTTCCACCGCCTCTCTGCTTCACGTGCCGTACCCCGATCCCGGGCGTCCTCGCCTGCAGCGAGATATCGGATGTTGCTCCCTGAGCTGTCCGGCGGCGACTCTGTCGGCTCCGGCCACCATGGCGCTGGCTCGGTCAGCTCACTGCCGGTGGCACCGAGCAAGCTCAACACGGCATCCCCCGCCGGGGGCTGGATCAGCTGCGGGACCAGCGGGACATCGACCGGCTGCAGCCGCCCGGTCGGGGTTGCCGTCGGAAGATCGGCGCCAGCCTGTCGAGCGGCTCCCTCCAGATCCAACGACCAGGTCGCCTGGGATGCTCCGCCGGCGATGACGGCTGCAATGGTGGCCCGGGGTTCTGCCGTGGTCAGCGCATCAAGACGCCGCCGCTGACTTTCGCCGAGCTCCTGGCCAATGAAGACCACCTCCGGAACCCACGGCTCGGCAAGGTCGGGGTCGATCCGCTGGCGGTGCCACCGCCCGTGCTGATCATGTGCCCGCTGAGCTGCAGCCCGCTGCTCCAGCCGCTCGAGCACGCGATCGAGATCATCCGCGCGGGCTACGTTGTGGCGCCCCACCGCCTCAGATAGACCAGGGCAGGCGCCTACCAGCGTCAACGTCAGCTCCTCGGCCCAGGGCGAGCTCGCCAGCTCGGTCACCATGGCAACCATGGCCGACTCAACCAACGAGGGCTGCTGGGAGTCGAGCGCAAACAACCCGAGTGACTCCAAGTTCACCAGCCGCTGCGCTCCGCCGTCGTCAGTGCCCACACTCACCAGCGTCGGATAGGGGCGAGGCGCCTCGGCAACTCCAGGAACCGATCGCAGATAGCGGGCATCTGCCTGCTCAAGCCGCCAGCAGGTGCCGTCCACGACGAACCCGACCGGAGCGTCGTCTTGCCCGGAAGCCATTCTCAGTTCGATGACGTCGTCGCCCACGGTGGCCATCTGCAGCTCGGGCACGTCCAGGGACGCATGCCGGCAGTGGGCGGCAATGGCCCGAATTGCGACGTCCAGTGTGCGCAGACTCATCGGCCGCTGCTTCTTGCCCAGGCATGTCTCCGCCAGCTGAGCAGCAGCATCGGGCGCCGGTATTCGTCGACCCAGGGGACGGGTGTGAAGCTGGAGCCGCCGTCGCGCAGCCAGCGTCGCGATCATCCCGGCCGCCAGCAGTCCGCCGGCCGTTGCCAGCCCTGCCAGTGTCGCGGCCTCGAGCGACTCACCGGAGCCAGGGATGGCGTCGGGGCCGGGAGCCGGTGGCGACGTCTCGGCTGTCGACGCCGAAGTCTTCGCGGGGATCTGCGGGGCTGGGGACGCCGGGCCAGAGGTGCCGTCCTCCCGGGTGCGCTGCGGCGGAGATGGTCGGTGGGACGGAGCACCGGCTGAGGTCTGGCCGGCCGCTGCCTTATGGACCGACGGCTTGGTCCCCTCGCTCGCCCCGTCGGAGTGCACATCCGGGCCAGGGGCGCTGCGATCGTCTGGAGGTGTTCCCTTGTCGGGAGTCGTGTGCCGCCGAACGGGTCTGTCGAGGTGATGCGATTGTTGGCTCGGGAGCTCGAGTCGCATCCCGACCTCGAGCTCGTTGGGATCCCCGAGCTGCGCCCGGTTTGCGGCGTACAGGTCAGGCCATCGGCTCGCGTCGCCGTACACCTCGGCTGCGATGGCCGACAGCGTGTCGCCCTCACCGACGACTGCGGTGTTCGCGTTCTCGCTCGCAGGTTCGGGGATGAGAAGGCTCCATCCGGGCTCCAGCCGATCCGGCCCGCCCGAGAGCAGGTCGCCGTTGGCCTGCGCGATCTTCCGCCAGTCGCGTCCGCGGCCGTAGTACCGCTCAGCGAGGCTCCACAGGTCATCACCGCGGACCACCTGATGCCGAAGGGAGCCCTCCGGATCCACGGTACGGCGAGCCTGGACCCGCGCCGTCCGCTCGCCGCCCTCGGCGGCCCCAGGATCGGACACCGAGTCCCGCGACGGGGCATCGGGGTGCGCGGGCCGCGGGGCTGCGCCTGCTGGCTCCGCATGGCCAGGCTGCGCCCATAGCATGGCCAGCACTGAGATGAGCAGCGCCGCCACGAGCCGCTGCGAGCCACCCAGTCCGGGCAGCCGAGGCTGCACCCGCTGAAGCGAGACCAGCCTCACGAGCTCGGCGAGCACCGAGACGGCGAAGACCGCCCAGGCGACCCAGGCGACCACCGCAATAAGCGCTACCGCCACGGAGCCGTCGTCGGCGGTGAGCAGAGCGTCTCTGACCTGCCGCCAGTCCAGTTCGGCGACGGCCCTGAGATCAGGACCCAGAACCGTCAGCAGCGCCGGGAGGCCAGCCAGTCCAGCTGCCAGCAGGACGAGTGAGACGACTCCGCGGAGGAAGCGCACAATCACTCCTGCCGGCTGCCGATGATGTCTGCCTGGGCTTCGCCGACGCCGACCACCTGGTCGATCCCGATCGCCGAAAGGAAGATCGTGGAAGCGACCGACCGGGTTCTGACGGTCACTCGTCCGCCGCCCAGACTGACCGTGCCGGTGACCCCAGAACTCGCGGCCAAGTACTGACGGGCCGCTTGGCTGGCCGCCCCCGCATCTGGCGTCCCCCTCACTGCGCCCGTGGCGGCCGCGTTGCCGGCCGCCCGTGCGGCCCCCGCCGCAACCGACTCGGCTCGGCTGACGGCAGTGGCTTTCTGACCGCCGTCTATCACCAGGCCTGCCGTCAGAAACATCGCCATGATGACGATGAGCACCAACACGCTGACGGCCTGGCCGCGCTCGTCCTGACGCCGCGCCTCGGAACGGGGCACGCCGCCAACGGCATTCCCTTGGGTGCGCATCGTTATCTGCTCCGGTAGGTGTCGAGAGCCGACGAGCTGGACGCTTCGACGACCAGAGAGCCTGGCATGCCCGGTAGCAGCACGTCGGAGAACATCACCGTGCAGCGGATGTGGGAGGAGATGGACGCCGGCCGTCCTACCTCCACCTGGAAACCGGTCGTGGAGATATCGATGGTTTCATGCCCGCACTCCAGGCCGTCTGTTGCCAGCGCCTGCTGTCCCGCGGTGTGCCCGTCCGCCGCCGCTTGTGCCGCCGTACGAGCCAAGGACGCCGCCCGAGCGGAACTGTAGGCAGCTTCTTCGACGGTCGACCGAGCGAACCAGAGCCGACCACCGGCGACCATCAGGCCGAGCAGAATGACCAGTCCCGGGATGAGCACCGCCAGTTCGACCGACGCTGATCCGCGTTCCGATCGGCGCGGCCAGCCGATCAGGGGCGTCATGGTGCGGTCACTCTCTCCACGGGCGCGATCGCGGTTTCGCTCAGCGTGCCAAGGCCAAGCTCGAAGAACATCGGGATCGTCGCTGTCACGGTCACTGCGACCTGGGTCGGCGTCCGCTGCACCGATATCGCGACGGCGCGAAGTCCACCCACGTCGGTGACCCGGCGCGCGGCCGCACCACCCGCACTCGAGCCGGCATCAGCACTGCGGGATGCGTCGGCGGCGGCGTGGGCCGCCTGGGCGATGACATGGCGACCATGGAGCCAGACGCCGGCCTGGATGATCCCCAGCGTCGACAAGATCACGGCGGGGAAGACCAGCGCATACTGAACCGACTGGCTCATGCCACGCTCATCCCGTCGCATCACACCAACCATGAGCTACCGCGGCAGCCGTGCGTTGACATAGGCGACGACGGCGGCCACCAATGCCATCGCCACCACAACGGCACCCGCCACGAGGATGGCGTTCTCGGTCGACTGGCTGAGGCCGCGTTCGTTACGTCGCTGGCCATCCTGCAGAGCGACCATCAGGGCGACGATTGCTCCGACCCACTGGCTGGGCTTCATCGGGTTCTCCTTCGTATCGGACGTGTCGTGGTTGGGTATGGCAGGGAGCCGGTCCTACGATTTCGCAGCACAGCCTCGTCAGGGTCGGTCGAAGGCACATCTGTGGACAGCGGCGTCATCCGAATGCGATCCGCATCAGCGGTGGGGCCATGAAGATCAGGCCGAAGATGAGCGCGGGCACTGACATGTAGATCGTCATCCCTTCCGACGTGGCGTTGGCCTCGTTCTGGGCCTTGGTCAGATGTGCATCGCGAAGCTCCCCCACCCTGGCTCGGAGGGCACCCGTCAGCGGGGCGCCCGTCTCATCCAGCTGCATCACGTCCGCCACATCGGCTAATTCGGGAAGGTCCAGCTGCGTGGCCAGCTTGCGGAGCTCTCCGTACGGCGGCTGTTGCTCGAGTCTTGCTCGTTCAAGCGCTCCTCTGATCTGGGTGAACAGGGGTATCTCGCTGAGGTTGGCGGCGTTGTGGAGTGCCTGGGTGGCTGACGCGTTCGAGAGCCGCTCCAACGTCACCAGATCGATGTAGGTCAGCAGTGCGTCCCCGGCATCGGTCCGGGTGCCCTTGCTGCTTCCTCGCAGCATCAGATCCGGCATCAAGAAGCCGGCCACCATCCCGACGACAGCCGCGAGGGGCGTGATCACCGTCGGGAGGTCGAAGACCGCCGTCCATAAGGCGGCGAGCATGCCCGGCAACAACAACCCTGTCATCGCGAGTGCGACCTTGTCGCCGTAGAACTCGGCGATCGTCTTGTTCTGCAGCCGAAGGTTCTGCTGCTGACCCACGGTGAGCGGAATCGGGCTGCGCCGGTAGACCCATGCCCCAACTCGGTCCGAGCGGCTGCTGTCTGCCTGAATGACCGGCTCAGCGGCGGATCGATTCTGGCCGAGACCGTCGAGGGCATATCCCAGCTCAGGAGTCACCGGGACGGCCGCGACTGTGAAGGCCATCAGCGCGGCCGCAAGTGCCACACCGGTGAGCAGCACCAAGAACATGGTCATCGGCGCGCGCCCACCAGGATCCGGTCCCGACGACGGGGAGCAGCGCGGCGGCGCATCAAGACGAGGGAGGCGATGTAGCACGACAGCAGGGCCGCCAAGATCACCTGACCCAGCGGAGTCCCGTACGGAACGAAGAACCCATGGCCGAACACGAAGGCCAGCCCGAGTGTCAGGGTGGTGATCACCGTCACCTGCCGAACGACGATGTACGGCTTCGCTCGTTCGACCTCGATCATCCGGCGCGCCCGTAGCTGGGCCTGCAGCGAGTCCGCGAGGGCTCCCAGAGTGGCCGCGGCCCCGTTCGACCCGCGCTGGGCGGCAAGGATCAGGGCCGCGATCACGCCGTCGGCGTCGGGGCTGTCCAGATCATCCGCGAAATGCATCAGCGCGTCTCTGGTATCCCAGCGGTTGTTCAGCCGGGCCACCAGCAGGCCCAGCGGCGTCCCGATCACCTCGGGAGCGGTCCGTCGAGAGAGCCGAATGGAGTCCGTGATGGACTTCCCGGTCGGCAGGGTGGCCGACAGGGTACGAACCCATCGATCCAGCGCCTCCAGCAAGATGACGTCGCGACCCTTGGGGATGGACAGCAGAGCCGGCAGACCCAGAACCGCCGCGGGCACAACGACTGCCGTCACGATCCACCCGGTGAATGCCGCTGCAGCGACTCCGGCAAGGACGGACCCGATCACCACTGCGTCGTGGCGCCTTCCAGCTGCGCCGGGCGGTCGCCGCGTGAGGCGCCTCCAGATCCCGGTGGCAGGGCGTCGACGCCCAGCAGGCGCTGCGGGGCCGGCGCACATCCCGGCGACGATGGCAATGACACCGCCCACGAGCAAGGTCCCGACGGCCACCGCCAGACCTGGTGACGTCATCAGGGCCTCCGCTTCGGCATCGGCGAAGGCTGCGTCGTGCGGGAATGCTTCGTCGTGGCCGAATGGCGTGGCAGCGAACGCCTGAAAGGCGCGATCTCTGCATGGAAGTCCGCGTCCGGGAAGAAGCCGGCGGGCTGCTGCTCCGTACCGGTCGCATGGTAGGTGAGGTGTGTGACCGGTCGTCCCGACTCAATCGCCCGGGTGACCTGTCGAATCTCAGAGACGAACCGTCGGCGGGTGCCGCCCTTCCAGGTGTCGTCCACCAGCTTCACGTAGATGAAGAGGGCCATGTTGTGGGCGATTTGTCGGTACGCCTCGTCGATGGTCAGAACGCCGCCCTGCGCTACGCGCGAGGCGAGTCGATCCATGGTGGACTCGGCCGAGTGCGAGTGGGTGGTTGACAGCGTCCCGGCGCCAGCTTGCATCGCCTCGAACATCGCCGCCGCCTCGCCACCGCGGACCTCGCCGACGATCAATCGGGAGAGGTTCTGCCGAAGCGCCTCGGGCATCAGATCGGCGATGGTGAACTCGCCGAGCGCACGTCCACCGTCCCGTTCACCATGGCCGGTCCTTGCCTGAAGCGCGACGATGTTCTCCCGCCCGGGCTGCAGGTGGGTCATCAGCTCGTAGTCGGTTTCGAGGGTGCCGAAGCGCTCGTTCACCGGGATCGAGCCGATCAGCGCCCGAAGCAGCGTCGTCTTGCCGGCTCCCTGGTCGCCCGAGATCACCATCGACTTCCGCGCGAGAATCGCTGCGTCGAGGAACTCGGCAACCTCCAACGGCATCAGCTCACCGTCGACCAGGTCGGAGAGCGACACGTCGGTGAGGATGTGCTGGCGGACGACGACGCTGGGCCGATACGACAGTCCGAAACCGATGGCGTGCAGCCGGAAGCGGTCGCCGAGCGCCAACGTCATGGTCGGATGGGTGTCGTCGAATGGTCGGCTCGGGGTGGCACTCTCGCCCAGGAATCGAATGGCGTCGATCAGCTCCTCGTCGCTGTCGGCGACCGCGGGCAACCGCTCCCGGCGTCCGTCGCCGTACTGCACGGTGACGCAGTCCCAACCGTGGATCTCGATGTTCTCCGCGTCGGCGATCTCGAACAAGGGCTGCATCCGGCCGTAGCCGAACACCGCGTCCTCAACCGCGCGGATGTAGGCGAACTCAGTGTCCGTGGACCACAGTTCGGCACCCTCGCGGTGCAGCGCCCGTACGTGATCAGCGACGATGCGGCTGATGATCGCGCGGCCCATCAGCAGCCGGTCCTCCGACGGCATCGGGCGTCCGGATTCGGCGATGTAGGCCTGTGTCTCGTCGGTGATCGCGCTCGAAGCGGCCTTCCGCAGCGCGACCACCTGCGCCCAGTCCACGTCCTGCAGCGGAAGCGCCCGACGTTCGCTGACCTGATCCGGTGTATAGATGCCGAAGGTCATCCCGGTCTGGCCGAGTACGGTCTGGCCCGGCCCGCCGTGCTCAGGCCCCGGGACGTCCTCGGCACGGCGAAACAACGGTATCTCCGCCAGCTCGTCGAAGCCCTCACGGACCCGGCCGGCGTCCTGCCGGACCTCCTCAGACGCCACGGCACGCGAACGCAGCGTGCGAGGCGTCGGGCTGTACAGGTTCATGACGCCGCTCCCACGCGGTCTGCCGATCGCTCGAGCTGGGCACCGAGCTGCGAGGAGAGGTGCCGCAGAGACCGGACAAGAGGGCTCGAGTGAAACTTTCGGGGTCGACGGGAGCCATCGGACAAGCAGACCGCGTGACCCGGGTCGTCGGCCACAGTTCCTAGCACCGGCAGACCCATCAGTGAGCTGATCTCGCGGCCGGAGTACGGCTGCCCTTCTCCCACCAAGATCATGCCGGCGGTCGGATCGGCGGCTGTCTGGCGGCATTGCTCGATCAGGGTTGCGCCGTGGACGCGGGAGGCAGCGATCGCCCGGAGCTGTGTCCGGGTCACCATCGCGACCACCCCGGCCCGTTCGAGCAGCGGGAACGGCAGGCCGTCGGCGCCCATGCGGCCGGCATCGACGACGACGTCGATCCCTGCGGCGTCGAAGCCGGCGAAGGCCTCGGTCAGATCGGCCCACACATTCGCGAACAGCCGGGCACTTCCCGGCTTGGAGAAGCCAGGAAGCAGCAACCGTCTGTGCGCGGCGTCGGTGGCCAGCTCGATGGTCTGGTCCATCACCACCTCCGCCAGCGGTCGCCGGTCCCGATGCGCCTCCGCGACACGGATAAGGCCCTTGCTGGTGTGGCACTGGCCGCGTAGATATCCCGCAAGCACGGCCTGGCCGGCGGTCGGGTCGCAGTCGGCAAGGATGACGGCGCGTGGCCAGGTCAGTGCCAGGCCAACAGCGAGCGTGGTGACGCCCGGAGCTCCGGCAGCTGAGGTCAGCAGCATGATCGCCATGTCAGCGCTCGGCATCTCGGACGACAACCAGCCGGCTCTGAGCCGCAAGGGTGCCGACAGTCGCGGCCTGATCTGCGGCCACGTCGACGTTGATCAGCTGCGACAGCCCGTCGGGACTCGGCGCTGCATCGACCACCCGGGCCTGGATGGCGAGGTTGCTGTACTGGTCATCGTACGTCGGCTCGGCGCCGTCCGGCGGCAGAGCTATCAGTCGAACGGAGCTTCCCGGTAATAGGAACCCTTGTGGCGCACGCCCGCCCGCCAAGCTGATGCCAACGAGGGCGCGCTTGCTGGCAGGCATCGCCACCGGCGCAATAGCTTCGGCCGGCAGCAGGCTGCCAGCCATCAGGTCCACCACAGCTCGCTGCCCGACCAGACGCGTCAACTCGCCGGCCGGCACGGTACGGATGCCCGGGGTGCTGCCGACAGTCACCGTCACCAGGTCTGTCGCTTTCACTACTGACCCGCGGTACACCGTCGTGTCGACCGCCACCACCGTCTGCGCCTTGGACAGGTCGTTGTACAGGAAGAAGGAGCCAAGCGCTCCCACGCAGAGCGCCACTATCCCGAGCGCAATCCACTTCGGGTTGCGCCGGCCGCGCACCGGTGGCTGCGGGACTGCTGGCACGACGGCCTCGACGGAGCCCGGACTGGCTCGACGAGATCGCGCAGGGCGGGATCGTGCGCCGACCTCGGGCGCCTCGGTCACAGGCATCGCAGCCACCCCCGTACCTCTCGAAACGAATAGTGCGGGAGCGTAGCCGAGGGGGTGATCGCAGTCACTAGGATGCGCGCAGCGTGTCACGCCACGGATCGGTGGTCACTGTGGTAGCGATCCAGTGGTATTGGGACGGTTCCGCATCACGCCGCCTCCAGCAGTCGACGTGAGTTCTGAGCCAGCCGGCGAACTCCTCGACTGCACCGGAATCGGACGTTGGCAGCGCTGAGGGCGTGCTCTCGACCGGCTGCAGAACTCGTCATTCCCTCGATGTAGACGCTCTGCATGACTGCCTGAGTGCCGGCATCGATCAGGCCCAGCTCAAGCGCCGTGCTGATCAGACGCTGACCGGTCAGACCGACCGTGGGATTGTGGTCGAGCGTTCGAGCAGCGACGGCGCTGCTGCAGATGGCGTCGAAGGTTGCGTCCGGAGGCATCGACAGGCAAAGAGCTCTCGAACGTGGAGCTTGATCCTCGGCCAGCACCGCCTTGAGCGTGTCCAGTGCCAGATTTGCGGCGATCCGAACCGGCCGGGCCTGAAGTGGATAGGTGCGAATCCGGCACCACATCGCGGTCACGTACTCGTCGCACCTGCGTCGCCGGTCCCGGTTTGCCATCGCAACGATGCGACCCAGCATGGCTTGCAGGACGACTCGACCGGCCAGCGCATCACCGCGACCAAGCTCCGACAGCAATGCATGCAGGGCAGCGTCAGAGTCGTCCCTCACCGCGGCGAGCACGTCGGTCAGATCGGCACAGCCCCGCAACGCCGGATGGACCGTTCGCCAGCGCGAAATACTGCTCGGCGGGTTAGACAGCAGATAGGCCCAATCGTCGTTGAGAGCGTCGACAACTGCGAACCTGGTGGTGCTTGGAAGCTGAATGAGAGCCACATCTTCTCCTCGGTCGAGAGCGTGGCTCAACTCTGTCGAGAAGGTGTTGACTGGAGTGTTGTCCGTTGCTCTCAGGTGTTGTCCAGAGAAGTCGGGGTGTCGTCCGCTCAGAGCCACCGCCACCGAGGCAGCGGATCAGCGGCGGCGGGTGGACCGCTTTCCACGCGCGCCGAAGTCCTCGAGCTTGCGCAAGTTCCGGGTTAGCCGCGTTTCGCCCGACCGCTTCTCCAGCGCCGCCCGGAGGTAGCGAACCAGGACGCTCACCAGGGGGATGACGACGGCGAAGATCAGCCACTGGCGGATCCGGGCAGTGATGAAGAGCCACATGAGGCAGTTCCTTTCAATGCAAGGGTGAGAGGTGAAGCGGAGTTGAGGCGGCTGTAATCAGTTGACCCCGGAGCAGTTGGCGTCGGCACTATTCCCAGTGCGGTGCCCGGCCACCGCAGCCGGGCACCAACCACTGCACCAACTGACCCTTACCCCAACCAGAGCCGTGCTGACAGCGAAACCGACATCGCGCCTCGCGAACGGGGATCGAACAGTGAGCCTGACACGGTCGAGTTGGCCGGGCTGGGTGAGCGCCGTGTCGCGGCGTGGCAGACTATCCAACGCTTCCCGCAGGTAAGCAGCACACAGACGACCCCCGGACGAGATGGCGGTGGAACAGATGACGGCTGCAAGCCGTGAAGCGGAGGCGGACTTCAACCCCGTCTACCACCAGTACGGTCCGCATCGCGCCGGCCTGCCGCCAATCGTCGGCTATTTCAAAGAGCTCTGGCATCGCCGCGAGTTCGCCGCCGAGATGAGCAAGGCGAACATGCGGGGCGCCAACATCAACACGTTCTTCGGTCAGGCCTGGCTGGTTCTCAACCCGCTGATGCTGGCCGGGATCTACTACCTGCTGGTGACCATCATCCGGCAGCGGCACGACCCGACCTTCTTCACCCACCTGACCTGCAGCCTGTTCGCCTTCACCCTGGTGCAGTCGGCGGTCACCAGCGGCGCCACCTCGGTCACCGGCTCCGGCAAGTTGGTGCTGAACACAGCATTCCCCCGGCTGCTGATACCGCTATCCGCCGTCCGGACCGCATTTTTCCGATTCCTGCCCACTGCCGGGGTGTACCTCGTGCTGCACGCCTTCAGCGGTCGACCATGGTCGCCGACGATGGTGCTGTCGCTGTACTTCCTGCTGATGATGGTGATCTTCGGCATGGGCGTGGCCGCGGTCGTCGCAACCATGCAGGTCTACTTCCGAGACACCTCCAGCTTCCTGCCGTACTTCGTCCGGTTGTGGATGTATCTGTCGCCGGTGCTCTGGGCGCCGGAGATGCTGAACAACATGGACCGCACGATCCAGGTGCTGGTGCAGATCAATCCGATGTACGCCATGCTCGGCGGCTACACCGACCTCCTCCAGGAAGGCAAGTTCCCGCCCGGATACATGTGGGCCGCCTCAGCCGGCTGGGCATTCGGGTTCGCCATCCTCGGGTTCTTGTTCTTCATGTCGAGGGAGCGTGAGTTCGCTGTCCGTCTTGTCTAACGGCGCGGCCAACGGCAGGTCGGAGTTCGCCGTCAAGGTTGAGGACCTGTCGATCACCTACCGCACCACCTTCGAGCGCAAGCCCACCCTGAAGACGGCGCTGGTCCGGTTCGGTCGCGGACAGCGCGCCGTCAAAGAGGTGCACGCAATCAAGGACGTCTCCTTCGATGTGCGCAACGGCACCGCCATGGGGATCATCGGGGCCAACGGTGCGGGCAAGTCGACGCTGATGCGTGCCATGGCCGGCATCCTGCCGCCGACGACCGGCTCCATCGAGGTCTGGGGACGGGCCAGCACCCTGCTCGCCCTTGGAGTGGGGTTCAACAACGCGCTGTCCGGTCGGGAGAACATCATTCTCGGTGGACTGGCCTCCGGTCTCTCGCGTAAGCAGGTGGAAGAACGGGCCGACCAGATCGCGGAGTGGACCGAGCTCGGCGACTTCATCGATATGCCGATGCGTACGTACTCCTCCGGCATGTCGGCTCGGGTCGGATTCTCCGTGGCAGTGCACATGCAGCCCGACATCTTGATGATCGACGAGGCCCTGTCGACCGGCGACGCCCACTTTCGGGAGAAGGCCAACGCGAAGATGGCCGAGTTGCGGGAGAGTGCCCGCGCGATGTTCCTGGTCAGTCATGGGCTGGGCAGCATCAAGGAGATGTGCAATGAGGCGATCTGGCTCGACCACGGCACCTTGATGATGCGCGGGGAGCCGGACGAGGTCGTCGACGCCTACATGGAGTTCCTGAAGGTGAAACGGTCCGCCACCACTACCGAGGACATCTGACCCCGACATCGATGCGGTAGAGCGTCGGTACGGCGTGCAGCGTCAGCCGGCGTCGAGCCGCCAGCGCAAGAAGTCGGCGAGATCGCCGGCCTCCCCGTCACGACCGCCCTTGCCCACCACCAGCGGCGGCGAGCTCGGCGTCAACTTCACCCCACGCAACCGCTCCTTCAGCCCGCCGGGGACCGTCAGCACGTAGTAGGAGCCGTCGTCGCCGATCGCCAGGCTCTCGTTCTTCCGCAGATACCAACCGACCTTGTCAGTCTTCACCGACTGCCCCGAGTACAGCACGGCACGCAACGGCGCGGGCCTGATGCCGGCCGCCTTCGCGTCCTGGATGAACTGGTCGATCATGGCCTGCGCCTTCACCGACTCTCCGCGTTCTTGCGCCTTGGCCAGCTCGACCCGATGCGCTGCTTCCTCCGCTCGCGACATACCTGCAGATTACCCAGCCTCACCCCGACCCGACAGGCCGCAAGTGACCGCCTCTCCCGGACGCCCGCCGCGCCAGCGGCGGCGAAGGTTGCCTTCCTGGCAGCGCTCCCCCGTAGACTCGGCGAAGCTCTCGCGACCAAAGGAAGCCGATGTCTGATCAGTTCGCCCCGCCCTCGCCCGCTCCGGTGGGCCGCAGACGCCGGCGCTTCCTGCCAGCTGTCCTGGTCGCCGTCGCACTGTTGCTGGTCGTGGCTCTCGGCGCTGCCGCGTTCTACGCGTTCTCCATCGACCGGAGTCTGACCAAGAACATCCAGCGTGCCGACAACCTACCGGCCGAGACGCCGACCGCACCCGGGCAGTCCCCGCGACCGAAAGTCGAGCCGGAGGCCGATGGCGCGGTCAACTTCGTACTGCTGGGCTCGGACAGCCGTGAAGCGAGCGACGCCGGCAACGGCCGCAGCGACACCATCATCGTGGCGCACCTGACGAAGAAGCGGGACAAGGCGTACCTGATCTCTTTCCCCCGCGACATGTACGTGCAGATCCCCGGGCACGGCAAGAACAAGATCAATGCAGCGTTCGCCTTCGGTGGACCGCCGCTGACCGTCTCAACCCTGGAGTCGCTGACCGGTGCCCGGATGGAGCATGTCGTGCTAGTAGATTTCGAGGGATTCATCCAGCTCACCGATGAGCTCGGCGGCGTCACCATCACCAACGACCACGCATTCACCTCCCACGGCGTGAACTACCCGAAGGGTCAGATCACCGTCCGTGGCGAGGAGGCGCTCTGGTTCGTACGTGAGCGGCACAGCCTGCCGAACGGTGACCTGGACCGCGCGGAGAACCAGCGCAAGGTGGTCCAGGCGATCGTGCGGAAAGGCCTGAGCCGCGACGTCATCTCCAACCCCGCCAAGTTCACCGGCTTCATCAGCGGAGTGGCGCGGCACCTGGTGGTCGACCAGAAGCTGACCGATTCCGAGATCCGCTCGACTGCGCTGTCGCTGCGGCTGACTCCGAGCGACATCAACTCGCTGCAGGCGCCGATCTCGGGTTTCGGCACAGCCGACGGCCAGAGCATTGACGTGGTGGACGAGGCGAAGATGGCCGAGCTCGCGGTCGCGCTTCGCAGGGACCGCCTGGACGACTACCTGAAGAAGTATCCCCAGCGCTGATCGGCGCACCGAGCGATGGAGTTCGTGCACAGCCTGCGCAGGCTCTGGCGGCACCGATACTTCCGCCGTCTGCTGGCGGTGCGCATCGCAACCCAGTCCTGCGATGGCCTGCTCCAGACCGCGCTTGCCTCCTACGTCCTCTTCTCCCCTGAGCGGCAGCCCGACGCCGGCTCGGTGGCAGCAGTTCTGGCCATCACGTTGCTGCCCTTCTCGGTCCTCGGACCCTTTGTCGGCGTGGTGCTGGACAGATGGCAACGACGGCAGATCCTCGTTCTCGCCGACCTGACCCGATCAGCGCTCGCCGTCGGGTTGGCGGCCTTGGTGGCGACGGGACTTCGTACTCCTGGCATCGAGACCCTCTTCTACGGCGGCGTCCTGCTGACCATGAGCGTGAACCGGTTCCTGCTTGCCGCGCTGTCCTCCTCACTGCCGCACACCATCGACCCGGACGAATATCTGGTCGCGAACGCGGTGGTGCCCACAGTCGGGCCAGCCGGGGTGCTCGTCGGGGTCGGCGTGGGCACCGGCCTTCGGCTGCTGCTCGGCGGCCGGATGCCGGCGTACTCGGCCGATGCGGCTCTTTTCGCCGTGGCAGCGCTCGGGTTCGTGTTCAGCGCCTCCCTGGCGCTGCGGATCCCTCGCCGACAGCTTGGCCCGGACACCCCTGCCCTGACCACCGCCCGCACCGTCCTCGCCGGTCTGCTCGGCGCTTTTCGACACCTTGGCGATCGTCGTCCGGCCGCGGTTGGGCTGACCACCATCGGCGCACACCGACTGGTCTACGGAGTTGTCACCGTCGCCACCATCCTGGTGTACCGCAACCACTTCCACTCCCCCGAGCAGGTGGATGCCGCCATCGCCGACCTAGGCCTGCTGGTGGTCGTGACGGGCGCCGGTTTCGTGCTGGCCGCCGCCATCACCCCGGTGGCCTCGGCCCGAGTCGGCGTCCGGGGCTGGATGCTCGCGTGCCTGGTGAGCTCAGGGGTGTTCCAGGTGATGCCCGGTGCGATCTATCGAAAGCCGGCGCTGCTGATTGCGGCCTTTCTGCTGGGGATCACCGCTCAGAGCATCAAGATCTGTGTCGACACTCTGGTGCAGGCACACGTTGACGACCACTTCAAGGGCCGGGTCTTCGTCATCTACGACATGATCTTCAACCTCGCCCTAGTCACGGCGGCCGCGGTCGGCGCGCTGCTCCTGCCAGACGACGGCAAGTCCGTGGTGATCGTGGTTGCGCTGGCCGTGAGCTACCTGATCATCGGCGCCGTCTTCGCCGCCGTCAGTCGGGGGCTCGACTTGGACAGCGGCACCGAGTCGCTGCATTCAGTCGCCAACCGCTGACGGCGACGAGGCACCACGTTCCCGGTCGCGGTGGGGTTGCACGACCGCCGGTGACTCAGTGGTCGGGTTGGCCCGCCCACCACCGCAGCAGCTCATCCCGCGCTCGATCGGGCCCGAGCGGCCCAGCCTCGATCCGTAGCTCGAGCAGATGCTTGTACGCTCGCCCCACCACCGGTCCGGGCGATACGCCCAGGATCTCCATGATCTGGGTGCCGTCCAAGTCCGGTCGCATGGCGTTGAGCTGCTCGCGGGCCTCCAGCTCGGCGATCCGACTCTCCAGGTGGTCGTACGCGGCCCTGAGTCGGGCGGCCTTGGCGCGGTTGCGGGTGGTGCAGTCAGCGCGAGTGAGGATGTGCAGCCGGGCCAGCTGGTCGCCGGCGTCGCGGACATAGCGGCGCACCGCCGAGTCGGTCCACTGCCCCTCTCCGTAGCCGTGGAACCGCAGGTGCAGCTCGACCAGCTCCGCCACCGCCTTCACCTCGTCGCTGGAGAACCGCAGTTCTCGCAGGCGTCGGCGGGCCAGCTTGGCGCCGACCACGTCGTGATGGTGAAACGAGACCTTGCCGCCGTCCTCGAACCTGCGGGTGGCCGGCTTCCCGATGTCGTGCAGCAGCGCGGCGAGCCGGTTGACCAGGTCGGGGCTGCTCGGCAGCCGCCTCTCCAGCTCGATGGCCTGCTCCAGCACCGTCAGGCTGTGCTCGTAGACGTCCTTGTGTCGGTGGTGCTCGTCGCGCTCGAGCCGAAGCGCCGGCAGCTCGGGTAGCACGATGTCGGCCAGCCCGGTGCTCACCAGCAGGTTCAGACCAGCACGCGGGCTCGGGGTCAGCAGCAGCTTGGACAGCTCGTCGCGGATGCGTTCGGCGGAGATGATGCGGATCCGCTCCGCCATTGTGGAAATGGCGGTGACCACCTCGGGCGCGGCCGTGAAGTGCAGTTGGGAGGTGAACCGGGCCGCTCGCATCATCCGCAGCGGGTCGTCGCTGAACGACTGCTGGGGCGTACCCGGGGTGGCCAGAACGCCCAGGGCCAGGTGCTCCAGACCCCCGTACGGGTCGACGAACCGTTTGTCGGGGATGGCCACCGCCATCGCGTTGACGGTGAAATCACGCCGCACGAGATCGCCGTCGAGGCTGTCTCCGAACATCACCTCCGGCTTGCGGCTGTGGTCGGTGTAGGCGTCGGAGCGGTACGTGGTCACCTCGATCAGCCAGGTGTCCGCGCCCTCGCCGACCTTGCAGCCGACGGTCCCGAACTCCTTCCCGATGGTCCAGATCGCCGGCGAGAACCGGCGCAGTAGCCGCTCGATGTCGTCGGGATGTGCCGAGGTCGTGAAGTCGAGGTCATGGCCGAGCTGACCGAGGAGGGCGTCCCGGACGCTGCCGCCGACCAGATACAGCTCGTACCCTGCGGCGGTGAACAGCTCACCCAGCCGGTCGACCACCGGCGCTATCCGGAGCAGCTCGGCGACGGCCTTGGTCTGCGCGGCGGTCAGGGTGGGAGGCGGCTTGGGCACGCTGCCCAACTCTAACGGCTCTCCCGGCCCGCGAGGCTCGGTCGGCGGACGACGGCGGCCCTGCAGTCAGGCGACCCGCCTCTTGAGCGCACGGACGTGTCCGGCGGCGCGATTAGGATGTCCGCATGTGGAGCGGGCACTGGTGAGGGCGTTCGGGCTGCTGCTCGCGACTCTGGTGTCCGCGACGACCCTTCTGCTGTGGCCCAGCCCGCCGGCAGCTGCGGCGGAGCCGGTGCCGTCGGTGTCGATCACCTTGACCTCGATCGACCCTTCGCTGCCCAGGCGTGACGGTACGGTGACGCTCACCGGCCGGGTCACCAATGTCACCGACGAGCCGCTGTTTCGGCTTCAGGCCATCTTCTGGCGCAACCGGGCGCCGATCACCAGCCGGACGGACCTCACCCAGACGCTGGCAGCGCCCTCCAACGAGCCCTCCGGCGCCCGACTGACCTCGAGCTTTCAGGACCTCTACTCCGCCGCCAGTCCGTACCTGAACCCCGGTCAGTCCGCCTCCTTCGCCCTGCGGGCCAAGGTCACCGACCTGGACCTTCCGTCCGCCGGCGGCGTGTATCTGATGGGAGTGCACGTCCTCCAGAACGGTGACCTGACCGCTGTCGGACGGGCGCGGGTCTTCGTGCCGGTCCTCGACCAGCTGCCACGAAACGTGCTCCAGTTGACGTCGGTGGTCATGCTGAGCAGCCGCCCCTCGGAGGTCCGACGTGGCGTGTTCGCCGACGACCACCTCGCAGCCGAGATCGCACCCGGCGGGCGACTGTTCGCCCTGCTGGCGGCGGCCCGACGCCCCGACATGTCATTTGCGGTCGACCCGTCGCTGATCGACGAGCTGCAGGTGATGGAGGACGGCTACCAGGTGGTGTCAGCCAACGGCTCGACCGAGGCCGGCGCGGGCGCGGCCGACGCGTCCCGGTGGCTCGCGGCGTACGCCGAGGTGTCCCGCCTCCAGGACGGCTTCCGGCTGCCGTACGGTGCCCCCGACCTTGCCGCACTCGCGCATACGGATTCGGTCGCCGTGCTCAATCGTGGCGCCTCGGCTGCTGAAGGCGTATCCGAGACGGCGTCTCTCCGGCTGATCGCCATGCCGGCTGTTGGCGCCGCTGATGCGGCGACGCTGAAGGCGGCACAAACCCTCAACCCGGCGGCCATCCTGCTCTCCGACACGTCCACCGGTGGTGCCGGACCGTTGTTGCAAGGCATCACGGGCGCTCCGATCCTGACTTTCACCTCCACCGCGTTCAGTGGAGGTCCCGGACCGACCCCCAGCAACACCCCGGTCCATCTCCAGCAGCGGATCCTGGCGGACACCTGGATCGAGGCGGCGACCAGTCCGGTCGGCTCGACCCTCGGACGCGTACGCGTCATCACCAACGCGGACCAGGCGCAGGGAGACGACGAGTCCCTCAGGGTGCCTTGGATGAAGCGCACGACGGTGAGCCAGTTGCTGGCGTCGACGCCACGGTCGTGGAGCAAGCAGCTCAGCTACCCGCAGGCGGCCCGCACCGCGGAGCTGTCTCGTCGGCAACTGCGAAACACCGCCGAGCTGAGCGGGGACTACAACACCTATGCGGAACTACTGGCTGAGCCCGCGCAGGCCCGGACCGCCGCCGATCAGGCAGTCGCGCGCTCCGTCAGCGCCACCTGGCGAGGCCAGTCGGGCGACTCCACCAGTTTCGTCGGTACGCAGCTGGCGGACCTCGACGCTGTTCTTCGCGACGGGGTGAGGCTCAGCACCACAGCGAGGGTGACAACCTCCGGAGCTCGTGGCGCGTTTCCCATCACGGTCCTCAACCGGCTGACCGCCAGCGACGACCCCCAGGTCAACGCCATCAGAGTGCGGATCGTTTTCACCTCCGACAGCACCCAGCGGGTCACCATCGACCCGCTGACGACTGACCTCGTCCCAGCCCAGCGCAACTTCACCGCCAACGCCCAAGTGAACGCGAGCACCAACGGGACCGTCCGGATTCGCGCCCAGATGACAACTCTGTCGGGCGTCCCGGTCGGGCGCAGCATCGGCATCGACGTCAAGGTCACCCAAGCAGGCACGGTCGGATGGTTCATCGCGATCGGCGCCGGCGCCGTTCTGATCGGAGCGACCGCACTGCGAATCCGCCAGGTGGCACGGGAGCGCTCCGAATCCGCTCCCGAAGCAAGTGGCAACGATCATCGGGACGCCAGCGGACAGCGGGGAGGCGCTGACACCGGCGGGGGCCCGGACGGTCCACCGCCGGTCACCCCGCCGGCCGTGCGAGGCGCCGACACCGGCGTTGCGCCGATCGACCTCAATCCCGCCAGGCGGTTCGATGATTAGCGCTCGACGCCGCGACACGGTTACTACCGCCCGACGCCCCGAGGCGGGTCGATGACCGAGCTCGACAGCGCCCGGACGGCCGAGGATGAGCGGCACAGCAGCAGCCGGCTGATCTCGGCCAGCATGGTGATGGCGGCCGGAACCATGCTCTCCCGGGTGCTGGGATTCGGCCGCCTGATGCTGCTGGTGGTCCTGTTCGGTAATGGCACCCGCCAGGTCGACATGTTCACCTACGCCAACACCGTGCCGAACAGCATGTACATCCTGCTGGCCGGGGGCGTGCTGAACACGGTGCTGGTGCCGCAGATCGTCCGTGCCATCAAGCTAGACCCGGACGGCGGCGAGGCGTACATCAATCGCATCATGACGGCCGGGTTGGGGGTTCTTGCGGCCATCACGGTCACCCTCACCGTAGCCGCCCCGTGGATCGTCTGGCTTTACACCCCAGACGCCTGGCGCGCGCCGGGTCGGGCCGCGCAGTACGACTCGATCATCATGTTGGCCTATTACTGCCTGCCGCAGATCTTCTTCTACGGCGTGCACGTGCTCGCCGGCCAACTGCTGAATGCGCGAGACAGGTTCGGTCCGATGATGTGGGCTCCGATCGCCAACAACATCATCTCGATCGCAGTCCTGCTGGTGTTCTGGTTCGTCTACGGCCAAGGCGACGGCGTGAGCGCGTTCACGGCCGGCGAGGAACTGCTGCTCGGGCTGGGATCGACCCTCGGCATTGCCGCGCAGGCCATCGTGCTGGTCCCGTTCCTACGCTCGGCCGGTTACCACTTCCGGCCCCGCTGGGACTTCAAGAACACCGGGTTGGGGAAGACTGCCCGCCTCGCCAAGTGGACTATCGGCTTCGTGCTGGTGAACCAGCTGGCATTGATCGTGGTCAACCGGCTGGCTGGACGAGCCACCGCCGACGGTGAGGGCGCTGGTCTCGCGGTGTACTACAACGCGTACGCCGTCTGGATCCTCCCGCACTCCCTGATCACGGTGTCGTTGGCGACCGCGATGCTGCCGGCCGCCTCCCGGTACGCCGCGGCCGGCGACCTGAACGGGGTGAGTGCCGAGACGATGCGCGCGCTCCGTCTGGCGGTGACGGCATTGCTGCCGGCGTCGGTAGCCCTGCTGGCACTCGGGTCGCCGGTGGCCCGGCTCGCCTTCGGCTTCGGGAAGGGTGCCGAGGACGCCGAGTTCGTCGGCTGGGCGTTGATGGCGCTAGCGGTCGGACTCGTGCCGTTCACCGTGCAGTACATCTGCCTACGCGCGTTCTATGCACTCGAGGACAACCGCACGACGTTCTTCCTCCAGATTCTCATCGCGAGCACCAACGTGCTGCTCGGCATCGCGGTTGTGCTGCTGCTGGACAACTCCTCCCTGGTCGCGACCGGGCTCGCGGTGGCGTACTCCGGCGCCTATCTCCTCGGCGTCGTGGTGTCCTTCCGCACCCTCCGGCGAAGGTTGACCGCGCTGTCTGGTGCTGAGCTGGTCCGGCACGGTGTCCGGCTGCTGCTGGCCGTGGCCCCGGCCGCCGCGGTCGCCGCCACCATCTGCTGGGCGTTCGGCAGCTGGTCGGACACCCTGGTGTCCCGTCTCCTCGGCTTGGCCGTCGCCGGTGTGATGGCCGTCGGCATCTTCCTCGGGCTGTCCCACGCTCTGCAGATCCGGGAGGTCGATCAGATCCTTCACACCGTGCTACGTCGGGGTGCCCGCCGGGCGGACGAACCCGACGCCGCTACCGGGCCCAGGCCCGACCCCGACGAACCGTCCACGCCCGGCGATTCCAGCACCGGCATCGAGTCGGAGTCTCCTACCATCGAGAATGCAGTTGTCGAGCCCGGTACCCCGGCCGGCGGAGTCCCCCACGAGAACACAGAGCCAGATGTGAGTCAGCCAGGCGCCACCCAGACGCCCGTACCGCGGGCCGGCACTCCCGACGTCGACGAGCCCGAGGAACCAGCCGCTGCCAGCCGCCTGTCCGCGGGCATCGTGCTGGCGCAGCGCTATCGGCTCGAAGAACTCCTGAGCCAGACCGAGCCGACTCTCACCTGGCGTGCATTCGACCAGGTGCTGTCGCGGTCAGTGTTGATCCATCTGCTGCCGTCGGATGACCCGCGCGCGCCCGGCCTCTTGGAGGCCGCGCGACGGGCAGCCGCCGCCACCGACTCGCGGTTCCTGCGGGTCCTCGACGCCGTCCACAGCGAGAACCCGGAGATCGGGTCCTACATCGTCTGTGAGTACGCAGTCGGCCAGTCGCTCGAGGTCATCCTGAGCCACGGTCCACTGTCGGGCCTGGAGGCGGCCTGGGTGATCCGTGAGGTCGCGGACGCCTTGTCCGGCGTACACGCCGTCGGTCTGTTCCACCAGCGGATCAGCCCGGACACCGTCATCATCACCCCGACCGGCAATATCAAGATCGTCGGGCTGCTGATCGAGGAAGCCCTTCGACCTGCCCGCTCCGAACCCGTTTCGACCAAGGCGACACCGGAGCAGGTCGACGTGCTGGACCTCGGGCGGCTGCTGTACGCCAGCCTGGTGTCCCGCTGGCCGGGAGGCCCAGCCTTCAGCCTGCCGGCGGCACCTGTGTCCGGGCAGCGGTGGCTGACCCCGCGGCAGGTGAGGGCCGGGGTCTCCCCCGCCCTGGACCAGGTGTGCGATCAGATTCTCGGCGACCCGCCGCGGCACCGGGCCCCCCAGATCGTCACCGCCAACGACGTCGTCAACGCGCTGACCAAGGTCCTCGGGCCGGGCGACGCCTCCTCCGACCTCGAGCGCAGGCTGCGCCAGCCAGTCCCAACCGTGTCGGCTCACTCGCAGCCGGTGTCACCACTACTTGATCAGCCCACCCAGCTGATGCCGGCCGCCGACCTCCCCGGCCCGCCGACTTCAGGATTCCCCGAGTCGCAGCGGCTGCCGCCTCCCCACCACTCCGGCTCCCATCAGGCTTTCCAGGACGCCGCATCCGCGGCAAGGCCGACCGGCGTCGGAAGGGTCACCACCGCCTGGTCCTCCCGGCCCGACCCCGATACCCGGCCCGACGCCGATACCCGGACTGTCATCCGGAACCCGGCACCCCCGCAACCGCCGCCGGCCGAACAGCGACGACCGGGCCGACGGTGGCTCGGGCTGCTGGTCGCCCTGCTCGCGCTCGTGCTCGCCGCCGTCACCGTCTGGGGGGTCCTCACCCTGGATCGCCGCAACGCCCGTTCGGGCGCAGCCGACCCCGCTGCATCGGCGACCGCCAGCAGCTCCTCCGGCGTACCGACGCAGCCGGTCAGGATCACGGCCGCGCGGGACTTCGATCCGCAAGGCGACGACCGGACGGAGAACTCCGACGAGGTGAAGCTTGCGATCGACGGCGATCCGGAGACCCGCTGGCGAACCGTGAAGTACCTCGGGAACGCCAAGCTCGGCGGCATCAAGCGGGGTGTAGGTCTGGTGCTTGACCTAGGAACGGTCCAGAGCGTGCGGTCGGTCACCGTGGCCTTGAGCGGCAGTGGAACAACCGTCCAGGCCCGGGTGCCCGACGGGAAGTCCGAGATCAGTTCGCCGCCGATGACGTCGGATCGACGCTGGCGAACCGTCAGTGAGCAGAAGTCCGCGGACGAGACCGCCTCGCTGACCTTCGACCAGCCGGTTTCCACCCGCTATGTGCTGGTTTACCTGACCTCTCTCCCCAAGGACGGGAACGGCTATCGCGGCGGCATCTATGAGGTTCAGGTTTTCCAGTAACCATTCCGATCGGGTACGCCCCGTTGACGGCACCATTTCGGCGGTTGGCGGTCGGCGACTGCGTGTGGTGTGGCTGCGGACACGGGCCTCTGTGCATCGACGGACCGCTGCCTGAGCTGCGGAGTGGGCGGCCTGCTGGCGTCTGGTCCTGTCTGGCGCGAGCGCTGCCGCGGAATAGCAGAGCCATCGTGGCCGTTCCGCCAGGGTAGGGTTGGGGCCTGCGCTTCACCCTTGACGTGCACGAGTGGTCGGCTGCTCCCGTCGGAGGACGGGGCAGCGATCCCAACGGGCACGGAACCCACTGGTGGAAGTACGACGAAGCAGAGGAACTGATGAGCAAACCCGGCACTGTCGAGTCCGCAGCCGAGCCCCGCGAGGTCATCATCGTGGGCAGTGGCCCGGCCGGATACACCGCAGCGGTCTACGCTGCCCGGGCTGACTTGAAGCCGCTGGTTTTCGAGGGCTCCATCACCGCAGGCGGCGCCTTGATGAACACCACCGAGGTCGAGAACTACCCCGGGTTCCCTGACGGCATCATGGGCCCCGACCTGATGGACAACTTTCGGCAGCAGGCGGAGCGTTTCGGTGCCGAACTGGTCGCCGAGGACATCGTCTCGATGGACCTGACCGGACGGATCAAGACGGTCACCGACGGCTACGGCAACACCTTCTCCGCGCGCAGCGTCATCCTCGCAACCGGCTCCAGCTATCGCAAGCTCGGGCTGCCTGACGAGGAGCGGCTGTCCGGACACGGCGTGTCGTGGTGTGCCACCTGTGACGGGTTCTTCTTCCGCGACAAGGACATCGCCGTGGTCGGCGGTGGTGACTCCGCGGTCGAGGAAGCCACGTTCTTGACCAGGTTCGCCCGGTCCGTCACCGTGATCCACCGGCGCGACGAGCTGCGGGCCAGCAAGATCATGGCTGCCCGCGCCCACAACGACCCGAAGATCCGGTTCGCGTGGAACTCCGAGGTCGCCGAGATCCACGGCGACAAGTCGCTGACCGGTGTCACATTGCGGGACACCCAGACCGGGGCACACCGCGAGCTGGCGATCTCCGGGCTGTTCATTGCGATCGGTCACGACCCGCGCTCGGATCTGTTGACCGGCCAGGTGGACCTGGACGCCGAAGGATATGTGCTGACCGAAGGCAAGAGCACGCGGACCAACCTGGTCGGTGTGTTCGCCTGCGGTGACCTGGTCGACCACACCTACCGGCAGGCGATCACGGCCGCCGGGACCGGATGTGCGGCCGCACTCGATGCGGAGCGCTATCTGGCCGACGTGCATGACGCTGCCCAGGATCTTCTGGAGCCGGTCGCTGTCAGCTGACCTGTAGCCGCGGGCCCTATCTGTCAGGCCCCTGCGGCACAGTTGCACCTGCGGGAGCGAAGCTTCCCGGCGCACGGCCAGCGAGAGCACGACGAAACCACAACGCACTCGGGCGCAGTCCGAGTCAGATGAGCAGGAGAAATGTGATGGGTGCTGTATCCGATGTCACCGACGCCACCTTCGATCAGGTGGTGCTGAAGTCGGACAAACCGGTCGTTGTCGACTACTGGGCGGATTGGTGCGGTCCGTGTAAGCAGGTCGCGCCGATCATCGAGGAGCTCGCCAACACCCACGGCGACAAGGTCACCTTCGTCAAGATGGACACCAACACCAACCCGGTGACTCCGGCCAACAACCATGTTCTCGGCCTGCCGACGATCCAGGTCTACGTCGGTGGCGAACTGGTGAAGGCTTTCAAGGGCGCGAAGTCGAAGTCGGTGCTACTGGGAGCCATCGAGGAGTACCTTTGATCGACCCGGCCACCACTTGACTGATCGCGCTGGCGTTCAGTTGAACAGCTCGGCCATCACCCCGGGGATCTCGTCAAGTAGCTCTCTGGCCAGGAATCCGAGTTTGCCGACCCGGGCGGTCAGCCGGTCGCCTGCGGCTGCATGCACGTAGGTTCCCCAGCAGGCCGCCTGGGCCGCGCTGGCGCCGCGGCCACACAGGCCAGCTATAGCGCCGGCGAGGACGTCGCCGCTGCCTGACGTGCCTAGCCCGCCGTGGCCGGTGCTGATCTGCCAGCACGTGCCGTCGGGCTCGGCGATCCAGCCTTGGCAGGTGACCACCGCGTCGTAGCGTTTCGCGATCGCTAGGACGTCGGTAGCGAAGTCATCGAGATCGCGCTCAAGCAGCCGGCTGGCTTCCTCCGGGTTCGGAGTGAGGATCAGCCGACCGGCCCCGATCTCGACATCATCCATTCTCGGCCAGACACCCAACGCGTACGCGTCCAGCACTACCGAGGTTTCAGCGCCGAGCAGCGGCACGAGCGTTCGCAGCAGCCGCTCCGTCTGTTCGGCATCGTCAAGGCCCGGCCCCGCAACGACGACGTCCGCCTTTGCCACCGAATCGGCCACCGCGCTCAGGTCTTCCCCGAGGACCGAGCCACGCTCATTCTGAGGCAGCCCCACAACCCCCGACTCGGGGACAGCGACCGCGAGCGCCACGGCGGCGGACTCGGCGACGCCCATCGAGAGTCGCCCGGCACCGACCCGCAGGCTCGCCAGACCGGCCAGCAGCGCGGCGCCCGGGGTCGATGCTGCGCCGCCGATCACCATCACCTGACCCCGGCCGTACTTGCTGCCACCCGGAGACGGCAGCGGCCACTCGCGAAGCATCGCGGGCGTGACCAACTCAGGCATCCACATCACCGGCGTGCTCGGTGACAGGGGCATCGCGCGCTTCGAGGTGCCGAACATCGTTGAAGTCCAGCAGCCTCCAGCCGCCCTCGCCGGCACGCTCCAGCCGGGTCAGTGACACGTTCAGCACTGGCGTCTGCCGACCGATATCGAGCACGCTCGCCTCGGAGAGCCGTTCGCAGACATACCGCACGCTGAGGACAACCGCGTCGTGACACACCACCAGAGCACGGTCCGCACCCGGCTCGTCGTCGAGGTCGCGAAGGAAGGACCGGATCCTCAAGATCAGGTCGGCATAGGACTCACCGCCCGGTGGCCGGTGGTAGAACTTCCCGAGCCAGCGTCTCCGCTCGGCTTCACCGGGGAAACGAGCCGCGACGCCCTCCAAGGTCAGCAGATCGAGCACTCCGAGCTCGCGGTCGCGTAGCCGCTCGTCGATGACGAACGGAAGGTCGAGTCCTGCAACCTCAAGGGCGATCTGTGCCGTCTGAACCGCCCGCAGGTAGGGCGAGCACCAGACGCTGGTCGGCAACGCGTCCGGGTCCTCCTTCGCCCACCGGGCACCGAGCCCGCGGGCCTGCTGGACACCAGGCTCCGAGAGTGGGACGTCGGCGTCTCGCAGGCCGATGTCGATAACCTCAGCGCGGTCGGTGTAGGCCTGCGCCGCCGCCACGTTCCCGGTGCTCTCGCCGTGCCGGACCAGGATTAGTTGTTTGATGCTCATCGGGTTCCCATCAGCCGTCAGGAGCGAGGCTTCGCGCGCGAAGTCTCGGCGTCGGTTCGGCCTCTCACGCTACCTACTGGTGGCTGGGCGGAGTGGCGCAGGGAGTTCATACCCGCCGTAACGAGGATCAATCCCCGGCTTCAGCCGGCGTCGCCCTCCACCGGGTCGGCCGGTGGAACGCCGACGATGGTGGCGCTCACGGGGGTGCCGATCTCCACGGTTCGGGTGACGGTGCACAGCCGGTCGTGGGACTGCTGAACTGCTCGCGGAAGCACGGCAGCCGCGGCCTGGCCGGCATCGTCGTCGGCGAATTGGAGGCGGAAAGTGACCTGCAGATCGGTCAGATGGTTACCCTGCTCGTCGCGGACCTTCCGGCCGCTGGCCACCACCTCGAACTCGACCGGCTCGGCGCGCCTGGCGGTGATGAAGTCCACGTCGGCCGCACTGCATCCTGCGACAGCGACCAAGAGCAGCTCCACCGGGCTGAAGTCGACCTCATCGCCGATACCGAGGTCCAACGTGCCGCCCCGCGGGTTGGCGGCGCGGTAGTGGCCCTTTGATATCCGGGTCAGGCGGATGCTGCGATGGTCGACACTCATGCCGTGCACTGTGCCATAGCCCTGGATGAGAGCGGTCGTGGCGCTTGACCCTGTGTGCGGGCCTCGCCCCTGTTGCGGTCAGTGGCCGGTGTACGGTCCGGTACGCCAGACGCCGTCGCGGACCGTCAGCAGATCGCGGGGTGCCGGCTCGAAGCCGGCCGGCTCCGGCGGTACCGTCTGGGAGACGAGCCCGGTCAACCGTGACCAGGCAGCCGCCAGGTCGGGCCGCCACCGTACGGTCGACTGCAGGTCCATCCGCAGCCGCGGGGTGGCCGGGTGGTCCCGCACCACGACGAAACCAACCGCCTCCAGCCAGCCGGTCGGAAGCATGCAGGACGGCCCCTCTCGGTACGTGCCGACCGCCTCCAAGGCCCGAATGTCCCGGCGAGCGACCATGGCAGCAGCGCTTTGCACCATCTGCCGTCCGATGCCCTTGCCTCGGAAGCCTTCCATCACGCGCGCCGACAGCACGACGGCTGCGTCTTGGCTGACCGGCGTGGTCGCGAAAGCACCGAGCCGTGGCACCAGCAGGGCCGGAGCCATGGTGAGGTAGCCGATCGTTCGGCCGTCGTTCACCGCCATCACCCCGCAGTAGCCCCAGCGCGCGGTGACCGCCTCGGCCCAGGCGGCCTTGACACCGGCGTGGTCGCGGTGTTCGCCTGAGGAGGCGAGCTCAGTAAGACCGGTCTCCCAGAAGGTGCACGTGCCGCACGGGTCAGGGAGCGTGTCCAAGTCGGCGGCGGTCAGCGGACGGATGCGTCGCGATGGCACCTAGACCACCCGGGGCCTGGGCTTGGTCAGCCCGATGAGGAAGCCGAGCGCGAGCCCGAAGCCGACGCCAGCCACCAGCCACCAGGAGAGTCGCCTAGCTGGGGTCTTCGACGATCCGATCTTGCCCATGGGGCCATGGTATGCGGCCGAGGTTGAATGAGGCACCCTTGTCCTGTGAGCATGTCCGATCCACGTCCTGACTCCCCAGCGCGGGGAACGGTCGGGGCCGATCCTGAGAGGCTCAGCCGGCGGGACACCCGGCTGGACAACTATGTCGACCGCTATGCCGCTCGCACCCACGGCATGACTGCATCAGCAATCCGAGCGCTGTTCTCGGTCGCGAACCGTCCGGAGGTCGTCTCCTTGGCGGGTGGCATGCCCAACATCGCCGACCTTCCACTGGATGCCGTCGGCACCATCCTGCACGAGCTGGTGGTCGAGAACGGCCGGGTCGCGATGCAGTACGGGTCGGGCCAAGGGGAGCCGGTGATGCGAGACGCGATCTGTGAGGTGATGCGCCTCGAGGGGATCTCAGCTCACCCCGATGACGTCACCGTCACCGTGGGGTCGCAGCAAGGACTCGACCTGATCACCCGGATCTTCTGCGACCCGGGCGACGTGGTGCTCTGCGAGGCGCCCAGCTATGTCGGCGCGCTGGGCGTCTTCCGCGCCTTCCAGTGCGAGGTCGTCCACGTCGCGATGGATGACCAGGGGCTCATCCCAGAGGCTTTGCAGGAGTCCATCGGCGTGCTGCGCGCGGCCGGCAAGAGGATCAAGTTCTTGTACACGATCCCCAACTTCCACAACCCGGCCGGCGTCAGCCAGACGCTGGAGCGGCGAATGGCGCTGCTCGATATCGCCCGCAAGGCCGACGTGCTCGTGGTGGAGGACAACCCGTACGGCCTGCTGGGGTTCGACGGCGATCCGGTGCCCGCCATGCGCTCGCTGGACTCCGACATCGTGGTGTACCTGGGGTCGTTCTCCAAGACCTTCGCGCCTGGCTTTCGGATCGGCTGGGTGCTGGCGCCGCACGCCGTCCGCGAGAAGATCATGCTGGCGCAGGAGTCGGCAACGTTGTGCCCACCGGTCTTCTCGCAGTTCGCGATCTCGTCCTACCTGACCAACCACGACTGGCGCGGCCAGATCAAGGTGTTTCGGGAGATGTACCGCGAGCGACGCGATGCCATGGTGAGGGGCTTGGCCGACCACATGCCTCCCGGCACCACCTGGGCCGTGCCGTCGGGAGGTTTCTTCATGTGGGTGACACTGCCACCGGGGCTGGATTCGCAGGCCATGCTGCCGCGAGCGGTCACGGCGCGGGTGGCCTACGTCCCGGGGACGGCGTTCTACTCCGACGGGTTCGGCAGTCGGCACATGCGGCTCTCCTACTGTTTCCCGGAACCCGCACGGATCATCGAAGGGACGCGCCGGCTCGGTGAAGTGCTGGCGAATGAGACTTCAGTCAACGAGACCTTCGGCACTTCCGTGCACCACTCGCTGATCATGCCGTACGAGGCGCCTGGGCCAAACCAGAATTGAGGTCCGCGATGCAGCCGGACCGCTCCCCGAGGTCGCAGTCGATCATGGTCAGGCTCGATCTCTATGGCGAGCCTGATGATGATCATGATTTTTGATCATGAAACAACCGAAGTTGATCTTGAAGAAGTGAGGCGGAGTCGATGAGCCCCGAACAGCATGAGGTCGTTATCGTCTTGTCAGGCGGTCTCTCGCACGAACGCGAGGTGTCCCTGCGCTCCGGTCGTCGGGTGGGCCAGGCGCTGCGGTCCCGAGGGCTGGAGGTGATCGAGTCCGACGTCGACTCGACGCTGGTACCCCGGATCACCGGGCTCCCCGGCGCGGTGGTGTTTCCGCTGCTGCACGGCGAGGCGGGCGAGGATGGCGCGCTCCGCGAAGTGCTTGCCCTGCTCGGCGTGCCGTTCGTCGGCTCGGTCGGATCAGCCTGCCGGGTGGCGTTCGACAAGTCGATCGCCACCACGGTGGTCGCCGATGCAGGGATCCGGACGCCGGCTCAGGTGGCATTGCCCCATGAGATCTTCCGCGAGCTCGGCGCCCAGGCGCTGGTGACAGCACTCGGAAGCCAGATCGGGTTTCCGATGATGGTGAAGCCGTCCCGGGGCGGATCCGCACTGGGATGCAGCAAGGTCGGCGATGCCAGCGAGCTGCCGTCGGCGATGGTCGGCGCCTTCGCGTACGGTCCCGTTGCTGTGGTGGAGGAGTTCGTCGAGGGCACCGAGGTGACGGTGGCAGTGGTTGACCGCGGCAACGGGCCCACCGCTCTGCCGGCTGTCGAGATCCGCCCCGATTCCGGCGTTTACGACTACACGGCGCGATACACCGCCGGAGCCACCCGCTTCCTGTGCCCAGCCGAAGTGAGCGACGATGTCGCCGCACGCTGTGCCGACATTGCGCTCCGGGTGCATGCTGAGCTGGGCCTGGCGGACCTGTCCCGGACCGACATCATCATTCCCGACCAGGGCGATCCCGTCTTCTTGGAAGTCAACGTCGCGCCCGGCATGACGGAGACCTCAGCGGTCCCGCTCGCCATCGAGGCCGCCGGCTGGAGCCTCGGGAAGATGTGTGCCGACCTCGTCCAGGCGGCCGCTGCCCGCGGCGGCCACCGTCCACTGGCAAGCCTCACCCAGAGCTGACCAGGGTTTGCTGCGTATGATCCGACTGAAGCAGCTGGTCACTGTCACTCTCGGTCTGGTCGCCGCCGGCGTCATGGTGACACTCGGCATCTGGCAGCTCAACGTCTACGAGTCCCAAGGCGCTGCGAGCGCCCGGGCTCGCGCGGCGCAGCCGGCCGTGGCCTTGACCGACATCGCTCCCCCGGGACAGCCGGTGACAGACGGGTACGGCCGCTCGGTGAGGTTCGCCGGTCGTTACGACCCCGACCTCCAGCTATTGGTTCCGCTGGCAGACCAGCAGGGCGGCTTTCGGGTGCTGTCAGGACTGCGGCAAGGCGATGGCAGTGTCGTTCCCGTTGTCCGCGGTCTGGTCGACCAGGCGAGCGCTCCTCGCCCGCCCGAGGCGCTGGTCAGTCAGGTGGGCGTGCTGTTGCCGACGGAGGTCGAGGATCCCGGCCCAGCGACCCCCGGTCAGATCCGCTCCGTGCGCATTCCCGCGCTGGCGCAGGAATGGCCCGGTCCGCTCGTCGGCGGATTCGTCGTCTTGTCCAGCGCCGACTCCTCGGCCCAGGGCCTGCGCCCAGCGCCTGTCGTCCTCCCGGAAGGCCAGGGTCGGCTCCGTAATGGCGCGTATGCGCTCCAGTGGTGGCTCTTCGCCGCTTTCGCCGTCGCGATGGCGGCTCGGATGGCACGCGACTTCGGCATGAGCGAGGACGTGGCCACCCTGAGAGCGGTTGAGGGGACGCCCGGCCCACGTGGCTGAGATCACGGCTGTGGAGCGGTCGCGCCGCATAGAGTCGTGACATGCGGAGTGCCTTGTTGCGATATCGGGTGATGGCGTACACGGTGGGGGTGCTGCTCGTCGTCCTTGTCTGTGTGGGGCTGCCGATGAAGTACATCGGCCATAACGATCTGGTGGTCACTTGGACGGCGATCCCCCACGGCTGGCTCTACATGCTTTTGTTGATCACCGCCTTTGATCTCGGCCGCCGGGCCCGCTGGAGCTGGAAGCGGCTGGTTCTCATTGCGCTCGCCGGCACTGTGCCGTTCTTGTCTTTTGTCGCCGAGCGTTCGGCGACCAGGGATGTCCGCCGCAAGATGGCCGACCAGGACGCGGCGATCGCCAACGCAGCTGCCGCCAGTCAGACTGCGGTCGGCTCGTAAACCGACATGTCGACATATTGATCTATCGCTTGTCTTTGCCGAAGCATCAGACCGACGATGCGCTCCAGATCATCCTCGGTGGCGAACTCGATGGAGATCCTCCCGCGCGATTTGCCGAGGTCGACGCGTACCCGTGTCTCCAGGCAATCGGACAGTTCCTCGGCCAGTCGACTTGCGCGCTCGGACGGTGCTTTGACGGTGCGTTGTCGAGGTTGTGACTCACCGCGGTTACCGATGGTGACGGCCTCCTCGACCGCTCGAACCGAGAGTCCTTCGGCCACAATCCGCTGGGCCAGTCGCTCCTGACCGCCTGGGTCCTCAATGGCAAGCAGTGCTCGAGCGTGACCTGCGCTGAGGACCCCAGCCGCGACGCGGCGCTGAACCGTCGGCGGAAGCCGAAGGAGGCGAATCGTGTTCGAGATCTGGGGGCGGGAACGCTTGATCCGTTGAGCTAGCTCATCTTGGGTGCAGCCGAAATCTTCCAGCATCTGCTGATAGGCGGCAGCCTCCTCCAGCGGGTTGAGTTGGGCCCGGTGAAGGTTCTCCAACAAGGCATCCCGCAGTAGGTCGTGATCCTCGGTCTCTCGGACTATCGCGGGAATGCTGTCGACGCCGGCCTGCTGGGAAGCGCGCCAGCGGCGCTCGCCCATCACAATCTCGAAGGCGCCCGCGCCCAGCGGCCTCACCACGATGGGCTGGAGAAGTCCCACCTCGCGAATGGACTCCACCAGCTCATTCATGGCGTCTTCGTCGAACACCGTACGCGGTTGACGTGGATTGGCGCTTATCGCTGCCAGCGGAAGCTGTGCGAAGTACGACCCCTCGGGTACGGGGTGAGAACCGTTGGATGTGGAGGGCTCCGTGGCGCGCAAGTCGTTCGGCTGCATCTCGGCTACCTCGGTGCGTTGGAACAACTCCCCCAGCCCCCGGCCCAATCCACGACGATCCATGCTGCCGGTCATGCACTCTCCTTCGCGCCCCGTCGGGCTATTTCGTGGGCCGCCTCCCGGTACGAGATCGCGCCGGTGGAATCGGGATGGTAGGTAAGGACCGTCTGACCGTAGCTCGGCGCCTCGGAGATGCGGACGGATCTCGGGATAACCGTCGGCAACGTCTGTCCGGCGAAGTGCTTGCGCACCTCGTCGGCGACCTGGGCGGCCAGACGCGTACGCGCATCAAACATCGTCAGCAGCACGGTGCTCAGCGTGAGCCGGTCGTTGAGTTCAGCCTGAACCAGATCGATAGTGCGCATCAACTGTGATACGCCCTCAAGGGCGTAGTACTCACATTGGATTGGGATAAGGATCTCGCCGGCCGCGACGAGCGCATTGAGGGTCAGCAGTCCAAGCGACGGCGGACAGTCCAAGATGACGTAGTCCACCTCATTCGTGCGGAGGTAGGTGTTGATCGCTCGCAACAAGCGGTTCTCGCGCGCCACGACGGGGACCAGTTCGATCTCGGCACCCGCGAGGTCGATCGTGGCAGGTAACACCCTCAATCCGGGCGCCTCAGGTGACTCGATGAGATGGGCCGCGATCGGAGCACCCGATATCAACACCTCATAGGTTCCCGGCGTACCAGGGGAGTGGTCAATGCCCAATGCCGTCGAAGCGTTTCCCTGCGGGTCCAGATCGATGACGACTACGCGCAGGCCGCCCTGTGCAAGGGCAGCCGCGAGGTTGACGGCAGTTGTGGTCTTACCCACACCACCCTTCTGGTTGGCAACGACCATGACCCGGGTCCGCGCCGGAGCCGGCATTTGCCTGGCCGTTTCATGTGAAACATGCGGAGGACTGGCCGGGGGATCCACAGGCGCATATTGCTCCCACCCATTGGCGTCGGGAAGTCTCGGCACCGCATCGGTCGTAGTGTCCTCAACAGGCACCGATTCCTGAAGACGCAAATCATTGCTAGGGGCCGACTGAGCCACGCGGTCGGAAGAGGTCGTGAGCGCCTCGCCCGACTCAACCGCCGCGCCCGCCCACATGAGCGTAGCCCGCGAACCGTCACGGGCGCGGACTCCTATCGGCACCTGGACCTCGGCACCAGCGTCGCCCATGACGTCCCCCAACGGAGCATCCGGCGCACTTCGCTCGGGACTGTGGGAACGGCCCAGATCGACTGTCCCGCCCTCCTGGAAAGAGCGGTCTGTCGTCGAAGGCAGCGCTTCACCGTCGGGCTCTACCGGCTCATCAGGAGTGGGACCATCCTCCGCCGGAGCGTCAGCAACCGTGGAGATAGCGCCCGGGTCAGAAACCAGGGAGCGAGTGTTGGACCGGGAAGGGGGCGGCGCGGAATCCCTCCGCTCGGGTGGCCATGGCGCTCCTGCCAACTCACTCGGGCCTGTGTTCGTTGGCCGGGGGATCAAGTCGCTGTGAGTTTCACGTGAAACGCCAGGCCACCCCAAGTCATGCCTCTGGATGATCACGCTTGGCCACCCGAGACCTCTTGCCACCTCGGACCCGATCGCCCGAACATCCGTCATGAACTTCCCTCGCTCCGTCGGTATCGACTTCATCGACCCAGCAGCCAAGGTACTAAACATGGAGGCGAGAACCGGCTCGGCTCGCCTAGTTTGTGGCAAATGCTCTGCTGCAACGTACTGCCGCGACTCTCCAACCGATCACCGCGCTGCGGCGGCGACTTACGGAGTCGAGTACGGCGGCTTTACGGAGATCGGCACCCTCGCAATACGGACGTGGACTACCTGGGTCTAGCTCACTAAAGGCGGGGCGACAGTCTGCCGAGGCTGGCTAGCCGCCGCCGTGGCTTGTGACCTGCCGTCGGCGACGCTGTTCATGCGGCTTTGGCGATGTCTCCGTGAGCCGAAGGCGTTCGATCTACCCTCACCCCAGCCACAGCATGCCGCAGAAATTTTGGGGCCGTCGAAGCCCGCACGGACGTCTGCAGAGCCCGTTCCCGTTTCCATCGATTGAGTCAGCTGCGCGCTCCTAGGGAGACTTACCCAGCCGTTCGGCGCAAGCCGTTCAGGTGCCGCGTGGCTGCTCGCGCGATGTGCAGACGCAGTGCGGCATGCTGACCGTCAAATCAAATGCCAGCCGGGCGGCGGCCGGAGACGTGTTCGTAGAGGGAAGTCGATGCAGTCGTCACCACTTGCCTCCGGTGTGGTCAGGACCGGTGAACCTCAGCCCGATCGCGTCAGCCTCACCACGGTTGCCGGCTCGGCCTCGGGACATGCGCGTACGGTGAGCACCTCGGCCCGAAGGCGCCGGGCCGCGAGTTGCTTGCGACTGCCGTCGACCTCGTCTTGGGCAGACGCGCCCTTGAGCGACAGGATCTGCCCGCGCGAGGCGCGGAGAGGTTCGCTCCAGCTCACAAGGCGATCCAGTGGCGCGAGGGCACGGGAGGTGACCACGTCGTACCGAGCGTGGTGGTCCTCGGCTCGGACCCGTACCACCTCGACCTGATTCGACAGGTTCAGCTCCTCGACGACCTCAGACAGGAAAGCGGAGCGGCGTAGCAGGGGTTCGAGGAGAGTCACCTGCAGGTCCGGTCGTAGAATGCCCAGCGGGATGCCGGGGAGCCCGGCACCACTCCCGATGTCCACCACGGTGACTCCCTGCGGGATGAGCCCGTTGAGAGACACCGAGTTGAGCACGTGCCGCTCCCACAGCCGGTCAGACTCCCGGGGTCCGAGTAGCCCCCGTTCAATGCCGCGGGATGCCAATATATCGACATAGTCCCTTATCGACTCGAAGCGGGATCCGAACAGCTTTTCGGCGACGGCCTCGGTCACGCTAGCGGCTGGACCACGACGCGTCTCTTCGGCTCCTCGCCTTCGGAGGCGGAGGTCAGCCCGGCGGCGGCAACCGCGTCGTGGACGATCTTGCGCTCGAACGGGTTCATCGGCGACAGAGCGATCGACTCACGGGTCGACCTCACCTCGGCAATCGCATCCGAGGCAAGCTGGAGCAGTTCGCGCCGGCGCCGATCCCGATACCCCGCGATGTCGAGCATCAGCCTGCTGCGCTCACCGGTCTCGGTCATTACCGCCAGCCGGGCGAGTTCCTGAAGGGCATCGAGGACCTGACCGCCACTGCCCACCAGCGTTTGGGAGTCACTCACGATGGACACGTGCGCGCGATTGCTTTCGATGTAGGTGTCGATGTCGCCGTCCAGGTCGGCGATGTCGAGCAACTCCTCCAGGTAGTCGGCAGCGATCTCTGCCTCGGTCTCCAGCGGGCTGTCACCCGCTGAGTCGTCATCGTCTGAGTCGTCGCCGTCGTCGGAACCTGTCGCGCCTGCGGCGTCTTCGCTATCGGCGCCGTCCGCAGTGATGTCGCCCGGTCCGCCCTCCGGTGCCGTCGGGTCAGCAACCGAGTCGCTCAGCGCGGTCTCAACCTCGGCCGGCTGCTGGCCGCTCGGGGCGGGGGGATCGGCTGGCACGCTGGGCGGTGTGCTCGCTTCGTTCTGGGTGTCGCTCATGACAACCTCCTTCGAGGCATTCCGCCTCTTTCAGCACCTCGGAGTCTCGCGCGGCCGAGGGTTACGAGATGGGTGTGAATCGAACTGACGGCCCTTGGGGCAGTGAGGATCTGGCTAGCGGCGCTGGGACCGTGGCTGCTTGCGCGGCTGCTGTCGAGCTACCCGGGTGACAGCCGGCGCGGTCGCCTCGGGTGCGGGCTCGGACGCGACCACTGCAGCAGCCTTGCCCTTGGTCTTCCGCCGTTCCTCCCAAGCGTCGTACGCGGGGGTTCCCGGCGCCGGGTTGCGGCGGATGACGTAGAACTGCTGCCCCATCGTCCACACGTTGGACGTGAACCAGTAGATCAGCACGCCAACCGGGAAGTTGATGCCGCCGACCGCAAAGATGATCGGGAAGAGATAGAGCATCATCTTCTGCTGCTGGGCGAACGGCCCGGTCAATGCCTCCGGCGGCATGTTCTTGCGCATCAACTGCAGCTGGGTGACGAACAGCGTCGCGGTCATCGCCACAATCAGAGCGATGGTCACGACATGGATGCTGTTGATCCCGCCGACGAAGCCGGCCTTCGTGAACGTGTCCGAGATCCGCGCACCGAAGACGGTGGCCTCGTTCAGGGACTGGACCAGGTCCGGATTCACCTTGAGCCAGTGACCGCGCGCAATTGGGTTGCCCTGCGGGTCCAGGCGCGAGGCACCGTCAAGGACACGGAAGAGCGCGATGAAGATGGGGGACTGCAGCAGCAAGGGCATGCAGGAGGCCAGTGGGTTGGCGTTGTGCTCCTTGTACAGCTTCATGGTCTCTTGACCAAGCTTCTCGCGGTCGTGACCGTACTTCTTCTGAAGTTCGCGCACCTTCGGCTGGAGGAGCTGCATCGCCCGGGACGACTTGATCTGCTTGACGAAGAGCGGGATCAGCGCCACCCGGATAACCACAGTCAGCGACACGATCGACAACGTCCAGGTCCACCCACTGTCGGCTCCGAAGACCGGGGAGAACAACTTGTGGGCAAGCACCAAGATGCCGGACACCACCCAGTAGAGCGGCTGCATGATCGCGCTGCCGACAGCGATGAACGGATCCCAGATACCCATCGGGACAGACAGCGTCATGAGCAGGGCATCCATCAGTTCACACCTCGCGGTTGGGCCGCCATCGCGGCATGGTCGTGCGCCCCGTCATGGTGCGGCACGGTCAGTTGGGGCGGCGGTTCGCTCTGTTCGAGGCGCGTACCCGGGTTATGCTCCGTTGGGCGAAGCGTCGACTCTGACCAACTTGTCGGCGAAGACTCAACTGGACTTCGCTGCTCTTCCTCAAATTCCGGAGTGCCCGGCACGGGATCGTACCCGCCCGGCGCCCACGGATGGCACCGCAGCAGCCGGCGGGCAGTTAGCCACGTGCCTCGAGCGGCGCCGTGCACCTGCACGGCGCGAAGTGCGTACGCCGAGCATGTGGGGTAGTACTTGCACACATTTCCGTACAGCGGACTGATCACCAGCCGGTACAGTTTCAACAGCCCGATCAAGACGTATTTCACGGCCGCCTCATTTCGGCAGCCGGGCGATCGCCCGCGACCAGGCGCGATCAAGATCTTCCGGAACTGCCTTGGGAGTGACCGCCGCTTGCGGAAGGGCTCGAACCACCAGGTTCACGCCGGCCGGTACCGTCACCAGCTGTTCGCGGGCCAGATGACGCAGCCGCCGCCGGACGCGGTTGCGGACGACTGCATTGCCGACAGCTTTGGAAACGACGAACCCGACGTGCACAGCAGAGGTCGCGGCCTGCCGATCAGCATGCACGACAACGGTCGGACGACCCGCCCGCGTACCGGAACGAACCGTACGGCGGAACTCCTCCGACCTGCTCATTCTTGCGGCGCGCGGCAACAAGGCAACAACGACCTCGGGTTTCGTCGTCAGGCGGACAGGGTCTCGCGGCCCTTACGGCGACGTGCAGCCAGGATCGCGCGTCCCGCACGGGTGCGCATCCGCAGACGGAAACCGTGGGTCCGGCTGCGGCGCCGGTTGCTCGGCTGGAAAGTACGCTTGCTCACGGGAGAGCTCCCATATCTTCGTAAGTGACTTCGGACGCACGCCCCAGAGGGCGCGAGAGAGAACGATCGCTGCGAAACAGCGACCTGCTAACGGTACGGTCCGTAGCCACGAGAATCAAACCGCTGAGCGCCGGGACCCGTCCACGGGGCCCTCTGCCCCGAGGGTGTCCAGCAGACACGCCGATGACACCAAAGATTCGGTCAGGGGGTTGCAGAAGCGTCTCGAGCATTGCTAGCGTCACGGGTCTTCTCGTTGTGAGACCAGCTGGTCTCGGGAGTTCGAGCCACACCTCCGCAGGGCACCCCTCCGACCTGCGTCGGACCATTGTGGTTTTCCCACGATCTGTACACAAGATGTGGATAACTGTGTGGAGTAACTACAGTGGTCGCTGTCCAACTAGGGACTGACAAGCCCAGCCGCACAGGTTGCTCCGGCAGCGAGCCAATCCTCATCAGGCTGTGTCCGGGCGGTCAGATCCGCACCCCCGAATCAGCGGAGATGTAGTGACCGATCCCGATAGCGCTGCCGCGTCCACCCTGCTGGCGTGGGAGCATGTCCACGGATCTTCGCCGCCGGAGCTTCGCCGCTGGCTGAACACGAGCAAACCTCTCACTTTGCACCAGGACGCGTTCATGGTGGCGGTGCCGAACAACTTCACCCGGCACCAGCTCGAGGGTCGCTTCCGAGTTGACATCGAACGCCAGTTGGGGGAGTTCTTCCAAGGTGCAATCCGGCTGCTGGTCACCGTGGACGAGACACTGCGCTTCGATGAGCCTCCACTGCCGGCCGAGGACTTCTCTGACCACGACTTCTCGGATCGGTCCGGATACGGCAACGACCGGACGGGCGACACGTTCGGAGATGCCCAGTTCGACCGGCATCGGCTCCCAGGCGGTTCGGACGCATTCTCGATGCGGGCAGACGGATCTCCGAGCTGGTCCGACGTTCGCCGTCAAGGGAGCCAACCCGGCGGCGGTTCGCGCGACGGAGCTGACGACCGGAGCGGGTTCCGTCCCCAGCAGGACGAAGCTCCAGGACCTCAGGGTCCCCTTGCTGCGGTGCCCGTCCACCGCGATGCCCCCGGGCCGTACGATCAGCGGCGCCGCGAGCTAGACGCCCGGCTGAACCCGAAGTACGCCTTCGAGACCTTCGTCATCGGCAGCTCGAACCGGTTTGCCCACGCCGCTGCGGTGGCGGTGGCGGAAAACCCCGGCAAGTCGTACAACCCGCTCACCATCTACGGCGAGTCCGGGCTGGGGAAGACTCACCTGTTGCACGCCATCGGGCATTACATCCGTAACTACTTCAACGGCATCAAGGTCCGCTACGTCTCCACCGAGGAGATGACCAACGACTTCATCAACTCGATCAGCCAGAACAAGGGCGCCGAGTTCCGGCGACGGTACCGCGACGTCGACGTCCTGCTGATTGACGACATTCAGTTCCTCGAGGGCAAAGAACAGACGCAGGAAGAGTTCTTCCACACCTTCAACACTCTGCACAACGCCCAGAAACAGATCGTGATGACCTCCGACCGGCCGCCGAAGCTGCTGGAGAACCTCGAACCCAGACTGCGCAGCCGGTTCGGTTGGGGACTGATCACCGACGTCCAACCACCCGACCTGGAGACGCGGATCGCGATTCTGCGGAAGAAGGCGGCACAGGAGCGGCTGACGGCTGGGCCCGATGTCCTCGAGTTCATCGCCAGCAAGATCCAGACCAACATCCGCGAGCTCGAGGGTGCGTTGATCCGAGTGACCGCTTTCGCCAGCCTCAACCGCCAGCAGGTCGACATGGCGCTGGCCGAGGTCGTGCTGAAGGACCTCATACCCGAGGGCGGGGAGGCGCAGATCAACTCCGGCGCAATCATGGCGCAGACGGCGGCGTACTTCGGCCTGACGATTGACGACCTCTGCGGACAGAGCCGGACCCATGTCCTGGTCACAGCCCGACAGATTGCGATGTATCTCTGTCGGGAACTGACCGACCTGTCGCTGCCGAAGATCGGGCAGCAGTTCGGCGGCCGCGACCACACCACCGTGATGCATGCCGACCGCAAGATCAGGACGCTGATGGCTGAGCGTCGCAGCGTCTTCAACCAGGTCACCGAGCTGACGAACCGGATCAAGCAGCAGGCGAACCGCTAAGGCGACACGGGACCGGTCGTAGGGATCGGCGTCAGCGGCGCATATCTCATCCGCTGCGTCCGCGTGTTACATCCGCTTTGTCCCGGTATTGCAATCTGATCACCGACTCCGCACAAGTGGGGACAAGCCTGTGGACAACTGTGGACCTCGCTCGGTGGAGTGGGGGATAGGGGATCCACTACGGCGCGGGGCCCCCAGGTTGTCCTGGAATCCTCCCCGTGTAGTTTTCCCTGCCGCACACCGGTGGCATTCCCAGAAACAGCCCGCTGATCAGGCGAAATCGAAGTTGTCCCCAGATTGCACAGACCCTACGACTACGACGAAGAGTTACACGTATCCTTCAAGATCCTCAGTTCAGCGACGCTTCCAGGTGTGCACAACCGCCCAGGTCGCCCCGACGTCTGGATCCGCATCTATCCTGAGGACGCCGAGCCCCTTCGGCTGACGAGAAGGAGACAGCGTGAACTTCCTGCGTAGGTTGTTCGGTCGCCAGGACGAGGACGAGGGAGATCTGCCGATCAACCTCAACGTGCCGGCGCGCAAAGAGCAGCTCGTCAGACTGGAGCATGCTCTCGATGAGCTTGCGACCGCAATGCGACAGGCCCAGTCGGTCGACAACCCCGGCTGGCGGGCTCGGGTCAACGAGTACAGCCGGCTCGCGGGCGAGGCCATGCTGCAACGCCAGGGGACACCGACCAGAGAAGGCCTGCTCGACCTGGCATTCGAGATTCGCCCCTTGTTCAGCGGCGACATCCCACCGGAACTCGCGTCGCTGGCCCCGCTGCAAGACAGGGTCGTCGCGCTGTCCAACGAGCTGTCCGAGCTGTTGCCCGGCGAGCGCGCCTGAGGGCTGTTGCCGGGCCAGCGCGACCGGGGCTCGTACCCAGGGTGGCCGCCCCGCCCCGACCTGCCAAGGTCAGCGGCTGCCGGCAACCCGGGAACTGCCCACAAGCTCGTCGCTGAGCTGCTCGAGGCTCTTCCCCTTTGTCTCCGGCAGCAGGCGCCCGAGGAAAGCGGCTCCGGCCAGAGCTAGCGCGGCGAAGATCGCGAACAAGCCGGGAGCGCCGACGGCCCCGACCAGCGTCAACACGTTCACCGCGATCACCAGGTCGAGCAGCCAGTGCGTGGTCGACCCGAGACCGGCCGCCCGGCCGCGGATCGATGTGGGATAGACCTCGGAGTTGATCAGCCAGATCCCGAGACCGAGACTGGCCGCGAAGGCTGCGATGTAGACGCAGAGGAAAACGGCGAGGCCGACACCGACCAGCAGTGGCGGATCGCCGGCATCCGGTACGCCCAGGAAGAGCAGCGCCAGCACGATCAGCGATCCCGCTACAGCCAGGGTGCCGCCGAGGATCAACGGGCGTCGACCCCATCGGTCGATCCGGCTCAACGCCGCGTAGGTGACCACCATGTTGACGAACCCGACGGCCAGCGTAATCAGCAGCGCCACCCTGTCGCCGTAGAAGTCGCTGAGGATTCGCGGCAGGTAGTAGATGACCGCGTTCACCCCTACGAGCTGGTTCACCGCCGCCACCCCGAGCCCCAACGTGAGCGCGCGGCGCATCCGAGGATCCAGTACGTGCGACCAGCCCGTGGCCTGCTCAACCTTGGCGTTCTCGACGATCTCGTACATCTCGGTCTCGGCGTCTTCGGCGGATCTGGTCTGCATCAGCGCTGCGCGAGCCTCGCCGGCCCGACCGTGGGTGACCAGCCAGCGCGGCGACTCCGACACCGTGAACAGACCTCCGAGCATCAGCAGCGCGGGAATGCCGGCGAGTGCGAGCATCAGACGCCAGCCCTCCACCGGCGCAAGGGCATAACCGACCAGATACGACAAGAAGATGCCCGCCGTGACCATCAGCTGGTTCATCGAGACGAGCCGGCCGCGGCGTTCTCTGGGCGCGATCTCGGCGATGTAGAGCGGCACCGCGACGGAGGCGACTCCAATCGCATAGCCGAGCAGCAGCCGGGACCCGAGCAGCACCTCCTCGTTCGGCGCCACCCCCGAGACCACGGCACCGATGACGAAGATCGCCGACACAGCCAGCAGCGCGGGCCGCCGGCCGATTGCGTCGGCGACAGCGCCGCCGGTGAGCGCCCCGAGGAGGGCACCGAGGAGTAGGCAGGCCACGATCACCTCTATGGCGCGATCGGCGCCCATCGGCAACTGGCCGAAGAGGTTGACGTCCCAGACAAGGCTGCCGTCAGGTCCGGTGACCGCGCCGAAGCTCTTCGGGAAGTACAGCAGCGCGCTCGAGATGATCCCGGTGTCGTACCCGAACAGCAGTCCGCCCAGCGCAGCGATCCCAGTCGCCCACCCGGTTCCCCGACGCGGTCGTCCCAGCGCAGCACGGCCGGAGGATTGCGCCGCCTCCCCGGAAATGGATGGGTCAGTCATCGTGTACCTCACTTGATGGAGACGTCGGGACCTGCTCAGCATTCTGTCGGCTGCGTTGGGCACTGGCCATCACCTCGAGTTTGATGTCCGCCGCAGAGATCGATCGCGGCTCCGACAAGGCGCTCGGTGTCCACAGATGACGCCGCGAACCCGCCCAGGTCCGCGCTTCGGTGGCAGGCTCGGACGGCAGAACAGCTAGCGATCTCCACCGCACTGTCGCGCCTGAGCCGCGTCGGTATGATCAACGGGCGCCTGCCAAGTCCAGGTGCACGAGAGCGCTCGCTGATGGGTGCATTCGCTCATGGGTGCAAGGGAGCAGGTGGCAGTGTGAAGATCCGACTCGAGCGCGACGTGTTGGCCGAGGCCGTGCAGTGGGCCGCGCGTAGTCTGCCGACTCGTCCCAGCGTGCCGATCCTGGCGGGATTGCTGGTGAGGTCGGACGCTTCGGGCGTGACCTTCTCCAGCTTCGACTACGAGACCTCCGCGCAGATCAGTGTCAAGGGCACGGTGACCGACGAAGGCGAGGCACTGATCTCCGGACGTCTACTCGCTGACATCTCCCGGTCACTGCCGAACAAGCCGGTTGACATCACCGCCGACGACTCCCGGATGGAGCTCATCTGTGGGAGTGCCCGGTTCACGCTGCAGACCTTGCCGGTGGCCGACTACCCATCGCTGCCGCACATGCCCCAGTCGACCGGCTCGGTGCCAAGTGACTCCTTCGCCCGAGCTGTCGCCCAGGTCGTGGTGGCAGCCGGGCGCGATGAGCTGCTGCCCGTGTTCACCGGGATCCGGGTGGAGATCGAGGGTGACACCATCTCGCTGTTGGCGACCGACCGTTACCGGATGGCCCTGAAGGAGCTGACCTGGGACCCGGAGTCCACCCAGGCGTCGGCAACGGCGCTGGTGCCGGCCAAGGTGCTGTCCGACACGGCGAAGTCGATGACGGCGGGGGAGAAGGTCGTCCTGAGCCTGTCCGGTGATGGTCGCGGTGACGGCATCATCGGCTTCGAGGGAGACGGTGCTGCTGGGCAGCGGCAGACCACGACCCGGCTGTTGGACGGGGAGTTCCCGAAGGTACGCCACATCATGAACACGACGTCGTTGATGAATGTCCGGGTCAACACCGCGGACGCGATCGCGGCGGCGAAGCGGGTGGCGCTGGTCGCCGAACGGAACACATCGTTGCGGATGCTGATCGGCGACGGCAGCGTCACCTTGGAGGCCGCGACCGGCGACCAGGCTCAGGCATCGGAGGCGATCGAGGCCATCGTGGACCAGCCTGGTGGTGGGGATCAGGCCGTCACCGCCGCAGGATTCAACCCGACTTACCTGCTCGATGCGCTGGGCGTCTTCGACACCCCGTACGTGAACTTCGCGTTCACCGCCCCCAGCAAACCGTGCCAGCTGACGGGTTTGGCCGAGCCGGACGGCGAGCCGCTGGTCGACTACCGGCACGTGATCATGCTGATGCGGCTACCCACGTAGGGTGCTGCAGGTGCAGCGACCGGTCACGTTACGGTGAGCCTTGCAACGGGCGCCGCAACGACTGTTCGCGGTACGTCCACGAGTGTTGACAGAGTGTGAACCGAGGACAGGAGACGTCATGCAGGTCGGGCTGGTCGGTTTGGGCAAGATGGGCGGCAACATGCGGACTCGGATCCGGGCCGCCGGACACACGGTGATCGGATACGACACCAACCAGGAGATCTCCGACTCGACCGATCTCGCCGACATGATCAAGCAGCTCGGCGACTCACCTCGGGTGGTCTGGGTGATGGTGCCCGTCTCCGTGCTCGACCCGGTCATGAATGATCTGGCCGGCCTGCTGTCCGAAGGTGACATCGTCATCGACGGCGGCAACAGCCACTGGGGTGGAGACCAGCCGCGCGCGGACTTCCTCGGTGCAAAGGGGATCCACTTCATCGACTGCGGCGTATCCGGCGGTGTCTGGGGGCTCGAGAACGGCTACGCGCTGATGTGCGGTGGCGACGCCGAGGACGTCGCCGTCGTGCAGCCCATCTTCGACGCACTGAAGCCGGAAGGTCCCTACGGTTTCGTGCACGCCGGCGACCATGGGGCAGGCCACTTCGCCAAGATGGTCCACAACGGCATGGAGTACGCCATCATGCAGGCCTACGCCGAGGGCTGGGAGCTGATGGAGGCCGCCGATGTGGTCAAGGATGTGCCCGCCACGTTCGAGTCCTGGCGTGAGGGCACGGTGATCCGTTCCTGGCTGCTGGACCTCATCGTGCGGGCCCTCAACGACGACCCGGCGCTGGCGAAGGTACGCGGCTACGCCGAGGACTCCGGCGAAGGGCGATGGACCATGGACGCTGCCATCGACCTGGCCGTGCCGATGCCCGCGCTGGCAGCAGCACTCTTCGCCCGGTTCGCCTCCCGGCAGGACGACTCGCCGGCCATGAAGATGGTCGCCGCCATGCGCAACCAGTTCGGCGGTCACGCCATGCAGCGGGAGTCGGCCTCGATCGACGAGATCTGAGGTCACACCAAGCCTGCGGCGGGCTGGCTGTGGCGGTTCGGGGCCGCTGCCGCGGGTTAGGCTTCCAGGGTGTTCGTGAGTCACCTTCAGCTGGCCGACTTCCGGTCCTACGCTGCCGTGGATGTGCCGCTGACCAGCGGCGTGAACACGTTCGTCGGTGCCAACGGGCAGGGCAAGACCAACCTGGTGGAGGCTGTCGAGTACCTGTCCACCTTGTCCTCTCACCGGGTCGCCTCAGACCTGCCACTGGTCCGCGCCGGGGCTGAGCGCGCGATCGTACGCGCTCGGGTGCAGGCCGGGCTGCAGGATCCTCGACAGCTCCAGCTGGAGGTGGAGATCTCCCCCGGCAAGGCGAACCGCGCACGGCTGAACCGATCCGCTCTGCCGCGGGCCCGCGAGATCTTGGGTGTGCTCCGCACCGTGGTGTTCTCACCGGAGGATCTGGCCTTCGTGAAGGGCGACCCGAGTGAGCGGCGTCGCTTCCTCGACGAGTTGCTGGTCGCCCGCTGGCCCAGGTTGGCCGCGGTCCGCGCCGACTACGACCGGGTGCTGCGGCAGCGCAACACGCTGCTGAAGTCGCTGAGCGGCCGCAGCCGCTCCGGCGCCCCGTCGGCCGACGCCGCGTCGACACTGGACGTCTGGGACTCCCACCTTGCGGCCGCCGGGGCCGAGCTTCTCGAAGCCCGACTGACCACGCTCGGTCAGCTCGGTCCGCATGTCAGCAAGGCTTACGCCGACATCGCACCGACGAACAGCGAGGCCACGGCCGACTACAAGACTGCTCTCGACCTTACCGACGGGTGCGACCGGAGGCACCTGGTCACGGCACTGACCGAGGCCATGACATCGCGACGACGAGACGAGATCCAGCGCGGCGTTTCGCTGGTCGGGCCACACCGCGACGATGTCAGCCTGACGCTGGGCACGTTGCCGGCCAAGGGGTACGCCAGCCACGGCGAGTCCTGGTCGCTGGCGCTGGCGCTGAGGCTCGGCAGCTTCCAGCTCCTTCGCGCCGACGGCGTGGAGCCCGTGCTGGTGCTCGACGACGTCTTCGCCGAGCTGGACAGCACCCGTCGACAGCGCCTCGCCGTCAGCGTGGTCGAGGCCGAGCAGGTACTGGTGACGGCCGCGGTCAGCGCCGACGTACCCGAGTTGCTGCGCGGCCGCCGGTTCACCGTCGCCGCCGGCGGGGTGACCGCGGATGAGTGATCACGAGGCGGAGGACTCCGCATCTGAACACCCGCTGCCGGTCGAGCACGACCCCACCGGCCTGGGGCTGGCCAAGTCGATCGCGGAGTCCCTGGGGGCTCAGGCGCGGCGGCGGAGACACCAGCCGCAGCGTCGCACGAGCAGCGAACCGCAGGCATCGGGTGCTCATCCAGACGATCGCGACCCGCAGACTCTGGCGACCTCCTTGAATCGGCTGGTCGAAAGCAAGGGCTGGTCGACCGAGATCAGCGTGCACACGTTGCTGGTGCGCTGGCCAGCGTTGGTGGGGCCCGCCAACGCGGCGCACTCCACCCCGGTGAGTTATCGGGACGCGGTGCTGACGGTGCGCGCGGACTCCACCGTCTGGGCCAGCTCACTGCGGTCGATGGCACCACAGCTCGTCGCCATCTTGAACGACAAGCTGGGCGACGGCACCGTGGCTCGGGTGCTGGTCCAAGGCCCCGATGCACCGTCGTGGAAGAAGGGCCGGCTCTCGGTGCGCGGCGGACGCGGGCCTCGGGACACCTACGGGTAGCCGTCCCGTCGCCGCCCCAGATGACCGAGGATTCCAGACTGTCGTCGGCTCAGGAGGCGACAAGGGAGCCCGGGGGCGTACCGGGTGTATCGGGCCACCCCCTTGCGGGCGCTAATACGGCTTGTGGCGCCGCTGAGCATATGTCTCTGTCCACGGAGCCGCCAGCCGTGACCGATCCAGCGGCTGCACCGGCTAAGATGAGGGTGTCCAATCGTGGTCGGGCTCTGTGGTCCGGCTGGTGTGCAATCCCTGGTGCCGCCCGACCTTCCCGCCCGCACGGGCGGTCGTGTGGGCGGCGCCCGCGTGACAGGAGTCCTGATCCGGTGGCGGAGCCAATCTCAGATCGCAGTGTCGAGCCGTTGAACGCCTTCCTGACCACCGAGTCGGTGGTCGAGATGCCGACAACCGAAGACGGCGCCGCAGCGGCAACCCATCGGACATCGGCCACCTCCGGGCACACCACCAACGCCTACGACTCCGAGTCCATCACCGTGCTCGAGGGTCTGGAAGCGGTCCGCAAGCGTCCCGGCATGTACATCGGGTCCACCGGCGAGCGCGGTCTGCACCACCTGGTCTACGAGGTCGTCGACAACTCGGTGGACGAAGCCCTCGCCGGCTACTGCGACACCATCGTGGTACGGATCCTCCCCGACGGCGGAGTGCAGGTCAGTGACAACGGCCGCGGAATCCCGGTCAAGATCCACCCCAAGGAGGGCATCTCCGCTGCCACGGTCGCGCTGACCGTGCTGCACGCAGGCGGCAAGTTCGGTGACGGTGGTTACAAGGTCTCCGGCGGGCTGCATGGCGTCGGCGTCTCGGTGGTGAACGCGCTGTCGAGCCGGCTGAACGTCGACATCAAGCGCGACGGCTACCGCTGGAGCCAGGACTTCGTCCTCGGCGTGCCGGTCGCACCGCTGGCCCGGCATGAGCCCGCCGATGACACCGGAACCACAGTGACGTTCTACGCCAGCCCGGAGATCTTCGAGACGATCACGTATTCCTACGAGACCCTCTCCACCCGCTTCCGCGAGATGGCCTTCTTGAACAAGGGCCTCTCCATCACCGTGGTGGACGAGCGGCCCGACCGGGTGGACGAGTCCGGGGAGCAGATCCGGGACACCTTCCGGTACGCCGACGGTCTGATCGACTACGTGAAGTACCTGATGAAAGCCAAGGAGCCGGTGCACAGCACGGTGATCGCGGTCGACGCCGAGGCCCCAGACTCCGGCATGAGCCTCGAGCTGGCGATGCAGTGGAACACCTCGTTCACCGAATCGGTGCACACCTTCGCCAACACCATCAACACGCATGAGGGTGGCACCCATGAGGAGGGCTTCCGCGCTGCCCTGACCAACACGGTCAACCGGTGGGGGGAGACCTGGGGCATGATCAAGAAGTCCGAGGATCGGGTGTCCGGCGATGACGTGCGGGAGGGGCTGACGGCGATCATCTCGGTCAAGCTGGCCGAGCCGCAGTTCGAGGGTCAGACGAAGACCAAGCTGGGCAACACCGAGGCCAAGTCGTTCGTGCAGCGGATCGCCAACGTCGAGCTGGGGGACTGGTTCGAGAAGAACCCGGCGGAGGGCAAGGACATCGTGCGCAAGTCCCAAGCTGCGGCGCTGGCCCGGATCGCCGCCCGCAAGGCCCGCGACCTGGCCCGCAGCAGGAAGGGTCTGCTGGGCGGCGGCGGGCTTCCGGGCAAGCTGAGCGACTGCCAGTCGACCAACCCCGAGGAGTGCGAGGTCTTCATCGTCGAGGGTGACTCGGCCGGCGGCTCGGCCAAGGGGGGCCGCGACCCCAGAATCCAGGCGATCCTGCCGATCCGAGGCAAGATCTTGAACGTGGAGAAGGCCCGGATCGACCGGATCCTGCAGAACAACGAGGTGCAGGCGATCATCTCCGCGCTCGGGACCGGTGTGCACGACGACTTCGACATCGAGAAGCTGCGCTACCACAAGATCGTGATGATGGCCGACGCCGATGTTGACGGCGCGCACATCCGGACCCTGTTGCTGACCTTGATGTTCCGGTTCATGCGGCCGCTGATCGAGGCCGGCCACGTCTACCTCGCGCAGCCGCCGCTGTTTCGGATCGGCTGGACCAACTCGCCGCACGAGCTTGCCTACACCGATGCTGAGCGTGACGCGCTGCTGCGGATAGGTGCCGAGCAGGGCAAGCGGCTGCCCAAGGAGAACGCCATCCAGCGCTACAAGGGCCTCGGTGAGATGAACCCCGACCAGCTCTGGGACACCACCATGGACCCGGACAACCGGGTGCTGCTGCAGGTGACCCTGGACGACGCGGCCCGCGCCGACGAGATGTTCTCCATCTTGATGGGCGAGGACGTCGAGCAGCGCCGGTCCTTCATCCAGCGCAACGCCAAAGACGTCCGCTTCCTCGACATCTGATCCCCGCCCTGACTGCGTCTTGGAGCTTCGGAAATGACTGACACACCACCCACCGACCCGACCGACCGCCGCGAACCCGTCGACCTGCAGGACGAGATCCAGAAGTCCTACCTGGACTACGCGATGAGCGTCATCGTCGGGCGTGCGCTGCCCGATGTCCGCGACGGACTGAAGCCGGTGCACCGCCGGATCCTGTATGCGATGTACGACGGCGGCTACCGTCCGGACCGCGGATGGAACAAGTGCGCCCGAGTCGTCGGGGAGGTGATGGGTCAGTACCACCCGCACGGTGACACCGCCATCTACGACACCTTGGTAAGGCTGGCGCAGCCGTGGGTGATGCGGGCCCCGCTGGTGAGCGGGCAGGGCAACTTCGGTTCGGCCGGGAACGACAAGGCCGCCGCTATGCGGTACACCGAGTGCAAGATGGCGCCGCTGGCCATGGAGATGGTCCGCGACATCACCGAGAACACCGTCGACTTCAAGCCCAACTACGACGGCAAGGAGAGCGAGCCTGTAGTCCTGCCGGCGCGGTTCCCGAACCTGCTGGTCAACGGGTCCACCGGCATCGCGGTCGGGATGGCAACCAACATCCCGACTCACAACCTGCGCGAGGTCGCCGCCGCTGTTCAGTGGTCGTTGGAGCACCCCGAGGCATCGGCCGAGGAGTTGCTCGAGGCCGCGATGGAGCGTGTCAAGGGCCCCGACTTCCCCAACGGCGCCCTGATCGTCGGCCGTGGGGGAATTGAGGACGCGTACCGTACCGGACGCGGATCGGTCACCATGCGCGCGGTGGTGAACATCGAGGAGGACAAGTCCGGCCGGACCCTGCTGGTGGTCACCGAGCTCCCGCACATGGTCAACCCCGACAACCTGGCCCTCAAGATCGCCGAGCTTGTCAACGGTGGCCGGCTGACCGGGATCGCCGACATTCGCGACGACACCTCGGCCCGCACCGGCCAGCGGCTGGTGATCGTACTCAAGCGGGACGCGCAGCCGCGGGTGGTGCTGAACAACTTGTTCAAGCACACCCAGCTGCAGGACACCTTCGGCTGCAACATGTTGGCGCTGGTCGATGACGTGCCGCGGACGCTCCGGCTGGACCAGTTCATCTCGTACTGGATCGGCCATCAGATCGAGGTCATCCAGCGTCGCGCCCAGTACCGGCTGGATGACGCGGAGTCGCGGGCGCACATCTACCGCGCTCTGGTCAAGGCGCTCGACGCCCTCGACGAGGTGATCGCGCTGATCCGGCGCAGCCCCAGCACGGACGAGGCTCGCGAGGGTCTGAAGGAGCTGTTGGAGATCGATGACGTCCAGGCGGGCGCCATCTTGGACATGCAGCTGCGCCGGTTGGCAGCCTTGGAGCGGCAGAAGATCGTCGACCAGCTTGCCGAGTTCGAGCGGATCATCGCCGACCTCAAGGACATTCTCGGTTCGCCCGAGCGTCAGCGGACGATCATCTCGTCCGAGCTGGCCGACATCGTCGACAAGTACGGCGACGACCGCCGCACCGAGATCATCAGCGCCGACGGCGACCTGTCGAACGAGGACCTGATTCCCGACTCCGACGTGGTGGTCACCATCACCCGCGGCGGGTATGCGAAGCGCACCAACAGCGACCAGTACCGAGTTCAGCGTCGCGGCGGCCGCGGGGTGCGGGGAGCGACGCTGCGCACCGACGACGAGGTCGATCACCTGTTCGCGACCACCAACCATCACTGGATCCTGTTCTTCACCAACAAGGGCCGGGTGTACCGGGCCAAGGTGTGGCAGCTGCCGGAGGCCGGGCGGGACGCGAAGGGTGGTCACGTGGCAGGCCTGCTGTCGTTCCTGCCGGACGAGAAGATCGCCAAGGTGCTCGCGATCCGGGACTATGCGGCGTATCCATACCTCTTGCTGGCGACCAAGCGGGGGCTGGTGAAGAAGACCGCGCTGGCGACGTACGACTCGCCGCGGCAGGCAGGCATCATCGCGATCAACTTCCGCGACGACGACGACGAACTGATCGGTGCTGAGCCATGTTCGGGCACTGACGACGTGCTGCTGATCTCGCGCAAGGCCCAGGCCATCCGGTTCCCCGCCGACGACAACCAGCTGCGACCGATGGGCCGGGCCACTTCCGGGGTGGCCGGGATGAAGTTCCGCGACGGCGACGAGCTTCTGTCGCTGTCGATCATCACCGACCAGGCGCCGGAGGACGACTTGTTCGTCTTCACCGTGACCGACGGCGGCTATGCGAAGCGGACGGTGGTCTCGGACTATCGACAGCAAGGTCGGGGCGGGCTGGGCATCAAGGCAATGAGAATGAACGAGGACCGAGGGTCGCTGGTCGGCGGGATCATCGTCAGTGAGAACTCCGAGGTGATAGCCATCAAAGCCAGTGGCCAGGTCACCCGCAGCGCGGTTTCGGAGGTTCCCGTGAAGGGCAGGGACACCATGGGGGTGAAGTTTGTCGGTGTCCGCGACAACGACGCTGTGGTCGCCATCGCCCTCAACCCCGAGTCGACTGCCGAGGTTGCTGCGATGGAAGCGGTAGGCGTGGCCGCGGCCGCAACGCTGTCCACGGAATCGGCTGACGGCTCGATCGGCGGTATCCTCACAGACAGCGCCCCGGTAGACGGTGGTGCCGCCAGTGGTGATATCGCGACCCTCGAGGATGCGGTGACCGGTGGCGACCAACTCGATCAGACCGGACACGAGGTCGCTGCGCCCGACGGCGCGGAGGCCCAGGAGGATGACAGTGAGTGAAGGCAGCCGGGGATCGGACCGCCCAGGGTCAGACCCCAAGAAGTCCCAGCCTGCACCGAATGGCCAGAACGCTCCGGGTACCGGTCAGCAGACCAGGGCTGAGCAGAAGGTGACGTCGCAGCAAGGCCCGCCCGGGAGTCTCCCGCAGGCTCCAGCGACGGGGGGGTCGGCTCCTCAGGCGCGGCCCGTGCAAGGTCAGCCGCAGGGTTCGGGGAGGCCTGCGCAAGGTCAGCCGCAGGGTCAGACTCGCCCACAGACTTCCGGTGGGGCGGGCATCCCGACCCGGCCGCAACCGGGGGGTGCTGCTCCGCGCACTCGATCGGCTGGGCCGGGCGGCGCGCCCGCGCCGGCGCCGCATGGTGCTCCCGTGGCCGGTGGAGCACCTCGCGGCCAGGCTCCTCGGCCTCAAAGCCATCATCCTCAGGCTCCGCATGCCCAGGCCGGCGCGGCTGCCGCAACGGGGGCTGTGCGCACCTCTCAGCGGCCCGGTGCAGGCCCGTCGACGACGGCGGGACAGCAGGCAGCCGCTGCTGCGGCCACAACCTCCGCAGCCAGCGGCGCGCATCCCACCGAGCACGCAACGGCACCGATCTGGGATCAGCCCGGCACGGTGGAGCACAAGCCGAAGAACTGGCTGGAGCTGCTCGGCTTCCGCAAGAAGGCTTCCCAGGGGCACGGGGGTTCACCGTCTGAGTCATCGGCTGCTGCCGGACCGGCGACCAGCGCGTCCGCGGCACAGCCGGGCGGTGCTGCGGAACCGACCGTTCAGTTGCCAGTGACGGCACGAGGGAACGCAACGGGCCCTCAGGACAGGACCGTCTCACAGCCCTCCGCACCCGGCCCACAGCCGCGGGGTCACGCCCCGCGGGGGGGTCAGCCTCCTGCCACCGCACCCGGCGCGCAGGCTGTCGCTCATGGCGCACCGTCCCCGCAGCCTGTCGGTCACGGCGCACAGTCCGCGCAGCCAGCAACCTTGCCCGCCGCCGGACGCGCAGCGGTTGCCGCTGGAGCCGGAGCCCTGGCAGCAGGAGCCGCCAAGTCGGATCAGGCGGCCACGTCGGAGCACCGAGCTCCGCGGATTGGCTCCCGCCGTACCCGGAAGGCCCGGCTGCGACTGTCCCGCCTCGACCCCTGGTCGGTGATGAAGACCTCGTTCCTGTTCTCCATCGCCGCGGGAATCATGATGGTGGTCGCGGTCTACATGGTCTGGACCGTGGTGATGTCGTCCGGTCTGTTCGACTCGGTCAACGAGATCGTGAAGAGCGTGGTGTCCACGCCGGGGGATACGACCCCCTTCAGGATCGAGGAGTACGTCAACACCCAGAAGGTCATGGGCGTGACTGCCCTGCTGGCCTGTGTGGACGTCGTTATCTTCACGGCTCTGGCCACACTGGGCTCCTTCCTCTACAACCTGGCTGCCACGATGCTCGGTGGCCTGGAGGTGACGTTGGCTGAGGACTGAGGCGCTGAAGAGCGTGACCACTCCCTCAGTGCCCACAACGTGGTCGCCGGTGTGAACGAACGGATTTGAGGCGCTCGACTCAGATGGGCTAAGGTTTCCGTTCGTGCACAGCGCAGGATCGTGTACGCCGCAGTGATGCGGGCCTATAGCTCAGACGGTTAGAGCGCTGCCCTGATAAGGCAGAGGTCAGTGGTTCAAGTCCACTTAGGCCCACCCACAGATAAGGCTCTGACCAGGCCATTCACTCCGTTCGCTGATGTTTCAGTCCTCAGCCGATGTCGTCGAGGGCACCACACGGGCACACGAGCCGTCGTCGACGTGGCGGGGATACTCTTCAGTGACGGGGTCAGTAGACGGGTTGAGTAGCGCGTCCAACCGGTCGACCGCTGCATCGGAGCCGTCGTCGTAGAGTCCGCCGTAGCGGGTCAGAGTGAACGCGACGCTGGTGTGGCCCGCCCACTCCGATACTTCGCGTACGTTGCAGCCCGCGGCAACCAGGATCGCGACAAAGCTGTGCCGGAGACCGTGGAAGGTGAGGCCACGTAGCCCCGCGGCCTCAGTCGCAGGCCGCCAGACGCGGCGGGTGAACCGCGATCTCGCCAGTGGCCCACCCATCGGCGAGGTGAAGACCAGCGCATCGGGATCGGCCGGCACGAACTGGTCCAGATGCGCTTGGACGCGCTCGATGACGGCGCGCGCAACGGGGATGGTTCTCTTCGACCTTGTGGTCTTCGGCTGCTGACCGAGCGAGACGTGCCCTCCGATCTCGATAGCCGTACTTGTCACCCGGATCCGGGACCTCTCAATCTCGACGTTCATTCGAGTCAGGCCGGCAGCCTCGCCCCATCGCAGACCGGCATACGCACCGACCAGGACGAGAGCCCGGTAGCGCTCGGGCATGGCTGCACATAGCCGCTCAACCTCGGCCTGGGTGAGGAAGCGCGGCGGCTTGGCGCGTTCCGCCGGTAGCGGAACGTTCAGGGCGGCGTTCGTGAACAGTCGGCCATCGGCGATCGCGGCTTCGAGAGCTTGACGAAGGGCGAACACTGCCTTGCGGACGCTGGTCGGCGCCAGGCCGTCGTCCAGCATCTCCTGCACCCAAGCCCGCACCGCTGAGTTGGAAATCCGCGAGAGCGCAGTGTTCCCGAACCTTGGCAGGATTTGCGACTTGATCGTCGCCTTCAGGCGGGCACGGGTTGTCGGACGCAGGTCATGGCGGCTGGGGATCCACTCCTCGATCCACGTCGAGAGCTTGATCAGGCCGCGGCGGGGGTCGCGCCAGGCTCCGTCCGCGAGCTGCAGCTCGACCTCGGCCTTACGACGCTCTGCGTCAACCAGCCGTTCCTTCGTCTCGCTGTGCCACTTGCCGTCTTGATCGCGGTAGCGGACTCTGTAGCGCGTGACTTTCCGCAGGCGTCCGGAGTTATCGCGCCTCTGGATCACCCGCCGCTCGATGGAGGCCATCGGCTATCGAACTAGTCGCGCGTGGTCGGTTTGCTCCTCGAGCCATGCCTCGACGGCGGCTCGGCGGTACCGGATATGCCGCCCGATCCGGTAGCCCGGAGGGCCTTCGCCGCGACAGCGCCAGCCGTAGAGCGTGTTGACCGGGATCCCGAGCATCTCCGACAGCTCGGCGAGGGTCATGAGGCGATCCGTACTTTCCACCGCGGTTACCCCCGGCCCAGTGTCAGTTGCTCGTTGGTCACGGACCCAATCTCGACGTTCGGCAGCGTGACGCAATCGTGGGCCTGGAGCCAGATCGCGAGTTCGAGCCCGTCGGTCAGCGCGCTGGGGTTGGTCACCTTGGACTCGCGCCGCCAGGCGCTAGCAGGGTCTGCATCGACTGTGACGACGATGTCGACCGAAAGCCCTCTGATTCGAGCTGCAGCCCGAGCCGCCACGGTGAACCGGTCGGCGTAGCGGCGATACTCGTCGGCGTACCGGTTCGTGAGCGCATCGATCTCCGCGTCCCAAGCATCGAGGGTCTGGTCTTCAACCGCCGACTCGTAGCGGGCGGAGACCTTGTCGGCTGCTGCATCGAGTCCAAGGAGCCCGGGGTGCATATCTCCGCTTTCGATCAGTTCGGCGACGTTGAGCGAGATCGCGAGAGGCTCGGTTCGAAGCGGAAGCCAGTTGTTGGGGTCGTCGCCCATGGTGCCACGGAGGAGCGCGTCCACATGGCTGGCTTCCCAGGAGCCTGGTCGGGCCGCCAGCAAGAGGTCGGGGCCGCCTACGTTCGCCGCCGTTGCGGCAAGCACTTCGGCGAGGAAGCCGGCGAAGTCGAGCGGCGCGGTATGGCTCATGGAGCGTTGGGCGGCTCTGGTGAGGACGTTGACGGCTTCCGTTCGTAGCTCCTGGTGGCTCCTGACGGTGGTCATCGCCGCTCCCCGTTTCGACTCGCCTCGTTGACGTCTCGCAATCCGGCGCGGTTGGTGAGTCGATTGACGTCGAGGCGCATCAGCTCGAGGTCGCGTACCTCGCGGTAGGTGCGCTCGAGGCCGGTCCACAAGTGCTCGCGGTCGGTACGGTTGAGCCCGCCGCGCCATTCGGCACGATCGTCGCTGGCGACCGCTGCTGCGAGGCACTCCGCCATCGCCGGGCATCTTCCGCACAATTGAGGTGTTGCTTCCTCCTGATCGGCGCACGCTGCCGAATCCGTCCACTCGAGCACCCGCCACTCGGTCGTTACTCCGAGCCGGCGCACGACGAGCGAGCGGTACTCGAAGACCACGAGATCGACCAGCCGTTGCCTGCTCAGAATTGCACTCTTGGTGTCGCCCTGCTCCTGATCCATCTGAAGCCTCCTCGGTCTGAACCGGATAGTTGTCAGCGTGAGTCGGCTGACTTGCCGCTTCGAGCATCGGGCAAGCGTTGTGGACAACGACACCGCACATCGTGGACATCTGTGGACATCTACTGTGGCTCGACAATTGTCGGTGTCTGATAACCTGAGTTAGTGACGAATCACCGGCTGCGGGGAGCGATGCTCAATGCAGGCATGACGCCTGCCGCCCTTGCTGCCGCCGTTGAGGTCGACGCGAAGAGCGTTGCGCGCTGGGTCTCAGAAGACCGGATGCCGTACCCGGTGACCAGGGTCAAGGTTGCCCAAGTCCTTCACCAGGAAGAGACCTTCCTCTGGCCAACGCTGCTGCAGGACAGCGAGACGTCTGCCGTTGCGGCGGCCGAGGTCGAGCGCGTGTGGCCGACACGAAGTTCAGTCACGAGCGAGGCCTGGCATGCGCTATTTTCACGGGCAACTCGGCAACTCGACATCCTGGTGTACGCGGGTGCCTTCCTCATCGAGACTCTGGACCTTGTGGACGTGCTCGAGTCGAAGGTCTCAACAGGAACCAACGTCCGTGTGCTCGTCGCCGATCCTGATGGTCCTGCCGTGCGAATGCGAGCCGCGGAGCTATCGGTGGATTGGCTACCGGAGCGGTGTAGAAGCACCTTGAACTATCTCGATCGCGTCGCCGGCATCGCTCTGCGCCAACACCGAGCCGTGCACTACGCCAGCCTCTTCCGCTTCGATGACATCGTGCTTGCGAACGTCCATGCCTACGGCGTCTGGTCCTGCCACTCGCCGGTCGTCCAGCTGCGGCGGACCTGTTCAGGTCGGCTCTTTGACTTCTGGTCGGAGTCGTTTGAACGGGTCTGGGCCTCGTCAGGCGCGGCGTAACGCCCAGGATGGGGGGACGGCGGTCACGGCGGACGGGGATCGGCTGGTCGCGCTGGCCAGGTCGGCGGCGCCGCGCCGTTCAGGGCCGATTGCTCACGAGTGCCGTCCAGCATGGCCTCCCGATGATCGGGGCACGTCAGATCTCCCGCTTCCCTGGTAGTCCTTGATCTGGATGCGGGAGCGGTACGGAAGCTTGCAGCGTGTTGAAGTCGGCCGACGCCACGGTGCCCCAGCGCACCGTGTCGACCAGGGCACCAAGCTGCTGCGGGTCGTCCCACTGATTCCGTGGCGGAACCGCCGGGAGTTCGGTGGCGGGCACAGCAGCGCGGCCGGGCTCGACCTCCAGACGACCAGTGGCGCGAACCACGCCCTCCTCGACCGGTATGCCATCCTTCTTAGGGGCTCTCCGCGCCGCAATGACCTGGTCCCTTTGTTGCTAAAGAAGCGGCTCTTCTCATCGCCAGCCGCCTTCGCCCGAACCGTCGCGCAGCACGCGCAGACCGTTCGCGGCCTGCAGACCACGCGTGAAGAGGACCCGTGGGACACCGGCTACGACGACAACGACGAACCCGACGACTCCGTCGGCTCCGACCGTAGCTCTTTCAGGACCTCTGCAACCGTGTCGAGCTGGTTGGCAGGCGCGAGACGACGAACTCGTGCGGGCTGAATCGGCCGACGGAGTTATACAGATGGATGGATGCTTGCGGCAGTTCCAGCCGGTAAATAAATCCCCGCATCTTGGCGCCCGTCTCGTCGGCGATAGTCAGTCACCAAGGCCGCTTGGGCGGTGTCCTGGTCGGGTCCTCCTTGAAGCCACTGTGCCCGTGGATCGTGAGTTGCACCGGTGTCGGCACCGTCGACTGCCTGTGGCTCTCCATTCGGGCGCGTCAGGGCCGGGAGCATCCTGGTCGCGCGACTCACGAGGGATTCAACCGTCGGTTGAGACGGGCTCGGGGACACGCCCGAGGCTGCGCACGTCTCGATGTGAGTGCGCAGCCCTGTAGGCCTCCCGGACGAGCGCCGGGACGCGACCGCGCGCGGGGACGTCAAAACCATTCTCCCTCGCCCACCCGCGCAACAGGGGGGCCGGCGGCTCGTTGAAAGCTTCCGTTTCCTGGGCAGCGCGACGGCGGTGTGCTTCCACCTTGCCCACTGTGCGCGCGGCGGAGAGGAATGGTGCGAGCGCCTCGCGGAGCGCCGCTTGTTCCTCGGGTGACAGATCGATCTCGAAGTTGGCCCCGTCCAGGCTGAACCGAACACTCGCGTCATCGTCCGAGATCGCGACCCCGCTCAGGTCGGAGTAGTAGGCAACGACTGTTCGCTGCGCCATGTTCTTACCTCCGTCTTTCAGGCGTCTCCGTTGAAGAGTCGTCAGGTCCACTCAACGCTGAACCAGACGTTCCAACCGCTTAACGATGGTGTCGACGGGAATCGTCCCAGTCATGGGACCCCATGAGAGGCGAATTGCCCCCTCGATGCGTTGAGGGGAAAGTCCTGCCGCAAGCAAGACGTGGCTCAGGTCGTAGTTCTGGCTGGTGCACGCTGATCCGTTGGACAGCGCCACGACGTCCTTAAGCGCAACGATCGCTGCCTCCGAGTCAAGACCCGGAATCGAGACGTTGAGCGTCGTTGCGATTGTTCGATATAGATCGCCATTGGGCTCCGCCCCGAGGGATCGGAGAGCGGCGAGCAGTTGCTGCCTGATTGCGAATGCCTGCTCGGCGTTCTTCTCCGCCTCCTTGAGAGCAATCGCTGATGCCGTCCCTAGCCCGGCGATCAGGGCAACAGGAAGGGTTCCGGGACGAAGCCCCCGCTCCTGACCTCCGCCGAACATCAGCGGGGCAAGCGGTGGACGCTTATAGCCACGTCGCCTAGCGACAAGAGCGCCGACGCCCTTTGGTGCCCCGATCTTGTGGCCCGAGATCGCGATGAGGTCGATCCGGGTGTCCTTCAGGGGAGGGATAAGCTTTCCGTAGGCTTGGGCGGCGTCAACGTGAAAGTACGCGTCATGCTGGCCGATGACACTCGCGATTTCCTCAACTGGCTGGACGACCCCGGTCTCGTTGTTAACTGCCATCACGGACACGAGCAACGTGTCAGTCCGAAGGCTCGCCCTGACCGCTTCCGGCGCAACCCACCCGCCGGCGGTCGGAGGCAGAAGATCCACCTCGAATCCTCGTTCTCCTAAGAACTCCAAGGGTTCTAGCACGGCTTTGTGCTCGATTTGAGTCGAGATGATGTGCTTCTTGCCCGTCGCCTCGCCGTGCGCGGCCAAGCCGAGAATTGCCAGGTTGTCGCTCTCGGTCGCTCCGCTGGTGAAGATGACCTCGTCAGGCTTGGCAGCGACGACGGAAGCCACCTCATCGCGCGCTCGGTTCACCCGCTCCTTTGCCACCTGGCCGTAGCTGTGCGTCCGGCTCCCGGCGTTGCCGAACTCCAGCGTCATGAACCGCATCACCTCATCGGCGACGCGTGGATCGACCGGGGCGGTGGCATTGAAGTCCAAGTAGGCGGGACGCCGTGAGGCCTCCGTGAAGACTTCGGCGGTTCTGTCGGAGGTGCTCGCTAAGGTCATGTTCGTCATGGTAAGGGTCCGAACCGACACGCGTACGGAAATTTTGCGTGGGGCGTTCGGATGTTGGTCCGAACAACGGTTACGCTGGGTGGTGTGATGAGGACGACGCGAGGGACAGGGGTGGACATTGATCCTCCATCCGTCTCAAGACCTGGGGACTACGAGTATGTCTTCCCCGCCATTCGCGGCGTGCAGGCGAGGCGTCAGTACTACGTGACCATGTGGCCGCTTCGGCTCATCCCGAAGCTCTTCCTGTTTGACTCCGAGGAGCTTCCCCCGGAGATGCGAGCGCAGCGCACTCTAAACAGGGCACGTGTCCCCGAGATGGCTCGCTACATCGTCGAGAATCCGGACAGTTACATCTTCTCGGCCCTGACTGCGAGCGTGAACGCCGACGTTCGGTTCGAGCCAATGGTCAGCGATGGCAGTTCGGCGGACCGAGTCGGGAAGCTAACGATCCCGATGGACGCGCGCTTCGTGATCAACGACGGCCAGCACCGACGTGCTGCGATCGCTCGCGCTCTTGAGGAAAATACCGATCTGAGCGACGAGACGATCGCCATCGTTCTCTTCATCGATGTCGGACTGAGTCGGTCACAGCAGATGTTCGCCGACCTGAATAGGCATGCCATCCGACCATCACGGTCCATCGGCGTGCTTTACGACCATCGGGACCCGATGTCGGAGGTTGCCAAGCAAGCCGTGCTGCGCTCCGCCTTGTACAGTGATCTAACCGAGATGGAGACAAGCAACCTGGCCGCCCGCTCCCGGAAGCTGTTCACGCTGTCGGCCTTCTACACGGCCGATCGTGCACTCCTCGAGGACATCACGATGGACGGCCTGGACGAGAGCATCGATCTCGTCACGTCGTACTGGGAGCGCGTCGGGAAGCAGTTCCCCACCTGGAACCAGGTCCACGAGGGAAAGGTCAGCGCTGGTGAGGTTCGCAAGGACTTCATCCACAGCCACGGAATCGTGCTCCACGCCCTCGGCAAGGTCGGGAACGCACTGCTGCGCTCCAGCCGCTCGCCGGCCCGGTGGGAGCGGGAGCTCAAGAAGCTGGGGGACGTCGACTGGCACCGCAGCAACTCCGCGGTCTGGGAAGGCCGGGCCACGATAGGCGGGAAGGTGAGCAAAGGCGCCTCGAACGTCCTGCTCACGACCGCCTATATCCGAGGCGTTCTCGGCATGCCATTACCCCCTGAAGAGCAGAGCGCAGACGAAGCGTTTGCTCGAGGAGAGAAGAAGTGACGACCAACCTGCCCATTCGTCCCCACTCGGCGTTCGACGATCTAGGGTTTGCCGGCACTGTCGACGGATTGGTCGCACAGACCCAGGAGCTGTACCTCGCTGATGGTGTCCCATGGGTCGTCGGCTACTCGGGTGGCAAGGACTCGACAGCGACGCTCCAACTGGTGTGGATGGCGCTGGCCGGAATCGACCAGGGCCAACGCACCAAGGCGGTCCATGTGATCAGCACTGACACTCTCGTAGAGAATCCGGTCGTCGCGGCTTGGGTGACGCACTCCCTGGATGTCCTGGGGAAGGCGGCGGAGTCGCAAGGGCTGCCCCTCACGCCGCATCGCCTGACGCCGGCCGTCACGGACACGTTCTGGGTCAACCTGATTGGTCGCGGCTACCCGGCGCCGCGACCGAAGTTCCGATGGTGCACCGAGCGCCTGAAAATCAAGCCCTCAAACTCGTTCATCCGCGAGATGGTTCGCTCGCACGGCGAAGCGATCCTCGTGCTCGGCACGCGGAAGGCGGAGAGCTCTGGCCGCCACGCTCGCATGGCAGCACTGGAATCCCGCCGTGTGCGTGACCTGCTCAGCCCCAACGACTCGCTGCCAAACGCGCTTGTTTATTCACCGGTTGAGAACTGGTCAAACGATGACGTGTGGACCTTCCTGATGCAATCGCCGAATCCGTGGGACTACTCCAACAAGGAGCTGCTCACCATGTACCAGGGTGCATCAGCCGATGGCGAGTGCCCGCTCGTCGTGGACTCAAGCACGCCGAGTTGCGGCGACAGTCGCTTCGGATGCTGGACGTGCACGCTCGTCGAGAAGGACAAGTCGATGTCGGCGATGATCCAGAACGACGAAGAGAAGGAGTGGATGCTTCCGCTCCTAGAACTGCGCAATGCGTTGGACGTGGCTGATGACCGGCACCTCCGCGACTTCCGGCGCATGAACGGATCGGTGCAACTATTTCACGATCGGCCCATCCACGGACCGTATAAGCAGTCCGCACGTGAGGACTGGCTCAAGCGACTGTTGGAGGCGCAAGCCTGGATCCGAGAGAACGGACCAGACTACGTCCGGTCGCTCGATCTCGTCACGCTCGCAGAGCTTGAGGAGATTCGCCGCCTCTGGGTGGTCGACAAGCATGAATTCGAAGACTCGCTGCCTCGCATCTACGAGGCAGCGATGGGGGAGATTTACCCGGGTGGGCCGCTGGACGAGCACCTTCCACTTGGTGCCGACATGATCGAGTCGCTGCAGGAGGTCGCGGGAGACGACCGGCTGCATTTCGAGCTGGTGCGCGAGCTCCTGGACATCGAGCAGCGCCATCGGGCGCAGGTACGGCGGGCCGGCTTGTTCGACTCCCTGGAGAAAGCCTTGCGCCGTGGCTTCTACGACGACGTCGAGGACGCAACCAGGCGAGCTCAGCAGCGAAAGGCTGCACTGGAGCGCGCTCCGGAAATGCCAGATGGCGAGCCTGATCCGCTCGATGTGGCTGACGGGTATGTGCGAGCAGCCGCGGAGCCCCCGTCGTGATCCTCAACGAGCTCGTCCTTCACAACGTTGGTACCTTTGCGGGACGCCACACGATTGACCTGACCCCGCCGTCTGACAAAAAGCCGATCATCCTCATCGGGGGACTCAATGGCGCCGGCAAGACGACCATCCTCGAGTCCATCCAGTTGGCTCTCTACGGCTCGCTCTCGCACAATCCGAGCAGACGAACCGGTAGCTACGAGAATTATCTGCGTGGCTTGATTCACCGGGGCGTCCCGGCAAGCGAAGGAGCAGCCCTTGAGTTGGCTTTCACAGCGCACCAGGAGGGCCGGGAGTACCGGTATTGGATTCGTCGCAGCTGGAAGAGCACCGGCGCGTCGATCCGGGAACTGCTGCTTGTGTCCGTTGATGGCCGGCACAATCAGTCGCTCACGTCGACATGGAACGAGCACGTTGAGACGTTCCTGCCTCGTGGTATCGCCGGCCTCTTCTTCTTCGACGGCGAGCAGATCGAAGCACTCGCGGATCTCGAGCGCTCCCGTCAGGTGCTCGGGTCCGCACTGGCGGCGCTGCTTGGCCTCGACCTTGTGGAGCGCCTGTCGACGGATCTGACCGTTCTCAAGCGCCGCCACCGCGGCGAGCAAGTTCCCGAGAGCCTGTTTCACAGCGTCGAAGAGAAAAAGCAGCTCGTCACGGCGCGCCGGCAAGCAGAGGAAGCAGCCACCGAGGCAGAGGCCGCGCGCGTGAGTGAGCTGGAGCGCTGCCAGAAGCTGTTCCATGAGGCGACGGAGGCATACCGCGCTGCCGGTGGCGAGCTGCTCGAACAATGCGAGGCCGCCGAGACCAAGGCAGTCATGCTGCGCTCAGAGCTGGCACGTTCTGAAGACGAGATTCGGCACCAGCTCGCCGAGGCCACGCCCCTGCTGCAGGTCGGTGCACTGCTTGAGCAGCTTGGCGAGCAGGTTCGTGTGGAGGACACGGCCAGGCGCGACACGCTACTTGTGGAGGCACTCCTTGCGCGTGACCAGGCCCTGGTGGAGAAGCTGCACACGGCTAGGGTGGAGGCGGCGACCGTGGTGGCGGTCCTGGAGTTCCTCGACCGCGACCGCGAGGCACGTCGGTTGTCGGCCGATACCGAGGAGGTCGTGGCATTCCCCGACCCCATGGCACTTGAGGGGCTTCTCGGTACCGGCCTACCTGACACGCGCAAGCGCCTTCAGGCCGCGGTTGAACGGCGGGCGGCGCTGAAGGGTGAGGTCGAGCAGGCGGAGCGAGTCCTCGCCGCCATCCCAGACCCAGAGGCGCTCGCGCCGCTGCAGCGTGCTCGCGAGGATGCTCGGGACGCTCTTGTTGGGGCGGAAGCTACCCATGCCGTGGCAATGGAGATGCTGACAACGGCGCGGGCAGAGCGCGCTAAGGCGACTGCAGCCTACGAGTCGGCATTGGACAAAGCCGCGCACGCGAACTTGGCCGCTGACGATGACCGGCGCCTTGTGGACCATGTCGACCGCGTCCGGACCACGCTCGAAGGCCTGCGCGTCGCTGCGACCCGACGGCACCTGGAGCGCATCTCGCAGCTCGTCCTCGAAGCACTAGGCATGCTCCTTCGAAAGCAGCGACTCATCACTGACGTCAGGATCGACGCAGAGACGCACACCGTTTCCCTGACCGGTGTCGACGGTCACCCGCTCCCGGCAAAGGACTTATCTGCAGGGGAGCGGCAGCTCCTGGCGGTGGCGCTGCTCTGGGGGCTCGCCCGAGCCGCTGGGCAGCCTCTGCCGGTCGTCATCGACACACCGCTCGGACGCCTTGACGGGTCCCATCGAGAACACCTTCTTGACCGCTATTTCCCGCACGCCAGCCACCAGGTCGTGCTCCTCTCAACAGACACGGAGATGGACGAGGACGCGTTCGAGCGAATCGCGCCCCGCATCGGGCGTAGCTATCACCTCGGGTTCGACCCCGAGACCAACGCGACGTACGTCGAAGACGGCTATTTCTGGGAGTGACCATGGCGATTGAACACATCCGGCTGAGCCAGCAGGCTCGCGACCAACTCATCACCCTGAAGCGGCGCACCGGCGTCCAGCACTGGAACGTCCTCTGCAGATGGGCGCTTTGCCGTTCATTCGCGGAACCCGCGCAACCGCCGGCGATTAAGCTGATGTTCGACAGCAACGTCGAAATGAACTGGCGCACGTTTGGCGGCGATCTCGGGGATGTTCTGTGGGGACTGTTGCGCTTGCGGTGCCACAACGATGGCCTGCCGCTCGACGACGAAACGCTGGCCCACCAGTTCCGCTTGCACCTGCACCGTGGGATCGGATACCTGGTAGGTGATCCGCAGGTCACCGATGTAGCCGGGCTGGCCATTCTGGGACTGGACGCCCCCTCGGCGGCATGACATCCCAGCCTGTCGCGCGGCACAAGACGGCGCTGACACGGGTGGCGCTGTCACGCCCCCTCGCGACGGCACTGTCGGATGGGCTGCTTGCGAGCGGGGCCTCCGTCTTTGACTACGGCTGCGGCAAGGGTGACGATATCCGGAACCTGCGAGCCCTCGGCTACGAGGTCGACGGATGGGACCCCACCCATCGACCGACCGCGGAACGGCGCTCCGCCGAGCTCATCAATCTTGGCTACGTCGTCAACGTCATCGAACGGCGTGACGAACGTGCCGACGTCTTGCGTCGTGCATGGGACCTCGCCGAAGGGGTTCTCGTCGTTTCGGCGCGAATGACCTGGGACGCACGCGACCTCGCCGGGCGGCCATTGGGCGACGGTTTGGTGACGCGGTCAGGCACTTTCCAGAAGTTCTACGAGCAGACGGAGATGTGCGAATGGATCGAGCGGACGCTCGGCAAGAAGCCGCATGCCGCCGCGCCGGGCATCTTCTACGTCTTCCGGGACGAGACAGCCGCGCAGCGCTTCGTCGCTTCACGCGTCTACACGTACCGCCCGCGGGTCACAATCGATCCCGTGTCTCAGTATGAGGCGAACCAGGACGCCCTTGCGCCGCTGCTGGCGTTCATGCAGCGCCATGCCCGTCCGCCGAAGCCCGACGAGCTGTCCGTGGAGGAAGTCGATTCCATCGTGGAAGCCATGGGGAGTGTCGGCAGGGCACAACGGCTGATCCGCCAGGTGACCGACGATGACTATTGGGCGAAGGTCACGCTCCAACGCCGGGCTGAGCTCCTGATCTATGTCGCCCTGTCGCGCTTCGGTCGGCGCCCCCGCTTCTCGCAGCTCGACCGGTCGCTCGCCGTCGACATCCGTGCGCTGTTCGGCACCTACAACGAGGCCTGCCTCCAAGCCGACCGGCTGCTGCTGGCTTGCGGCGACCAGGCCATGTTGTACGTCAACGCACGCAGTTCCCGGATCGGCAAGCAGACGCCCAGCGCGCTATACGTGCACAGGTCGGCGATGGCCCAGATACCGCCAGTGCTACAGGTTTACGAGGGGTGCGCGCGCGTGCTAGCCGGCACGATCCCGAGCGCCAACATGATCAAGCTGTCCGTGACAGAGCCTCAGGTGTCTTACCTGACGTATCCGGACTTCGACCGCGATCCCCACCCGACGCTCCGCTCGGCCATCACAGTGAATCTTGGTAGGCTCAGCGTCGAGTGGCGCGACTACTCCCACTCCGCAAGCCCTCCGCTGCTGCATCGCAAGGAGGAGTTTCTCGGGAGCGATCACCACAGGCGGGCGTTGTACGAGCGCCTCACGCGAGCCGAGATGCGAGCCGGACTCTACGAGCATCCCGAGAGGATCGGAACGCTGAAGGGATGGCAGGCGACGCTTGTGGCGGCGGGCATCTCGTTGCGGGGCCATCGGCTCGTCAGAATGTGACCGATCGGCCGTCCGGCGGTCGACTTCATGTGATATTCCAGCCAAGGCGCTGCATTTCTGATTGAGTTTGATCCTTGCTGACCAGCTGGATAGGGAGGAGGAGCCCTTCAGATGAGTTACACGTTCCCCGCGCTCCGGGGTCGTATGGGCTCGACCGAGTACTACCAGGCGACGGTTAAGGCACGGGAACTCGCCGCGGTGGCCATGATGGCCGCCGAGCTCCCCCAATGGACAACTTGGTCGGTGTTCGAGCGCTTCCAGCGTGAGTTGGCGCAGAAGCGAGTGGAGAAGGAGATTGTCCCGTACCTCGTCCGAACCAAGGACCGCTTCTTCAACGCGCTCATAGTGTTGGTCTTCGAGCCGAATAAGTTTGAGTTCGAGTCCCTCAGTGACAATGCTCCGGGACTGCCGCGGGCCTACAAGCAAGCGGCAGAGCAGATGGGCTTCCTGACGATCGAAGGTGGCAGCCTCGTCGTGCTCGACGGCCAGCATCGTCTTGGCGCGCTGCGAGGGGTCACGACGGCCGGCCCCGAACTGACGGGCGAGTTCGTCGACGCCGTGGCCGACGACGAACTCAGCGTGATCTTTATCCCGCACGAGTCATTCGAGAAGACTCGGCGCATCTTCAACAAGGTCAATCGCTACGCCAAGCCGACGAGCCCGACGGACAACATCATCACGAGCGAGGATGACGGTTCGGCCATCGTGACACGGTGGCTTGTCGAACCGGACCCGCCGCTGAACATGCGAAATCCCAAGCCCCCTCTCAACGCGCTTGACAACACAGGCGAACCGATCGTTGAGTGGCGGCAGCAGACGCTGCGACCCGATGCCCGCAAGTTCACCACCCTGTCAGGGCTGTACCAGATGACGCAGGTTATCTTGGCCGCCGACGGCATCATCGGCTTCGACGAGAAGCACATGATCAACCGCCCAACGGATCGGCAGCTCAAACGCGCTTACACCTTCGTCGCCGAGTGGTGGCACCAGGTGCTGCACGACTTCACTCCGTTCCGTCGCGCGCTGGCACGTCCTGCCATCCTCCCGGACATGAGGGCCTATCAGGCGGAGTACTCACTACTTTTCCGCCCGATCGGCCAAATCGCTTTCATGTACTCCTTGATTGGAGCGGTTGGGCTGGGCCGCGACCTTGATGAGGCGTTGGAATATGCCGAGGACCAAGGCTGGTCTGCCTCGGATCCGCTATTCATCGACACGGTCGTCTACGCCAACGGGCATATGGCAACCAGCGAGTTCGCAATCAAGTTGGCGGGCCGGCTGGGGACCTACCTCCTGGCCGGGGACCTCATGTCGAAGGAAGTGATCGACAAGCTGCAGCTCGAGCTCATGGAGGCCAAGGCCGATCCACAATTCCGGCTGCCGCGCTGATCGCTAGAAGGAGGAGGACGTCGGTAGGTGGGGGCCGACGTAGCCGACATAAATCCGTTGCGTGGAACCCCCTGAATCGTCATAGATATGGATCCGGGGAGCTGACCTGCCGCCCTTGTCAATCTTGACATGCTGCTCCATGTAGACCTTGCCCGATGCCTCCACCTGAAAAGGAACAGGGAAACTCCGCAAAGCCTTCAACGCGGGGTTGTTGGTTGTCGACTGGCTCTCGGTAGGCGCATATTCCGCGAGCATCGGCACGGCGCTGCCGGGCGTGTCATCGCGGTACATGGCGATGTCGCCCTGGAAACGGCCGTCGGCCTTAACGCGGCAGTAGTCGTTGAGCGCCCGCAGCGCGCTCCAGATCTTCTTGGCCCAGATGCCGCGCTTTTGCTGGGCGTCCAAGGCGGCACACTGGTCCTCGTCTGCCCCGATGATCAGGTAGGACAGCGATTCCCGGGCGGCTACGAGCGCGTCGACGCACGAGTCAGGGTGCCAGTCCTCGTCCTCCTCGGCTTCCACGATGGGGACCTCGCCGCGTTCCTGGAAGGCGCGCTGCAGGTAGCGCACCTGGGAGTGGGCGTTGTCGAGTTCACTCAAGGCCGCGTCCTGCTCCTCATAGGCAAGCTCAAGGAGCACTTCCAGGTCTTTGACTCGATTGCCAAGATCGTTGGCGCGCTGGCTCTCTTCCTCCAGGAGCTGCATCGCGGACGGCAGATCGATCTCATTGTCCGTCGCGACCAGACGCGCCATTGCCGCCGAGCGCCGCCGTTCCAGGTCGAATGGGATGGGTGCTGCGAGTTGGCGCCGTACTACTACCCGCCGTGCTGAGTCTGGCTTGGCGCGAAGGGACGTCGAGCCGATCATGTGCGCGTCGAGACCGGTCGCGCTGCGCGAGATGCTGATCAGGCTGCCCGGCCGGGGCGGCGCGGACACGCCGAGATCTCTGAGCAGCGGGGCGCCGGCAGGCACGGTGCCCGTGACGGTCAGGCCGAGCAGCGCTTCAAGCATTTCCGCCTGGGGTGTCGACGGGGGCGCGTCGATGCCGGTGATCGCGAGCACCAGGCCGGGCGCCAGTGGCTGACGCAGGCTCGTCAGGATTGCCTCGGGAGTCACTGTCGTCGCATCGCACACCTCGCCACGGCGGAGCCCCTGCACCATCAGTGTCAGTGGCGCGAGCGCCATCAGGAGTAGGTGCACGGGTTCGGAAAGGTCGACGATCGCGTGTGGTGCGTCCGCAGCGGCGAGCGGCGCCTCTTCGACAACCCCCACGGCACCGGCATGGTCGCGCAGGACAGTGATCGTGCGTCGGATGTGCGCGTCGGAGTCCGACGCCACGAGGTGGCAGGTGAAGTGCTCCTCCTCGGCCAGGCGCCACTCGACAAGGAGGTCGTCGTGCTCGGCGGACTCCAGCGGAACGCTGTGCACCTTTCGCAGCCAGCCTTCGAGCGCGGTCGTGATCTGCTCGACTGTGACCGACGGATCCAACTGGATCGCCGTGCTGATCGGGGCGCCGACGTGATACGCCATGCGCGTCAGCCTGCGAAGGGCTCGGGCAAATCCTCTGGCTGCTCATGCTCCTCGAGCTGGTCGAGCTCGGCATGCGGATCCTTGCCGCGAGCCTTGTTCCAGTCCTCCCACAGGCGCTGCTTCGCTTCCTCGGACATGAAGTCGGCCGCGATCATGTAGGCGATTAGGCGCGCGGCCAAGTCGTACGCCTCCTTGCGGGCCACCATCCGTCCGTCGGCGCGGACGATGGTGTCGCGCCACATGCTCGACGGCGGGCACGAATAGTCCAGCTTGTTGGCGCGGCTGACAGCGTCAGCCCGCGACAGTGCGCCGTTGCTGGCCGTGAGCGCGAGGACCAGTCCTTTCACCAGCGCGATCTGCCCAACTGGCCGCATGAGCAGTGTGTGAGGGTCGTCGCTGTCGAACCGGACGTTGGGGATGGTGAAGGGGTCCTTCAGCGCCGTCTTGAAGGCGTCCATGCCGAGGATATCTTCCCACCATCCCGCAACCTTCTCGTAGGCGGTCCCGAGCGTATCTTCATCGGGCGCGATGGGGCTTTCCTTCTCCGAGAAGCCCTTGTAGCCCTCGTAGGTCAGTATCTCTTGCACGGTCTCGTATAGCGCGCTGATTGTCGTCAGCTTAGAACTCTTCTGCTGAAGGGTGTTGCTCGTCCAGTTGACCGGCTCGTACTGCTGGTCGTTGACCGTTCGGTTGGCGAATGGCGCGTCGAGGTCGGTATCCAGAAGGCGCCGGGTAACCAGCGCGTAGCCGTCGTCCTCGCTGGTGATGATGTTGTCGCTGCGGCCGGTTGGCTTGGCATGACGGTTAACCTTGTTGAATATCCGGCGGGTCTTCTGGGGCGATTCCTCCTCAAGGAGCAGGACACAGACTTCGTCGTCACCCACCTCGGACCAGAGCGGTCCGAGGTGGGTGCCGCCCTGGATGACCTCCCGGAAGGCGAGCAGTCGGTGCTGGCCGTCCAACGCGATCAACTCGCCCTTATCGATGGTGAGGTACCCGATGTTTTGGCTGGAACTGCGGTAGGCGGCGGGCAGGCTGCCGACTAGTTCGGTGAGTGGCTCGAACTCCACGGCGCCTTTCGGTACCAGCACGATGAAGGAGCCGAAGAAGCGGTCGGGGTGCTGTGCGAGATAGGGCACGATCGTCGACATCACGCGGCTACGGTTCACCTCACGCTGGATGCGCTCGTCAATCGAGGCGGACGCCCAGGCATCGGTTTCGCGTGCCGGGCGCACCCCGTTAGTCAGCTCACGAGCGGTCATAGTGATCTCGTAGTACGTCGTAGAGCCCATGGTTCCGCGGAGGGCCGGTCGGGTGATTGCCATGTGCCTGAGATTACAGTTTGTGTCACGCGCCGTTGAGGAATAGGGGGTTGCATCAAGTGTCTGAACTGCGCCCATGGCAAACCGACGCTCTCGCGGCATGGGAAGGCAACGGACGCCGCGGGATAGTCGCTGCGGCGACCGGCACCGGGAAGACTCGGATTGCCATCGAGGCGCTCCGGCGGACCTCGGCCGAGGGGGCGCGAGCGACGGTGATCGTGCCGACCCGCATCCTGCAGGACCAGTGGGTGCGCGAGCTGCGAGCTGCGCGCTTCGTCCCGTCCCGCCGCCTCGGCACCATCGGCGGTCCGGCGCCAGACCCCAATCCCGACCACCTAATCATCGTGGCGGTGATCGACTCGGCGCGGACGGGCAGCCGGAGCCTCATCAAGCATTGGAACGCCCAAGGTCACCCAACCATCCTCATTGTCGACGAGTGCCATTGGGCGGGCAGCGAGTACAACCGTGGCGTTTTCGAGGGGGACGCCAGCTGGCGTCTCGGGCTCTCCGCGACACCGGAGCGGGGTGACGACGGCTTCGATGACGTGCTGGTGCCGGAGCTTGGCGGCATCGTCTACCGCTACTCCCTGAAGGACGCGATGGATGATGGCGTCTTGGCGAACCTTCGCCTGGTCAACCTGCTGGTTGACCTGTCCAAGAGCGAGCTGAGCGAGTATCAGTCCTTGGAGCAGCGCATCGAGCGGCTGCGGGCCGATCTCCAGCGTGCCCGCCCCGAGTTCTTCACCCACGAGGATTGGACGGTCGCGGTGGCGATGGCGGCCAAGGACGAACCGCTGGCGAAACGGCTGACCACCCTCGTGGGTGAGCGGCGGAGAATGCTCGCGCGGAGTTCAGGTCGGTTCACGATGGTCAAGCGCCTGCTCGATGCCGGCGAGTTCGTCGGGCGGCGCACCATTGTTTTTAACGAGACGATCGAACAGGCGGAACATGTCGCCGACCTCGCGCGTGCCGCCAAGGTATCCGTGGTGGTCGACCACTCGAAGATGAGTCAGCGCGACCGGACGGCGAGTCAGGACCGCTTCCGCAGCGCCGGGGCCGACTGCCTGGTCGTCGTGCGTGCGGCGGATGAGGGTCTCGACGTTCCTGACGCGGACCAGGCGCTCATCACGTCCGGGACGCTGAACCCTCGGCAGCGCATCCAGCGCCTCGGCCGAGTCGTTCGGCTCGGCGGTAAGCCGCCGCGGGCGATTTCGTTGCTTGCGAAAGGTACGCCGGAAGAGCTCATAGTCGCCGGCCGCGATCTGGAACTCCTCGGCATCGACCGAGTGCGGACCATGCCGCTGCCTCTCGGCGCCATGCCTGCGTTATGGAATTGACACCGCTGGAGCCCCTGAGCATCCGCCTGCGATCAGGAACTCAGCCCGACGACTCGGTAGCGTTTGCCTCGCCGCCGGTCGCTTCATCCTCGTCAACTTCCTTTGCATCGGCATCCTGAGTCTGCAACCTCGAGGGCCCGTCGAGGTACGGACGAAGGGCCGATGAGCGCATCGGATGTCGCAGCATGGCCAGGGTTTTCCCTTCGATCTGTCGGATCCGTTCTCGGGTCACGCCGTAGACCTTGCCGATCTCGTCGAGGGTCTTCGCCTGGCCGTCGATGAGTCCGAATCGCATGGCAATGACCCCGGCTTCGCGCTCGGACAGCGTGTCCAACACTTCATGAAGCTGTTCCTGCAACAGTCCGAACATGACTTGATCCTCCGCCTCGTTGGCTGACAAGGGGTCCACGACGTCGATGTTGGCTTCGGCAAGCTGCTCCAGGCTGTATGGCGGAGTGTGCCGCCGGATGATCTTCTCGACGTCGTCGGGGTGGAGTTCCAGCGCTGCGGCGATGTCGCCGGGCTTGGTGCTCTTGCCGTCGCTCTGGCGTCGTCGCCACTCGTTGACGACCGGTGCGTCGGACTCGTGCAGGTGAACGGGTAGCCGAATGAAATTCGCGGTGTCGGCGAGTGCCCGTGAGATCGTCTGGCGTATCCACCATGTCGCGTATGTGGAGAACTTGTAGCCCTTGGTGTAATCAAACTTTTCGACGGCGCGGATGAGTCCGAGGTTGCCCTCCTGAATGGCGTCCATGATGTCCATCCGGCGGCTGTACTTGCGTGCAATCGAGTACACCAGCCGAAGGTTGCTCGTCAGGAAGTGCTCCTTGGCGCGGCTGCCTTCCTCGATGAGCACGTCCAACTCATCCAGGTCTGGTCGCCGTCGCCGCAAGCGGACGTCTGGATTGCCGTGGCGGAGTGCTTCGGCTAACACCCCGGCTTCGATCTGCTTGGCCAGCCGGATCTCCTCGTCGGCGCTCAGGAGCGGGAACTTCTGGCTCGCGGTGAGGTAAAACCCCAGGAGATCACCAGGGTCGTTGACGGTCAGCAGTTGTTCGCGAGCTTCGGTCGCCGGTGTGGGTTCGTCTGCCGTGTCGGCTCTCCGCTCGGCCAGCGCCACCACATCGAAGGTGCCCCCTGGGCCCTCTGTGTTCAGCGCGGGGCCGATGTACTTCCGGAGCGACAGCGCGTCGTTCAGACCGCGCGGCGAGCCACACAGCCCAAGTAGCGCCCGAGCGCCCTTTACGGTTGCGGCTAGGTGGTCGTCAAGGTAGGCATCGAGCTCGTCGGCGACGACGACACAGCTCGGCTCGACTCGGCTGTCTCCGGCCAGGAGTGTCGACGCGGTCTGCACGGTCCAGCGCGCGGAGGGTGATGAGTCGTTTGTGAAGAGCTCCCGTTTCCACCGGTCCTGGGTTACCTCGTCCGCGACGATCAGCCGGCCCGGCACGATCAACTTGTCGACCGCCATCCTCGCAATGAGGGTCTGCACGATCAGGCGGCGGTCCAGTTGCCTCTCGGCGATGGTGTAGCCGCGGTATCCGGCGCGCTGCCAGTGGCTCAGCACCGAGAGTGCGCCGGCGGGGTCGGCGTCGGGCGCTCCGAGTCGCCGCCTCGCCAAGCCAGGGGCCGAGCGTGTCAGGGCGCCGAAGTCGCGCGTCACGTTGGTGTTCATGAGTGGCTTCCTCGCGGCAGGGACGTGGCTCCGCCCGTAGGCTGTCGTTCATGTGCCAGCCTGGCATTAGGGGGCATGGGCCTGACGTTCATGGGGCACCTGACTCTTTAGTATTGGTGCTCTTTATAGCGGGAACCCCTGACAGATCCAGCCGATCCGCCCAACTGGGGAGGGAGGAGTGAGCCGGCGCGCGGGCGGGGCCCCGTCCACGGCGCACGGGACAAGCCGTGCTGCGGGGACCCTGGCAGGGCGTCGGTCAGACCAGCGCGGGCAGTGTGTGGTCGTCCGCACGGAACTTGGCGACCCACTCCTGCACCGCCTGCTTGGCCGTATCGCCCATGATCGGCGGCGATGGGTAGGTCAGTAGCTAGGTGCCACCAGGCTGTCCGTGAGACCAGGCGCCCAGATTGCCAAGGCAACGCGCCCCCCACGGACGCGGCTGAACATGGGCGAAGGGTGAACTCGAAGTCGTCTGTCACCTTATTTTCCACTCGGCGAGAGACACTACGGTGTGCCCGGCCGAGACCTACGACAAGTCTGGACGATGGCGCTAACAGCGTTGGCGGTTCGGCTACCTGCGCGCTCGGGGATTCGGGAGGCTGAGGAGCGGCGGCGCCTGGACCGGATGACCTAACTTTCGGGGAGCGGTAGGCCGTCCTCCGCGGTCGGCTCCGAAGGAGCGTCGGAAGGGTCTTCTGCACCAGAGTCAAACTCGCCGCCGTGGGATCCCAATTCAGCGTCGCCTGAGTCGAGCGCGTCGTGTGCGTCCGCAGTCGTCTCAGCGCCGGCAAGCCCCGCATCAATATCAGTCGCGGTGATATCGAACCACCGAATCAAGGCCTGGCGGACCTCGCTTCGAGCATCGGTCTCGGCTCGAGCCTTGCGTTCAGCGTCTGTCAACTCAGGGTTGCTCGTGCGAAGCGCACGTGCCTTCTCGGATGCGATGTACGAGACGTACGCATGGCGGGCCGTGTCGCGAAGGGACGCGAGCTTGTCGCCATCCAGAATGGCGCCGATGTTGCTGTGCGCCTGCGGGGAGCAGAGGATCTCCAGCCAGAAGTACCTGAATTGAATTGCACGAGGAGTGTCCATGTTGGACACGAGGTTGATCGGGTGCTTCGGCGTGTCGCCCGTGCGCCTCGCGAACACGGTGCGGCGGTCGTACTGACCCGTCGTCTTACTGTCCATCCACGCGTTGACACCCAATGCGATGGCCTCCGCGACGGCGATCACATCGTCCTCGCCGGTTCGCGCATGCCGAAAGACGGTCGCGAGCGTCAACGCGATGCCGAGCTGGCAAGCATGCGTGTTCATCGCTTGAAATACTTGGTTGGCGGAGTTGCGCTTCGCCTTCGATCCAAGAAGCTGCTCCGCTCTGAAGTCCTCAAATACGGCTTGCTTCGCAGTGATCATCTCCCACGCGTTGACCACGTCCGGCTTCCGAGAACTGGAGCCCGAGTGCTCCTCTTGCCAGTACTGGGCTGAATCACGCAGTGTCCAGTACATGCCGACGCCGCTAAAGAGGGCGTCGTGCGCCAGCGTGGCGATCGCGTCATCGACAAGCCAGTCCTGCTTCAAGCGAGTCAGCGCTGCGGCGTGGGATGCCCAGGGTTTGATCTTCGTAAGGAGCACCAAGATGGCGCTGCTCCACGTGTCACGGAACCGTTCTGACAGTTTCGGAATTGCAAGTTCTGGGAACTCGGTATTGCCCAAGCGATCGCGCGAGAAGGGCTCGTCCCCCTCAATCTGCGTCGGGAAGAGCGTGCTCACCTGGAGCTGCTGACGCATGCACGAGTTGCGTTCCTCCTCCGCCTCTCGACTGCCGATGGGAAGATCGACGCTATTAATGTACTTGGTCGGTCCGAACACGGTGCGCGTGACCATCTGCTTGAGAGCGTGAATATTGGACAAAGCTGACCAGCGCGCAGACTGGGTCGTCTTTGTGTCGGGGTTGTCGTACTCGATGCAGTAGAGCGGCAGGTACTCGTTGTCCGACTGATTGCGCAGTTGGGTCAGTGTTGTCCGGGTGAAAATATTGATCAACTCGCCGTCCGACAGAAGGATGAGTCTTGACTCCGACGGAGTGCGAGCCTCCTTGTTCACGTCAACGAACAGCTTTCGGGCCGCCTTGTGCGGCTCCTTGTCAGTCCCGAAGAGTTCTGGGAACCACAGAAGAGTTACCGGCACCTCGATTTCGAACTTAGGCTTGCCCTTCAGCGCCTCCTTGATTCGCGACTCGTAGAAGTAGCGGTAGCGGGCGCCGGTGCTGCCCTGCCAAGCGCTCCTCATCGTTCTATCGATCGCCAACAGGGCCATCGCTCGATGCTGACCGTCAATAACGACGATTCGACAGAACTCGTCGTTCCACCACACCTGGCCAAGCGCCACAGGGCTCGGCTGTCCGGCGTCATTCAAGAGTCGCCGCACCCGGAAATGGTGTTCGGCATCGCGCTGTTCCCAAGCCAACCCCTCGGTCGCCTGACTTGGTTCGCCGAGCGGGGGGAAATTCGACGGCGACGGCCCTTCAAACGGCAGGGCGACGGCGACGATTGGGGGAAAGAACGCCGGCCCAGTCCAGTCGGTGTTCAGCAAGTACGGCACCAGGCTAACCGCCACGCGGTGATCGTCCAGATCACGTTGCAGCAACTGGTTGAAGTCCAGTTCCTCCGCGGGAATCACTTCTCGGACGGGCACGAGGTGCCGCGTGAGCCGCCGTTCAGGGTCAGTTGCGTCTGCGCCAAGGCGAGCCTTGGTCATCAAGTAAGCGACCTTCCCTGCTGGTGTTACGAACTCGCCGACTAAACCTTGAGCGTGGTTTTGGAACGTGGGTGCGGTGCCGAGCTGGCCAAGAGACATGGCTAACGCCTTCCAAGTACGGGTAGAAAAGTTCGCTGCAAGATCCACTCCGCCGCCTCGGCCACCTCTCGGGCTGACGCGCTGGGCATACTCCCACCTTCAGCGTCTGGCTCGAGGTCGGCCTGGATCACCCAGCAGATGATGTGCTCTAGCTGAAGCCCAGTGCCAGCGAGCCGCGCACCAAAGTCGCCTCCGTCGAACTGGAGGCGCTTGGCAGCAACCGGGTCTCGTCGGATCAGCTGACGGGCGTCCTCGTAGCTCTTGAGATGCTCCGCGAGCCGTGATCGGAGATTCGTGGCGACCCCGATGTAGAGCGGGCTTGCAAAGACCGGGGTGGCCTCTCGGAGAAGCATCACTAGCAGCTGCCTGACGTCCGGCGAACCAATTAGGGGGGCAAGTCGGGCGTGGATCGTCGGTTCATCATCGGTGCCACCCGTGTCAGCGATCGAGGCACGTCGGAGGGTTCCCGTCCACCCCAGGCCGTAGGTCCCGTCGCCCTTAAGCCGAATCGGACTCGGCTGATGGACTCGAGCGAAGTCCGCCATGGCCTTCGTCAAGTAGCCCACCGCGAGATCGGACCCGTCCTTCGGTTGAGGTCGCCAGTCGTGGGGCCCGAGCCCGAGCTGCCCGTACCAGGCATAGATACCGGGAGCCGCCGGAGCCAGATCCACGTCGAGCGCACTGAGTCGCTGAACGGCGGGTGGCGTCGAGCTCGCTTCAGGCACGCTGGTGATCATATTCAGGAAGGCGCGATCCAGGCGTCGACTCTCCGCGAGTTCTGAAGCGCTGGGCCCGGGAGGGCGTAGATCCTCGGTGACCGGCGGCGACTGGATCACTGCAGTTTTCCTTTGGCCCGGACCCGGGGTGGCGAGTAACGCGCGGCTTCGGCATCCGGGTCCGCTCTCCGCCGCAACGCCCCGACACACATTTCGATGCCGGTGGCGAAGAGTACGGCGGCGCCGCGCCGGGACGCTACCACGGTGCCATCGCCGGGACTGCCCGCCAGTGGAGTCCGGCCAGCCGCTCCGAGCCTCAAGCACGCCGTATCGACGTGAAGGTATCCGTTCGGGCGCGAGGTGCCAGAGACGACCAGCGCTCGCTTCACCCGTGCGGGCTCTTCCATGCTGCGCACCGCCTGCACGTCGATTAGACCCCGAACGGTGACCGGTGGTGTCGCAACCCCGACTGTGACGGCTAGCGTCGAGAGTGCCATCCACATCCTCGCGAATGGGCCAAACGTCGTGTCGGTTCCACCATGGGCGCGGCATCCCTCAGAGGAATCGAGCGGCATTGGCTGGTTCGTCCTCATCCAGCATGGCATCGCGTGGCGGTTCTCGCTCGACGCTCGAGGCCCGTCTCGTCGCCACTTGTCAGGGCGCTACTGCGTTTGAACAGAAACCTCGTTCGAACGCCGAACTCGCCCAGGATAGGTGGGTGGGCGCATCTTGAGCCCCGCGCCCAAGCGCTTTGGCGGTCTCGTTCCTGAGCTCGGTCGGTCACGCCACCGCGAGTGAAGATGACTGGGAGACTAGGACACACCTCTTGCAGATCCTCCTGGGTGGTAACTATAGTTATGGGTCGTGATGACAATCCATGTGCTCCACGCTGGGGACGGCTACTTGTACCTGATCCGGTCCGTGGCGGCACATGACGGTCAGCTTGCCCCTGGCGCCTCGTTGGCCGCCTACTACACAGCGACCGGGCAGCCGCCGGGTCACTGGTCGGGCGAGGGCGCTCGACGTCTCGCCATTAGCGGGGTCGTAACTGAGGAACAGATGCGGTCGCTATTCGGCGAGGGCATGCACCCGAACGCCAGCACCCTGCAGGCCGCGTTCATCGCAGGCGGGATGTCAAAAACGGCGGCTGCTCACGCGACACGGCTCGGCCGCCGCTTCCCCAGGTACGGCAACACCGCTGCAATCAAGCCGCTGGCGCGCCGGGCGTACAAGGAGCGTGGCTCGTTCCTGGGCCGGCCGCTGACCGATGAGGAGAAGCTCGAGGCACGGCAGGAGGCCGCTGCTCGAGAATTCGAACAACGGACCCAGCGAGCCGCCGTGGACCCGGTCGAGTTGGAGGCTCTCGGACAAGGAACAACCCGCCGAGAGGCTGTCGCCGGCTACGACCTGGTCTTCACACCGGTCAAGTCAGTGGCCGCGCTCTGGGGCCTCGGATCAGATGCCACGAGGCAGCAGATCTTCGAGGCGCATGAGGCTGCCGTGGCGGACGCCCTCGATTGGATCGAGTCAAATATCGCCTTGACCAGAACAGGGAACCGCGGCCAGGCTCAAATCAACACCCTCGGGTTGATCGCCGCTCAGTTCCACCACTGGGACTCTCGCGCCGGCGATCCGGACCTGCACACCCACGTCGCCATCTCGAACAAGGTGCAGGGGCCGGATGAGAAGTGGCGGTCGCTCGACGGACGCGCGCTGTTCGCCGCCGCCGTGTCCGTGTCCGAGCGATACAACACGCGAATCGAGGACGAGCTCCGGACCCGCCTCGGTATCACCTTCGAGGAACGCGCCGGACGAGACGACGGTCGCCGGCCCGTCCGCGAAGTCGTCGGCATGCCGCAGGCCATCATCGATGCCTTCTCGAAGCGTCGCCACGGGATCGAACAGCAGTATCAAGAACTTTTGCGCGACTACCAAGATCGGCATGGCCACGATCCGGGGGCCGCGACGCGACATGCGCTCTACCAGCAGGCCACCCTGCGTGAGCGGCCGGAGAAGGTCCACGGCAGATCGCTGCAACAAATGGTGGCGTCGTGGCAGCAGGAGGCGACCACCGTACTGGGCACGATCGACGCGGCCACGACCATCGAAACCCTCACGCTGCACAGCGCCGACATTGGGGAGGCCGCCGATGTCCCGACTCTGACGGACAACGTGCTGGACGCCCTCACGTCCTCACGAGCAACCTGGAACGTCCATCACCTTCGGGCAGAGGCGCACCGCCAGTCCCGCAACTTTCATGCCGCTGACCGCGACCACCTGATCGAGGCGATCGTCGCCAGCGCAACAAGTCCTGCCCGTTCCATCGAGATCGCCACCCCCGGACGCTTCGCGAACCAGGCGCCCTACGCCGGGCCGACGGCGAATCGGTGTTCATCGAGCACGGTTCGGCGCTCTACACGACCACCGACATACTGGATGCGGAGGAGCGCATCGTCACCGCGGCGCGCGTCCGTACGGCTCACCGGGTCGACCCGGCGACGATCCAGGAGGCCGTCGAGCGGAGCAGGCGTGGCGGGCACAGCCTCAATGACGGTCAAACCGCCCTGGTCCGCGCCTTCTGTTCTTCCGGCCGTCTCGTGCAACTCGGCCTCGCCCCGGCCGGCACGGGCAAGACAACCGCCATGCGCGCCGTGGTGGACGCGTGGGGGGAGACCGGCCGCCCGCTGGTCGCGCTTGCTCCGTCCGCAGCCGCCGCCGACGTGCTCGGAGACGAACTAGGAATCCCGGCCGACACCTTGGCCAAGTTCGACCACGATGAGCCGCAGATCGCCCGTGGCACCTTGATCCTGGTCGACGAAGCGGGAATGGCGGGCACTCTGATACTCGACCGGCTGATCGGTCGCGCCCGAGCCGCGGGCGCTGTCGTTCGGCTCGCGGGCGACGACCAACAGCTGGCGGCGGTCGAGGCGGGCGGTGTGCTGCGACACCTTGACCATGAGGTCGGTGCCGTCCGGATGGGCCAGGTCGTGCGGTTCGTCGACCCCTCCGAGGCCGCCACCACCCTCCAGGTGCGGGACGGCATCGCTGCCGCGGCCGACTTCTACCTCAGCCGCGGCCGCGTGATCGCCGGCACCACGACGACCATGCCAGAGGTGGCATACGCCACCTGGCTCGAGGATGTTCGAGCCGGGCGCGACAGCCTCCTGCTGGCGACGTCGACGTCAACCGTTGCCGAACTCAACGCCCGGGCTCGTGCCGACCTGATTGTCTCCGGACAGGTCGAGGTCGACGGCGTCCAGCTGCGCGACGGTACGGCGGCCGGTGTGGGGGACCGGGTCGCGACCCGCCGGAACGAGCGGCGCCTGGCGGTCAACGGCGGCCGCGACTGGGTGAAGAACGGCGACAGCTGGAGGGTCCTGGCCGTCCATGACGACGGTGCGCTGACCGTCGAGCATCGGCGCCATCATGGCCGGGCCATCTTGCCCGCTGGGTACGTCGCCGCCCACGTCGAGCTGGACTACGCACGTACTGTTCGGCGCGCGCAGGGCCTGACCGTTGACCACGCCCATCTCCTGGTCGATCCGCAGCTGACCCGCGAGGAGTTCTACGTCGGTGTCAGCCGGGCCCGGCACGGCACCCGGCTGTACGTCGCCTCAATGACCGACGACGGGCCGGACCACCACCCGGAGATGGCCGGTGCCAGCCGCGACGTACTCGCGAGCATCATCACCCGATCCGGGATCGAGCCGTCGGCCAGTGAGGCCATCCGGGAGGCGGTCGCGAGTCTCGGTGATCTGCGCCGGATGGCGGTGGAGTACGAGTACGCCCTGGGCGTCCACGTCGGGGATCGCTACCACGCGGCAGCCGAGGCCGCGCGTCCCGGCGTCACCGCCGACGCGGCCTGGCCCAGCGTCGCTCAGCGGCTTCACCTTGCGGAAGGTGCGGGCTGGCGGGTCGACGACATCCTCAATCGGGCCGAGCAGATGGGCGGCTACGCGGACGCCCGGTCGGACACCCGTGTGCTGGTGTTCCGCTTGGACCGGCTGCTCCACAGCAGCACGCCCACCGGAATGAGCGCGCCGGCGGTGCCGAGTTGGCTGGCGGCCGCGCCGCCGCCCTCGGCCGCTCAACCGTGGGACAGCTACCTCCCCGGCCGGTACACCGAGATGGCCGACCGGATCACCACACTCGCCGCCGCAGCCGCCAGCGAGCCCGCAACCTGGCTGGGAAGCATCGGCGCCGGCATCGGACGATCCGAGGCGATCCGGCAGACGGTGGCCTACCGGACGGTCTACAGCGTGACCGGCGACGATGCCCTGGGCCCAGAACCAGACCAAGCCGGCCGGCAGCGCGAGGCGTGGACCGCGGCGCACCGGGCGATCACAGAGAGCCAATGCGGCGGCTGGCAGGGCAACGCACCCGGTGCGACCCGGATCCTTGCAGCCATCGACCACGAGCCTGCTGCCGCGACCGACGACCTGACGAACCCCACCCGTACGGCACCGACCCGACACCTCTAGCAGGGAGACATCGATGACCAATCAGCCTCACGACCACGGCGTGCGGCCGCCGGTAACCTCCGACCTGCCGCTGATCATCGAGCAGCTGCAAGACCAGCTCGACCAGCTGCGTGCCACCGCGGAGGCCCAGCAGGCCGTGCTCGAGCAGCACGCTGCCCGTCTCGCCGCACTAGAACGCCGCTGACATCCATGGCCAGGGCACGCTCCCGCAGCAACTACTCCGACCAGAGGGGTCCGAGCGAAGACGGTGTCTCCATCGAGATCCTGCACCAGCAGCTCACCGACGCGATCACCAAGATCGAGACCGGTGAGCAATGGAAAGCCTGGCTCGACTTCGCCTGCCGCCTCCACCGATACAGCTTCAACAACCTCATCCTGATCTGGGCCCAACGACCCGACGCCACCGCCGTCGCGAGCTACACCACCTGGAAGGCGTTGAACCGCCAGGTCCGGCGCGGCGAGAAGGCGCTCCGCGTCATGGCGCCCATCCTGCGCCGGGCACCAGTGCTCGACGAGGCCGGCCGACCCGCCTTGGGACCCGATGGCCGCCCGAAGCAGCGACAGCAGATCACAGGCTTCCGGCCAGCCCCGGTCTTCGACGTCGCCCAGACGGAAGGACCGCCGCTACCCGAGGCGCCCCAACCTGTTCTGCTGGCCGGTCAGACGCCCGACGGAGTCTGGGACGCGCTGGTCGGCGAGGTCAGCCAGCGCGGCTACCGCCTGCTGCGCGGACCTGTGGACCGGCTCGGCGGCGCCAATGGCGTGACCAAGGTCAGCGAGCGGGAGGTCTGGGTCCGCGACGACGTCGACGACGCCCAAGCGGCCAAGACACTGACCCATGAGCTGGCCCACATCATGCTGCACGCCGAAGCTGACCAGCCAACTCCGTGCGCCGGGATTCGAGAGGTCGAGGCGGAGTCCGTAGCGCACCTGGTGATGGCGGCGCACGGCGTCGATACCGCCGGCTACAGCTTTCCCTACGTCGCCACCTGGGCCCATCCCCTCGCCGCCGTCGAACACGTCCCGATGGCCGACATCGTGAGCCGTACGGGAACCCGGGTCATGCAAGCCGCGACCGAGATCCTCACGGCCGCCGTCCCTGCATCAGTAACCGACCCGTCGACAGCAGCGCTGGCCGCCCGTGTCACACTCGCCGCCGAGCGGAGCGACGAGCTGCACGACCGCGCCGCGGCGTCGCTGCTGCCTCCAGTCGAGCGAGCGACCCTGCTCGGTGTCCTCGCCGACAGCCAAGAGTTCTTCCGCCGACAAATCGGGTCGTCCTGGGTGCCGAACTACCTCAGGGAACGCCGTCTCGACGCGGCGATCGGCTCGGAGGGCCTTGGGTACGCCCCGAGGTCCTGGACCGCCCTCACCGATCACCTCCGAAGCCTGGGCTACACCGACGACCACATCGAGGCGGCCGGCATAGGGACGCGCGCCCGCAACGGCCACCTGATCGACCGGTTCCGCGACCGCCTCACCATCCCGCTCCGGGACCGCGACGGCAGCCTCGTCGGCTTCACCGCCCGATCAGGGCCGCAGGTCGGAAAGGGCGATGCGCCCAAGTACCTCAACTCACCCACCACCGCGATCTTCCGGAAGAGCGAGGTGATGTACGGGCTCACCGCCCACGCCACCAGCGTGAACGTCGGCCGGTTGCCGGTGGTGTGCGAAGGTCCTCTTGACGCGATCGCGGTGGACCTGGTCGCTGCCGAGCGAGGACTTTCATGGGTTGGACTCGCATCGATCGGTACGTCCTTCACTGAGCAGAATGCGGAGGAGTTGCGTGCCGTGGCGGGTGGGCGCCCGATCTACCTCGCGTTCGACGGAGACGATGCAGGCCGGAACGCGACCGAAGCGGCGTGGCGGCGGCTCACCAACCACAGTCCGTACGACGTCAGGGTGGCCGAGCTGCCCGACGGAACCGACCCGGCATCGCTTCTCCCGACCGAACAGGACACGCTTGCGCAAGTCCTGCAAGGCGCCCGGCCGGCGGCCACGGTGATTGCGGCTCGCCAGATCGATGCGGCGCGGCTTGACGGAAATGCGGCACGGGAGGTCGCGGCGTTCCGCTCGCTCAGTCAGCTGACCAATCGGATGCCCACCGAGCAACGGCCGCCGTACCTGCTGGAACTCGCCAGACGGCTTCGCATCGACCCGTCGGACGCCGCCGTCATCGCTGTCGAGCAAGACCCGGCAATCCTGATGGAGCGCGCCGCAAGCCGGGCCCATCAGCTCGATCTCGCGCTCCGGGAGGACCCCGGCCCGGGCCGCGTCGACGCACAACAGCCGTCGGACCGGCAGGATCATGAGATGGTCCGAACTATCTCTCGCTGACAGGAATGGGCATGCCCGAGACCCCACCACCCGAATCCGACCGACCGGACGAGGAGGCTGCCGAGACCGCCGCCTGGGACGCCGCTGAGGTGATGCGCGGCCGCGCCGCCCAGACCCGTGAGGCGCGTGACCAGTCGATAGCCGAGCTGCGAGCTTCCATGGACGACGAGCAGATCCTCGACGAGTTCGGCATCGACCTCGGCGAGATCGAGCGCTGAGATGCAGGCCGCTCTCACCGAAGCCGTCGCCCGCTCCACCCGTGAGCAGGCGGTAGCCGATGCCCGTCACGACCTCCAGGAGTTGCGCCGGAGGGCCATCGAGGCCGGCCGCGATCGGTCGCGCAACATCATCAAGACCTCACGAATCGACTCTCGGACCGGCGAGATCCGCTACAACCCGGCGGGTCGGCTGCTCCGGGACTGGTATCTGCACGTCTACCTGAACACCCTTCGAGCCAACCTCGGCGAACCCGCCGTTACCATCGATGCTCAGCAAGTCGAGGACACGACTGCTCAACTCCGGCGGATCCGACCGGCGGCGGACGGCCTGAACGCGCTGCAGGCCGCTGGCGTCGTACGTGACGTCGCCGTCGACGACGCAGCCCACGCGGCAGCGGACATCGTCGCCCATCTCGGCAGTGTCGCCGCCCGCCGGGCGATACTCCACGCCACCGACGACCGCTTCGACGGCGACCAACTGTCCGTGCACGTCAGCCGCCATTGGTACCAGCGCTGCTACGACGATCATGTGCACGGTCTCACCAGGTCGCGGCAACCGCTGGCCGAGGTCACCGGCGCCGAGGAGCACCAGGTGGCGCTGACCCTTGAAAGCGGACAGGCTCGCCGCCTTATTGGCACGGATGGCGTCCCGTTGTTCACTGCGCACGGCACGATGCTGACGAGCCAGGATCGGCGCCTTGCTGCTGGAGCGGCTGGCCTCGTCTCGCCCATCAGTGGTGTGGAACACCACACCGAGGCGACGCGTGTCCTTCGGGATCGTGTCACCCAGACTTGGAGCGCGCTCACTCCTGCTGAGCGCAAACAATGGCTGCGGCTCGCAGGGGCGGACCCCGAGTCAGCTGACCTGACCTGGTCAAGCCTCGACGGAAATGAGCAGACAGGGATCATTCGGCTGTACCTCGACACCCATCGGCCGGACCAACTCGCACTGCCGTTCCAGGGCTCGGTTATTGACCAGGAACCCCGACTGGCCGCGGTGATCATGTTCAACCACCGCACCCCGCTCGATGGGGGAGGAGTCCAGTCGGTGAGCGGCGAACAGGATCCCGCGCTGGGCGACGCAGCCCTTTACGACCACCTCGGCCACGAACGGGCACGGGATCACCCAGCAAACTCGATCGAGAGGGGCCCATGATGATCGTTGCCGAGATCATGCTCGGGCCCTTGGCGGGTGCGCCTGTCCCCTCCTAAGCCCACTCTGCTTCTGACAATCTACCTGGCGACCCAGCCGCACTGTTCGCCTGGGTCAACGTCCGGCTGGCGCAAAGGGATCCAGGGCGGGCCGTCTGCTCAAGGGAAGAGTTCCGTTGCAAGCTGTAGGGGGCGAAATCCTGTCGATGGCTCGTGGTCGTATCAGCTCACTTGACACGCCACACCTACCGATAAGACTCAGATCGCCTACAACCAATTGGCTCCGAGAGGTTAGCGGTCGTAATTGTAGCCGCGTTGTCGACAGCGGCCAGCGCCCGACCTCTCGCCGAAGGCCTCCCACGCCGGTGGATGGCAGGGAGTGTGTTCAACCTACGCGCACAGGCGACAGCGGGGGCACTGCTCCCTGCGAGCCGGAGCGCGAGGCGAAGGACCTCTGGGCTACGTCGATGCCGTGAGCGGCGACGCGGTGGTGCTTGTATCACTCCGCCGCCCGTGTGCTCGCCATCCTCGCCGCTGGCTCGGAAGCCAGTGACCTACCGGTTCGTGTCAGAGCCGCCGCTGCGCTTCGGTGAGGCCTGCTGGAGCTGCGAAATCAGAGGCTCCTTGAGCCGGACGTTCGCCCGCTGGAACGCCGCCACAGCAGCCGCCTGTTGCCCCTCATTGACCAGGGTCTGCAAACCTAGGTGAAGTCGGCTGGCGGCATCGGAGTTCGCTAAACTCCTACTCTGGCCGAGACGACGGTACGACACGCTGCTTATCGCCTCGGTCTCCACGACCTACGCCAGCGATGCTCGGCACCACCGTCCCTACAACGATTCTTCGCGGAGAGCCGGCTGCGCCGGTCCTGTTCCCCGCGCGCCGGGCCTCGCCCCCCGGCATGCACGGTACGGCAGAGCGCACACATACCCATCCAGGATCTCACTTACGCTCCTGGGCAAATTGGGACTTGGTGCGGACAAACATCAGAAGCCGTACTTTTCCTTTCGAAGACGGAACGCCTTCTCGCCACCCTCCATAACCCCCGTGATCTCGTCGCGCACTGCCGGCATGTCGATCGCCCCCTCCAACTTCACGCGACCTCCCGACTGGTCGCCCTGCTTTCGGTAGTCACAGGCGACCACGAGCTCAGCATCACCATTCACGACCAAGTTGGCGTTGTGACTCGCGAAGATCAGTTGGCGCCTCTGCTTGGCAGCCCAGATTCGAGTCACCACATGCTGCACAATCTGGCTGTCAAGGTCCTCCTCCGGCTGGTCGATGATCAGCGGGACGCCCGTCTGCGCGAGCAGAACCCAAAGCAGCGCTGTCGCCTGTTGGCCCGCAGATGCAGCGCTGAACGCAATGAACTCGTTCTCCTTGGTCTGATACTCGAAGACAGGCTGATCTCGGATCGGCGTGAGGGCGAGGTCCAGCCAGCCATCCGCCGTCATCCGGGTTCGGGCACGCTGCTGGTCCTGGAGAGGAAAGCCGAGGCGGGTGAGATTGGGGGTCATCTCAGACGTGTGTGACGCATCTTGCTCCAGAAGCAGCAGGTGCTCGAGTTCGTTAAGAACAGACTCCCAGGTTTCCAGCGGGTCCGACTCGCCGCGAAGGCCGGTGAAGAGCTGGTCGATCTTGCCGCCACGGACACTGGATCCTTGAATGAATCCGCGGAACTTGGCCTCGACTGCCCCGAGTCCCTGGCCGCGTTTGATGCTGGCCTTCAAGAGCCCGTCCGAGAGACCAGTCACCTTGGCGGTCTCGTTCGTAAGCAACTCCGATCGCTTGCGATAGAGGCTTGTCAGGTCGCCTCGCAACACAGCGTGTCCCTCTAGTGGATCTCCAAGTGCCTGACGATCACGACGATGACTGGCAAGCAGTTCGGCGGCCTGTGTTCGGCGCGCCTCCACCCCCGAGAGCTCATCAAGCTTGGCCTGTTGAGCTGTCGAGCGGCGCTTGACCTCCCCGTACCGGTCGTCGAACGAGTTAATCGCCTCGCTGACGGCAACCACTGCGGCTTTCTCGGGAGTTCCCTCGACCCGGGCGACTGTCGCCCTCCGGAGAGCTGCATTTATATCACCGCGGAGTGCTTCGACAAGTTGCCGCCGCGCGTCAATCAGGGCCGAGAAGTCGTCCGCAATGCGGGCGGGCATTCCGCCCGGCGCGTGAAGCGCACCGTGAACATCACTGAGCCGGTCGATCGACGCCTGCACCTCACCAAACGCATCCTCCAACTCCCGCTCGTGGGACCGAAGGAACTCTCGGATCACATCAAACTGCGGCTTCGCACCTAGGGTGGCGCGGTCCTCATCGGAAAGGTCCGTTAAGGCTGCCCGCAGGTTGCGGGCTTGATCATCAAGGGATCGCTCGGCCAGTTGCTGGCGCGCGATCGCCGAATCAAGGTGACGCGCTCGCTGTACCTTGGCGTATTCTCACGCAACTTGCCAGCGGCCTCCGTGATCTCCTGATCGATGCTGTCTAGAGACCGCTGCACCGGGGCAGTGACGAATCGAGTCAGCTCGTCCATGCGCAGCGCAACGCTGCTCAGTTGTTTCTGGCTGTAGGCGTGCACGGGAAGCAACGACCGGACGTGTTCCTCACGTACCTTGGCAAATCCTGCACCACCAACCTTCAGCTGGATGTCTCCCGATGCGGCGTCGCGGCGAACCACATGAGGAATCTCGTTGATCGTGAAGTAGACCTCGACCTGTCCCGCAACCGACTTCAGTGTGTTTTCCACCAACCGCTCTCGTCGCACGGTCGGGTTCGCCAGCTCCTCGTCACCTGCTTGGGCCGCCTGATCACAGAGCCCCCAGCGTAGGTAGTCGAGAATTGTCGACTTGCCAGTTCCCCGCCCGCCGATGACGGCGTTGTACTGGGAGTTGAAGGCGACGTCTACCGGCCCAAGGAACTTGCTGTTGGAGACGGCCACTCGCGACACGAAAACTGTCGGCACCTGCGGACTCGTATGAGAGATGCGGGATTGATGACTTAGGCATGCCTGACGCAGCGCCTCGGCCGTCGGCTCTGCCCACTTGACCCATGTCGACGGCGATCCCAGATCGGCGAAGTCGACTGACCTGGCGTCGGAAGTCTGGAAGATAGCCAGCGGCTTGTTGCCCCATGCCGGATCCTCGCCGGCGAAGATTCGCCGGTTGCCAGTCCCGACCTTGTCGATTGAGCCGTCCAAGTATCCGCCGACGCAGGGCATATCCTTATACTCAGCCTGCATACCCTTGCGCATAATTGTCTTATGGCCGCTGTCGCTGGCATTCGGCAGAACGATGTAGCGCCCCTTGAGCCAATCGTGCTCGTCGAGCTTCTTGTGCAGATCGGCCAAGGAAGTGATGTGATCCAGCGGCTTCACATCAGGCAAGGCAGCTTCGGCCGGATCGCGCGGCGTGATCGCGAGCGCCTGGAGCACCGACGGCAGCCGATCATCCGGAAAGTCAGCGTCGAGGATCAGAAGCGCCTGCCGCGCGAGAGCTAGCGTCAACTCGACACCGGGGAAGACGGTGAGACGTTGCTCCGCAGGATACGGCTGGTCGTATTCGTTAGTCTCGTTTTTCGCGGCCCTGCGAATCAGCGGAGCAAACAGCAAATCGTGGTGATCAGTAACCGCTACAGCGTTCAAGGCAATACGTCGACACGCCGCGACGAAACTCTGTGCGTACGCAGTTCGGTCGGCGTCAGAGGTCGTCTTCTTCCCTTTCCACTTCGCGTCCCTAGGCGTGTGAACCTGGAAGTCAGACCGGTAGAAGTGGGCCCCACAATCAGCATCCACCGGATGCTCCGCATCCGGCCGATTCAGCGACGGCCCAACAACCCTCGCGCAATCCGTCCGACAGCACGAAGCGCATGCCAGACCGCAACTCCACGGCCTGCTGGGGCCGCCACTCCGCCTGATCGCGCCATGTCATGGCACTACCGTAGCGACGAGTGCCGACGCACACCTCGAGTTTAGCCTGTTTGCTCACCCGCAAAGGGACAGGTGAGCGGCATTGGGCCTGCTGTGCGGGCCGGGAGTGCTTACCACGCTTGTAATGCCCCCGGAACTTTCCGCGAGACCGATAGGTAACGATGTCCGTAACTGAGGGCTTACCGATCCGCGGCATGACGTCGCTCAATCCGAGCCTTTCCAATGAGGCACGTCCACAAAGCGCACCAGCTGGTTTGGACCGCATAGGTATCGCCGACCAGGAGGACCATCTCGGCTGACCCCCAGCAGATGGTTGGCACATCGGGAGCTTCGAACCAGTGGGCGGCGATCAGGCAACGCTGTCTGTCGCGGGTGGTCCAAAGGGTCACGCCGCTTCCGCAAATGACGACTCGGATCCGACAGACGGGAAGGCGCAGCCGCGGATCACGCGAGCCGAACGGTTCGAGTCCGTGAGTTATAGGGGTCCCGATGTGGATCTGATCGACGAGAAGGACTGGCCCTTGGAGGTTCAGGAAGGTTGGCTTGAGCAACAGCCAGCCGTCGTCGAACCCGAACCTGGCCACTGGAGGAAGCGCGGCAGGGAGACGAGCCTCGGTGGCTGCGATCACCCCGACTCCTGAAGGTTTCGAGATCCAGCCGCAGCTGTGGCCCGGCGGCCAGCTTCGTGCCTGTGGCTGCCGTCGAAGCAGTCGGCCGGCGCCCAGCCGCGCATCCGCTGCAGGAAGCCCGGGAGCCAGCGGTCATGCCACATCTGGGCGGCGTCGCTGTTGGCCTTCACGTCGTCGAAGGCCTTTTGCCACGCGTAGGCCACCGTCGCGATTTCGGCGGCGAGGCCGCCGTGCTGCTCCCAGCAGTACGGGATTCGCTTGGTCTGCTCCTTTGGGGCATAGCGCAGGTTGAACCAGGCGACCCAGGTGGGGAGCACATCGACGTCCTTCATCGGTGGCGGCTCGTGGTAGCACCATGGCGCCGGTCGCAGCCTGCCGTCGCGGCTGTCGAGAAGCTTCCCGATGGCGGCGTCGATGGCCTCGATGGCTCGGCCCTGGGCGCCCACCAAGTCACGCAGGTTGCCCACCTCGCGTCGCAGGTCCGCGATCTCATCTGGCCCGCCGACATTAGAGGCGGAGCCGAAAAAGTCCGGCACTGGGCCGAGCGGGTCGTCCTCGAACTCGGTCATCAAAGGGCCGCCGCAGGAGTATCAACAGCACGAGTATGCGGCTCTCGCAGAACGGCCGCGGCCGTGGGCGCCCGCAATTCATTGGCGTCCCCTTGAAGAGTCGCCCAGTCGCGTCGCTTCCAGGCTGGCTTGAGGTGAACGATCAGGGCGGGCATCGAGCGCATGATCAGGAGGGCTCGGCCGCGGGGGATCTGGCGTACGGCGGCCGGTTCGAGGATGTCCACGCGCTCGCTGCCAATGTGCAAGGAGCCGGTGTCGGTGAAAGTGCGCCCCAGCTGGCGGCTGCGGCGCTCCTCGAGGCGGTGACCGGCGAGGAGCGAAGCCCACTTGAGGGTCTCCTCGGATTTGAGGCCGCCGAGGATGGTCAGCGCTGTGGTGTTGTCGAACAGGGTTGTGGCGGACTTGCCCCAGCGCGCCTGGGCCTGCGCCGGCGACTGAAGCGCGTAGTGGATGAGGACGCCGCGGCCGGCTGAGTCGGACAGCGTGTCAGGCAAGTCGGGGAGTGGGCAGATCGAAGCGATCTCGTCCAGGACGGCTGTGAAAGGCGGTGCCAGCCGTTCGTGGCCGGTGGTTCGGCTGCCCGCGATGGCCAGGCGACGGGCGCTGTCGAGGACTTCCTGGACGAAGGCTGTGACGAGCGGTGCCTGGGATGCTGCGTCATTCTCGGAGCCAATGACGTAGATCGTGCCACCGGTCTTGATGAAGGCATCCGGATCAAGCGCGGGCTCTTCCGCCTTGGGGAGCGCGTTCTCCGCCACGTCCGGATCAGTGAGGGAGGTGATCGCATCGCGCAGTGTCTCCCATATTCCGGAGCGGGTCTCCTCGACCACCGCCTGGGCCTGCTGCAGCGTGCGGCGCACCGCGGTGAACTCGGGGTATCCGCGCAGGATGGCGGCCGCCTCGGTGTCCAGGTCGTTCTGGCACCAGCCGACGAACTCCGTCAGGGTCGCGTGTGTAAGCCCGGCGGCGAGGAGGTACGCCGTCATGACGTCGCCAGCGCGCCGCTCGAAGAAGGCATGGTTGCCGGCGGTGTCGTTGGTATCTCCAGCGGTGGCCCGCAGCAGTGCCTGGGCGCGGCGTTTCGCAGCCCTGACCGTGGTGCAGCCATGGATGGGGTTCCACCGGACCCGGTCGGGCCAGTTGGCGGCACCGGTCAGGTCCAGGACCTGAACCGCAGAACCGGAGCGTTGGCGGGCGCGGGCGGTGAGCAGGAACAGGTCGAGCTTGGTGGACGTCGTGATGAGTCCGCCCGGGGCATCGATCACTTTGTGTAGGAGGTCCATCAGCGTCTTGCCGGACTGCTGCGGCGCGATAACACCCGTCGCGTTCTCCAGCGGCAGCCATAGATCCGTCCGCGTGACCGGTGCGCGGTGGAGAGGGACTCCGACTTGGGCCGGTCGGACCGTGCGGATCTGACGTCGATCGAGATCGGGCCGCGTGACTCTGGCCCGCTTTCGGCAAATTGACACGGAGAGTTCTCTGGCAATGTCCGCGCGGCCAGCGAATCCCGTCGCGGTCGGCGCGATGAGGCGGTAGGCGACCACGACGAAGTACCCGTACGCCAGACCAAGCAGGAGGATCACCGTGACGGCGACCATCCAGAACATCACCGGTGAGAGCCCGGTGACGCCGAAGGCCGTCGCCGGCTCTCCCGGCTGCTGCCAGAGTCTCGCGACAATGAGCGGCCACCGACCTGGATCGCGAAAGCCCGCGGTGTCGCCGCTGACGATGACCCCGGTCAGCACCGGGGTTGCCGCGAGCGCCGTCAGGCCCATCACGATGAGTATGAGTAGGACGGCGGCCGCCTGCCTGCGGTCCTCGGCGGTGTACCAGCGCCACATGGGGTTATGCCGCCCCCTCGACCGGCTCCGGAGGCTCGGTGACGGCGTGGTGGATCTCGCCGGCCATCGCATCCTCGGGGTGGGCGACGGTCTCGTATTTCCGGCTGCCCATGCGTGAGTCGGTCTGGATCAGGTCCCACTCGTAGCCGTCCCGCAGCACGGTGTGATCCACCAGGAAGGATCGTTGGGCGACCTTCCACAGGGCGGTGGCCTGCGGAAGTCGCGGCAGCAGCGCCGCCTCGATGTCGGTGAGGTTCAGCGTGGACCGGGTGATCGGGACCTGGTCGTCGGCCTGGTTGTAGATGATGCGGGTCGAGCAGTCGGCGAGCAGGCCGAGCGCCAGTTCGCGGACATCGGGGGCGGCGCCCATCAGGTCCGAGATCCGGTGCAACGAAATGAGGGTGGCGGAGCCGGAGGTGACGTCGTCCCCGCGAGCGAGCTTCTGGCCCTCGGAGATCCGCCGAACGATGTGCGGGTAGCGAATTTGTCGCCAGCACTCGTCGAGGATGCGCAGCCATTGGTGATCGGTGAAGGTGAGGATCTGGTCGACGAGGGCCTGTCCGCAGGTCATAGTCAGCGCGACGCCGGCGTCGGAAGCGCGGATGCGGGAGATGTCGATGACGACGCCGGGCTTGTTCCAGTCGATCTCCGCCGATTCGCCGTCGAAGACTCCTTTGAGCGAGCCCTTGATCATCGCGCGGAAGCGCAGGGCGAGGTCGAGGCAGTCGTCGGCCAGGATTGACAGCGGCACGGGGATGGCGGCGGCCATCTCGGCAGTGGGGTTCAGGATCAGGTCGCAGAATTCGGCGAGGTTGGGCTGCCGCATCCGGGCCGCACCGACGTGTTCGGCCTGTCGGGTCAGCTGTGCAAGGGCCTGCTCGACGCCGGTCTCCTCTCGGGCGGTGAGCGGACGACCGGAGGCGGTGGCGCCCAGGGCGGTGAGTAGCAGTAGGCGCTGCTGCTCCATCAACTCGATGTAGGTTCGCTCGTTCATCCGTACCGGCTTCGGTGGCGCGTACAGCGGGTTCAGGGCCTTCCCCATGCCGGGTCCGAGTTGCACCAAGGTGGCGCCCACGGCGCGGGCCATGGCGGACATCTCGCCCTTGGTGTCGGCCGGGTTAATGAAACGTACGCCGAAGGCGAGCAGCCGGAGGGCGATGGTCTTGATCAGCGACGACTTGCCGGAGCCGATGGTGCCGAAGATGCCGACGTTGGGGTTGGGCAGCAGCGCTGCCCGGTAGAGCTCGAACGGGTCGAAGCGGAAGGCGCCGCGGGTGAACCGGTCCCGGCCGATGTAGGCGCCGTCGGCGGTGAAGCCGCGCTCGGCGACGAACGGGTAGGTGCCGGCGATCTGAGCGGTGGTCTCCTCCTGCGCGCGGAGCCGCATCCGGTGAAACACCCGGCCGGCATGCCGGCCACCTGGACCACGCCCGGCTGGAGCAAGGTCCAAGGCTCCGAGGATGTCGGCCAACGAGGTGTCGACGGGTTCAGCGATTGCCCGGCTGCGCCACGGTGTACGGGGCGCCACCATCGGCACTGGTCGTACGGCTTCGGTGTGAGTGCGGCTCATCGCAGGCCTCGCGCGAGGGGCAGTGCGGCAGCGCCGAACGCCTGGTCGTGTTCACCAGAGAGCCGCGTCACCTCCAGCTGCGACCGCTGGGCCAGCGACTCAATCTCACCCGACGCGGCCTCCAGCTGGGCTAGGTCGTCGGCGGAGACGGACAGGAAGCCGAGCATCCGGTACAGGCCGTGGCCAGCTACCAGCTCGGACTCGCGGCGGTCGAGGTCGCTCGCCTCGACCTCGTGCCGCCGGGTGGTGCGTCGCCGGAACCGTTGCCGCATCACCGACTCCGAAAGCACCCCGGACTGCTTCACAGTCACCCGCCTGTTGGCGCGGGTCGGCGTCAGCGGTTCCAGGGCCAGCGACACCGTGCGGCGGAACTGGGAGGACAGCAGCAGCGGGGACAGGAACCCGGCATCCACGTACTGGCGGGGCCACTGCAGGATCCACCAGCAGCGGTGTACGGCGGTGTCGGTGCGGTAGTGCGACCAGCTGTTCTCCGCCCGCATCGGCCCGCAGATGAGCGGGTCGACGCCGGACGGAAGCCCGACGTCACCACCCCGGAAGTCGGATTGCGCGCCCCCGCGGCGTTGCACGAGCGGGCGCGACGCCGGGTCGTACGCGGTGCGGATGATCTCCCCGAGCAACCGCGGCGGGCACCAGCCCTCGACCTGGACGCCGGCGCTCTTCAGCCCGTCGGCGACCTTGTCGATCTCGCGGATCACCACCGCGGCCGCCCCGAGGTGCCCGCCGCCAGCCTGCCGTATCTCCGGCCCGGCTCGCCGAGCGTCTACGCTCACAGCGATGAAGCATTCATGAGCCTGGGTGGAGCCGTCCACAGCGACAAGGAGTTGCTCGTAGTTCGCGGCTTGCAACGATCCGTCGTGGATGCCGCGCCGCGCCCAGTCGCGGTGCAGCGCGTCGCCGGAGTCAGGAACGGTCCGCTCCAGCACCTGGATTTGGCTGATCACCGCGTTCTCGGAGCAGAGCTGGGCCAGTAGCGACCCCCAGGCGTCGACCCGGGAGCCCCGGACCGACGTCTCCAGGAGCGAGAACGTGGATCCCTCCAGGGCGAGCACGGCGGTGTAGGTCTTGGCGTGCGGGTCCTTGACCACGGCGACCTGTGCGCCGTCGCTGCCATCCACGTCGAACGCGATCAGCTGCAGGTGGGCAAGGGCACCCGGCAGCACGAATGTCGGGAGCCGGTCGGCGCGTTGCATTCGGAAGACACCTCCTCGGTAGACGTCGTGGCCGGTGATGCGCTGAAGCCAGAAGTTGGCCACGACCGGCACGTACTCGACGATCGTGCGCCCACGCAGCGGTAGGAACGCGACTGTGAGGCACGTCGCGGCGACGAGCACCCAGCCGGCGCGGGTCCATCCGGTCGTGTCGCCGTCGAGGATCTTGGTCGTGGTGAAGGCGGCGATGACACCGAGCATGAGCTGTGAGGTCGTCATGCCCAACAGCCAGCCGCGAGACTCGCGCGGACCGAAGCGGACCTGCTGACTACTCACGCGCGTCGTCCTTGCTGGGAAGGGCCTTCGGTGCCGCCGGCAGCTCCGGGTGAGCGCGGTCGGGCACGACGGTGCCGGGGATGAGCAGCTGCGGGCCCGATGGAGGCAGACCTGGGCGCAGCGGCTCGCTAGGGACGGTCTGGTTGATCGTGATGTGAGTCGGCTGTGGGCGGGCCTCGCTCACCCGGCGATCTGACCCGGCCTGGCTCGTCGTCGGCTGCCGCCCACCGCCGTGGTGGCCCATCCGCGAGATCGGTGGGGTCGGCACGTGCGGCGCCTCGACGTCACCAAGCACGCCGCCGCCGGTCGCGGCGTGGCCCGCGATCCAGCGGCCGCCCGACTCCAGGGCGCTGCCCGTCATGGCCGTCGCCATCGCGGCCAGCCCGAGGGGGCCGGCTGCCGCACCCAGGCCTCGAGCGGCTGCGGACGGCGCCGGCCCCGAGGCGGATCCCGCCGCTCGGGCGGAGCCGGTCGCCAGGGCCGGCCGGGATGCGTTGCGCTCCATGATCAGCCGGGTCATGTCCATGCTGGACTGGACCGACTGAGCCGACTGGGCGGTCACGCCGCCGCTGGCTCGTGGGGCCGCCCCGGCGGATGTGTTCATCAGTCCGCCGGAGAATCGGTAGATCACACCGGGAAGCAGACCGGCGAGCAGGATGATCGCCACGCCGAGCATCGCGTCGGAGAACGTCGCCTGCGGCTCACCCTGCTCCGGAACGGAGACGAGGACGGCGCCGAGGCGGACGGCGATCACGATCAGCGGCTTGGCCAACAGCAGGGCCACGAACATCCGCAGCGCGGAGAGAAACCAGTCCCGGGTCATCCTCGGCCCTGCCGTTCCGGCGAGGGTGAGCGGCAGCAGCACGATCAGCAGCAGCAGGGCGATGTTGCGCATCACCAAGGCGACGAGCGTGACCACGATGGCGACGATCAGCAGCAGGCAGATCAGGAGCGCGGTGAAGCTCCCCGGGCTGTACAGCGGGGACACTGCGCCCGGTGCGGTCGGAGTGGCGCCGGTGATGTAGTCGACCCAGTTGCCGAACTCCTTGCCGGCGCGGCTCAGATCGGTCTGCCCGCTGGCGTCGGGCCTGCCGGCCATCCACCGCGCAGCGTCGTCGGAGGTCTTGAGCAGCAGGACGGCGACCACCGCGCCGCCCGACCAGAACATGCCCCAGACCACGACCCCCAGCAGCGTGCTGCCGAACTGCCGGAAGTCGAAACGGATGGCCGAGACGATAAGGGAGGTGAGCATCAGGCCGAGCAGCACCGTCGCGCCGAGCCCGCCGATGTCGCTGTAAAGGGAGACGACTCCAGCGTTGCGCCAGCCGTCGACGAGGTCGATCACCTTGGTGTCGGAGGTCAGCACCGTGAGGAGCCCTTGCCACAGGCTGATGATTGACTGCTTCAGCCACACGTGGACTTGCTGCGCCAGGCAGTCGAACGCGGCCGGGCTCGACGCCACGCACGCCAACTGCTGCGCGAGCGGCACGACCTTGTCGAGGAACAACCGACGAGCGGGGTCGAGCAGTTTGTCGAGGGCGCTGGCGCAGTACTTGACGGCGGCCTTGGCGAGCACGGGTAGCGCAACTTGGCAGGCGGCGAGGACGCCGCTGTTGCTGCCCTCCGGGTCGACATTCTCCACGATGACGGAGCGGCAGAGCCGGTTCAGTTCGACCGACGTGGGCAGCTTCGGGATCTGCGGAACCGTCCTGCACACGGACGCCGCCACGTCCTCGGCCACCTTGCGACGCTCGTTGGTGGACGGCTCGGCGTACGCGCGGGGGACGGCGGATGCCAGCAGGGCGAGCGACACCAGCAGCGCTGCCAGCAGCTGGGCGAGTCCCCTGCTAGAGCGGCGCATTGGCGTACTCGAACCACGACTGGTCCGCCGTGTCGGTGATCTCTCCGGGGTCGGCTGGCGTCCGACGCAGGATGGAGTGCTTCTCGGCCGCGGTTGGGTTGCCCGTCGGGTCAGCGGGGTCGACAGCGGCGGCGCCGGTCTTGGCGATGAGCGCACCATCGAGCTTCCAGTCACCATCCGACCACACCAGTGCTACGGCGTCGATGGCCCACAGGTGCTCCGTCTGGCCGTTCCCATCGGTCATGACCTCGGGCGACCACACATAGACCAGCGCACGGCTCGGTGTGTACGCGGCGACCGCGTACGCGCCCCTGGCAGGTTCGGGCTGATCCGCCGTCATGTCCTTCATGCCGGACCCGAGCATGTCGAACGACGTGACCAGTGCCGTGCGGGTTGCCGGATCCGCCGCGGTGGCGGCGGCCATCTCGTCAGCGGTCTTCTTGTCCGCGATCTTGATCGAGTTCATCCAGATCAGGTAGTTGGTTGCCGCGGTCACCGCTCCGGTCTGGTCATGGGTGTAGCCCAGCGGGAGCTGCGCTGGCCCGGTCGTGCTGGCGCTCTCTCCTGCAACCACCTCGCCCCGCTGAAGACCAGGCTCCGGTGCACCGCTCTGGTCGGTCGGCTCGTACGTCGGCGCCGTACTGCCAGCGGAGGTGGCGGGGACGCCACTCGAACTCGGCGATGATGTGGGCGGCGTGCTGACTGTGGGGCGCCCGAGAGCGTAGATGCCAACTCCCACCGCGACGACGGCGAGCAGGGTCGCGGCGATCACAACGGCCCGTCGCGTGTTGCGGTTCCTCATCGATCGCTCCTCCGGGTCGGCTCGGCTCCGCGTTCAGGCGCCGGCGTTGTAGAAGAAGTTGATCAGGGTCGCCGAGATGCCTACCAGGAAGGCCACCCCCAGGGCTGCGAAGATGCCGACCTTGCCGATGGTGCTGGCCTGCGTGAAGCCCAGTCGAGGCCCTATGGCGAGGATCAGCCCCGACACCAGGAGCCCGACCAGGCAAGCGATGATGGCGTAGAAGCCGATCGTGTTGATGAGGTCGCCGATGGCTTGCCTGCCTGGAGCGTTCCTGGCGCCGGCGGCGATGTCGGGGCCATCCACCACCTCCCTTGGACCCGCCGAGGGCGGCGCGGCCCAGGCCGACATGGGGACGGCGGTGAGTGCCAAAGCCACAGCGGCGACGCCTGTGGCGGTTGTGCAGTGGGTCATCGGGACTCCTTCGTGGTCAGCCATTGATGCGGGGTGGCACGGATCGACGGTCCACGGAGGCGGACCAGAGGTCGAGAGCGACGTGGGAGACGACGCGGCGGACTCGGACGGGCAGGTCACGTCCGGACGGTAGGGCTCGGCCGGGTCCGAGTGTCGAGCTGAACGGCAGGCTGTTGACGGCCGCGCACCTTATCCCCAGCGCGGTGGCCGCCGCTCTGCTACTGCGGTCGGGCTGGCCGACGCCACGGTTGATGACGACCACCACCCTGGTGCGGGAGACGAGTGACCGGTCGTGCATCCAGACCAGCGCCTCGGCCGCCTCGGCGAGGCTCGCCCGATCGGGGCGGGTCACCAGCAGGAGGGAGGCGCTCCGATCGTCTTCGATGCAAGAGAGATCAGAGGGCATCCCTGCCGGCGCATCGACGGCAACTACGGAGAAGTCTTTCCGCCGCAACGACGACTGTCCCGCCGTGAAAGCCCAGGCGCCGGAGCGGGTACTCGTCGCCAGTCCCGGCTCGGGCAGGTCGACCAGGTCCCAGCGATGCGATGTCGAGCCGAGAGTGCGCGGCGCGGCCTCCACGACCGCCATCGGCTGCCGGATGTGAGCAAAGGGCAGCTCGGCGAGCACGGTCGCCAGCAGCCCGGCCAGGGTCGTACGGCCGGCGCCGCCGGCAAGGGAGCACACCACGATCTGGTGACCGGGCGGCCAGTGCGCCAGCGATAGGCGGTCAGCCACAACCTGATGAGGGACGGGCAGAGTCGTTCCCGTGATGGGCGACTCAGTCTGATGCGCCTCCTTCGTCTCGACCAGGCCCCGTCCCCGGGCAATGTCAATTGACACCGGCCGGGCGCCGTACGCGGATGCCGGTCCCGGCGATGCGATTCTTGTCATGCCTCTCCTGAGAAACTTTGAACTGGCGCGATGGTAACTCTAGTTATAGCACATCATCAGGTACGCAACCACAGGGACATCCTGAAGTTATCGGGTCGAGCTGGGTGCTGTGCCCAGGAGTGGCCCTTGTGGAATGCTTGACCTCAGCGGTCTGCAGGGCCGGTGGTAGCAACGAGGAGGGCAGTTGAAGGTGAGCGGCGATGGCATCCCCGGCTTGGCCGAGAAGCTGAACCATCTCTTCGCCACCGTGGCGGCCCCGACGCGGAGCGGCCTGTACTCCAACGACTCCGCGGCGCACGCTCTGGAGGAGCGGGGCGTCACGGTCTCCGGGGTCCACATCTCCCATCTCCGGTCCGGACGCCGGGACAACCCGTCGGCCCGTCTTCTCGCCGCGTTGGCCGACCTGTTCGGCGTGCCGATCGGCTACTTCTTCGACCCGACCATGGAGGACCGGATCAACGACGAGCTGGAGGCGCTGGCCGCGGTCAAGGATGATCGTGCCAAGAGTCTGATGCTGCGGGCTCGCGGGATCAGCCCTCAAAGCATGGATCATCTAGAGGGCATCCTGGAACGGATCCGCCAGATCGAGGGCCTCGGCGACAAGGAACGCTCCGACTGACGACCCGGCGAACTCCATCACTGCGGCCTCAGGCGACGCCCCGGCCGTCAACCAGCCGGTCCAGGTGCATGAAGTCGCGATCACGCAGGGTCACGAACGCCTGCTCCAGCGCCTGCCAGAGATGCTTGCGTTCGTCTGGGCTTACCCCACCGCGCCACTGCGCCCCATCATCGGCGGCCAGTGCGGCGCTCAAGCACTCCGCGCGCACCGGGCAGGCGGCGCAGGTGTCGCGGGTCGCCGGTCGACCACGCCGACAGGCTGCGAAGTCGAGCCACTCGATCTGCTGCCAGTCCACGGTGACCTGGAGCTGGCGCAGTACCATCGAGCGGTACTCGAATGAGGCACGGTGACGGACGGCCTCAGCGTTCAGTTCTTCGCCGGATACGGCTTGATCCATGCTCGGCTCCTCGATGACAAGCAGACCGGGACAGCATCGTCGATTCCATATTGGGTGAGCCGCATTTTCGTACTACCCGCACCGGGCTACGGCGACAGATCAATCTGCCCGGCTCAGACCGCGGTGGGCCCCCTCAAGCCAGGTGAGCAGCAACTCCGGGTCGAATCGCTGGGCCACATCCTCGCCGGTACCGCTGACGACTCCCGCCGGCGACGGAGTGAGTTGCCCGGTCGCCAGCTCCATGACGTCGACCCTGGCGCGCCGCAGGAAGGTCAGCGTCGCTTCCCACGCTGGGTGTGCGGTGAGGCGCTCGGCTGCCATCGGTACGGCGAGGATCGGAGTGCTGAGACCGATGGCGTCGTTGAGGACTCCGAGGGCAGGGCTGTCGTTGATCCCGGCCGCCCACTTGTTCAGGGTGTTGAAGGTGGCCGGGCAGCAGATCACGGCGTCGGGCCGGATCCGCTGGGACAACAGGATGTCGTCGGGAACCTTAGGGATCCAGTCGCGTGCCGCCTCGGTCGGGCACACGGTCACCCGCCAGCCAGCCGTCGTGAGGGTCGTAAGGATTCGGTCCAGCTGACGCGCAAGTGGCGCCGCTGTGACAACGAGAGCGACGTGGCCACTCACGCGGTGAGGATCCCGGCTCGGGTGGCGAGATCGTGCAGGACGCCGGACGCGCCCCGGCCACGGCCGACCAGGTCGCTCACCGCCTCCCGGACCTGCGGATGGAACTGGATCAGCTGGGGCGCGATCTGCTCGGCTTCCAGAAGCTGGAGAATCGCGTCGGAGTCTCGGCGCTGCTGGGTGTAGGCCCAGGCAAGATCGAGGTGCAGCTGCGCCCGGCGGCTGGTCAGCCCTACTGGAAGCCGGGCCGGGTCGACCTGCCGGGACAGCCGAACCGCCTCGCCGGCGTCCCCAAGTTCGGCGGCGATCGAGACCGCGTGGATGGCGACGTTGGTCGGGCCGAAGGCGGTCCAGCAGTGGTTGCCGTCGTGCCCGAGCCGCGTAGCGAGCCGCTCGGCCTGAGCGAGCCGGTCAAGCGCCTCGTACCGTTCCGTCCTCCGCGCTGCGATCACCGCCGCCAGCAGCAGCAGGGACCCGCGCAAGCTGACGACCTCGTCGCTGTCACTCTGGGCGTCAGCCTCGAGCCGGGCGGCCATGTCGACCGCCAACGCCTCGGCTGCCAGCGGCTGCCCGAGAGAGAGCAGGGCGCTGACCACCTCACGTGCCGCCAGCCCGCGGTCCACCGCCGAGGCATTCGGCCGACTCGCCGCCGTCGCTGCGCGATCCGCGGCCAGCCCGGCGAGCCGGCTCTCGCCCACCTTGTGCAGGATCTTCGCCGTGACCACGTACGCGGCCACATAGGCATGGATCGCCGACGCGTCCGCGTTGGTGTGGAGTAGAGCATCGGCACCGGCCAGCAGCGCAGGACTCGTGCCGAGCGCCTGCTCGTACCTAGCCGCCTGATAGTCCTCATTTAGCGACTCGGCCTGAGCCAGCAGTTCTCCGGCGGAGAGCGTCGGCACTTGCGGCGCGGTCAGCAGCTGACCGTAGCCGTCGAGGAAGCGGCGGACCGGGTCGGTGGCGAGGTGGCCCAGATCGGCGACCTGTGTTGCCAGCTCGAAGCCGATCAACATCGTGGGGGACACCTTCAAGGCCGCGGCAAGATCGTTGATCACCTGCAGGCTGTCCACGTCCCGCAGACCACGCTCGACCTGCGACAGCCACGACTCCGACCGGCCGACCAGCCCGGCGAGAGTCACCTGCGACAGCCCACGCCGCCGCCGGTACGCCGCGATCCGAGCGCCGACACCAACCACGTCTAAAGCCTGCCATAGCCACGGCATCGACGCGTCTCCTGCGTACGGGCCGGATCCGTCAGCGGTGCATCCACGCGTCATCCTCTGCCTCGCCTCCGGCGTCAACCGACAGGGCGGGATGCTCGCCTGTACTTCGGCCGATTACGGCTGTCCACACGACTGCGTGCTTGATCAAGTCAATACTCAGAACGCTGGCTTCCCGTCGAACTGTGCTGTAGTTTCCATGCCATGATTTCCATGCTACTCCAGTTTCGGCGGCTGCTCCGCCAGGGAGCTCGGACTGGTGCCGGAATGCTTGATCGGCTCCTGGTTCTCTGCGACGGTTTCAGGTCCTCGCGTCGGCGCCATCCAGCTGTCGGTCGATGGCTTCTGCCTATCGTGACTGCCGCTTTGGTGTTGACCGCCATCAGCGGCGCTTACGTCTTCCGGCTCTCGATCGGTGGTCGCGCTACGAGTGATCCCACATCTGCAGAGTCGGCCCGACCGTCGGCGTCCTCGACCCTGGCGCCATCACCAGCCTCAGAGACAACGCAGGCGTTACGCCCCAGGACGGCTGCGTTACCCCGGGCATCCGACCAGCTGTTGCGGGGAAGGAACCTCGCCGCCGCGTGGCTGACTGGCTACCTGACCCGGTCCAACCGCTCGGACGAGCGATGGGTCCCAGCGATCCGGGACCTGGCCACCCCGGACCTGCTGGAGACCTTGCAGGCAGAGGGCCCGACCGCGGTGGGGCTGGATGAGCTGGGGTCGTGGCGGGTGGCTCGAGTTGTGCCGTTCACCGCGGTGGAGCAACCCGTCGACACGGAGTCGCGAACGGTCCTGTCCTACGCCGCGGTCGTGACCGACGGCCACGTCCAGGTCGAGAAGCCGTTCCAGCTGTACTGCTATCGCGTGGCAGACGGGCGCTGGTTAGTCGCCTCAATCGAGCAGCCCTACTCGAGCGAGGGCTGAGGTGTTAGGTCATGGTTCCCGGCTCGCGTCCGGAGCGGTCGCGCTCCTGCTCTGCCTGCCGCTCGCACTGGTGAGTTCGTTGACGCTGGTCACCTGGCAGCAAAAGCAGCAGGCGGCTTGTGCCCGGGTGATCGGTGATTCAACGGCATCCCAGCCGGTGAGTCAGAGCAACCCCGTAGTGATGCTGACGAGAGACGCAACTGGAAATACCCGGCTGGACGAGACGCGGCGACAGCAGATCTCGAATATCCGGCTGATTGAGAAGGCCGTGCTCGAGGTGGCTCGTCCACCGCGTCTCCCAGCCGGGACGTCGGCGGGCCGAGTTACGTACATCGCAGCTGTCGCCGCGGTGGGTGAGTCGGACCTGATCAACGTCAACTACGGCGACAAGGCCGGCCCTGACAGTCGAGGGCTGTTCCAGCAGCGTACGAGCTGGGGCTCCCTCGTGCAGCGTCTGGACCCGGTGTACGCGACCAAGAGCTTCCTGCTCGGGCCCGGTCAGCACGGATCAGGTGGACTGTTGGACCTGAAGGACTGGTGGAAGTTGCCGGTCTCCATCGCGATACATCGCGTGCAGATCAACGCCGACCCTCAGCACTACAGCAGGTTTGAGGCAAGGGCTCGCGAGATCGGCGCAGAAGCCGGTGTCGACTTCAACGTGGCAGCCGGATCAGACCTAACCTCCGCCGACCTTGAAGCTGAGTCCGATTGCTTGAGCAACTCGGATCCCACTCCTCCCGCTTCCGCGAACGGCCCTTGCCAACTCGACGCCCGGTACGCCCGAGGCCATCGGAACGCCCACGACTGCAACCAGGCCATCGCGTTCATGGAACAAGAAATCACGCACGGATCCCGAGGGTGGCGCCGCCGCTGCCTCGCGCTCGTCGCACAGGCCTACGGCTGGCAAGCGTCCGGTATTAGCACCGCGTTTCAGGCTGCACAGGTCCAGATCGCTGCCGGGAAGATGAGTACCGACCGCAACCACATCCCCCGCGGTGCCATCATGTGGTGGGACGGTCGACCAACCGGGAACAGTGCCGGACACGTCGCGATCTACGACGGCGCTGGCAACATTCTCAGCAATGACGTCCCCGTGACCGACGGCCGCGTCGGCCGCGTCCCGTGGACCTATCCGGAGGATCGATGGGGTCACCGGTGGCTCGGCTGGTCACCTCCCTACTTCCCTAATGCGGTGTGAAGCCGACTGGAAGTCCCTCAGCCTGGGTCGCCGTCAGGAGCTCGTTTGAGATCTCCATCTATCGCGCCCGGCACATGGCTCACTATCTCCTTGACTCTTCGGGTCAACTCGCCAACTGGGTGATGATTGTTGACCACCATGCAGTCGAGGACCGACTCGATCCGATAAGTGTCGATCAGGTCGACACCGAATTGCTCCTGGAGCCAAGGTTTGAACGTAGGACGACTCGTTCGACTCTCGAAGCTGCTCAAGACGGCTGGCCAACCGGGAAAGTCGGGATAGACGTCACGCACGGCGGCTTCACTCATGTAGCAAACGATATCGGGACGATGGAGGCCGACAAATCTATACTGGCGCTTCCTCTGTCCGAGACTGCGCGATAACTGTTGTAGTGCTTTCTCCTCATTAGTTGTTGGGCGTCCCGACAAGACGCGTTCCACACGCGTGTAGTCCAGCAGTACGACGATGGGGATGTCGAGATAGCGGTCCAGAAAGTCCAGCTCCGCAGTTGCCAAAAGGTTGGATGTGCCGTGCATCCGCACCACAGCTATTCCGGCGGACTGGAGTTCAGTGCCAAAAAGCCGCTGGAGAACTACCTGGTCGTGCTTGCCTTCAACGACCAGCACGGTGTTGATGTTGGTCAGGAGTTCACCGCGGCCGACGCCGAGCTGAGCTGCGAGTTCGCTGCGCGCGGAATTCGCCTCCTCAGGAAGGATCTCCACTTGCGCCGCCCCTCGCTCGTCAGGGCGCACGTGGACTAGCGACCAAGTCGGTAGATCGAGGAATTGGGGGCTGTGCGAGGCGATAACGACGTTCTCGCCGCGAAGCCTGAGGCTGTCGATCGCTTTGGCGATGCGGCGCTGGGCGGACGGGTGCAGGTGGGCCTCGGGTTCATCAAAAACACGAATGACCAATTGTGGCTGTAGCAGCGCTAGCCCTGGATACTGATCAAAATGGATCGCGCGAATCATGGGGTTTTCGTTCTCTTCAGCGAATGCCCGTTCGGCCGCGATGAGCTGGGGTTCGAGTGCCTGGAGCAGAAGGTCGAAGGTCTCGCCAGTCCAGAACTCATACTCAAGAGCGGTTTGCTCAGCTCGACTGGCCACGCTCATGACAGCATCCATGACGGCGTCCTCATTAAGTAAGGTGAACTGCTGTGCATGTAGGGCTGCCCGGTGGCCGAATCGGGTCAACTCGCGGGCGACCGTTGCTAGCGCTTCGTCGACCCACCGTCGCTCGCCCGAGGAGAAATGCTCGATCAGGTCGGCGTCTCCGGTTTGCGCCAGCTCTAGAGGCCGACCCTCGTGCTCGAGGGACAGTACAAAGTCCGCGTCATCACCTCCGGCCGCCGTGAGTGAGACCAGCGGTTGGGTAAGGTTGAGTTCTTCGGCGCCTCTGTCCTGCCCGATTTGGTGTAGCCACCAGTGCCAGTCCATCGCCTGCGGAGGGATGGCCAGAGGAAGGTCACCCAGTGCTTCTGCAAGATCTTGCGTAGGGCCGCTCGCTTTGGCGAAGGCCTGCCTTAATTCCCTGCTCACCTCCTCCGCAGTTCGCGCACGGGGCAGCCATTGGAGCGTTGCCGGCGGCTCACTGGTGGGCGGAAGTTCGAGCACCGGAATCCAGCCCGCCTACTGATCGGGCCAGGAAAGGTGTGACTGCAATGGTGCAAAGAGGTCTGGCAGTCGGGCAGCCGAGGCCGCGATCTTGTCTGGCAAGTACGGCGCCATTAGCGTCCTATCGAACATCCGGGCGACCCCGGGGCTCGGATATTCCGGGGATGACTGGCGGTGGTGTATCTGCGTCAGGCTGTGGCGGATAACGGGGTGGACGGTCAGTCCATCAAGGTAGTCCACGACGTGTCCGGGAATTCGTGCGGCTGCCATGCCGCCAGCGAAATCAACACCGCCTGTAGCGCCGAGTCTGTGCCACCAGACGCCATCGGCGATCGCCCGCGAGAAAGCTGGCATGCTTGCCTGCAGCTCAGGGTGGTCAGGCTGATGCTGTCCCCAAGACATGACGACCTCAGGGGGCCACGGAAGTACCGCGGGCCCGGTCCTTACCAAGACAGCGAGGGCATCTGACTCCACCCGGCCGAGACGGGGCCCGGCAAGCGCCAAAGTCTGTGTTGTGCCGAGCAGCAGCGCCAGACACTCGAGCAAATTTGTCTTACCGGCCCCGTTGACACCGAACAACGCGAGGCCGTCGCTCCACGGCAGCCACACGTCCCGCAGATTTTTGTACTGGCGCACTTCGAGTCCCACCAGTGCTGGCACCGCCTCATGATCCAGCCTCACTCGCACCATCCCTACGGCCGGGCCGGTCCCCGGAGCGGCGAGATCGGCGACGGCGTACTCGGCCGGGTTCCGGGCGAACAGGGCGGCGGCGGGAGGTTGGCCGGCCGGCAGCACGGGGATGGTGTTCTCGGTCGCCTTGGCGAGCATCGCGTCGATCTTGGTGGACTTGTGCTCGCTGAGGTTCGCCGAGAACGGCACCGGGGTGCTCATCCTCGGCTCAGTCGGGGTCGGCAAAACCCACTGTGAGACTGGCGTCAGGCGTTCACGCCATGGACGCCGCGGCTATCGCACATTCGGCTTGGATCGTTGACCTGCACCGTTGTCTTGCCTTGAGGGCATCTGTTTCGGACGGATCTGCCACGGTCGAGGACCGTCGGTGCGTCGCCGGAAACACACCCGACGGGTATGCCGTCAACCTCCGCGGTCATCTCGGTGATCGCTGCCAGTGTCGGTACCGGTGACTCGACTGACCCGAAAGTCTCATTGGCCGATCGCTTCTTTGGTCGTGCCCTTGCGTTGGATCTGTCGTCGTGGTTGCCGGCACCGGCCTGGCCCACCGAACTGCTGGCCTCATCAGAAGCCTGGCCGACCACTTGGATCGTGCCTCATCACAGTCCTGCCGCACGGTGACCGCACCCAGACCGGTGCCAACTCATCAATCATCCCCATCCAGATGGAGGAGCACTGTTGCCCAGCATGTTGTCCGGCCAGGTCGACCACGTCATCGGCGTCGACACCCACCGCGACGCCAACGTCGCCGCTATTGTCGACGCCGCCACCGGCGGCGTTCTCGACCACTTCCACTGCACCACCGACGCCCTCGGCTACAAACGGGTCCTGGCGTTCGCGAACACCTATGCCACCGCCCGCCGGGTCTGGGCCATCGAGGGCACCGGCAGCTTCGGCTCCGGACTCACCACCTTCCTGCTCGAGAACGGTGAGTGGTGTCGGGGACTGTGCAGTAAACGGTGTTTCCGGCCCAGACACGCTGATCGGAAGTCAGCGGGGAAGGTGCCGTGATGGCAACACTGGATGTTGTGCCGAAGAAGAAGTCTGAGCCCTCCGCGGAGGAGGCGGCTGCCAAGGAGCTGGTCCGGGTGGCCCGCGAGCAGGGCCTGTCCCTGACCGGTCCGGACGGGCTGTTGAAGCAGTTCACCAAGAGCGTCCTGGAGACTGCGCTGAATGAGGAGATGACCGAGCACCTGGGGCACGAGAAGCACCGTGCCGCAGACGACCGGGAGTCGACCAACGTCAGGAACGGGACCCGGCCGAAGACGGTCCTGACCGAGGGAACCGGGCAGATCGAGATCGCGGTGCCGCGGGACCGGGATGGGTCGTTTGAGCCGGTCATCGTGAAGAAGCGTCAACGTCGGCTGAACGGGGTTGATGAGATCGTGCTGTCCTTGTATGCGAAGGGGTTGACGACCGGTGAGATCTCGGCGCATTTCGCGGAGATCTACGGCGCCTCGGTGTCGAAGGAGACGGTGTCGCGGATCACCGACAAGGTGGTCGAGGAGATGAACGACTGGGCCAACCGGCCTCTCCAAGGCGTCTACGCCGCGGTGTTCATCGACGCGATCGTGGTGAAGGTCCGCGACGGCCAGGTCGCGAACCGGCCGATCTATGCCGCGATCGGGGTCAGCCTGGCCGGGGAGAAGGACGTCCTCGGGTTGTGGGCCGGCACCGTGGGGAGGGGGCAAAGTTCTGGATGGCGGTGCTGACCGACCTCCGCAACCGCGGGGTCAACGACGTGTTCTTCCTGGTCTGCGACGGCTTGAAAGGCCTCCCCGAGGTGGTCAGCAACGTGTGGCCGCTGACCACGGTGCAAAGTTGCATCATCCACCTGATCAGGAACACGTTCCGGCTCGCCTCCAAACGCGACTGGGACGCGTTGAAACGCGATCTGGCACCGATCTACACCGCCCCCAACGCGGCAGCAGCACGGGCCGCGCTGGACGATCTGACCGAACGGTGGGGCAAGAAATATGCCGCGATCGTGCGGCTATGGGAGAGTGCCTGGACCGAGTTCATCCCGTTCCTGGACTACGACGTCGAGATCCGCAAGGTCATCTGTTCGACGGATGAAAGTGTCAACCCCTGCGCTGTTGTGGGTGCTCCGGCGGTGGGCGCGTCGTACTGGCGGGCCGGAGTCCGCGGTCAAGGTGGAGCGCCCCACTGGACGAACGACCTTGACCGCGGCGAGGACCGCAGTAGC